>DATJKH010000192.1:0-33552 GCA_035491715.1 Vicinamibacterales bacterium | reverse complement strand
ACTTGTCAGCCGAAGCGCGGCCGCGAAGTGGGAAGGGTGGTAACATGGCCGGCGACCATGTGCAACTTACAGAATGACTTCCGGGCGGTGCCCCGAGCGCTCACATCGCTGACTCTGCTCATGTTCGCGCTGTCGGCGGTCCCGACTGCAGCCGGACCGCAGCAGGATGATCTCAAGGCGCGCCGCGGCCACACGATGGAGCGGCTCGGACCCGAGGCGATCGCGATCCTCTGGAGCGCGCCAGAGCGCGTCTATTCCAACGATGTGAATTACGAATACCGGCAGGACAGCAACCTGCTCTACCTGACCGGCATCGATCAGGAAGAGACCATCCTGGTCCTGATGCCGGGCAATGAAACGCGGAAAGAGATTCTGTTCGTGCGCGAGGCCGATGCACGTCGTGAGCACTGGAACGGCCATAGCCTGACGCCGGCGGAAGCCTCGGCGGCAAGCGGCATCGAGACGGTCATGACGCTCAATCAGTTTCAACCGTTCATCGCGGCGATGTTTTCCAAGCGCGGCATGGGCGGATCGCCGACAGAGTATGGACGGTTTTTCCAGGCGCTGTCCGATGGACGCGCAAAACTGGCGCTGCTGCTCGAACCGGTATTCGATCTCGGAAGTTCTCCAGGCCAGGCTGCCGAGTTCGCATCGAAACTGCGCGAACGTTTCTTCGGCTTCAACGTGCAGGATGCCTCGCCGATTCTCGCCGAGCTGCGGCAGATCAAGACGCCCTACGAACAGAACGTGCTGCGCAAGAGCGTCGAGATTTCGGGCGAAGCGCATCGCGCCGGCATGCGCGCGGCGCGCTCGGGCAAATACGAGTACGAAGTGGAGGCGGCGATCGAGGAAGTGTATCTGCGCAACGGCGCGATGAGCTGGGGCTATCCGTCGATCGTCGGAAGCGGCCCGAACGCAACCATCCTTCACTACGAGAAATCGAACCGCAGGATGGAGCCGGGCGACCTCCTGCTCGTCGATGCTGCCGGAAACTATCAAGGCCTCACCGGTGACATCACTCGCACCTACCCGATCGACGGGAAGTTCTCCCGTGAACAGCGCGACATCTACGACATCGTTTACGCCGCCCAGCAGGCGGGTGAAAAGGCGGCCAAGATTGGTGGGCAGGCACGTGATATCCAGAACGCGTGCGACGAAGTGCTGCGCGCGGGACTGGCACGACTTGGCCTGGTGACCGATACAAGCGGCATGCAATTCAAGATCTGGGCGACCCACGGTGTCACGCACTGGATCGGCATCGACGTACACGACGTCGGCGTCCCGCGCAAACCGCTCGAAGCCGGAATGGCGTTCACGATCGAGCCGGGCATCTACATTCGTGAGGCTGCGTTGAACGATCTGCCGAAGACACCGGAGAACGCGGCGTTCATTGAGAAGGTCAGGCCGCTCGTCGCAAAGTACAAAAACATTGGTGTGCGGATCGAAGACTCGTACTTGCTGACGAAGGAAGGACTCGAGCGGTTGTCGAAGTCCGTGCCGCGCACGGTTGAGGAGATCGAAACATTCTTGAAAAGGTAGAGGGCCCTTTCCTTTCCCTTTTTCCTTTATTTTGGCGGTAGCCCCGCCGCGATGCGCGCTTTCTCCAGGTCCGCAAGCGCTTCCTGGACTTCCTTGCGCGCGGCTTCGCGCTCGCGCTCGGCCTTTGCGTCCTGAAACTTCTGGATCGCTTTCAGAAGCGCCCACTTCAGCGCAAATGATGTGGCGGCAACCGTCGCTGCTTCTTTATTGCTGAACGCGGCATATCCCTGCACGTCCTTCGGCGTGACAAGGTCCAGGAATTCCTGGTGCGTCATGCCGCCTCCGGCAACGGGCACCGGCCCCTTCAAGTAGTCTGGGCCGAGGATGTCTTCGATGGTCGGCTTTCTGCCGAGGACTTCCACTCGGAAGACGTTGCCCTGTGTCTTTACCTTGATGGCCGGGGGATCGGACAACTTGTGCCGGATGCGATCGAGCGAGACTGATAAATCGCCGTCATTGTCCGATGAGGTCGCTGATTCGGCCATCGCGGGGGACACGTCCCCCTGAGCCGGGGCAGTCGAGGCGGCGCGCCTCTCTTGAGGCGCCCCGGCCATCACCACGGCCGCCAGCAGCAGAACAGGGAACGCGGACATCAGCCTCTCAGTTTGGACGACGCACGGGCCGTCCCAGCCTCCTCATATGCAATATGACGGCTCAGGGCTAAAGGCGCAAGGCTCAAGGTCAACGGGCACTATAATGAGAAACCGATCCTCCCCACGTGCCGTCTAACGGTCGAGTACTGAAGCGATTCACCAGAAAGGGTCCTGCAGCTCATGGCTTTTTTTTCGAAAGCGCCTCAGCCCGTGTCAAGCGCACCGAACGAGGTCGCCCTCGCACCGAACGCGTTGATTGCGCTGCGTAATATCGAGAAGTCTTACGCCCACGGCACCAGCCGCACCTACGTGCTCCGCCGAATCAACCTGGACGTGAAGGAAGGCGAGTTCATCTCAATTATGGGACCGTCCGGTGCCGGCAAGTCGACGCTGCTCCACATCGTCGGAATGCACGACAGCGCGTGGACGGGCGAGTACTACTTCCTCGACCAACCAGTGCATAAACTCGCCGCCAAGGATCGCGCGAAGCTGCACAAGCAGTACATCGGCTTTGTGTTTCAGAGCTACCACCTGCTCGATCATTTGACGGTCTACGAGAATCTCGACATACCGCTCTCCTACCGCGACATCAAGAAGTCCGAGCGCGAGAGCATGGTCTGCGACATTCTCGACCGGTTCGCGATCGTCGGGAAAAAGGATCTCTACCCGAATCAGCTTTCCGGAGGTCAGCAGCAGCTCGTGGCGGTCGCGCGCGCGGTGATCTCGAATCCGAAAGTCATTCTCGCGGACGAACCCACGGGCAACCTGCATACAAGCCAGGGCAAGGAAATCATGGAGCTGTTCAAGAAGCTCAATGAGGGCGGGACGACGATCATCCAGGTGACGCACTCGGAGACGAATGCGGCCTACGGCAGCCGTGTTGTGAATCTGAGAGACGGCTGGGTTGTTGACTAAAACGAAAAGGACAAGGGAAGGCCTTCAACCTTCCCTTGTCCTTTTTGCCTGTTCCCTTTTTTACCAGCGCGGTTCTTTGCGCCGGCCCCCGCTGAAGTCTCCATCGTCGACATTGCGATTGCCGCCGCCTCCGCGATAACCGCCGCCGCCCCCGCGGCCGCCTCCGCCGAAGCCGCCCTCAGGCTTCGGACGCGCCTCGTTCACAACCAGCGCACGTCCATCCATCTGCTGTTCATGGAACTGGCTGATCGCTTTTTGTGCCTCCTCCTCCGTGCCCATCTCAACGAACGCGAAGCCACGAGCTCGACCGGTCGCCATGTCGCGCATGACGCGGACGCTGTCGACCTTCCCGGCGCGGCTGAACATTTCGGTGAGCTGATCTTCGGTTGCGGAGTACGGAAGGTTCCCGACGTAGAGTCTCCTACCCATCTGTCACTTACTCCTGCCCTAGGCAGCCTGACCAGCCTCGGCCGAAACTTCGGCAGAGTGCCGGAGCGTTGGGTATAGCCGGAGGGCTGCGCTACAAAGATGACGCGCGATTGTTCTGACAACGAGCGGCCCGCGCGCCCTGGACCACTCTCGCCGAAGTGCGCTCGCGGATTGTTCCGAACAGCATGAATCGGGCTGCACAGACAAGGGGCGGGCTCCCATTCGGCGGGGAGTATAGCAGAATGCATGCCGCCACTTTGCACCGTACGAAACCTCATCCGTGACATTCTTTACCAACTTGCGACCTCACGCTAGAGTGGCAATCGTGCGTACGTTCGTTACGGTCTTCGTGGCCACCTCTGCCATGGTGTGCGGGTGTGTGCGGGCACAGCACTACGATCTGCGCGGGCAAATCCTCGCCGTCGATCGCGACCGACAGGAAGTCACCATCAAGCACGAGGATATTCGCGGACTGATGCCGGGCATGACCATGCCGTTCAAGGTTTCCGATCCCGCGATTCTCAACGGACTGGAAGCCGGAGATCTCGTACAGGGCACACTGGTGGTCAAGGACTACACGGGATATTTGACAGCCCTGAAACGCACTGGGCACGAAACACCGCCTCCTCCGCCGGCGCCTGCCGTCGTCACCTTGCAGCCGGGCGAGCGCGTGCCAGACGTCAAATTGGTCGACGAAACAGGCTCAACGCGATCGCTCGCGGACTGGCGCGGAAAAATTCTTGTCGTCACGTTCATATACACCCGGTGTCCGTTCCCGGACTTCTGTCCGCGGATGGATCGGCAGTTTACAAACGTGCAAACTGACATTCTGGCCGACGCGGGACTTCGCGACCGGGTTCGGTTGTTGTCGGTCAGTTTCGATC
Organism: Vicinamibacterales bacterium; assembly: GCA_035491715.1. Classification (GTDB taxonomy): domain Bacteria; phylum Acidobacteriota; class Vicinamibacteria; order Vicinamibacterales; family 2-12-FULL-66-21; genus JALZOC01. Next base: position 29,192 of record DATJKH010000192.1, on the reverse strand, counting down.
CCGCATTCGATACTCCTCCCGTTCTCGCGGCGCATGCCAAGCAACTCGGCGCCGATCCACGCATCTGGCATTTCGCGACCGGCGATCGCGAGGCGATCGAGGGGTTCGCGACCCGGTTCGGCGTGTCGGTCATGCGTGAAGGCACGAGCGCGGAAGGTGTGACGCACAATCTGCGCACCGCCGTGATTGGCTCTGACGGTACGCTCGAGACCGTGTTGAGCGGGAACGACTGGACGCCCGCGCAGTTGATGGACGCAGTGAGACGCGCCGATTGAGCACCGCGTCGACGCCTCCGATTGGCGCGGTGCGGCCGCCGTTGTCGTCGTTTACTCCTCGCGAGCGGCGAATCATTCGCCGCCTTCGAACGCCGTTCCAGGTTCAGCGCTTTCTCAACGCCCTCCCCTACAACACCGAACCGCCGCCCAAGGGAGCGACGCAGCGCACCTTTCGCGGCGTCATCAATCATCACTCGGCCCATTGCCTCGAAGCCGCGCTGACGGCCGCCGTGATCCTCGAGCAGCACGGATGGCCGCCACTGGTCATGTCGTTTGAATCGATCGACGAACTGGATCACGTCCTATTCGTGTATCGCAAGAAAGGGCGGTGGGGTTCGATAGGACGATCGCGCGATCCGGGCCTGCACGGACGCAAGCCGGTATTTGCGACGCCGCGCGCGCTCGCGCTCAGCTATGTCGAGGAGTATGTCGACTTCTCGGGACGCATCACCGGCTACGCGCTTGCCGACCTGCGCGATGTCGGCAATTACGACTGGCGGCTCTCGCCGGGAAACGTGTGGAAGGTCGAGCGGATGCTCCTGGAACTGCCACACCGGCGGCTGCACACATCTGATGCGCGGATCGATCGATTGAGGAAGCGATACCGGGAGTATCGAGCGCAGTACGGTCGGAAGCCGGTGTATTACAAACGTAAGGATCGATGGACGGAGCTGCCGAAGGAGTTCCTGTAATCGCTCTCTTCGCTCGCGCCGGCCTGTCGTCACGCCGTTCCACTAGTCAAGATCAAAGTCGCGTGTCGGCTTCGTAATCGGCTCGGTATTGGCCTGTCGCAGTGCTTCCTCGAACCGCTTCGACAGCGCGTCGCCGCGCGTGCGTTCTGCGGCAACTGACTGCTGGAAGAGCTCCTCGCGTCGCCGCGCCTGTTCGTCAACAAGACGATGCGCGTCGTTCAACTCGGGCATCTCGCCACTCGGTGGTTCCACGTGCCGCACAATCCGCCGCAGGTTGACGTCGATGACCAGCGTCGCGCGGCAGCACGGACAGTTCGTTTCGAATTCAGACTTGAGAGGCATGTGGTGGATCCTTGTCTGTGCAATTACTTGCGTTCCCTCTTATCCAACTCCAGCTTCACCGGTTCGCCGTTGGCGTCGGTTGCCGTGACCTCGATGCGGAAGACCATCTGCCGCGAGACATCGTAACGCTGCCCGAACGCGGTCTGAAACTGACTCAGCGGTGCCGCCATGCGGCTGCCCGCCGCGAGCGTCGGTGCGCCGCCGCGGAAATGATCGTTGACCGTCACGACGACATTGCGCCAGTCGCGCGACGTTTGATTTTGAATGCTGACGACGTTGTCGCCGACCTCGATCGGACCTGGGCGAGGTTTACAGGCCGCGTGGATGAGTCCGAGGACCAGGATCGCGCGACACACGCGGCGCATCATCGGCTTATGATATCCCGATGCGTGTCGAGAGCCGGTCGGCTTCGCTGCCGGGTGGTCCGGGACCATCGCGCTGATGTTCTGGCTGTCGATCGCAGGCGCGGTCTTTCTCATCTGGCTGATCCTGGTATTCCTCTTCACCCCGGGGATCAATTACCACTTATCAGCGCGCACGTCGATTCACGAGCGTGATTTTCTCTACACGCTGCAGTCAACCTGTCAGGCTGCCCTCCATCATGGCAATGCGGTCACGGTGTTCACCAACGGCGTGTCGTTCTACCCGGCAATGCTGGATGCCATTGGCCGGGCCACCCGCTCGATCAACATGGAGTTGTACATCTTTCAGCCTGGCAGGATCGGCGGCCAGTTCGTGGCGGAACTGTCGGCCAGGGCGCGCGCCGGCGTGACCGTCACCATCGTCGTCGATGCCATCGGCAGCCTGTCGCTCTGGGGGCGACCGCTCCGTCAACTACGCCGCGCCGGCTGTCGCATCGAGTCGTACCAACGTCTGCGATGGTACTCGCTCGCGCGCCTGAACAATCGCACGCACCGCGAGCTGATGATCGTCGACGGCAAGATCGCATTCGCCGGTGGGGCCGGCATCGCGGACTGGTGGGTCTATCCGTCGTTCAAGCGGATGCGATGGCACAAGCCATGGCGCGACACGATGGTGCGCATCGAAGGACCAGTCGTCGCCGCCTTACAAGGTGTCGCCGCCGAGAACTGGCTCGAATGCTGCGGGGAAATACTGACGGGCCCCGACTACTTCCCCAGCCTGACGCCGGCAGGCGAAACCACGGCATTCGTCATCAGGAGCTCGCCGTCGGATCGGGCGACGGCGTCGCGTGTGACGTTTCAGACCTTGATGGAAGGCGCCGACCATTCAATTCACATCAACACGCCGTACTTTCTGCCCGACCGATCGCTGCGGCGAGCGCTGATCGAGACCGCCAGACGCGGCGTGAAAGTCACGGTGATCGTTCCCGGCAGCAAGACCGATCAGCGCTGGGTTCGCCTCGCCAGCCGGCGCATGTGGGGACAGCTCCTCGAAGCCGGCATTCGCATCTTTGAGTATCGAAGCACGATGATCCATGCCAAGGTGTTGATCGTCGACGAACTGTGGTCGGTGCTGGGAACGACCAATATCGACAATCGTTCGTTCGAACATAACGACGAGGTGAACGTCGCGATGCGCGATCGCGCGCTGGCCGGCAGACTGCTCGAGGATTACGCGCGCGACATCAGCGACAGTCAGGAGATTGCGCTCGAGCGCTGGAGGCGGCGTCCCTTCTGGGAAAAAGTCGTCGGTCCCTTCGTGTGGATTCTGGAGCGCCAGCAGTGAGCGACACCAAAACAGGCCGACGCCACGTCGACGTCAGGATCGCGACCTACAACATTCATCGCTGCCGCGGGATGGACCGCCGGACGATGCCACTGCGCGTCGCGGAAGTCATCCGGGAAATGAATGCCGATGTCGTGGCGCTGCAGGAGGTGATTGGCGCCGGACCGAACGGGGCCGGGCAAGCCGAGGAGATCGGCGCCGCACTCGGCATGGGCTGGGTGATGGCGTCGGTGCGTCACCTGCGAAGTCACTTGTTCGGCAACGTGGTGTTGAGTCGCTTCCCGATCGTGCACCACAGTCAGTACGACCTGTCATGGCGAACGTGTGAGCCGCGCGCCTGCCAGCGCGCCGATCTCGATGTCGACGGCCACCCGCTGCACATTTACAACGTGCATCTCGGAACCGCGGTCCTCGAGCGCCGGTATCAGGCGACGCGCCTCGCCGGCTTCGTCCACGACAAACGCATTGAAGGCACGAAGATCATCCTTGGCGACTTCAATGAATGGATGCGAGGTCTGGCCACCAGCACGCTCAGCTCGTTATTCCAGAGCATCGATATTTACGAACACCTGAAACGTCGACGTACCTACCCCGGCATCTTCCCCGTTCTTCATCTCGATCACATCTATTACGAAGGGCACGTCGAGATTCGCGGCCTCGAACTCATTCGTTCCCGCAAAGCGCTGCTGGCATCGGATCACCTGCCGCTCGTGGCCAATTTGCGCATCGGCCTGTAAACCAGAACCCGATTCACGGAACAACCCGGCGACCCCGTCCGTATTGACAGGAAGATACCAGAGTGATATCACTTTGGTATCTCACGGCGCGCGGGTCGTTTGTCCGTGTTCTTCCGTGGCCGTGGTTCTTCCGTGGTCCGGGTTTCTCTGTGGCGACGAGGAGGTCGCACACCATGATTCGCGAACGCGAAAACGCGGCGATTCCGGGGCTTCCCGTGCTCATCGGCGGCATCGTGCTCATTGGCGGCAGCATCTACCAGATCATTCAAGGCGCGCGCGAACCGTCGGCCGCCATGATCCTCGGCTGGACGCTCGCGCTGATCGGCGCGTTCGTGCTGCTCGCGGGACTGTTCGTCGTCAATCCAAACGAAGGCAAGGTGCTGCAGTTCTTCGGGAGCTATGCCGGCACGGTGAAGCGGCCGGGACTCAGATGGGCAAATCCGCTCTACACGAAGAAGCGAATCTCGCAGCGCATTCGCAACTTCGAGAGCGCCCGGTTGAAGGTCAACGACAACGAGGGAAACCCGATCGAGATTGCCGCAGTCGTCGTGTGGCGGGTCGTCGACACCGCTGAAGCCGTGTTCGAAGTCGACGACTACAACAACTACGTCAAGGTGCAGACCGAGGCGGCCCTGAGAAACCTGGCCACCAGCTACACCTACGACTCTCACGACGATGTGCAGATTTCGTTACGCGGACACACGACGACGGTCGCCGAGCACCTCAAGAAAGAGATTCAGGACCGGCTCGCGCGCGCCGGTGTTGAAGTGATGGAAGCGCGGATCAGCCATCTCGCGTACGCGCAGGAAATTGCGCACGCGATGCTGCAGCGTCAGCAGGCGGGAGCCATCATCGCGGCGCGGCAGCGCATCGTGGAAGGCGCCGTCGGCATGGTGGAAATGGCGCTCGACATGCTGTCGCGCCGCGACATCGTCACGCTCGATAACGAGCGGAAGGCGGCGATGGTCAGCAATCTCCTGGTTGTGCTGTGCGGCGACAAGTCGACGCAGCCGATCGTCAACACCGGCACGATCTACCAGTGACGCCGTGGCCGAGCGGAAACCGTTCCTTCTCCGGATCGATCGCGAGATCCTCGACGCCGTTCAGCGCTGGGCAGACGACGACCTGCGCAGCCTGAACGGCCAGATCGAGTTTCTGCTGCGGCGAGCGCTGAAAGAAGGGGGACGGGAACCGAAGGACGCGAGACGGGAGAAGAAGGAAAAGAGCTAGGACTCTTCGTACTCGGTCTCTTCCGGCGGCAGCAGCCGCGTCGAGGGACGAAGCGCTTCGCGGTGATCGAAGAGCGGAAGATCGCGCACGTGGTGCGTGAGCGGACAACCGGGCCCCTTCTGGTCGAGGACAACGGTCACCGGACTTCCTTCCACACCTTCACGAAATCCGATGCGGCAACCACAGGCGAGCCGCGCGTGCGTGAATCCCTTCAACATCCTGTGGTGATCATACTACAGGAGCGCCTTGATCTCCTGATCGATCCGCTCTTTGGTCACCGGTCCGAAATGTCGACGGCTGATCATGCCATCGCGACCGATGAAGAACGTAATAGGTACTCCGACGATCGGCCCGTATGCATCGTCGAACTTGTCGTCCCACAGCAGGAGCGGATAGTTCATGTTCTTCTTCGGCGCATATGCGCGCAACGTTTCGGCCGGATCGTCGAGTGAGAGACCGAGCACGACAACACCCTGGTCCTTGTACTTCGAGTAAGCCTCGACCAGCTCAGGGATTTCGAGCTCACAGGGGCCGCACCACGTCGCCCAGACATTGAGCAGAATCACTTTGCCCTTGTAGTCGGCCAGGCGAACGTCGACGCCATTCATGTCTTTGAACACAAGATCAAGGTTGGCGGCATGTTCGGATTTCTTCGCCGTGTCGTCTTTGGCTGCTGTCTTCGCTTTCCAGTCGAGTTCCGCCGTGTGGAGGATCAAGGGAACGATCAGCAGCGCGAGCGCGCTGGCAGCGGCAATTGCGGCGATCCATCTACTCTTCATTACTTGATCCTTGTAGGTCCCAGCTTCCAGTTTCCGGCGCTTCACTTCCGTCAGACACAGCTAATGCAGCGTCCGTTGCACGTAACCGACGACGGGCTCGAGCTCTGTCGGACGGGCACGCGCCAAAAGCACGTACGTTCGATCCCTGCTCGACCAGATCACCGCTTCGTGGCCGAATTTCTCCACGAACTCCCGTCGTTCGGGCACGCCGTTGATCGCGCGCGGCACGACGAACATCGACAGCGGATGCCCGTGCCACATGTACATCACATGGGCGACACGTCCGGAACTCATTGCGCAGCGGCGAACACCGAGTAGTTCGAGACCGGTGTTTGACGAACTATCGGGAATCTCGATCGACCAGCCTTGTCTCTCGGCCCACTGATGCGCTGCCGTCGCCCCGTCGATGTGCTTGAGGCGCTCCGGCGCAAATTGGAAGCACTTGACGTGATCGAGCGTCAACTGGGCCGCAATCGCCTCGACTTTGTCGTTCACGCCAATGATAAACACGGCCGCGACGGCGATGACGAGGGTTGCGGCGACTGACATGGGAATCCACGGCCGGTCGGCCAGGCGGGCGGCGAATGAGCGGCGCGGCGGTGCCGCTACGACATGGGCGGCGCATCTGGCGCGAAGTTCATCGGGCGCGCTCGCGCGAAGTGATGGACGACAGGCCGCAACCGCGGCACGAACGGTCCGTTGCTCGACGACGTTTTCGCGGCACGGAGGGCAGCGATCGAGGTGCGACTCGACCGACGCGCGATCAGCGGGATTGACGTCGCCGTCCGCGTAAGGCGCAAACAACGGATCCAGGTCACGGCACTTGCTCATCGCCCCTCACACCACATCCGCCTTTTGCTTTCCGTCTGCCGATCGTTTCACCGGTTCCGTCTCCGTCTGGCGCGAGCGCCCGGCCTGCAGCCGTTCATACAGCGCGCGTCGTCCGCGAGAAATCCGCGACATGACTGTGCCGATTGGCACGTCCAGCACCTGCGCGATTTCCGCATAACTCAGTTCTTCGACGTCCCGCAGCCACACGGCCTGGCGAAATGCGTCCGGGAGCGCGTCGAGCGCCGCCTGGAGATCGGCATCCAGCGTAGCGCGCGTCAAAAGTTCCTCGGGCGAATGGTCGGTCGCCGCGTGCGCGGGGGCCTGCTCCACAAACTCGCTGTCGACCTCGACCGGGTTGCGTCCGTCGTGACGGAGCATATTCCTGAACGTGTTGTGAAGGATCGTAAACAGCCACGCCTTCAGGTTCGTTCCGCGCTGAAACTGCGAGGCAGAACGAAACGCCTTTAAGTACGTGTCCTGGACCAAATCCTCCGCATCGGCCGGCCGGCGCGTCAAACGCAGCGCCGTGCCGTACAGGCTGTCCACGTAAGTGAGCGCTTCCCGCGCGAACGCCTCATCGGAACCCGCGCTCCCGTGGTCCTCGGCGGGCGAAGACCCGTCAGGAGACGATTCGGACGAGGTCGCGCGGCGGCGAAACACCATGGCGTCGAAACTCACGCCGCCCATTGAGGAAAAACACCGATGGGACGGCCGTTTATTCCCTGTATTGTAAGTTCTTTCCGACTTCGTCCGGGCTCGGCCGGGACGACGTGAACTAACGGCGACCGTAAAAGGTGGCTGGCACCTTTCAGGGAAAGGTGCCAGCCACCTTTTACGGTTTTTGTTGTCCGTCGAGGGGGACGGCGCGTTGCCGGGGGATGACAGCGCACGACAGGCGTTGACGGTCGGATCACCCGGTTTGCTCGGTTTCGCCACGCAGCACAGCAGGTACATGGCTTGCTTCGGGCGGCCCATGGCGATCGTTTCGCTTCGTTGCCGGCGCCCTTCTCCGGGGACGCGAACGTTGCGACAACCGTCTCAGCTACAGTAACATCGGCGACGAGCAGCTGACGATCTTACGTCGCCGCGTTCGCAGGAGCGGACGGCAGTCCGTGTCGCTGTGCTTCCGAGGTGAAATATGCGTACGCGTCCGCCGCGCGGCACTGTCGCGCCGATGGCCCTCACACTCCTCGTCTTCGTTTTTCTTCTGGGCGGCCCTGTCGGCGAGGCGTTCGGCCAGACGCCGTACATCCCGTATTTCGGCAAGAACCGAATCCGCTATAACGATTTCAAGTGGAACATCTACAAGACCGACCACTTTGAGATCTATTACTACCCGGAGATCGAGAAGCAGCTCGAACGGGTGACGTCCTACGCCGAAAGCGCGTATCAGCAGGTCAGTTCAGACCTCAAACACGATCTCGCCTTCAAAGTGCCGCTGGTGCTCTACAAGACGTCGAGCGAATTCCAGCAGCAGAACATCGAACCGGGCGAATTGCCGGAAGGCGTCCTCGCGTTCGCCGAACCGTATCGCGATCGGATGGTGCTGCCGATCGACGAACCGTCCGACGCGCTGTATCGCCTGATCACGCACGAGCTCACCCATATCTTCGAGTTCGACATCATCCCGCGCTCGCTCCTTCACCGGCAGCTGCCACTGTGGGTGGATGAAGGTCTCTCCGACTACATGACCGGCTACTGGCAGCCCTTCGATCTGATGACCGTCCGCGACGCCGCCATCGCCGACATTATTCCGCCAATGAGCGACTTCGAAGGCGTGGCGTTTGTCGACGGCCGTCTCCCCTACAACCTCGGACACGCCGCCTTCGAATTCATCGAATCGCGCTGGGGCAAGGAAGGCCTGCGCCAGTTCCTCTTCGCGCTCCGCAAGGCGGTCATCGGCGGCGGCGAAAGCGCGTACGAAGAAGCGTTCCGATTGAAGCCCGAGGAATTCGACGAACAGTTCGACAAATACCTGAAGGATCGGTTCAAGCCGTTCCGCGATAAGGAGCGGCCGCAGGACTACGGACGGGATCTCGCGCCCAAACGCGGCAAAACACCCTACACCGTCGTCGTGTCGATCGAACCGTCGCCCTCAGGTGATTTGATGGCGGTCGCGGCGGGCAACCGGAAAGAACAGGAACTCGACATCGTGCTGATGTCGACCAAGGACGGCAAAGTCATCCGCAACCTGACGAGCGGCTTCAATCAGAACCACGGCTACGAGTACATCGCGACGCCAGGCGGCTTCCGCAACAATGCGGTGTCGTGGATGTCGTGGGCGCCGGCCGGCGATCGGATCGCGTACTTCGCCCGCACCGAGAAGAACAAGTCACTGATCATGCAGAACGTGGTGACCAAGAAGATCGAAACGCGCATCGAGCTGAAGACCGTCGACGGTCCCGAGTCGCCCGATGTCAGTCCTGACGGGAGAGAAGTGGCGTTCTCCGGAATGCGCGGAGCCATTGCCGACATCTTCGTCGTCAATCTCGACACGAAAGAGATCCGCAATATCACCGACGATGCGTTTGGCGACTACGCACCGACCTACTCGCCTGACGGCAAGTCGATCGTCTATCTCGCTCGTGTGAGCGGAAACGACAAGCTGTTTCGCGTCGATCTCGCCACCGGGAAAAAGACGCAGATCACCTTCGGCACCCACGACGACGGCGGCGTGCAGTTCGTCGACAACGACACGATCGTGTTTCCGTCGACGGCGACCGACCCGAATCAGCCGATCGATCCTGAAGTGGCGCGCAACGGGAACATCTACAACATCTGGACCCTGAATCTGAAAACGAACGAGCTCAAGCAGTACACCGACTCGTTGACCGGCAACGTCTCCCCCATCGTGCTCCGCGATCAGAAGCCCGAAAAGATCGCCTTCGTGACCTACTACAAGGGGGAATACGGGATTCACACGCTGCCGCGACAGGAAGCGTTGCACACGGTGGCCATGTCGGACTTCGGATCCGCCGAGGCTGGTCCTCCGATCGACTTCACGCCGCCGCAAACGCACACGCTGGTGCCGTCGAACATTCACAAGAAGGGGACGTTCGAGAAGCTGTTCCTCGAGGGACGTCCGCCGGTGGCACTCGGCGTCACCAGCGGCGGCGATGTCTTTGGCGGCACCGAGGTGACGTTCAGCGACGTGCTCGGCGACAAGCAGTTCAGCATGTTCGCGTCCTCGGTCTCGCAGTATCGGACGATGAACTTCTCGTATGTGAACCTGTCGCGCCGTCTGCAGTACGCGGTGCAGGCGTATTCGCAGACCCAGTTCTATTACGGCTACGATCCGGGACTGCTCTACGGATCGGAATACGCGTTTGTCAGCCGTGATCAGGCGATCGCGACGCAGACCGCTCGCGGCGCCACGATCTTTGGCATCTATCCATTCAACCGATACGGGCGCGTCGAGCTCTCCGCCGGTGTCTACAACTACGAGCAGGGCTACAACGATCCGAACCTGCAATCGGTCGCTGATGAATATCAGCAGGATCAGTACGGCCGGCTGTTGTTCAGCTCCGGCAGTTTCATGCCGTTCGGGGTTGCCTACACGCGTGAAACGACCGTGTTCCGTGAATACGGACCGCTCGCCGGCAACACCATGCGCATCGGCTACGAGTACGCGCCGTCAGTTGGCAGTTTCCTGTCGCGACAGACCGCCGATGTCGACGCGCGTTACTATCTGCGACTCGCCACCAATGGCGTGCTCGCGTTCCGCGCGCGCGGGTTCAAGAGCTGGGGAGAGTTCCCCGGCTACATGTACTTCGGCGGCAACTCCGAACTACGCGGCTATGACTACCTCGAGTTCCTCGGCAACAAGGCGTTCTTCCTCAATGCCGAACTGCGCTTTCCGCTGATCGAGGCAGCGCTGACGCCGATTGGTGTGATTGGCGGACTTCGCGGGATCGCTTTCGCCGGCCTGGGATCTTCCGGCTACGAAGGTCTCAAGATGAATGTGTGGACGCACGATGACATCACCGTGACGCCACTGCTCGGTTTCCGTCCGAATTACGAGACGTTCACGTACGAGCCGATCTACGGTCCACCGGCAACCATCAATGGCTTCAAGCTGGTCGACGGCCGCGCGTCGTACGGCGTCGGACTTGAAACGTTTGCACTCGGATTCCCGATCCACTTCGACTGGTCGTGGCGAACGCTGATGAACAAGGATTACGAAGATTACGTGTTCGCCTATCAAGGCATCCTCGAAGGGGAATCTGGAAGCAAGTGGTTCCGGAAGCCCCGCTTCACGGTCTGGATTGGCTACGATTTCTAAACGCGGATCAATCAGGTAACTCGAGAGGGCCAGGTCCGCCGCCGCCAAGGCTAAGGCGCGACCTGGCCCTCTCTGTTTCGGTTTCAGCTTTTTCCGGTTTTGGGTTAGGGTAACTCGGAGGAGCTGAGATTACTGGCCGTGCCTGAGAAACGCCGCTGCAACGACCTCGTGGGCCTTCTCGCGGACTTCGTCGAGCATCATCTGCCGCCCAACGAGCACGCCGATCTCGAGCGGCACCTCGCCGCCTGTCCCCGCTGCGTGGCCCAATTGAAAACCTACCAGTCGACCGTATCGCTGCTCCGCTCGATTCACGAAGACGATCTGCCGCCGGAGCTTCGCTGCACGCTCAAGGCGTTTGTCGATCGGAACTGCAAGAACTAGCTCACTGTCCGCCGGATGACCGAGCCCGCCAAGCGACCGACGGAATCGATGACCGAGATGGTGCAGGTCGTCCTGCCGAACGATGCCAATCCGCTCGGATTCATCCTCGGCGGTACGGTGATGCACCTGATCGATATCGCCGGCGCGATCGCCGCGCACCGTCACGCGCGCAGCGTGCTCGTCACCGCCGCTGTCGACGGCCTGCAGTTCCTGCACCCGATCCGGGTCGGGGATCTGATCCTTCTCAGGGCGCGCGTGACCGCGACCTGGACGACGTCGCTCGAAGTTGAAGTCGAAGTCTTTTCCGAGGAAACCCTCACCGGTCGACGGCAGCTGACGAGCCTGGCGTATCTCACGTTCGTCGCCGTCGATCGCGAGAGTCAACGGGTCGCCATTCCGCACCTCATTGCCGACACCGACGACGACAGAAGGCGCGCGGCGGAAGCTGACGCGCGCCGCGGCGATCGGTTGAAGGCCCGCCAGGCGCTCCAACTGCGCCTCGCCGCCCCAGTGGATCGATGATCGAGAGCTCACGCAGCTCTGCCAGCCGCCAGCCGCCAATCGCCCACCGCCGACGGCAGACATCGTCGCTGATCCTCTTTGTTCTCGCCCTCGTCGGCAGCGGCCTGGCAATCGGAATCGGGCTGTCGGGCGGCTTCAGCGTCCGGATGTTTGGCATCCGCGTGTCCAGCCACGGACCGCTCCGTCCCCTACTCTTCGCGCTCCTGTTTCTCGCCGTCGCATATCGCCTGATGCCGGACTGGCAAAAGAGTACGGTCGTTGGCTACCTCCAGCGCTTTTTTTCTACGTTGCTGGTTTGCGCCGCGCCGCTCGCTGCCGCGGTTGTCCTCGCCGTTTGCTGGAATTATGGGACGCGCGCCGCCGGCGGTTCTGACAGCTACGGTTACGTCAGCCAGGCCCGTCTCTGGCTCGGCGGAGACCTCCACGTCCACCAGGATTTCGCGGCGGCGGTGCCCTGGCCCGACGGCGACTGGACGTTCACACCACTCGGCTATCGCCCTGGTGCCAATCACACGATCGTTCCAACCTACGCGCCGGGATTGCCGCTGATCATGGCGGCGTTCATGAAGATCGCGGGCGATTGTGGCGCGTTCGTCGTGACGCCTCTATCCGGTGCACTTCTCGTTCTGTTGACCTACGCACTTGGCGTCCAGCTCTCGGGTCGCTCGACCGGCGCGCTCGCGTCGTTGTTGACCGCCAGCAGTCCGACCATTTTGTTCATGACGCTATGGCCGATGAGCGATGTGCCAACATCGGCATTCTGGTTGGCCTCGCTGGTCATCGCCCTGCGACCGCCGTCGTTCTCATCCGCCGCGGCGTCGGCGATCTCGGCGGGCGTGGCGATCCTGATTCGACCGAATCTCGCTCCATTAGTTGTCTTTCCTGCAGGCCTGGTGGCGTGGAGAGCGATGGGCTCGGCACGCGTCCGCGTCCTGCGCCTCGCCGTATTCGCACTCGCCTGTCTCCCCTTCGTCGCGCTCGTCGCCTGGGTCAATCACGACCTTTACGGATCGTTCCTCACGTCCGGATACGGAGAGGCGTCAACGATCTACAAATGGCAATACTTCCGGCCGAATCTCGAACGCTATCCTCGCTGGCTGTGGGAATCACAGGGCGCCTACGTGTTCGTGTCCTTGCTGGCCATCGGGCTTCCACGCGGCCCGAAGGCCGACAGCCGGACGTTGCGGTGGATCCTGCTCGCCTACGTCACCGGCGTGTTCGCCTGCTACTTGTTCTACGGTGTGTTTGACGACTGGTGGTATCTCAGGTTCGTGATTCCGGCGATCCCGGTGATGTTCGTCTTGAGCATTGACGCCATCTCGCAGGTCGGGCGAAAGTTCGGCCCCATGGTCCAGACGATCGCGACCGTTGTTTTCACGGCACTCACTGTCAATCATGCGATTGGCTATGCGCGCCAGCACACGATCTTCGAGATTGGGGAGGGAGAACAGAAGTATGCGGACGTCGGCCGATATCTCGCGCGCGAACTGCCGCGTGACACGGTGGTGATCTCGGGACTCCACAGCGGGAATGTCCGGTTGTATTCGCAACTGAGAACGTTGCGGGTCGACATCATCGATGACGCGTGGCTCGATCGCGCGATCGCGTATCTGAAATCAGTGGGCCCCCCACCCTACCTGGTCCTGGAGGAATCAGAGGTGCAGAATTTTCGGCGGCGCTTTGCGAACCAGCAAGCGGTCGAGCTGGTGGATCGGCCTGCGGTGGCCGTACATTCGCGCCAGGTTTACGTGTTCAGCAGCGATCCTCGGCGTTCAGCCGATTCGCCACAAACGATCCCGCACACGAAGGGCTGTGAATAAGAAAACCGCCGGCTCCCAGCGGCCGGCTATTTCTGGTAGTACTGCGCGTTCACCGGAATGTAGTTCTTCCATTTCTCCGGCGTTTCGTCGAGCGCGAAGATGGCTTCCACGGGGCAGGCGGGTACACAGGCGCCGCAGTCGATGCACTCGTCGGGGTGGATGTAAAGCATCTCGGCGGTCGCGAAATCGGGTTCATCTTTGCGGGGATGAATGCAGTCCACCGGGCACACATCGACGCACGCGCTGTCTTTTGTACCGATGCACGGCTCGCAGATGATATAAGCCACTTGCTGTATCTCCTCCTCAGTCCCCGCATTCCTCTATGTGGGACGGGTGCTACCAGGTAAACTTCGGTTATATACGCACGACGGTAATCAATCAAGATCACTGAATCTTGATCCGACCGGCGAATCCGTCGTCGTAACCATGGTAGTGCGTGATGGCGGGCTCGGGATAGCTCCAGCAGTAATACCCTTCGCCGTTGTCGAAGTCGACGAGCCACAGGCCCTTCGCCTCGAGGCCGAGCGCGTGAACTTCCTCGACCCATCCGGCGACGACGTCGCGAAGCGCCTCGGATAAAAGGGAGTGTTCCGGGTTGTCTTCGGTCACCCCGCGGAGCTGATCGGCAAGCGCTTCGGCGCGGCGCACGGCGTCAGCCGTCAGATGCTTCACCTGGGGCAGCAGCTCGGACGCCTGCGTCAGGGTGAAGATCTGAGCCGAGCCGGAAGTCGTCGCCATCAGCCGATTATAATTGCAGGTCGAGAGGAACGGAGAACCGATCAGATCCACGGAACCAATTATCCGTCTGTGCTCCTGCCCTCTCTCTTCACCGACTGTGCCCACGTGTTTACCTCGCGATTGACCCGGTATCTGCTCGCTGTCGCGATGGCCATCTGCGCGACGCCGACCTCCTCCCGCGCGCAGGCGCTTCCCGAGCGCCCGATTCAGGCCTTCGACGGCAAGGTCGCGATCGGCGCCGAAGTGATCGCGACTGGCGGCAATGCCGACGAAATAGCGTTTTTCAATTACACCGATTACGAACACAACGCGCTTCGTATGTTCCGCGTCGGCGTGTCAGGAATCTATCGGCCGGCCGAGTGGGTGTCGCTGGTCGGCGAGCTTCGATCCGAAGATCTCGACGCACCCAAGGTCTATGCGGCGTACGTCCGATTGCGGCCGTGGCGCAACCGATCGCTCGATATTCAGGCCGGTCGAATTCCCCCCGTATTCGGATCGTTCGGACGCCGCCAGTATGAGACGGGGAATCCGGTCATCGGATATCCGCTCGCCTATCAATACCTGACGTCCTTACGGAGCGACGCGATTCCGGCGACCGCAGATGACGTGCTCCGGATGCGAGCCCGGGGGTGGCGTTCGAGCTACCCCATAGGGTCGCCGCTGCCCGGCCCTGGGATTCCCCTGATTAGCGGTTTCCAATGGGACACTGGCGTAGAGATGACGTGGAGGACCGGCATCCTGGACCTTGCCGGTTCTGTTACCAACGGCACGCTCTCGGGTCCGCGGGTGAGCGACGACAACAGTGGCAAACAGGTCGCGGCTCGCGTCGGTGTGACGCCTGCGGTCGGCCTGATTCTCGGCGCCTCAGCCGCGCATGGCGCCTGGCTGTCGCGAACCGTCTCGCCTGATTCCTCTCCCGCACAGCAGGCATTCGGGGCAGACGCCGAATACTCGCGCGATCACTGGATCGTGCGATGGGAGTTGGTGTGGAGCCGTTGGGGATTTCCTCATGCACTTGTTCCAGACACGACGACGACACTCGACTCGCTGGGAACGTGGGTTGAAGGGCGGTATCGCGTGACACCGCGGATCTTCGTGTCGGCTCGCGCTGATCACCTCGGGTTTTCGACGCTGCACGGCGCGACGATTGGCACCAGCGGCCTGCCATGGGATGCGCCGGTGCGCCGCATCGAAGGGGGCGTCGGGTATTTCGTGCAACGCAATTTCGTGCTCCGGACCAGCATTCAGAGCAATTGGCGCGAGGGCGGACGCGATCGATCCCGAACCTATCTGTCGGGTCAATTGGTGTACTGGTTTTGATGTCCAGATCCTGCTTGGCGGCGCTGATGGCTGTGCTGATCTCAGCCGCGATGGTGCATATCGATGCCGACGCGCCGTCGAAAACGGCGCGGGTCAACGGCACCATCCGCGGCCGCGTCGAGCTCCGCCAGACCCCCGCCGACAATGCGCCGCGGGTAAACGTCGCGGATCTCGGCATGGGCAACACGCACGAGCCGCCGGATCGCCGCAGCGTCGTCTATCTCGATCCGGCGCCACGAGCGGCGTTCGAACGGGCCGACGAGACGCGTCCGCGACTGGATCAACGCGACGAGACATTCGTGCCGCACGTGCTGCCGATTGTCGTGGGCACGACGGTCGACTTCCCCAACAACGATCACACGTATCACAACGTGTTTTCACTCTCGAAGACCAAGTCGTTCGATCTTGGCCGCTACGCGGCGGGCCGTTCCAAGGCAGTGCGGTTCGATCGTCCGGGCATCGTGCGCGTTTTCTGTGACATTCATTCACACATGAGCGCGTTCATTCTCGTCTTCGCGCACCGCTATTTCTCGCTCTCCGACAGCGACGGGTTGTATCGCCTCGAAAACGTGCCGCCCGGGACGTACACCGTTGTCGCCTGGAATGAATCCGCGCCACTCGAATCCCGGCGCGTCGTCGTGCCCGACGCAGGGGGCGAAGTGGAAGTGAATTTCGCGCTCGGCCGTCGATGAACCTCTTCTCCTCGCTCACCAACCGCATTTTCTTCGCCAGCGCGATCCTGACGGTTGTGGCGATCGCGGTGGCGGTGTACCGCGTCAACGTCGCCGTCACCGCGCAGTCGGAAAACGAGTTGCGGCGGGGGATCAACGAAGCGGGGACGCTCCTCGAGGAATTCCGGACGCGGATGTTCGAACACTTCGCGCGCGAAGGTCGACTCGTCGCCGACCTGTCGAACATGAAGGCGGCGATGACGACCGATCCGCTCACCGTCAAGCCAATCGCAGACCGCTACCAGGGGCAGATTGGATGCGATCTCTTACTCGTAACCGACCCGGCGGGTGCCGTGCTCGCTTCGAGCGGCCGGTTGAAGGCCGATGACCCCGCGACACGCCTGCGCGAAGCGGTCGGCGAGGCAAAACGCGGGAGGGAGACCGTCTCGCTTTGGCCGTACACGGGAGGTGTGATTCAGGTCGTGACCGTCCCGAGTTTCGTCGGTCCTGAGTTTGTCGGCACCGTCAGTGTTGGTTTCAGCCTGGACGGAGAAACGGCGCAACAGTTCAAACGACTCACGAACAGCGAAATCGCGTTTGCCGTGGATGGCCGCGTCGAGGCATCAACGCTGTCGGATCAGTATGGTTCGCAGCTGGAAACCCTGGTCGGCACCGAGGGTGTTCATGTCATCAGGCTCGGCGATGGTGAGTACGTCGCCGTCAGCCGCATCCTGCCGCTGCAAGGGAGTGTCAACCACTCGGCGGCCGCGAAAGGGCCGGTCGCCACCGCTCTGATCCTGCGATCGCGCACCGAACGTCTTCGCTTTCTCAATGCCGTGCACCGCGAACTGGCAGTCACGGCCTTTCTCGCGGTCATGGCTGCGACCCTCGTCAGCTACGCGGTCGCACGCACAGTCACGCGGCCGCTCGACACGATCACCGCCACCATGCGCGAGATGGCGACGACGGGAGACCTGACGCGGAAAATCGCGCTCTCTCCCAGCGCGCGCTGGGAAGACGAGGACGCCAGGCTTCTCGCCAACACGTTCAACACGATGACCGACTCGATCGCGCGGTTTCAGCGCGAGGAGGCGCAGCGTGAGCGGCTGTCTTCACTCGGCCGGCTCTCGACGGTCGTCGCCCACGAGATCCGGAATCCTCTGATGATCATCCGCACCGCACTTCGTACCCTGAAGCAGGGAACGGGGCATTCAGCCGAGGTCGATGGCGCGATTGCGGATATTGACGAGGAAGTCACCCGCCTGAATCGCATCGTCACTGAGGTGCTCGATTTTGCCCGGCCGATTAAGTTCGACCTTGCCACGGTGGACGTGAACGCGCTCTGCGAAGATGCGGCCCGCGCCGTCGGCAGTGAGGAACCAGGCATCGCCGCGCATCTCGATCTCGATCGCCATATCGGAACGATCGTGACCGACGGCGAGCGGGTCCGGTTGGCGCTGGTCAACGTATTGACGAATGCGCGGCACGCGGTATTGGCGCGAACCGATCTGCCTGGGGATCCGGCGCGCGCAATCGAACTGGTCACGCGCAACACGACACCGGGGCGGGTGGCGATCGAGGTTCGCGACCGCGGCGTCGGCATCGCGGCCGATGATTTGTCCCGCGTGTTCGATCCGTTCTTTACCACCCGCCGGACCGGCACCGGCCTCGGACTCGCAATCACCCGCCGCGTGATCGAGGGACTTGGAGGTACCATTACAGTGACGAGCCGTCCGGGACATGGCACGGATGTCCGTATCGAACTGCCCGTCACTGCTTGAAAGGGCGAAAGGGAAAAAGGAGAAGGGAAAAGTAGGGCGGGGTCTTCAGACCCCGCCAACGGATAACGATGAGTGGCTCCATTCTTCTCGTAGACGACGAAACGAAAATATTGAACGCGCTGGCCTCAGCACTCCGAAAAGAAGGCCACGAAGTTGTCGCGACCGGCAGCGCCCGCGAAGCGCAGCGGTTGTTAGGTCAACGTTTCTTCG
Organism: Vicinamibacterales bacterium; assembly: GCA_035491715.1. Taxonomy (GTDB): domain Bacteria; phylum Acidobacteriota; class Vicinamibacteria; order Vicinamibacterales; family 2-12-FULL-66-21; genus JALZOC01. Next base: position 10,874 of record DATJKH010000192.1, on the reverse strand, counting down.
ACGTCCTGGTCGTCGACAATCTGATGCCCGACCTGACGGGCACAGACTTGATCCGCGAACTGGTCTCGACCACCGCCGAGGGAGACCGTCCGCAGATTCTGATGATGACCGCGCACGCCACAGTCGAAAGCGCGATCGAAGCGATGAAGCTGGGTGCGCTCGACTACCTGCAAAAGCCGTTCGAGGTCGATGAACTTCTTGTCGTCGTCAATCGCGCGCTTGAACATCAACGGCTCAGCACCGAGCACCGATATCTCATCAGCGAGCGGGACGCCGAGTTCAATCACTACGGCATCGTCGGCCGCAGCCGGCGGATGCAGGACGTCATCAACACCGCGCAGCTCGTCGCCAAATCGAAGAGCACGATTCTGATCACCGGGGAGACTGGCACTGGCAAGGAGATGGTCGCGCGCGCGATTCACTTTCACAGTGCGCAGCGGGACATGCCGCTGATCAAAGTGAACTGCGCCGCCATTCCGGAGACACTGCTCGAGTCGGAACTTTTCGGTCATGTCCGTGGCGCGTTCACCGGCGCGACGACGAACAAGAAGGGGAAGTTTGCGCTGGCCGACGGCGGCACGATTTTTCTGGACGAGATCGGCACGATGAGTCCGGCGCTGCAGGCCAAGCTGCTCCGCGTTCTGCAGGAACGTGAATTCGAGGCGCTGGGGTCGGAACGCACGCAGCGCGTCGACGTTCGTGTCATTGCTGCCACCAACCGCGACCTTCGTCAGATGGTGTCGGACGGGAGGTTCCAGGAAGATCTCTACTACCGCCTCAACGTCATTCCCATTCACATTCCACCGCTCCGCGAGCGGCGAGAGGACATCGCGGTCCTCGTCGATCATTTCATTGCCAAGCACGCGCAGCGGGCAGGCAAGCGCATCGACAGCATGGAGCCGGGCGTTCTCGACGCCCTTCAGGCCGCCGACTGGCCTGGAAACGTGCGCGAACTCGAGAACACGGTCGAGCGCGCAGTGGTGCTGTCGCCATCGGCAACCATCGGTCCCGACGTCGTCCGGATACTGGGTGTGAATACCACCACCCCCGCGAGCCTGCCGTCGCTGAACCTGCGTCAGAATCTTGATTGGGCGGAGCGGGAAACCGTCCGGCGCGCGCTCAGCAGCTCCGGCGGCGTGAAGAAGGACGCCGCGGAGGTCATGGGAATCAGCCAGCGGGCCCTCAGTTATTACCTTGCGAAACACAGGGTTGAATAGAAGCTTCCAGCTTCCAGCTTCCAGCTTCCAGCTTCCAGCTTCCAGCTCTCCTTTTCTCTCGAGGGACGGTCTCTCTTCAGCGGCGGAAGCTGGAGGCTGGAAACTGGACGCTGATTACGCCCCGTGTAACGGCTTACGACTCGGGTAATCGAGTTGGCCGCTAAGTGTTGGTTTTTGCTGGACTTCGCGGCAAATAAGCGGCATCGGCTTTGCGACGGAGAGTCCCTAAGATGACGTGTTTTCGATCGATCCTTCTGGCCATCGTGTGCGTATTGGTGCCCCTGACGGCCTCCGCTCAGACTCCGCCAGCGCAAACGCCCACAACCCCAAACCCTTCGACTGATCCGCAGGATCAATCCGATCCCGACGCGCGCGTCGACCCGCTGCAACCGGACTTCACTCTCGCGGCGTTGCCGACAACCTTGCGGATGCCAGTGCACAAGCTGGCGTTCAGGGTGACTCACCGGTTTACCCGATCGCTCGGCCAGGGAGATTTCGGAGATCTGGTGTCTGACCTGTTCGGATTCGATTCGGGCGCGCAGATTGGACTCGAGCTGCGGTACGGCCTGATGCCCGGGACGCAGGTTGGCGTTCATCGTACGAGCGATCGCACCATACAGATCTTCGGGCAGCACTCGTTCTGGAACGAGCGGCATGGCAAGGCGATTGGATTAGACGGGATCGCCACGCTCGAAGGCGGCAACAATCTCCAGGAGCATTACCGAAGCACGCTCGGGGCGATCGTCTCGCGCAACGTTGCCGGGCACGCGGCGCTCTACGCCGAGCCGATGTTTGTGATCAATGCGAGCCCGTTCGCCGACCAGGGTGCAGACAACAACGCGTTGATGGTCGGACTCGGCGGACGAATCCGCCTGAGGCCTTCGTTGTATGTCGTCGGTGAAATCACGCCGCGACTGGCGTGGTTCGATCCCGGCGCGCAACAAGTGAGCTTCGGTGTCGAAGGCCGCGCCGGAGGACATCTCTTCCAGCTGAATGTCTCGAACGGGTTTGGAACAACACTCGGACAGGTTGCCAACGGGACGGTCAATTACGACAGCTGGTATATCGGCTTCAACATCTCACGAAAGTTCTTCTGAGCACGGGACAGCAACATTCTGCGAGTTGGGAGGATAGACGGTGACCTTTGGTACTCGGATTTTGGCAGCAGCGAGCATCGCTGCATTGATCGTAACGACGGCGTGCGGTGGAAGTTCTCCAACGTCACCCGGAGGCGGCGGTGGCGGGTCAGTGGTCGTGCAGTCGACCGGATCGGTCGGCACAATCGGCGCGACTATCACCATCGGCGCGAATGGAAGCGTGAGCCCGTCGCAGGTGAACGTGCCGGTCGGCCAGAGCGTCACGTTCGTCAACAACGACAGTCGATCGCACGACATGGAATCGGATCCGCATCCTGCGCACACGGCCTGCCCTTCGATCGCAAACGTCGGGCTGTTGCAGCCCGGCCAATCGAAGACGACGTTCGGATTCGCCAACGCCGGCACGTGCGGCTATCACGATCACAACGCGGACACGAACACCGGTCTGATGGGCCGAATCGTCGTGCAGTAAAGGCTCGCGCAATGCGGGATAATCAGGACGAGTGATGGTCCTCGTCCTGATCCTCGTGCTGCTTCTTGCGTCGTGCGGCGGCGGTAGTTCCACACCAACGCCACCGACAAATCCTTCCAACCCCTACACGTTTACGCTGACGTCGAGCGGCGTCTCTCCGAAAGAGTTGACCGTTCCTCCCGGCACGCGCGTGCTCTTCGTGAATCAGGATGCTCGTCGTCATGACATGGCTTCCGATCCACATCCGGATCACACCGACTGCACGGAGATCAATCTTGGCGCGTTGACCACGGGGCAAAGTCGCGAGACCCTCAATCTCGTGACGGCGAAGACCTGCGGATTTCACGATCATGACAATCCGCCACCGACAACCGCAGCGGGCAATCAGTGGACCGGCAGAATAGTAATCCGTTGATACGGCGACTAAAGTTTTCCGATCGAATCCTCAGAAATGTAATCGTTTAATCACGCCAGAAACCTCTTCCCGCTGACATATAATCGCGCCTCTCAACACATCAAGCTCCGTGGGTCCGTCTCTCGAATTCGGAGGAAGTTCGATGACTGTCCGCCGCCTGATCCTTGCGCTGGTCGCTGCAACCGCGCTCGGGTCCGCGTTCATACACGCTCAGATTCCCGGTCGCAACGTCAACATGGTTTCGGGCAAGACACTGCCCGACGGTGATCCGTTTCTGCAGCGTCAGAATGAACCGTCAGTGGCGGCGTCGACGCGAAATCCGCTGCATCTGCTCGCCGGCGCCAACGACTACCGCACTGTCGATCTTCCCGGTCTGCCCGACGCGATTGAGACTGGCGATGCGTGGCTCGGGCTCTTCAAGTCGACAGATGGTGGGCAACGCTGGACGAGTACGCTGATTCCCGGATATCCGCAGGATCCGCTCCGCAATCAATCGCCGCTGAGATTCTACGGTGCGGCCGCCGATCCGGTCGTGCGCGCGGGCACCAGCGGGTTGATGTACTACCTCGGTCTCGCCTTCAATCGCGGAACGAATGGCGCCAGTGCCGTGTTCGTGTCGCGGTTCATCGACGACAACAACCGCGAAAAACGCGATCCGTTTTCATTTCTCGGAACATCGATCGTCGCGTCCGACCCCGGCACCACCGGTCGAATGCTCGACAAACCGTGGATCGCCGTAGACATTCCGCGCGACAACCGTACGTGCCCGGTGACGACGACGATCATCAAGCCACCTGCGACGCCAGGCGGACAACCGACGACGGTCACTGAAACCCACAATCTTCCGGCCGGCCCGGTGTATGTGGCGTACGCGGCGTTCACCGGCTCGGGTACGACGCTCAAGTCCGACATCATGTTCCAGTATTCGGTGAACTGTGGCGCGACGTGGAGCACGCCCGTGCGCCTCAGCGCGGCAGATGGCTCGATCAATCAGGGTGCGACGATTGCGATCGAACCAAATACCGGAGCCGTGACCGTCGCATGGCGTCGATTTACACGCGCAGGGTCGACGCAGACCGACGCAATCATGGTCGCGCAGTCGCTCACCCTCGGGCGCCTGTTCGGCCTCGCCCAGGCGGTCCGCAAACTGCCGCGTCTCAAGTCGCTCATCAGCGTTCTCGAGTCGATCCTCGAACATCGTCGCCAGCAAGGTGGCGTCGTGGTCGAAGAGCTCACCGAGTTCGATGCAGGGACGGCACCGAGCACCACGAACCCGAATGCCATTCAGAGTCGAACGAACACGTATCCGACGATGGCGTGGGACGACAAGGGGCGCTTGTATGTTGCCTGGACCGAACGCGGCTTTTCGACCGCACCCGGACGCAGCGACCCATTGACCGGCGACTCAAAGATTGTGATGGCGTCGGCGCTGCTTGGACTTGCGTGGAGCGCTCCGAAGGCGGTGTCCGAAACCAGCTCGCTCGGCCATCAATTCATGCCGAGCCTCGCGTTTGCGGGCGGCAAATTGCTCCTCGTCTACTACGACCTGCGCGAGGACGTCGCTCAGGTTTACGGTAAGTTTTTCGACGACAAGGAAGCCGCAATCTCGAGCGGCAAGCGGCACACGCTCGATATTCGCGCGTCACTCGGAACCCCCGGGTCAGTGACCCCGACGTTCGCGCCATCCGTCCGCGTTTCCGACTATTTCATCGGCCATCGTCAGGTCCCCAATCCGGAGAACTTCGTCCCCTGTCCCGCGGATCCGCTGCAGCTCGACTGCGAGCAGTTGCAATTCAACCCGCCGAACCTGACGATGTTCAGCCAGGGGCGCGTGCCGTTCATCGGCGACTACATCGACATTTCGCCGGCGCCGGCGTTTGTTCCGAGCGGGAGGGGTAGTTGGGCCTATAACACCTCGAGAAGTTCTGTTCCGATCTTTCATGCGGTGTGGACCGACAACCGCGACGTGCGTGCGCCGGCCGACGGTAACTGGACCAATTACACACCACCCAATCTCGAGGGAACGACATCGCACGTCAGTCCGATTGACGGAAGCACTGTCGCCTGTAACCCCGCGGGAGAGAACTTCGGTTCACGCAACCAGAACGTCTATACAGCTCGCATCACCGGAGGCCTGCTCGTTGGCTCTCCCGGCAACACCAAGCCGCTCAGCCAGACGCTGCAGCGCGGGTTCGTCGTATTTGCGCAGAACATGACGAGCGTCCTGAAGACGTTCAGGATGCAGGTCGCGAGTCAGCCTGCCGGCGGGTTCGCATCGTTCAAGCAGATATTCACGCAGCCGGTGACCTTCATTGACGTCGTCGTGCCGCCTCGTTCCACCGCAGCGCGAACGCTGTACGTGACCTCCTCGGATGAGCACGCGCGCATTACGGTAAACGTCTTTGAAATTGCGCAGGCTGGTAGTGGCACGCCGACGCCAAGCGGTCTGAGTGGCACGATCATTCTCAATGCCGACATCGAGAATGCCGACATTGAGAACGCGGATATCGAAAATGCCGATATCGAAAACGCCGACATCGAGAATACGGAACTGATCTCCGCCGACATCGAGAATCCATCGTTCCGGTCTGCCGACATCGAGAACGCGGATATCGAGAACGCGGATATCGAGAACGCCGACATCGAAAACGCCGACATCGAAAACGCCGATATCGAGAATGCCGATATCGAAAACGCCGACATCGAAAACACGCCGTTCGCCGACGCTCCCAAGACGGATGTGACCTGGTCGGTCACCAACACGGGGAATACGACCTCGGCATTCAATGTCAATCTGTTCCTGAGCCAGAACGCTCCAACCGCGGGGGTCAAAACTCAGCTGGTTCTCCACAAGGCGTATCTGACGCCCGCGGCGGCGAGCTGCGATTTGAAGGTCCGCTCCCATACAGTGCTGGTGGCCAATATCACCAATCCGGACTACGTCACGCCAACAGAGACGATTCCGGATCCAAACAGCCCGGCCAGCAACAATGCGACGCTCTATCTCGGCCCGGGCGAAAAGGGTTACATCACGCTGCGCATCCACGACACGGATCCGACCAACAACGTGATCATCATCAACGACAAGGGTGAGCCAATCAGTGTCGATGCCGCGTTCGTTCCCGGGACCACGCTCGCGCCGATTGTCGTCGCCCAGGAAATCGGCACCGAGGATCTCAGCAACGGGGTGACGACGCCGCCGATCACCACGACCGACGGTTCGACAATGTTCTTCGTCACGCCGCCGACGACCGCGGTCGCGGGCGTCGTGATGAACCCGGTCCGCGTGCAGGTGCGCGACAAGTCAGGCGCGGTGCTGCCTGGCGTCGACGTGACGCTATCGCTCGGATCCAACCCGACGGGGGCCTCGCTTCTCGGCGTGCTCACTAGAACGACCGACGCAACTGGCGTCGCCGTGTTTGACACACTGCAGATCGACACCCCAGGCGATGGTTACCGTCTTCGTGCGTTCGCATCGCAAGGTGGAACTTCACTGAACGTCGCCCCGGCCGACTCGACTCCATTCAGCGTCCGGCTGGTCGTCTTGAACACGACGGATTCGGGGCCAGGTTCGCTTCGGAACGCCATCCTTCTTGCCAACCTGAACGTGGGCGTCCGCGACGTCATCACCTTCTCGCTGCCATCCGAAGGATCGCGCACGATCGTCCCCGGCTCGCCATTGCCTGGACTCGATGATTCGGTCGTCATCGACGCGACTCCCAACGGCGTCTGCACCGGCGGATCGCCGGCCGTGGAGATTGACGGCGTCAATGCCGGCCTGTCGCACGGATTCGTGGTGAACTCACCGAATACCGTCATCCGCGGCCTGTCCATCACTCGCTTCGCGACGGGTTTTGCCGGGATCTTCATCGGCGGAGGTTTTGGCAGCGCGGTCGAGTGCAACTACATCGGCATTGCACCCGACGAGGCGCTCAAGCCCAACTACGATGGCGTCCGCATTTCGGGATCGGCAAATAACGTCATCGGTGGCGACGCAGCAGTGACGCGGAATGTCATCGCCGGCAATACCAACGTTGGCGTGGCGATCAATGGTCCGACGCCGGAGTCCGAAGCGGGATTCATCCTGCAGACGGTTGTCCGCGGCAATTTCATCGGAGTCGATCCTGCCGGCATGGTGCGTCGAGGCAATGGCGCCAACGGCATCGCGATCACCAATGCCCAGGCCAACACTGTGGCGAGCAATGTCATCTCCGGAAACGGCGGCGAGGGCGTCGGGATCTATGGCTTCCGGTCCACTGGCAACATCATCCAGGGGAACTATATCGGGACAAATGCGCCGGGAACCGCCGCTATCGGGAACACGAATAGCGGCATTTACGCGAGACGCGCCGGCCAGAACTCGATCATTGGAAACGTGATCTCGGGCAACAGCGGCTTCGCGGGTATCGCCGTTTGCGGTACGCCGACGTTCTGCGGCGGCGGAGCCGATACCGGACTGTCGTCGGACGCGGGGGGCAACGTCATCAAGGGGAACATCGTCGGGTTAACTGCTGCGGGGATTGACCCTCTTCGCAACGCTGGCTATGGCGTCAGCCTTGACGGGGCCCCGAACACGACGATTGGCGGCACCCTGGCCGGTGAACCGAACATCATTTCATCGAACGGGCCGGCCGGGATCGTCATCTTCGGCACTGGGGCGGATGGAAACCTCGTCCGCGGGAACTACATCGGTACGGATATCACTGGGACGCTGGACCGTCATAACAACGGGGCAGGTGTCCAAATAGGAGCCGGAGCCGACAACATCATCAGCGGTACCGATGCGGGCGTCGCGCCGAACGTGATCATGTTCAACCAGGGACCAGGGATCCACGTGGGGGATGCCGGCGTGCGCAACAAGCTGCGTATCAACCGCATCGACCTGAATGACGACATCGGGATCAACCTCGGCCCGCTCGGGATCCTGCCCAACGATCCGGGAGACGCCGACGACGGCGCCAACGATGGGCAGAACTATCCGGTGCTGACCAGCGCGCAGACGAGCGGCGGCAGCATCACCGTTCAGGGAAGCCTCAACAGCACTGCGTTCACTCGATTCACCGTGGACGTGTATGCCAGCCCGGCCTGCGATGCGAGCGGACACGGCGAAGGCCGGCAATTGATCGGATCGTTCCTCGCCGATACGAACAGCGATGGAAACATCACTTTCAGCCGATCGTTCGAGTCTGCACTCGTGGCAGGCGGCCAGGCCGTGACGGCTCTGGCCTCGGCGGGCGATTTCATCAACATTCCGAATGCGACCGGCAACACCTCGGAGTTCTCGAATTGTGTCAGCGCCGTGTCTGCTGGCGACTCGGTCACTGATCCGGCTGACGATGCATTCCCGAGTACCGTGACACCGAGTCCTGATCTCGTTTCAACGACGGTGGTGAACACCGGCACCGCGCTCGTGTTCCAGGTGCGCTTCGCGCCAGGAACGTTCAACAGCGTAACCACCTTCGCGCAGTTGCTGCTCGACACCGATCAGTCGGCGGCCACAGGACATCCGGGCACCGACTCCGGATGCCTGACCGACGCCGGGCAAATCGGCTCTGAGTTCCTGGTCAACGCGCAGGATGGATTCGGCGAAGTTCTGGAGTACGCCGGCACGTGCAATCAGTTCCTGTCCGTCTCGGCTGTCGCGGTGACCAACGTCGCGGATGGCTACGACATCACGGTGCCGCTCGCGGTGATCAATAGCAACGGCACGCTGAACTACAAGGTCGCGGTGGCTGCCCAATTGCCGCCGCCAAACGAAGGCTACACGGGTGTCCTCGATGTGATGCCGAACGTAGGACTGCCGGCCGCGTCGACCGGCGGTGGAGGCGTGATTATTCCTGATTAGCGGACTCACGTACCTGCCGGTACTTTCAGCGGCCAGCGTCGTTACATGGCGACGGGCACGGGACAATTCCCCTTTGCTCGTCGCCTTTTTCTTCTTGCCACGATTGAACTGCTGAGCTTCGCGACCCGCCCGCGCGTGTTCTTACCCGCCACGCGAAAAATTTAACCGTCTGAATCGCAAAAGACCTCAGTCCGGGTAACACGATCCCTCATATAATCGCGGTTCCCAAATCGGAAGTCGTCGGGTAATGCGTTCCGGAGCGTTCCGATGGCTCTCAGTCCTACCTGAAGGACCACACCATGCGAAGAATCTTGCTGCTCGCCATCTGTCTGATCGCTGCAGTCACTGTGAGTGCGCAGATCCCCGGACCAAACGTGAACATGGTGACGGGGAAAGTTTTTCCCGGCGGCGATCCGTGGCTGCAAAAACAGAACGAGCCATCGGGTGCAGTGTCGACAAAGAACCCCTGTCACCTGCTCGCCGGAGCCAACGACTATCGAGCGGTGAACGTGGCCGGACTGCCCGGCGACAAAGAAATCGGCGACGCCTGGGTCGGCTGGTACACATCGATCAACTGCGGCCAAACGTGGTACAGCACACTCGTTCCGGGATATCCGCAGGACACCAGCCCGGCGGGCAAAAGCTCGCCAGTCTATGGCCTGACGACTGCGGCCGATCCGACAATTCGCGCCGGCGCCGGCGGTTTCTTCGCTTACAGCTTCATCGCCTTCAACCGCGGCTCCAACGTCGGTAAGCTCGCGGTGGCGAGATTCGTGGACAGAAACACCACCGAGATCGTAACCAAGGCTGAAAGCGCGATCTCGTATATCGACACGAAATCGTGGGACAACGGAAGCGCAGGAAACTACATCGACAAGCCGACACTGCTGATCACACAAGGCACGGGGACGTGCACCGTAACGACTGCGGCGGGCAAAATCGTGACGATCCCCGCGAGTACAGTTCACCTCGCATGGACGGTCTTCGTTGGAAACAGCGACGACGTCATCAGGACGAAGGTCTACTACGCCCGATCCAGCAACTGCGGTACGTCGCTCGATGGACCACCGACCAAACTGTCGGAAGGCTACGCCGTCACCCAGAGCGCGAACATCGCGCAGGCGTCAAACGGCGCGATCTACGTGGTGTGGCGCCAGTTTTCAACCGTGAAAGGAGATCCCAATCAACTTCTGGTCGCGAAGTCGACTGATGGAGGAAAGAGCTTTACCAAGGGTTCGCCGGTCCCGATGCCCCTGTCGTTTCTGCCTTTCGATCAGGGGACGAGCCGGAAGACCTTCCGCACGAACGCGTTTGCTGCGACGGCTGCCGACCTATTTGGCCGCTTATATGTCGCTGTCGCCGTGCGCGGGTACGCCAATGCGAACCAATCGCGCGTCGTCGTGATGAACACACTCGACGGCGTGACGTGGAATGGACCATTCGCGATCGACAACGATCCGAACGCCTCCGGTCATCAGATCATGCCTGCCATGACGGCAGTGGGCGGCAAGCTCAATGTCGTCTGGCTAGACTTTCATGACGACGTGTCAGGCAAGTTTGGCTACGGGCTCTTCGATACGTTCATCAAGGAGGTCTACCCGGTACGCCATTCGATGGACGTCCGCGGCGCGCAGGCGATATTGCAGCCAAGCGGCGCGCTGAACTGGACGAAGTACGGCATTCTTCAGGACGCCGTGCCGCAGGCAACAGTGCCGCGCATTTCGAAATACCTCATCGGCGATTACGACGACGCCAATGGCGATCATTTCTTCAAGCAGCTGCAGTTCAATCGCTCGAACCTGAAACTGTACGCCGGCGGAACTGTCCC
>DATJKH010000191.1:0-26679 GCA_035491715.1 Vicinamibacterales bacterium | reverse complement strand
CCTGAGCGTACGCACGGCATAGCGAAGATCGTGAACCAAAGTAGCCATAAACATCGTTGTCTTTGACGATCTGGCCGACGTCAGGGTTGCTCCCACAGAGAATTCTCCTCCCCTTCTCCGTTCTCCTGTTCGGTCTCTCATGTCGTTAGAGAGCACAGGAGAAGGGAGAAGGGAGGAACTCTAGATTGTGATTGAGCGAAAACGGGAGAGGGCAGGAACCATATCAAGACAATGTCCCTCCCTTCTCCGTTCTCCTGTTCGTCCCTCATCAGGTGCAGTGTGAGAGTGAACGATGTTGAAGCGTAAGTGACATTCTGTTTCAACATCCGTCACGGTCACGCTGCGATCCTGTCGTTAGAGAGCACAGGAGAAGGGAGAAGGGAGGAACTCTAGATTGTGATTGAGTGAAAACGGGAGAGGGCAGGAATCCTATCAAGACATTGCCCCTCCATTCTCCGTTCTCCTGTTCGTATCTCATCAGGCGTGCAGTGTGAGAGTGAACGACGTTGAAAAGTGGTGACATTCTGTTTCAACATCCGTCACCGTCACGCTGCGATCCTGTCGTCAGAGAACACAGACATAAGGAGAAGGGAGAAGGGAGGAGCAAAAGAAGATAACTCTTCTCTCGTTTCTCCCGTTCTCCTGTTCCTCTTGAGGCAGGTCACGCAGTGCGACAGTGAACTCCGGTGATTTAGCGCACGCGTTCGTATCAAGGACCACGAGATCAGCGTCCGGGCCCGGTCGCTGAAACGAACCCGCCTTGATTTGGCATCTTCACTTTCGGAAGTGACGTCGCGTCCATCACATCGTCGGCGCCAATGATGCCGTTCAACTGCAGGAGATACGCGGTCACGGCATACGCCTCGGCATCGCTGAGCGAATGTGGCGCGGGATACGGCATCGCCCGCCGCACGTAATCGAACACTGTTGTCGCGTACGGCCAGTAGCTTCCGATCGTCTTGACCGGTGTCGCGCCCGTGAGCGTGCCTTGGCCGCCGACGAGGCGATCGTTCACTCCATTGGCGCCTTCCGGACCGTGACAGACGATGCATTTCGCGGCGTACACTGCGGCCCCCTGTTTCGGCGTTCCCGAGCCAGGTGGCAAACCCGCGCCGGCGGGTCCAACGCTGATGTCCATCGCGGCGATCTCTTCTGCGCTCGCGGGAACACCAAGCGCCGGGCCTTTCGGCGCCGGTGGATGCGGCGAGGCGCGACGCTCCGCGGCAGGTTGCGGTGACGATTGCTGAGCCGCGGGATTCATGCTGAACAATGTCAGACCTGCTGCGACGATCGCGCAGGCGTGCGTTCTAGACGTAGACATTCCGCACCTCGCCCGCCGCTGACACCGCCCAGCTCTGGACGGCATGGTAGTGATATCGATATGCCGCACCGCGCTTACCGAGCAACGCGTCACGCGACGGTTGCATTGTGCCGCTCTCGTCGAGTGCGCGACTCATTAGGACGGCGGGCTTCCCGTCCCAACGCCACGCCAGGCGAAAACGAGTCAGTGCTTTCGGCAGCACGGGCGCAGACAGCGCCGCGGGTGCCCATGTCTTGCCGCCGTCAGCTGACACATCAACCCTTCGAATGCGACCTGCGGCAGACCACGCGATGCCGCTGATCTGATACAGGCCCGCTCCCGGCATCTGAAGTCCACCCGACGGCGAGGTGATAACCGACTTCACGCCCATTGGAAAGGTGAACTGCATCGCTTTGCCGTCGGGCAGTAAATCGGTGTACTTCGACGTCTCGTCTTTGGTCATCAACGGTTCGGCCGTGACCTTCAGTCGTCGTAGCCACTTGACGTTGGTGTTGCCCTCCCATCCCGGCACCACCAACCGCATTGGATACCCGTTCTCCGGCCGCAACCGCTCGCCGTTCTGGTACAGCGCAATCATCACGTCGTCGAGAGCCTTATCCATCGGGATACTGCGACTCATCGCAGCGGCGTCGGCACCTTCGGCGAGCAGCCACTTTCCTGTCGGAAGCACGCCGACTTCGTCGAGCAGCGTGCCAAGCGGCACACCTGTCCATTCGGCACAAGATAGGAGGCCATGAATGGCACCAGCTCCACCCTGGACCGGCTTCGCGCCGTACAGCGCGGTGCTGTTGCCGGAACACTCGATGAAGTGGATGCGCGAGATCAGCGGATAGCGTGAGAGCTTTTCAAGGTCGAAGGTCAACGGCCGTCGCACCAGTCCGTGAATCACCAGTCGATGCTCGGCAGGTGGAATGTCAGGGACACCGCTGTGATTACGCTCGAAGTGGAGCGAGTTCGGCGTGATCATTCCCTCGAGCGATTCCAGCGGCGTGCGTGAAGAGCCGCTGCCGTCGGTCCCGGGCATCGGAGGACCAACGATTCGTTGCACGCTCGACTCGTGCGGTGATCGTTCGCCGTACGACCGGAGCGGTGCGCCGGGGGCCTTCATCCATGCCGGCACCTTCTGTTGCGCTGATATGGGAACGGCACGCAGCAGGGATAGACCCGCCAGACCGCCGGTTAGAAACAGCCGGCGAGGCAGCAGCCCATTGCCTGCGACCGGCTCGAGATCGTCCGGGTTGAGTTTCGCCATTCTGAGATCCTTCCCGGACAGATACTACCTCCCTGTTGGCGCGCCATGAAGCGGTGTCCGGCGATTTGTCTGCCGGGTGCTAGAATCAGGCGGTGCGCCGGGTCCTTCTCGCCGTAGTGGTCGCTCTGCTGACGGTCAGCGCTTCCGGCATTCCGGCGCTGGCGATCGCCGAGCCGTGCTCGAGCGCTGCGGAGACCGGTCATGACGACGGCACATGCTCGCCGACATGCGTGACCTGCGGGTGTTGCGCTCAGGCGGTTGAACCGGTGATCCTTCCGATCACGCCGGCCGTCGAGATTCCCGTCGCGGAGATTGTTTCGATCATTCCACGCGCGCCACGAACGCGACATCGCGACATCCTGCACGTCCCCAAAACGCTCGTCGCGTAGTTTCCCCTGTTCCAATCTCGTTTCGTTCGGGCCGATACCGTTCGGCAAGAGGAATTCGCATGCGCATGGGGACAAGAACCGTCGCGGTACTGGCGCTCGTTTGCGCGAATGGCACAGTCGCGAACGGGCAAGGCAGGACGATGACACTGGCTGAGGTGCTCGCACGTGCACGCGAACAGGCACCCCAGATCATCAGCGCGCGCCTGGCGCTCGAGGAGACTCGCGCGCGACTGGCGGGAGCGTCGCTGCAACTGCAAGCGAATCCACAAATCGACGGCGCAATCGGAAATCGCAACGGTCCGAGTGGCACGCGCTTCACCGATTTCGAAGTCGGGTTCGGACAGGGCTTCGAGCCGGGGTCGCGTCGATCGGCGCGCATCGATGGCGCCAAGGCGGCAATCGCGCAAGCTACCGCCGGTATCGACGACGTCACTCGTACGGTGCTGCGTCAGTCGGCCGCGGCCTACTTCCGCGCGGTGCACGCCAACGAGCGAATCAAATTGCTCAATGCCGCTTACGATCTTGCGTCCAATATCTACTCTGCTGCCGATCGGCGATTCAGGGCCGGAGACATCGCGGTTTTGGATGTCAATCTCGCTCGCGCGTCGCTCGCTCGCGTGCGCGCCGATCGAGAGGGAGCCGAGGCATCCAAGGCGCTGGCGCTCGGCGAGCTGCGGCAGTTGCTGCGACTCGACGACAGCCTGACGGTTGACGGACCGCTGTTCAGTCCGGCTCGCGCCGACTTGAATGCGGTTCTCGAGTCCGTGTCGAACCGGCCCGAGCTGCGCGCACTCGAGGCCGGCATTCAGCAAGCCGAAGCGGAGCTGCGCTTGGGGCAGAGCTTCACCAAGCCGGATTACGGTGTTGGCATGCGCTACTCGCGTGAAGAAGGGGACCACATCGTGCTCGGGGGCATGACGGTGTCGCTGCCCTTCTTTGCGAAAGGGCAGGAGCAACAGGCGGCAGGCACGGCGCGCGCGGCGAGGCTTCGCGCCGAGCTCGACGCGGCCAAGGCACGTGTCCAGGCGGAAGTGCGCGCATCATTTGATGCCTACAATCGGCGGGTAGCCGCGGTACAGACGCTCGAAGCTGAAGCGATTCCCGGACTCGACGAGAACGAACGGCTCACGACAAGGAGTTTCGAAGTTGGCCAGCTTGGCTTGCCGGAGCTGCTCCTGATCCGCCGCGAGATCCTCGAGACACGATTTCAATACCTCGACGCGTTACTGGAGGCGGTGTTGGCACGAACCGATCTCGACGCCAGTGCCGGGATACTGCAATGAATGTGAAGACAGTGACGATCGTGCTGGCATTCTCGGCACTGGCCGCGTGCGGCCGGACGCCTGACGAAACGGCAAAGCCCGTCGCTCCAGCCGACGCGTCCGAAGCTGGCGCGCATAAAGAGGATCCCAACACCGTCGAAGTGCCGCAGAGCAGTCTCCGCGATCTGCGTATCACGACGCGCGAGGTCGAATCACGAACGGGAAACGACCTCGTCGTCCTGCTCGGCGAGCTCGCGGTCGATCAGCGCGGATACGCGGAAGTGGGCGCACCGGTGGCGGCACGCATCACGCGCCTGCTCGTCAACGTCGGAGATGCGGTTCGCGCCGGTCAGACGCTCGCGGAGCTGATCAGCCCGGAGCTGGGGCGTGAACGCGCCGAGTATCTCTCGGCAACCGCGCGGCTGAAACTGGCGGAAGCGACGCTCGAACGAAAACGAGGACTCGCCGCGGAGAAGATCGTCCCGTTGCGAGAAGTGCAGGAGGCAGAATCCGCCGTTGGTGAAGCACGGGCGGCGCTGAGAGCTTCGCGCGCGGCCATCGCCGCCTTTGGCGTCGAACCGCCGGCCAACGACAGCGAGAACTCCACCTCGTCGGCGTTCGCTCTGCGTTCACCCGTGGCCGGAACGGTCATCGAACGCGCGGCGGTCATGGGACAGATGCTCGATCCGGCAACGCCGGCGTTCCGGATCGGCGATCTCTCCCGGTTGTGGCTCACCGTTCACGCGTTCGAGCGCGACGCGGTGCGCATCAAACAGGGGGCCGGCGCGCGGCTTTCGTTTGCCGCTCTGCCAGGACAAGACCTTCGGGGAAACGTATCGATGGTCGGACGGAACGTCGAACGGGAGTCCCGCACGGTGCCGATCAGAATCGATGTCGACAACAAGAACAATGTCCTCCGCCCGGGCATGTCGGCGACGGCGACGGTACCGGTCGGCGAAACCGGGGGAACGATTCTCACCGTGCCGGTCGCGGCAGTACAGCGTGTGCGCAACGAATGGTGCGTGTTCCTGCCCAAGGACGCGAACCACTTCGAGATCCGCCGCATCGGTCGCGGCCGCGATCTCGGATCGGAGGTGGAAGTTCTGTCGGGTCTTCGTCCTGGCGACAAGATTGTTGTCGACGGCGCCTTCCTGCTGAAGTCTCAAGCCGAGAAGGGCGAAGCCGAGCACGAGAGTCACTGAGGGCGCCGTGATCACCCGCCTGATTCGCGAGTCGTTTCATGCACCGTTGTCGACCGCATTGCTGGTCATCGCGGGCACCACGATTGGCGCCTTCTGGATGCAGGACCTCCGTCGTGATGTCTTCCCCGATCTGTCCGCGCCGGTCTTCAATGTCATCACGCAAAACCCGGCGATGGGCGCCGAGGAGCTCGAGACCGCGATCGCGATTCCTCTCCAAGTGGCGCTCGCCGGATTACCCGACGTGCGGCGTGTGCGATCGAATTCGCAACTCGGTGTGGCGCAAGTCACGATCGAATTCGATCCGGACGCGGACTATTACCGGTCGCGTCAATTCGTCGCCGAGCGCGTCGCCCAGGTCGCGAGCCAGCTTCCGGCAGGAACGGGTCCACCACTCATCTCGAGCCTCACCGGCCGGCTGAACGAAATTTTCGAGTTCACGCTCGAGGCTGATCCCGGCGCCGCAGATCTGATGACGCTGCGCGATCTGGCCGAGTTCGAGGTCAACAATCGATTGCTGGCGGTTCCAGGGATCGCCGCTGTGGAACGCCTCGGCGGCTACCTCCGGCAATTTCAGGTGCAACTCGATCCCGAACGAATGGCGGCGCGGCTCGTCAGTCTCGACGACGTGATGCATGCCGTCGAGGAATCGAACATCAATGCCGCCGGCGGCATCGTCGCGCAGGGATCGATCGAATGGACGGTTCGCGCCATCGGTCGCGCGGAGACGGTCGACGATCTTCGCCGCACGGTGGTCGTGACACGAGGCGATGTTCCGGTATTGCTCGGCGACGTTGCCGACATTCGCGAGGCCGCGGCCGTGCGACGCGGTGTGGCGCATCGACTCAACGGCGAAGTCGTCAGCGCGCGGATCATCAAGCAGTTCGGCGCCGACACGGTGACGGTTGCGGCAGGCATTCGCGCGGCGATCGACGATATCCGTCGCACGCTGCCGAAGGACGTTCAGCTTCGCATCGTCTACGACCAGTCACAGCTGGTGGCCTCGGCGCTCGGCGGCGTCGGGCGCGCGGTCATGCTCGGCGGTGTCTTCGTCGTCCTCGTCATCCTCCTGTTACTCGGCAATGTACGCGCCGCGCTGGTCGTGACCCTGACGATTCCCCTGTCGATCGCGCTCGCCGGTCTGCTGCTGCGGCCGCTCGGCGTCGGGCTGAACACGATGACGCTTGGCGGCCTCGCGATCGCCGTCGGTCTGCTCGTCGACGCCGCGATCATCATGGTCGAAAACATCCTGCACCGCCTGGCGGGCGCGACGACCCGCGTCGAGCGCCGCGAACGCGCGCTCGGCGCCGCGACCGAAGTGGCACGGCCGATCGCCTTCGCCACGTCGATCGTCATCGTCGTGTTTTTCCCGCTCTTCGGCATGTCGGGCATCGAAGGGCGCATGTATCAACCGCTGGCCGCGGCGGTGATCGCGGCGATGGCCGCCGCGCTGATCCTCGCGCTAACACTCGTTCCGATCGCCGCAGCGCTGATGGTGAAGCCGCGCCGATCCGGCGAGGACGAGGATGTCGCGGTTCTGCGCAAGGTGAAGCAGTGGTACGCGCCTGTCCTCGATCGCTGTCTCGGGCATCCGGTCATCGTCGCACTGGTCGTGTTGCTCATCGCCGTTCCGGCAACGGTGCTCGGACTGCGTATCGGCAGCGACTTCATGCCGCAACTCGATGAAGGCGCATTCCTCCTGCAAACCGTTCTCCCTGCGGAAGCCGCGCTCGATGAAGTCGATCGATTGAATCATCGGGTCGAGGACGTGCTCCGCCAGGTGCCGGAAGTCGAGGATGTCGTCCGCCGCACGGGGCGCGCGGAGCGGACAGAAGATCCAATGCCGCACACGTTGTCCGACGTCCTGGTCGTCCTCAAGCCGGACCGCTCGCGCGGGCTCGAGGAGATCGAGTCCGACATGCGAGAACGGCTGGAGGGATTGCCCGGGATCGCCGTACTGTTTACGACACCGCTCGGCATGCGAATCGATGAGGGCCTCGGAGGAACGCCGGCCGACCTGTCGGTACGAATCTTCGGACCTGACCTCAACGAGTTATCGCGGCTCGCCGAGGAGGCGGCGCAGCTGATTCGTGGCGTCGGCGGTCTCGCCGATTTACGCGCCGAACAGCTCACCGGTCTTCCGCAAATACAGATCGCGGTCAATCGTGAGGCGACGGCGCGTGTGGGCCTGGCGCCAGGGGATGTGATCCGGGCCGTCAGAGTTGGTCTGGTTGGAGAAGAGGCGTCGCAGATCTGGCTCGGCCAGCGGCGGTTCGATCTGGTCGTCCGGCTCCGCGACGATAGACGCGATTCGTTGGATGCGATCAGGAGCCTGCTGATCGACGGACATGACGGGCGAAAGATTCCGCTCGGACAACTCGCAGACATCAAACAGACGTTCGGCCCGGCCGCGATTCGACGCGAAGCCGGCTCGCGGCGAATTGCCGTCGAGGCATCGGTCAGCGGACGGGATCTTGGGACCACCGCCGCCGAAGTCACGCGAATTCTGACCGACCGTCTCAGACTTCCGTCCGGCTACTTCTTCAATCTGGGGGGACGGGTCGAGAGTCAGGCCCGCGCCTCACGGGCGCTCACGCTCGCGATCGGCACTGCGCTGTTCGGTGTGTTCGTGCTGCTCCTCATGGCGCTGGGATCCGCGGTGGAGGCCGCAATGATCCTGGGCACGGTTCCCATCGCGTTCGTCGGCGGTATCCTCGCGCTGCTCATCGCGGGTGAGACGTGGAACGTGTCATCGCTGGTCGGACTGATAGGGCTCTTCGGCATCGCCGTGCAGAACAGCCTGGTGCTGGTTACGCAGACGCGAGGGCTGCGGGCCGAAGGACGGTCGCTTGCCGCCGCCGTCCGCGAGGCCAGCATCGGCCGCGTGCGTCCGAAACTGATGACTGCCGGTACGGCCACACTCGGCCTGCTCCCTCTTCTCGTCCTTCAGCTGCACGGAACAGAGATCGAACGTCCATTGGCGATTGTCATGATCGGAGGGCTCGTCACGTCAACGCTGTTCACGCTGCTCGTGCTGCCGACCTTCTACCTGCGTGTGCATGGCTGGCTGGAATGGCGGGAACAGAGGGACAAAACGTAAGATCTCGGCGCCTCCGTAAAACCACCACTTCGGCCCTGGCCTGGGGTATCGTTGCCAAACAGGCAAAAAAGACGCTATGACATGCTGTTACGGCAATTTCGGAACGGTCGCTGCCCTCCAGTTCACTCGTGACCGCGCGGCCAAGGAACTCCAACGGTATCGTCGCAAGCAGGTAGGCGCCACCACACGGCTGCTCCGCGACGCTCTGATGAGCGAGGGGCTCGGGCAGGGCAAGTTCCTGGATATCGGTGCCGGGGTCGGCGCGTTGACGTTCGAACTGCTGGAGCACGGGGCGGCGGGCGCCGTGGTCGTCGAAGCGTCACCCGCGTACCTGGAAGCCGTATCGGAAGAGGCCGCGCGCCGCGGCCATACGAGAGACATCGAATTGGTGCGCGGAGATTTTGTCGACGTCGCCGGCAGTGTGCCCGCCGCCAGTATCGTCGCCCTCGATCGCGTGGTGTGCTGCTATCCGTTCTATGAGCGGCTTCTGTCGGAAGCGCTCCGCCACGCCAACCGTCGGTTTGCCTTCTCGTATCCAAAAGAACGCTGGTATGTCAAAGCGGTCTTTCGGCTCGATAACCTGTTGCGACGGCGCACGGCGTTCCGGACGTTCGTGCATCCAGAGGCCGCCATGCGGCAGCTGATCGAACGCGCGGGCTTTACGCTGGTCAGCCGCGCTCAGACGTTGACCTGGGCGGTCGATGTGTATCGCCGCGAACGGTGCACCGGGAACTGAGGTCGTCGGTCCGCGGTCAGTGCCGCAGGTAACCTACGAGCTGGTACCCGACCAACACGAACCCGCCACTCATCAACACCGTATTCGCGGCCAACGAGTGAGCGAGAAATCCTGGATGCCGGCGCCAGTAGCCGATGGCGATGAGAACGGCGGTGAGTGCGAGGCCCTGCCCGATCTCGACACCAACGTTGAAGCTGAGGATGTTGGTCACCAGTCCACTTGGTGAAATGGTGAACTCCTGCAGCTTGGTGGCCAACCCGAATCCGTGGAACAGCCCGAACACCGTCACTGCCGCACGCGTGTTCGGACGGAAGCCAAAAAGCCGATCGAACCCTCCCATGTTCTCGAACGCCTTGTAGACCACCGACACGCCGATAATGGCATCGACGATGTAGGCATTCGCGCGAATGCCGCCAAGCACGCCGGCCAGGAGCGTGATGCTGTGGCCGATCGTAAACAGGCTCACATACTGGACGACATCTTTGAGGCGGTACAAGAAGAAGATGACCCCGACCAGGAACATCAGATGGTCGTAGCCGGTCACCATGTGCTTGGCGCCGAGGTAGAGAAACGGACCTATTGCGGGTCCGTTGATTGACTGCACGAACAACGCATCGCGTTTCGCCATGCCGTGCGCTGCTAAGGCGACGGAAAACAGTGCGGTGAGGATCGTCGCGATCGCGACCACACGCCACGGCATCGACCGACAGGTCGGCCGCTCGATAGTCATTTCTTTGCGCCAATCGGCGGCACGATCATGATGTCGAGGGCCAGCAGGTCGTCCTCCCCGTCCCCGTAGGCATCGACTACAACCGACGCGCCCACTTTCAGGTCCGTTACCGGCACTTGCTTTTTGTCCTTGGTGATCTTGGTCTTCTTGTCAAGATAGACGGTCATCAATTTCGAATTCTTGTCCTTGACGATGATGCTCGACTTCTCGTGTTTGGTGATCGTTCCGACAACTCGATAATGCTCGTGCGCGAACAGGCGCGGGACACTGAAACACACGACAGTCGCCGTAAGAACCATCATCAAGCGTCGCGTCATTATTGAGATCCTTCCCTGGATTGCCTGTTGCTGGCCGGAATTGCGGTCAGGCTCTGGACGTCGCGCACGTAACGGGTGCGATCGTGATGAAACTCGTAAGCGGTCGTGTAGAAGCCGGCCGTCGTGAGCTTCACCGTCACCGATTCACCGCCAGGGTTTTCCCAATACCAGCCGTGAATTCCCGAAAAAGGAGCGGTGAAGCTGCCCTCAGCTTTTCGTCGCGGCTGCTTGTCGTACGAGGTCGTCGCCTCGTCGCCTTTCGCGCCATCGCGGTCACCATGAAAGTCGTGCTGGACGTTTGCAGTCGCCTCCCATGAGAACAGCATGGTCGCGTCCTTCGCGAGGTGATATTTGAACTCGAGGTATTCGTACGGCCCGAGCACGAACGTGCGCGCATCGACCTTGTAAGGGCCGGGATACAACGCGATGTTGCCCTCCTGGACCGGAGCCAGGACCGTACCCGTCGGTGGCGGCACCGGTTCTGACATGGCGGTCTCCGACATTGCCAAAAAGCCCAAGCGCCGGCCGATTCCGAGCGGATCGATTCCGTACTCCGCGGGAAGCACGGCCGTCAGCAGGATGACGACGGCGCCGCACAGCGCGAGCACACTGGCGATCGCCAGAGTCTTCGCCGAAGGAACCTGCAGCGCGGTACCAGGTCGGTCATCCGCGTTGGTCTCATCGTACTGTTTGGGCCGCTTCATACCCGCTCCTCGCGTATCGTAAAGCGTAAAAGGTGGCTGGCACCTTTCCCTGAAAGGTGCCAGCCACCTTTTACGGAAAAAGTCAGCGGGCACGAACTCTTAATTCTTTAATTG
Source organism: Vicinamibacterales bacterium (assembly GCA_035491715.1). Lineage (GTDB taxonomy): Bacteria > Acidobacteriota > Vicinamibacteria > Vicinamibacterales > 2-12-FULL-66-21 > JALZOC01. The sequence continues at coordinate 15,555 of DATJKH010000191.1, read as the reverse complement.
ACAACTGGACGGGCCGCTGCTACCGTGCTGTCATGAAGTCTGAATTCTTTAAGACTTCGCGGATCCCCCCGCGGTTCGCGGTCTTCTTCGTCTCCATCGCTGCCGCCGGCATCACATGTCTCACTGAGGCTGGCCCGAATCAGGACTCGGCCCGGACGTTCCTCACCACATCCTTCGGATTGTCAGGAACTGACGTCGCTCGCCTCGACGCCGGCCAGGTCGTATCACGTACTCTCGACAGCGATCACGCACGCGAGGTGGCCACGCTGGGGATCGTCCGCATCGCAACGACGCCGGAGCAGTACGTGACACGCCTTGCCGACATCACGACCTTTAAAAGGACAGATAACGTGCTACAGATCGGCACGTTCAGCGACCCGCCACACGCCGGAGACGTCGCCGCCCTCACGTTGGACGACGCGGACGTGCGGCAACTCCAGGCGTGCCAGGTGGACGATTGTGGCCTGCGGATCTCTGCCGACGCGATCCGGCAGTTCTCTCGAATGGTGGACTGGCGCGGCGGAGATGCGACGTCGCGCGTGACCCGCCTCATGCATCAATTCCTCGTCGACTACGTCGCGCGCTATCAAGAGAGCGGCGCGCCGGCTCTCATGCAGTATGCCGATAGCTCGCCTAATGTCGACATCAGAACCGAGTTTGCGGCGCTGGTCGATGGCGATCGCCGGCCGTGGCGTCACCTCGATGATTTGCGTGAGCACGTTCTCGAGTACCCGCACGATCGGGTCGGCGCTACCGACATGATCTATTGGTCAAAGGAACGCGTCTACAAGCGCCCAGTTATCAGCATCACGCACGTGTCGATCGTCCGCGCCGCCGATTACACTCCGGTCCGATTCGCGATTGCCTCGAAGCAGATCTACGCCATGCACTACTTCGACGCGTCGTTAGGCCTCACCCTTCTCGTGCCCGACCCGTCGTCTTCATCGCCAGCGACGTTCGTCGTCTACGTGAATCGCTCCCGCATCGACCTGTTCGACGGTGCTCTCGGTCGCGTCGCCAGGCGGATCGTCAGCGGCAAGGCGCGGTCGCTGGTTGCCACCGAGCTCATCCGCCTGCAACGCGAGCTGGGCTCCTCGTAAACCGCGACCGGTTCCCCTCACGATCTCATTTCATCGCCACGCCATGCGGCCGCGCAGGTCCCGTCGCAAACGCCGTGTTGAAGTCCACGTCGAAGGCCGTATCGAGGGCGAGATGATTCTTGAAAACCTTGATCACGCGGACGTGATGATCCCCCTCGAAGTGGACCTTGCCGAAGTCGTCCTCATTGAGGAAATAGTCGCTGACCACCAACCGCTTGTCGTCGTCGGTGAGCGCAATCATGTGCGGACCGGCATCCAGTCCGAGACTGACAATGCCTGTCTGAACCGGATGCTCCGGATCGCTGACGTCGAGCATGCCGACCTGACCGGCCTGAAAGGACGCGAACATCAGGCGATCACCAGACTGCGGCATTGCCAATAGCTGCGTCATGCCTCCGCGAACAGGAACCTCGACATGCGGCACGATGTCCTCGCAATCAAAGACGGCCTGCGAAGTGCCGTTGGCGGTATCCACGAGGTAGACCAGCCCGTCGAACATGCCGGTCGTGAACGCGCGACCACGCGGATCGCCCGGGATCAACTTGACGTCCATGGTGCCAAGCGCGCTTGGAATGACGATCGTGCGGACAATCGATCGCGCCTGAAGATCCCACACGCGAATGATTCCGCGCAGCAGCGGATCGCCGGGAACGACGTTCAGCGAACTGGCCGGCATCATGAAGTCAGAGGTCACCATCAGGTTCAGGTCCGGCCGGGCCGAGATGCCATGCGGATTGAAATCGTGCTCGGGCGGATCCGCGGGCCATTCGCCAATCAGCTGCAGGTTGCCGTCGAACTCGGCAACGCGACCCGGCGTCCCTCCCGTGTGAGAGCCCATTTGCGTCACCAGGAACCCGCCCCCCTCGAGAGGCAGGAAGTCGTCAGTGATGTTGGAGAGTGTGCCGCTCGTCGAGAACATGAATTTCGGATTGCGCGGCTCAGAGACATCGAAGAAGAAGATGCTGTTCTGACCACGCAGCAGGGCCAGCAGGCCACCGCACGCCAGAATGTTCTTGTCGGCGGAGAGATGACAATGATGCGGCTCGTTTCCCGAGCCGCCCGGTCCCGGAACCGGCACTGTCCTGATGACCTTTCCGTAGCGCGGCGATTCCTCTTCGAAGTCAATCACCGCCAGGAAGTCAGGAGCGACTCGGGCCTGGTCTCCCGCCCACACGTAAAGGGTCTTCTCTTTGCGTCCATCCGGACGGTCAACTCTGGCAACTGATGTTCCGGCGAGAACTGGAACAAGCAGCAACAGCAACCAAATTCTCCTGACTGGCGACGGTTTCTGATTCGTGGTCATGGCGCTCCTTCTTCGCTGCTGCCGCGCAGCTTGGTACGATCGGGTGCGTTGAAGCGGGCATTCGACTTCGCGATGGAGCACCACTGATAGTCGGAGCGGTCCGGGGGATCAATTCCCGTGCGATTCCCTGGTGGTGAAATGCTTATTCCCGCGAATGTTCGTGGGCGGAAGGGGACGGGATGAGGGGTTAGTCGAGTCCGACCTGCCGGACGAGTTCCTGAAATCGTGGATCGCTCCGGAGCACGTCGAAGTCCGGTTCCACGTTGATACTCACAAAATCGGAGCAGCGACGTCGCGAGCAAGCCTCCAGCAAGGTCAGCGCTTCTTCTTTGTCGCCAATCTGGGCGTAGCAGCGCGCGGCCGTCACCAGCAAACCGTTCTTCTTGTACAGTTCACCGCTTTTGCGAAGCAGCGGAAGATAGCCGTCACGTTCGAAAGTACTCGCGATCACTTGCGCCTCGGCAGGACCGACGATGGATTGGCGCAATGCCACAGCATCCTTGAAACGACCTTTGTGCCGCAGCGAACCCTCGAGCCAGAACAGGGTAAGACGGAACCCCGAATCCAGCTCGAGCGTCCTCTGCGCCTGCACGATGGCTTCATCGTAGCGGCGGGCACGGTATAACGCTCGCGCCAGGTTGGCGTTGACGATGAGCGAAAGAGGATCGAGTTCGCGAGCGCGCTCGTGTTCGGCGATCGCCTCGTCGTGCCGGCCGAGCAGCGACAGGTACCCGCCATACCAGTTTCGGCCAAGCGCATCATTGGGATTCAGCTCGAGCCCGCGGCGAAACTCCCGTTCTGCGCCATCCCAGTCCCAGTCGTACCACGCGTGCGCGGTGGCCATCTCGTAATGGGCACTCGCCAGGGTTTCATCCAGTCGGAGCGCCTGTGCCGCCGCGGCTCGTCCGCGCGTGAGTGCCTCCTCCGTTGGGAACGCGCCGTAGGTGCCGGCTACAAGGTAGGTGTCCGCGAGACCTGAGTACGCGGGCGCGAATGCCGGATCCTTTTCAATCGCTCGGTTGAAGTGTTCGATCGCCTGCTGCCACCCCGCGCTCGTGTACTTGTAGAAGGCATAACGCCCTTTCAAGTACAACCCGTACGCCTCCGGGTTGACGACGCGCGCCCGGTCGAGCGGCTTGACGAAGGCGTTGATTCGCCGCGCGATGTCGGTCGCCAGCGAACGCTGAAGATCGAGGATCGAACTCAGGTCACGTTCGTACGCATCCGCCCAGAGATGCATGTCGGTTGCGACCTGAATCAATTGCGCTGTCACACGCACACGGTTGCCCGCGTAAGTAACCGTGCCTTCGACGATCGCATCGACGTTCAGCTCGCGTCCGATCTCCTGGATGCTCTTTTTCGTCCCGCGGTACTGCATCACCGAAGTACGAGAAGTGATCCGCGTGCTGCCCATCTTCGCCAGATCGGTGATCAACGCATCGGTCAATCCATCGGCGAAGTACTGCTGCTCGGCATCGCCTGACAGGTTCTCCAGCGGAATAACCGCGAGAGCCGCGATTCGTGGATGCGCCGACGAGCGGCTGTTCACCCACATGCGTAGCGCGCCGGTGGCGAGCGCGATGACGACGATGGCTGCGGCCACTTCGATCGAGAGCGGCCGCCAGCGCCGGGGACTCGACGGCGGCGTTTCAATCTGTGCCGCCACGCCTTCGACGGCATCATCCGTACAACTCACTGGCGCGATGAATCGGTACCCTTTGCGCGGCAGTGTCTCGATGAAGCGCGGCTGTTCGGCCGAATCTCCGAGCGCTTCTCTCAGATGGTTGATCGCTTTGTTCAGACCCCGATCGAAATCGACAAACGTGCCGGCGCTCCAGAGACGTCCCGCCAATTCTTCGCGGGTCAGGAGCTCACCGGGTTGTTCCAGGAGTGCCAGCAGGAGCTGGAAGGATTGATCGCGGAGAGGCGTTCGCTCGCCTGAATGCGTCAGTTCGCCGGTCCGCGCATCGACCGTGAATTCTCCGAATTGGTAGACACGCCCGGTCCGAACGCCGTTCCCCATTGATTACCTACGGAACCTTCGAGTCTACAGCACCTCGCTCAACAGTATGCTGGCTACCCCAGGGGTATCACCGAATTCGTGCGCGGAGCCACGGAACTGTTAAATCGCGACCGACTGGCATCCGTAACCCATTGATAGATCAGCATGTTCTACTGGCGTGGAACTGGCACGACCTCAGCCGTTCCGGAGGAGATTGATGCAGTCCTTGCTGCGCCTGACGTCAGCCACGCTCGTGCTGATCGCCGTGAGTTTGACAACCCCCGTTACCGCCGTGCGGCAGCAGCCGCCCACTGATCGCGTGCTTCCCGACTTCGACGCTCGCGAAGGGCGTCCGCCGCAGGCGGCGTCGCCACAAGCGCAGGCGGAAGTGCGCCGCGCCATTGATGCTGGTCGTCCTCGAGTTCGCGTACACCCGTTCACCGGCGCGGTCCAAGTCCTGGATCGGCCCGGCGTGAGTGTGCCTCGCACGATGGCGGCACCGGCTTTACGGAACGTCGTCGCATCGCTCGCCGAACGTCTGGGACTGGAAGATCAAGATCTCGCATCGCTGACACTCCTTCGTGACTATGTCACTCGATCGAACGGAATCCGAACGGTCGCGTTCGCGCAGAATGTCGACGGCGTGCCGGTCTTCGACGCCGCAGTCACCGTGCATCTGGATGGATCGGGAGAGATCGTTCGAATCACGTCGAGCGCGGGACGAATCGGCGGTAGGCAGCGCGACGCTCGAGTTTCGGCGGAGCAGGCAGCAATCGCCGCCGCCGCTAATATTCGTCCTGAGTTGACATTCGTGCCGACACGAGTCGCTGACCCAACGGGCGCCGCTCGATTTGCGCGTGGTCAGTTCCGTCGTGATCTGCTCGCATCGCTGACGTGGCTTCCAGTCGACGGCGTTCTGCGCCTCGCCTGGGAGGTCAGCGTCGAACCGGAGAGCGATTCCGAGGCGTACGACGTCCTGATCGACGTGACCACGCGTGAGGTGCTGTTGCGACGCAACCAGGTGCACTTCGCGGAAGGATCCGGGCGCATCATGCAGTCGGCGGCGATGCAGGCACTCGATCCCCGCCGCCTGGATCCAATGCCGACCGGTCAGTCAGGTTCCGCGTGCCCACCACCGGGAAACTATCTGGTGCGCAGCCTCAACGCTCCCTTTCGTGATCCGTCCTCCACGCTCTTCGACACGGGACGGCTCTCCGGCAATAACGTTCACGTCTTCCGGCACGACACGTCGACGGAAGGTGCACTCGGGACGTTCGACGGCGTCAAGTGGAACTTCGACTTTCCATTCAACTCCGACGACTCTGCCGAGACGGCACTCTTCTTCGCGTTGAACTTCGCGCACGATTTCTTCTATGACCTGGGGTTCGATGAGGCCGCAGGAAATTTCCAGGTGGACAACTTCAACCGCGGTGGCAGCGGCGGCGACGCTATCAAGGGAAATGCCCGCGCGCTGGGCCGGAACAACGCGAACTACCGGCACACCGCCGACGGTTCGAGCCCGACGATCAACATGTTTCTCTGGGACGGCGGCAACTGCTGGGCCGACGACGTGGACCTCGACGGCGTGCCCGACATCGACGGCGACTACGACTTCGACATCGTGCTCCACGAATACCATCATGGCGTCAGCCTCCGGCTGAACTCGCGGTTCACCGGGGTCGAGGCCGGTGCCATGGGCGAAGGGGGCGGCGATTTTTTTGCGTATAGCGTCAACGGCGACACCGTGCTCGCCGAGTACGCACGGCCGGGAGGTCTCCGCTCGGTCAACGCGAAAACCTACGCCGACTGGACCTGCCCGAACGGCCTGACCTGCGAAGTCCACGACAACGGCGAGATCTGGGCCAACGTGCTCTGGGACCTGCGCGAGCGGTTCCGGATCGATCAGGTTCGTGGCAGCGAGAGCTCAGGCATCAACGAAGCCCACCAGCTGTACATCGATTCGCTCAAATTGTCGCCGCCGGTGCCGACCATGCTCGATATGCGCGACACGATGCTTCTCGACGATGGGTTGCGCAATCCGGCGGGTGCGCGCAGCGCAAATTTCTGCCGGCTCTGGGAGTCGTTCGCCATACGCGGGATGGGCTTCGCCGCGGTCGACACAAAAGACCACGGGTTCAATTCTGTCGTCGCCGACTTCACCGTACCGGACGGCTGCGTCGCTCCGCCCTCGTTGCCCGTCGTAACGGTCGCGGTCGAGGCAGCAACAGCAACTGAGGTTGGACCAGTGTCCGGTGCCTTCCGGCTCACCCGCAACGTCGTCTCGGGTGATCCGGTGACGATTCAGTTTGCGATCAACGGCACGGCGCTGAACGGAACGGACTACACCGCCGTGCCTTTGACAGCGACGATTCCGGCTGGAGCACCCGACGTGATCGTGCCGATCGTGCCGATCGATGACGGGATGATCGAGTCGAACGAAACCGTCACGCTGACGATGCGCAGCGGCGGTCCGTACATCATCGGCACGCCTTCGTCCGGCACCGTGACGATCGTGAGTGACGATGTGGCGCCGGACCTGACGGTTTCTGCGCTCACGATCCCGGCGCAGGGCGCGGCAGGCCTCGTAATCCAGGTGACCGATACGACAAAGAATTCGGGTACCGGTGCCGCGCCGACTTCCACGACAACGTTCTACCTGTCGAGCAATTCCGTGCTCGAAACCGCCGACCCCGCGGTCGGAACCCGAACCGTTCCGCCGCTGGCGGTCGGGGATTCGAACACGGGGACCACGTCGATCACTTTGCCGGACCCGCTGACACCGGGGGCGTATACGCTGTTTGCGAAGGCTGACGGTCCAGCCGCCCTGGCTGAAATCAACGAGTTCAACAACACGCGATTCTGGTTCATCCAGATCGGCGCCGACCTCGTGCTGACGGGTCTCTCGAGTCCCGCAACAGCCGGCGCCGGCAGCACGATCACGATCTCCGATACAACGAAGAACCAGGGTCTTGGCGGCGCATCTGCGTCGGTTACGCGTTTCTACCTGTCGGCCGACTTCTCGATCGACGTCAATGACGTGGTACTGCAAAGCCGCAGTGTGCCCTCCCTGGCGGGCAGCACGTCGAGTAGCGGGACGACCAGCGTCACCATCCCGGCAAACACCCCGGACGGCTCCTACTATGTAATCGCCAAAGCTGACGCTGCGGACGCCGTCGCCGAATCCAACGAAACCAACAACACCAGGACGGTGTCTCTTCGCATCGGTCCGGATCTGGCGGTGTCGTCGGCGACGGCACCGACAAGAGTGGCGGCGGGATCGTCGATCGACGTCATCGAGACGACACAGAACATCGGAACCGGCAATGCCGCCGGCTCGGTAACCGGGTTCTACCTGTCGACCAACGCGCTCCTCGATGCTTCAGACTTTCCGATCGGATCGCGATCGGTGCCAGCGCTCGCGCCAGGCGCGACGAGCCTGAAGACGACGACCGTGACGCTCCCGGCGGTGGCCCCGGGCACTTGGTACTTGCTTGCCAATGCGGATGACGGCCGGACGATCACCGAGACGCTCGAAACCAACAACACGCGCAACATCACGCTTCTCGTCGGACCGGATCTCAACATCGCCACGTTCACGGCGCCGTTCAGCGTGTCGGCCGGCGCCAACGTCACGCTCGGTTACACGGTAAAGAATATCGGCGCGGCTGACGCCGGCGCGTCCGTGATTCGGTTCTATCTCTCGCCGGACGTGTTGTTCAGCGCGAACGACCAGCTGCTCGGCGGTCGCGACGTTCCGGCACTGGCTGCCAACCAGATCAGCAGCGGCTCGACGTCGATCGCGATCCCTGGCGGGATATCGGGAACGTACTATCTCTTCGCGGTGGCTGATGGGACCTCACTCGTCGCCGAGGCCTCCGAGGGCAACAACACGTTCCTGCGGGTGATCACGATTACCCAGTGACGACGGCTGCGCCACGCGAGGACGCGGTTGTGTAGGGCGGGGTCTTCAGACCTCGCCCTCTATTCGTAGTTTTCCGTTCCTGGTTCACCTTCCGCCCGGCTTGACAGCATCGCTCGCTTGCCCGACGATTTCACATTCGCCCTCACGGGTATCCAGAGCATGAAACGCATCCTCGTCGTCGACGTCGGCGGCACCAACGTCAAAGTTTGCATTGCCGGTCGCCGGGCGCCGTTGAAGATTCCGTCCGGCGCATCAATGACGGCGGCGCGTATGGCTGCCGCCGTCCGCGAGGCCATCGAAGGGTGGAAATACGACGCGGTCTCGATCGGCTACCCCGGCGTCGTCAAAGACGGAAGGCCCGCGCATGAACCGCACAACCTGGGTGGCGGCTGGCGGCGTTTCAATTACGAGAAAGCATTCGGCGTCCCGGTGAAGGTGATCAACGATGCCGCGATGCAGGCACTCGGTGCGTATGAGGGCGGACGCATGCTGTTCCTCGGACTCGGGACCGGCCTTGGCTCGGCCATGGTGGCCGACGGTGTGCTGATGCCGCTCGAGCTCGCGCACCTTCCATATCGCGGCGATCGTACTTACGAGGACTACGTCGGCGTTCGCGGTCTGATCCGTCTGGGGCGGAGGAAATGGACGTCCCACGTCCATGCGGTCGTCGAAATACTGCAGGCCGGTCTGCAGGCCGAGTACGTCGTGCTTGGCGGAGGACAGACCAAGAAACTGAAGTCAATGCCGCGAGGCGTTCGCGTCAACGATAACCGCTGCGCGATCCGCGGCGGGTTGCGCCTCTGGGACTCCCCGGCGAACCGAAAATACCGCGCCGGCTGATCCAGGGCAGATCGCTCGCACAGACGATGCAGGAGGCACCCAATGTTCAATCGAATGGTTCTGGCCGCGGCGCTGGCGCTGGTGGCGATTCCCTCAACCAGCCTCGCGCAAGAACGCGCGACGCTCACCCTGCGCTCGGGCGAGAGGCTCAGAGCTGAACTCATGGATCTGAGCGATGCCGGCTTCACCGTGAAGGTGAACGGAACCGAGCGGCGGATCCCGGCCAACGATGTGGCGGTCATCGATTTGGGGGCAGCAGCGATGCGCGATGCCGACTGGGAGAAGATCCCCAAGGAGCGGCAGGTCGTGATTTTGAAAAACGGCGACAACGTCCAGGGGCGGCTCGTCGATATCGGCGGCAGCTCTCCCTTGCGCATGACGATCAGGACCGCGTCGGGAGATCGCGATATTCCCTCGAGCGAGATCGCTCACATCATTCTTGCGCGCCCCTCGAATCTGACCGGCGCGCCCGACCCGGGGAACTCAGGAAACTCCTCGACCTCCGGGTTGGCGCCGGCGACGGGGGCCGGCCTTCGCGTGTCGCCGAAGCAGGCATGGACCGCCACCGGCATTTCGGTCAAGAAGGACGAGTTTCTGAGCTTCAATGCGAACGGTGACATTCAACTGAGCGCGGATGTGAATGATGTGGCGACGCCGTTTGGTTCGAAGTCCGGTCGCAAAGCCCCTCGCTCCCCCCTGCCGAACGTGCTCGCGGGTGCCTTGATCGGCCGCATCGGCACCACCGGTCAGCCGTTTGCGATCGGCAGCGGCGTCACCATCAAGATGCCTGGAGAGGGTTATCTGTTTCTTGGCGTCAACGACGATGGGTTCGAAGACAATGTCGGAGAATTTCGCGTCGACATCGGACGCCGATCGCGTCGATAGTCGCCACCCAGGTGCGCGCGGTGGTTGTCATGGCAACTCCCGCGCTCGCCATTCGTCGCGTGTCTGACCCCATAGATCGACCGCGTCGTTCTCATATGGCGGCGGCAGTGTCCCGGGCCCGAGATTGCGTGAGCCCAGTTTCTGTGCGACTCGCTGCGAGGCGAGATTCAGGGGCGCGATCGAGTGAATGACGTTCACCCAGCCCAGGCTGTCGAACGCCCAGTTGGTCGCCCGGATGGCCCCTTCAGACGCGTAGCCCCGACCCCATCGATCGCGAACCAGCGCCCATCCAATCTCAGTGCCCGGCCAGCCTTCCGGCTGCCACGGTCCAAGCCGTCCGATCCATCGTCCGGTCTCCTTCTCGATGACCGAGAACATCCCGAATCCGTGCGCATGCCAGGCACCGATCATCGTCATCAACTGTCGCCAGCACACGGCGCGCGGCGCGACTCCGCCGATGAACCGCGCTGTGACTTCGTCGGTCATCATCTCGCTCCACGGATCCAGATCCTCGAGGCGAGGCAGGCGCAGAATCAGGCGCGATGTTTCGAGTTGTATGTCGGTCAGGGTCTGCATGCGTTGCTGGTGTAGGAAATGTTTGTGGTCGCGATGTCGGGCGCGGCCTTTAGACCGCGCCGTTCACCGTGGCGAGTGCGCGACCAACAGTCGATCGAGAGCGCTTATCAGGGCAGGCACGTCGACCGGTTTCACGACGTGTGCATCGAAGCCCGCTGTTTCAGACTTTTCTCGATCCGCCGCTTGCCCGTAGCCGGTGACCGCCATCAGGACTGGCCGCCGGCCACCGGCGGCAATCAGGTGTCCGCAAAGCTCATATCCATCCATCACCGGCAAGCCAAGATCTATCAGGGCGGCATCTGGCGCAAAGTCGGCGGCGACATCGAGCGCGCCAGGACCATCGAAGGCCACACGTGTGTCATACCCGACCATCTCGAGCGCCTCGGCGAGCAACCGCGCCGCGTCGATGTTGTCGTCGACGACAAGAATCTTGTGTCCTGTTGATCCGCGTGCGAGTCGTTTTGGGAACGGCGCGGCCAGCTTTTGCTGTTCAGAATCGGCGGGGATGACAGGCAGGCGAATGATGAATTCGCTGCCGTGGCCGACTCCGTCGCTGCGCGCCTCGACGGTGCCATCATGAACCTCGACCAGGCTCTTCACAATCGTCAAGCCGAGGCCCAGCCCGCCGTGCGAACGGTCGAGCGCCTGACGCTCTTGCGTGAACATCTCGAAGATGTGCGGCAGCATGTCCGGCGAAATGCCGATCCCCGAGTCCTTGACGCGAAGTACGACGTGCGGCCCCTCGCACTGCGCGTTGATGCGAATGTCACCGCCCGGCTCGGTGTATTTCGCCGCGTTACTCACGACGTTGGTGATGACCTGCGTCATGCGCGTCGCGTCGCCGCGGATCGAAACCCCGCGCGGAACATCCACCGTCAGCTGGTGATGACGCTGCTCGAGCAGCGGGCTGGTCGCCTCAATGGCATTGGCGACGATGTCCGCGAGATCGAGCGTCTGCTGCCGCAGCTCGATCTTTCCGCGGGCGATGCGAGAGACATCGAGGAGATCGTCGACCAGGCGGACCAGGTGGCGGACCTGTCGATCGATGACGGTGCGCTCTTTCAGTGAAGTCTCGTCGCCGCGCAGACTCATGAGCTGCAACGCCGTCAAGATCGGCGCGAGTGGATTTCGGAGTTCGTGACCGAGCATGGCCAGGAACTGATCCTTCGTCCGGTTCGCGGTTTCTGCGGCCCCGCGCAGCCGTTCGGCCTCGCGGCGTGCCCGCGACAGATTCAGCAGCGACTTGACACGCGCCGTGAGTTCGCGCGCACCGAAGGGCTTGATGATGTAGTCGTCGGCACCGGCATCGAGACCCGACACTCGTGCTTCCTCGCCGGCGCGTGCAGAGACCATCATCACCGGCACGGACTCGGTTCGAACGTCCTTGCGTAGTTCCTCGAGGAGTGCGAAGCCGTCCATTTCCGGCATCATGACGTCGGTCACGATCAGATTCGGCCGATCCCTGAGCGCCAGCTCGAGCGCCTCCACACCATTGGTCGCTGATGTCACGTCCCATTGGTGAAGCAACTGACACAGGTAGGCGCGCATGTCAGGGTTGTCGTCGACGACGAGCACACGTTCCCTGGGCCCGCGAACGGGACGCTCTTGATGGTCGCCGGCCGGATCCTCCGCGGAGTCTGCCGGTGCCACCGTCGGTTCCGGCATCCAGCGCACGGCTTCGTCGACAAACGGGGACGCAAGCTGGCCCGAGGATGCGGGCAGGGCCGTCATCACCACCCGATCCTCGGGCAAATGCGAGAAGCCAGTAGGCACGCGCACGGTAAATCGCGTGCCAACGTCGAGCTTGCTTTCGACGTCAATCGTGCCGCCGTGAAGCCGGACGAGCTCATGAGTGAGCGCGAGGCCGATCCCGGTTCCTTCGTGCGTGCGTGATTTCGCACCGTAGACGCGGTGGAACCGGTCGAATATCTTCGGCAGCTCCGATTCGGGAATACCAGAGCCGGTATCGGTGACGCTCAGCTCGATCGCACTTTCACGGTTGTAGAGATCGACACGCACTTCGCCGGCGAATGTGAACTTCAGCGCGTTCGACAGCAGGTTCAGGACGATTTTTTCCCACATGTCACGATCGAGGAAGACAGGCTGCTCGATCGGCTCACAGTGAACTTCGAATCGGATACCGGCGCGATCCATCGCCGATCGAAACGTGCTGGCGATGTCGCGCGTCAATGTGCAGGCGTCGGTTGGCGCATAGGTGGCCTGAGCGCGGCCAGCTTCGATGCGCGAGAAGTCGAGCAGCGCGTTGACCAGCTTGAGCAACCGGCCGGCGTTTCGCTGAAGGATGTCGAGGTCGCTTCGCTGCCGCGACGTCACCGGCCCGTCGACCTCGGAGATGAGGTTTTCGATCGGGCCGTGCATCAACGTCAAGGGTGTCCGAAGCTCGTGACTGACGTTGCTGAAGAACGTCGTCTTCGCCCGATCGATGGCGGCCAGCGCTTCGGCGCGTTGGCGTTCTTCCTCGTATGCGCGCGCATTGGCGAGCGCTGTACTGAGCTGGTCGGCAACCAGATCGAGGAAGTTCCGGTATTGTGAGTCGAACGGTCGTCGCGGATTGAGGCCGACGACAAGGCGGCCGGCGCGCACGCCCGATGTCGGTCCGGCAAGCGTCAACGACGTGACGAGGTCGGGCTTTGACTGCGAGAGCTGTATGGCCGCGCCCGGAGTCGCGGCCTGGATCTCATCGTCCAGGTAGGCGAGCGCAAACGTGACATCAGGATTGCCGGCAAGCGTCTCCATCGCAAGCACGCAGGCGTCGCGCTGTGTTCTGGCGGTGGCGTTGCGCGCCGCCAGATCACGCAGCAGCGCCATCCGTCGTTCGCCGACGATCCTCTCGGTCGTTTCGGTGACAATGCAGAACACACCACCGACAGCCCCGGATTCGACCCGCACCGGATCGTAGGACACGTCGAAGTAGGTTTCTTCGAGAAATCCGTAGCGCTCTAATTCGAAGAGCAGGTCCTTGGCCCAGAACGCCTCACCGGTCCGCACGACGCCGGCGAGCAATCCGTGGAGCTGGGAGTCCCAGATCTCGCTCCAGGCGCGACTGCCGGGCAATCCGAGCGCCTTGGGGTGCTTCGCTCCAAAGACAGGGCGGTAGGCATCGTTGTAAAAGACGATGAACTCGTCGCCCCAGAAGAGAATGATCTGCGCCTTCGACGGCAGCAGCATGCTCAGCGTGCTGCGCAGGCTCTGTGGCCATTTCTCGGGTACGCCCAGCGGACTGGGAGACCAGTCCATGTCACGCATCCGTGCGCCCATTTCACCGCCGCCGGCGAGAAAGGTGAGTGGGGATTGCTCGGACTGGCGTGGCATGCTTAACGTAACGTCATGTCGAAGTGCTATTGAAACGTAGCGACGCGCTCCTGAGAAGCGAAATAAACAAACTTCGTGCCGATGAGGTAGCGTGGCGAGGAGATCGGAAACAGCAGCGGTGCCGCGTGTCGAATCAGTCGTTTACGGCGAAACAGCCGCCGTCCCACGCGTCTAAGCTGATCCATTGGGATTGCACGACAGGCGTTCGACGTCTGAAGCGCTGGATGACACCTGCACGCCGGAGTCGGCCTTCGGCGAGTTCAGCTTCCGAATTCGACGCGTCCTCGCGGGCAGGCGAGTGTCACTCTCATCGTGGCGCGCTCACCGGAAGAAACCGTCCCGGCGAATCCCACAGCCTTGAAGAGCGACTGCAACCGTTGCGGTGCTGGGTGCGTAATTTCCATCCTGCCAAACGAGCAACCGGTGGGAGATGCGGTGCTTGGGTGAGGCGTGTCCTTGCTCCATTCAATAAAGAACGGTGTGAGGCCAAGCTGGTCGACACTCGCGGATTGCCATGCGAGGAGAGACCCATCCGGCGCGCGCCGGGATCCCGGTAGTGGCCCCTGGACCTCGAACCCGGTGCTGCGCAACTGCTCGACCGTAGTGCCAATTGCGCGTGTCCGGAGCGCCCATCCAACCAGGGTCAGCTGAGTGTGATCGACTGCCGACTCACGCCCGGCCGCCAGCGCCTGGGAAGAAGCAGGCGCAAGAATTTCCAGGTACCGACCATTGCCCAACGTCACGAGCGCATTCTGGGTACCTCGTCCCGGATGTTCACCACCTCGCTTGGGCGCAACGCCGGTGCGCGACTCGAACTCCCTGATGCCGCGGTCGAGGTCGTTGATACCCAGGATCAGGTGGTCGATATCCACAGCAGCGTTCTCTTGCATCGCCAGCAGCGCAAGCACACTGGAGAGCGCGCTAAACAGGATCGAAGCGGAGTTGCTCATGGACGGGTAGCCTACAACGATCTGAATGCGGACAAACGCGGTGCGGTAATCAAGGTCGTTCACTCTCACCCTGCACTCCTGATGAGGGACGAACAGGAGAACGGAGAAGGGAGGGACATTGTCTTGATAAGGTTCCTGCCCTCTCCCGTTTTCGCTCAATCACAATCTAGAGTTCCTCCCTTCTCCCTTCTCCTGTGCTCTCTAACGACCGGATCGCAGCGTGACCGTGACGGATGTTGAAAAAAAATGTCACTCACGTTTCAACGTCGTTCACTCTCACCCTGCACGCCTGATGAGAAACGAACAGGAGAACGGAGAAGGGAGGGGCAATGTCTTGATAAGGTTCCTGCCCTCTCCCGTTTTCACTCAATTGACAATCTAGAGTTCCTCCCTTCTCCCTTCTCCTGTGCTCTCTAACGACAGGATCGCAGCGTGACCGTGACGGATGTTGAAACAGATGCCACTCACGTTTCAACGTCGTTCACTCTCACACTGCACTCCTGATGAGAGACCGAACAGGAGAACGGAGAAGGGGAGGAGAATTCTCTGTGGGAGCAACCCTGACGTCGGCCAGATCGTCAAAGACAACGATGTTTATGGCTACTTTGGTTCACGATCTTCGCTATGCCGTGCGTACGCTCAGG
>DATJKH010000190.1:0-153644 GCA_035491715.1 Vicinamibacterales bacterium | reverse complement strand
TATCAGGACTATACGGGTTGCGGGAACACGCTGAACATGCGTCATCCGCGCGTGCTGCAGCTCATCATGGACAGCCTCCGCTACTGGGTTCTCGAGATGCACGTCGACGGGTTCCGCTTCGATCTTGCCAGCGCACTGGCTCGTGAGTTGCATGAAGTGGACAAGCTGGGCGCGTTCTTCGACATCATTCATCAGGACCCTGTCCTGTCGCAGGTCAAGCTGATTGCCGAGCCATGGGATCTGGGCGAAGGGGGTTATCAGGTCGGCAACTTCCCAACCAAGTGGACCGAATGGAACGGCAAGTATCGCGATGCGGTTCGGCGCTTCTGGCGCGGCGATTCCGGCGGCGCATCCGAGCTCGCGACACGCCTCGCGGGCAGCAGCGATCTCTACGAGCAGAGCGGCCGTCGTCCGTACGCGAGCATCAACTTCATCACCGCGCACGACGGGTTCACGCTGGCAGACCTGGTTTCGTACGAGCACAAGCGGAACGAGGCCAATGGGGAGGACAACCGTGACGGCGAGAACCACAATCTCAGCTGGAATTGCGGTATCGAAGGGCCGACGAGCGATCAACGGGTGCTGGATCTCCGCGCGCGGCAACGGCGCAATCTGATGGCGACGCTGATGCTGTCGGTGGGCGTGCCGATGTTGAGCGGCGGCGACGAGGTCGGGCGAACGCAGTTAGGAAACAACAACGCGTACTGCCAGGACAACGAGATCTCTTGGTACGACTGGGAGCAGGTCGACAAGGATCTTCTGCAATTCGCACGACGGCTCATTGCGTTTCGCAACCGACATCCTGTCTTCTGGCGGCGCCGCTGGTTTCAGGGACGCGCCATTCACGGAACGAAGGTGAGCGACATTGGGTGGTTCACCCCGGGGGGGTCTGAAATGTCCGACGAGGACTGGCGCGCCGGATTTGCCAAATCGCTCGGCGTGTTCCTCAACGGCCGCGCGATTCCGAGTGCAGATGAGCGCGGCGAGCCGGTCGTCGACGATAGCTTCTACCTGATGTTCAACGCGCACCATGAACCGCTCGAGTTCACGCTGGCGGATGCGAAATGGGCGGAGCGATGGAATATGCTCCTGAATACGGCCGACGACAAGGATCTCCTGTCGGAACAGGATCCCGGTCCCGAGCTGGGCGCCGGTGACAAGATCCAGGTGCAGGCGTGGTCACTCGTTGTGCTGCGGGGTGTGTCGCCGAGCTAGCCCGCTTCGCATCCTTCGACGACCCGCAGCTGCGGCGAGACAGGGCGATCGGCCGCCAGGCAGGGCGTGGATTAGAGCGCGAAATTGCACTTTTCTTCTCTGTCCTGCGCGAATTTGCGCGATACTACGCGCTGACGCCTTCGAGCGTCTTCAAGAGGAGAGTAGATGGCCAAGACAGCGAAAAAGAAAACCGCGACCGCGAAGAAGAAGAGCACCCGGAAGCCAAACGCCGCATTCATGAAGCCCGTGACCCCGAGCCCCGCTCTTGCGGAAGTCATCGGCTCGAAGCCCGTGCCGCGGACCGAGGTCACCAAGAAGCTGTGGGCCTACATCAAGAAGAACGGGCTGCAGGACAGCAAGAACAGGCGGATGATCAAGGCCGACGCCGCCTTGAAGCCGGTGTTCGCTGGCAAGGCCCAGGTCAACATGTTCGAGATGACCAAGCTCGTAGGCAAGCACCTGAAGTAGCTGTTCCGCCGAAAGGCGGAAGCCACACGATTCCTTTTTTTGATCATCCCGCGGTCCTGCGCGACGAGTTCGCACGCTTCCGCCGGTCGGCTGCCGGCGGAAGTGTCTCCGTCATCGAGTCAATCGAAGAAGAAGAAGTTTCCTCCGCCGCCACCGAAGCGCGGATTGACGATGTTGTTGAAAATCGATCCGAACGAATAAGAAATCCCGAAGTTCAGAAAGTACTGGTATCCGGTCGCGAGCTGCCGCTGCCGCACGAGGATTTCTTCCGTCGTTGCTTCCCCTTTCGGCAAATAGATCTGATCCCGTGTGCGCGACAGCTCGGTGAAAATGTTGAATGAGAATCCCTTGAACAGGCGGATGTTCGTCCCGCCAAATGCGGAAATGCTGTACTTGCTCGGCGCGGTCAGGTACTGCGAAAAGTCGACAGACCCCGATGCGGTTCCCCAAGGCTGACGCAGGCTCAGCGACGTCGTCAGCTTGTGATCAAGTAATTTCTCTTCTGTCTTCTCATAGATCGTTTCTTCTCGATAGTTGTGAGAATCGAACCCGACGGTGTATTGGAATGTCAGCATCCGCCGGGTCGATTGCGAATACGGAAAGATGTCGTACTCGAGTCCAGAGGCGATGCGTGCGCGGAGGTCGTAGTTGAGAAACGTCGACGACTGCGCGGTGCCAAGCAGTCCGGCGGACCAGTGTTGTGAGAGGCTCTTCACGATTGTCGCGTCGCCTCCCGAGTTGCGCGAGACAGTGAGAAATGTTTCGGTTTCGCTCAATTGGAATTTTTCCGACCGGTAGTTCGCGTTTGCCGCAAAGCTCAAACGCCAGTCGTCGGTGGTGCGATTGGCCGATGCCGACCCGCGGATCGAGCGATTCGTATTCGATTGTTCGCCGTTGAAGCTTCCGCCGACGTTCGTCCGGAACACCCACAGGTTCCATGGATCCTTCTGGGCCGCAGGCTTCGCCGCACCTTCTTCCGGCGAGAACGTCACCTTGAGGCGCGGCGCCTGTGGCGACTCCGACACGTATCTCACCAGCCCCTGTTTGATCACTTCCGCGATTGCTTTGCGCCTTTCGTCGGCCGTCGAGGTCTGGGGCGCTGAGTAGCGGAGGGTCTGCTCGACTCCGGCAAATGAACCAAGCCCGATGAACTTCAAGGTGTATTCGGTTCCGCCGCCGCCCGTCTCCTGAGTCGTGACGAGGACGTGAACGTCTGCGTCGCGTCGATCCCGCATGTAATCGACAAAGGTGATTTCACGCTTGAGAAAGTCTTCGTCGCAGAAAAAGCCGCAGTCCAGGAAGATCCGGATCGGAGTGGTCCTCGCCGCTGATGTGTTCTGCTGCTGGCCGGCGGCAGTGCCGGCGGTCAGGAGCAGGCAGGCGAGTACGGAAGGGACGGCGCGAAGCGCCCGAATCATTCCACTCTTAGACACCAAACATGACGTCATGGTTTGACTTTCCTCACTCCGACCGGCGAACACGAACCTCACAAACCACGACGATGATAGACTCTGGCGCCGTCGCGTCGCGGTTTTCGACCCGGAGGAGTGCATGCGGTTCGCTCGTTTGACGCTGTTTGGCTTCTGCGCGCTGTTCGCAATTCTCCCGGGCCAGGTTCGGACGGCCTCCGGCGTTCCTTCGTATCAGCAGTTTCTAAGTCCGGCGTCACCACTTGAGATAGTTTCGGCACGAAAGGTCGATCGCCTTGCGTGGACCGCGTTCGAGGAGGGCCGGCGCAACGTCTACACCGCGACGGCACCCGCGTTCACGCCCGTGCGCCTGACCAATTTCATGAAGGACGACGGCGTCGACGTCTCCGGGGTCCGCATATCGGACGACGGATCGACGGTGGTATTCGTCCGCGGCAGTGCACCGAATCGCGACGGCTGGATCGCCAACCCGAGCGCCAATCCAGACGGCCCGGAGAGGGCGGTATGGGCGGCGCGAACCGCCGGGGGTTCTGCCTTCCGAGTGGCGGAAGGTTCGAATCCTGAACTCGCTCCCGACGGGAGTTCAATTCTTTTCATCAAGGACGGACAGATTCATCGGGCGAAAGTGACGGCCGTGAAGCCCGCGTCCGACATGGATCGCGGTGAACGACCGTTCATAAAGGAGTGGGGAGTCCAGAGTGCACCACAGTGGTCGCCGGACGGAAAGAAGGTGGCCTTCGTCAGCACGCGTACCGACCACAGCTTCGTCGCTGTATACGACGTGGCGACGCGAATCGTGAAGTACATGGCGCCAAGTGTCGACTTCGACACCAGTCCGATGTGGACCGGCGACGGCAAGAGCATCGTCTTCATGCGTCGGCCGGGTCTTGCCTTTGCGCAGCAGGCGCAGCAGGGAAGCGGCGCGCTCGGTCTACCAAATGGACCAGCATTTCAGGCTTTTGTGGGTGGCAGGGGTGTCGAGGGTGCCAGGGGTGCCCAGGGTGCCGAGGGTGCCAGGGGTGCCCAGGGTGCCAGGGGTGCCGAGGGTGCCAGGGGTGCCAGGGGTGCCCAGGGTGCGGCGAGTGCCGAGGGTACCACGAGTGCGGAGGGTGGGACCGGCACCGAGCCACGAATCGCCGACGTGCCCGGGTTACAAAGAGCGACGTTCAGAGGCGGCTACACCATTTCAGTCATGAAGGCGGATGTGGCCACCGGTGAAGCCCTCGAGGTGTGGCACAACCAGCCGAACGATCGAATTGCAAGCAACCTGACCAACGTTCGACTTGCCGGCGACTATCTTGTATTCCCGAATCTTGCCGGTGGTGGACGAGGCGGGCGCGGCACGCGAGGTGCCGCACCCAGTGATCAACCCGCCGCGCCCAGCGGTCCTGTGGACGAATGGGATCGATACTACTCGCTCAATATCGCCGGAACGGACGCGCGTCCGATTCTTCTGACCACGACCAACGGGGTCATCGAAGACCAGACGTCGATCGCACTCGCCAGCGACAACAAGACACTGTACTACTGCACCAATGCTTCTGACATCGAGCGGCGGCACATCTGGGCTGTGCCGGTGTCAGGCGGCACGCCGCGACAGGTGACTACAGGGGCAGGAATCGAGACGTCGCCGACGCCGCTCGCGTCGGGAAAGATACTGGCGACGCTCAGCGCGGACTGGAAGATGCCGCAGTCGCTCGGATTGTGGTCGCTCAAGTCGCCAATTCCAGAGGGGCAGCGCATTGCGTTTCCAACGTCGCGAAAAGCATTTCCGACCGACGCCCATGTCGAACCCCAGCTGATCCTGACGAAAGCGCCGGATGGACTCGAGATCCACAATCAGCTTTTTCTTCCGAAGGATCTCAGAGCCGGAGAACGCCGTCCTGCGATCGTCTTCGTTCATGGTGGCCCGGTGCGTCAGATGCTGCTCGGCTATCACTACATGCAGTTCTATCACTGGGCCTACGGGATCAACGAATGGCTGGCGAGCCAGGGGTACGTCGTGATGTCGGTGAACTACCGCAGCGGAATCGGCTACGGCCGATCCTTCCGAACCGCGGCAAACACGGGCGGCAGCGGCAACGCGGAGTATCAGGATGTTCTTGCGGCGGGCAAGTATCTGCAGACACGAGCAGACGTCGATCCGGCTCGCATCGGCATCTGGGGTCTCTCCTACGGCGGCGTGTTGACGTCCCAGGCACTCGCGCGCAACTCCGACATCTTCAAAGCCGGTGTCGATCTCGCCGGCGTGCATCTGTGGGGCAGCTCGCTCGATCCCGAGGCGGTGTCGTTCAAGTCGTCAACGATTGGTGCCATCGATGGGTGGAAGTCTCCGGTGCTGCTCGTGCACGGCGACGACGACCGCAACGTCGCGTTTCAGCAGACGACCGGCCTCGTGCAGCTTCTGCGGCAGCGCGACGTCTATTTTGAATTGATCGTGTTTCCCGACGACACACACGAATCCATGCTGCACAGTCGCTGGATGTACACCCTGGGGCGGATGGAGACGTTCTTCAGGAAATTCCTCGGCCCGGATCGGAAGATGACGACGCAGTGATTGGCGCGGTCTGAAGACCGCCCGACATTCAGAATTCAGCATTCAGAATCAGCAGTTCAAGTCGTCAGCACCACTTTCCCTATATTCGACCGGCTCTGAATAAACCGATGCGCGTCGGCGGCGCGTTCGAGCGGGAAGGTGCGGGCGACGATCGGTGTGAGCCGTCCAGCCGAGAGCTCGCTGATCAACATGTCCATCAGCGGCGCGAGCTGGCGACGTTCATCCCACAGATGTCCGATGTGAAGGCCAAAGACGCCCCGGTTGCGATTGATCATCGACATCGGGTTGAAGCGAGGCGTCGACATCCACGCCTGGAACGCGCGCCACGTACTGCGACGTTCTCCGGGGGCAGCCGCCGACAGTCCGAAAATGATTAATCGCCCCAGCGGCGCGAGCATCCGATAGCTCTCGGTGAAACTGCGTCCACCGATCGGATCGAGAATCACATCCACGCCCCGGCCGCGTGTGATCTTCTTCACTTCATCGGCGACATTCGCGTGCCGGTAGTCGATCGCGTGATCGACACCAAAGCTGCGCAGCGCGTCGTGTTTGAACGCCGATGCAGTGCCGATCACGGTGGCGCGACGCAGCCGCGCGAGCTGCGTCGCCGCGATGCCCACGCCGCCGCCCGCGTTGTGCACGAGGACCGTCTCTCCGGGCGCGAGCGCGGCCATGCGATAGAGCGCCAGCGAAGCGGTCAGATAGTTCACCGGCACTGCCGCCGCCTCTGAATCACTGAGCTCCTCGGGGAAGCGAAATGCCTGGCTGACCGGGACGACCACCGTGTCGGCGTAGCCGCCGAAGCGGGTCAGCGCGATCACCCGATCGCCCGGCGCAAATGCGACGACGTCACGACCGACGGCGTCGACTTTGCCGGCCACTTCGTAGCCAACCACCATCGGTGGTTTGGGAGCGTCAGGATAGAGACCGAGCCGCGCGAGAATGTCAGCGAAGTTGATACCGGCGGCGCGGATCCGGATCCGGATATCGCCGCTTCCAGGTGAGGGATCCGGGCACTCGCGCACTTCCAGCACATCGGGCGCGCCGAACCGCGGGATGACGACCTGACGCATGGCAGGTCCCGCAGCCTACCATATCCAGATCAGGCGCGCGCGAGCATCGCGAGAAGAGCTTTTTGGACGTGCAGGCGATTCTCCGCCTGGTCAAAGATGACCGAGGCGCTTGCATCGATCACGTCGGACGTGACTTCCTGGCCGCGATGCGCAGGCAGGCAGTGCATGAAGAGCGCATCAGGACGGGCGTGAGACATGAGACTGGCGTTCACCTGATATGGCGCAAAGATTCGATGGCGGGTCTCGGTCTCGCGTTCTTGCCCCATCGACGTCCAGACGTCGGTATAGACGGCATCGGCCCCCGTGACCGCCGTGACGGGATCGGTGAACTGATCCACGGTGGCGCCGCCTCGTGCGATGCGCGCGACATCGTCGAGCACGTGATCGGGCAATTCATAGCCACGGGGGGATGCGATGCGCACGTGCGCGCCGAGCATGACGGCTGCGTGCGCGAGCGAGGTCGCGACGTTGTTTCCGTCGCCGACAAAGGCGATGGTGCGTCCGCGCAGGCTGCTCCACGCTTCCTGCAATGTGAGACAGTCCGCGAGCGCCTGACAGGGATGCTCCTCGTTGGTGAGCGCGTTCAGCACGCGCAGTCGCGGTGCCGCATCGGCGAATTCCCGCAGTCGGTCCTGCGCGTAGGTGCGGACGACAGCGGCAAATACCCATCGTTCCAGGTTCCGCGCCACATCTGCGATTGACTCCCGGCCGCCAAGCGCGACGTCGTTCCCCGGTTCGATGATGTCGCCGCCGAGCTCCCGCACGGCGATCTGAAACGTCGATCGCGTGCGCAGTGAGGGTTTCTCGAACAGCAGTGCGACATGTCGTCGCGCGAGCACCGGCTCGTCGGTCACGCCGGCAACGCGAGCCGCCTTGTATTCGGCCGCGCGTTGGAGACACGCGCTGAGCGCCTCGTGATCGAAATCGAGGATCGACAGAAACCGCGCGGGAATCGCTGTAGCGCTCTCCATGGTCAAGGTCCAGTCCTCTTATTTCATGCGCGTAGGGGCCCACCCACGCGCGCTCGGCCGCAGGCGCTGAGCCCTAAGTCCGATACTCCGCATTAATTCGTACGTACTCGGCGCTGAGATCGCACGTCCACATCTGCGACGCGCCCGATCCACCTGTTCCCATGTCGACCGTGACGACGAGATCCTTCCCCTTCAAGTACTCGGCAGCTTCTGATGCGCGCTCGTCGTGCGGCGTCCCATCACTGAAGAGTTCGATCGGTCCAATCCGCACCGCGGCGGAATCCAGCATGAAGACAGATCCCGATCGCCCTGCAACCGCAACCAGGCGACCCCAGTTTGGATCACCGCCATGGATCGCTGTCTTCACGAGCGGTGAATTGGCAATCGCTCGCGCCGCCTGTCGTGCCTCTGCGTCGGATGCGGCGCCGGTCACCCGAACCGTGACCAGTTTGGTCGCCCCCTCGCCGCCGCGGACAATGCCAATCGCAAGTGGCTCGCAGACCTGGCGCAACGCGTCAACCAGTACCGAGTA
Organism: Vicinamibacterales bacterium; assembly: GCA_035491715.1. Taxonomy (GTDB): domain Bacteria; phylum Acidobacteriota; class Vicinamibacteria; order Vicinamibacterales; family 2-12-FULL-66-21; genus JALZOC01. Next base: position 145,398 of record DATJKH010000190.1, on the reverse strand, counting down.
ATCGTCGTCGCCGAGCTTTACGCCGCTTGCCCCGTTGGCGAGGACGAACACGCAGTCGTTGGTCGAGCACTCGCCGTCGACCGTGATCGCATTGAACGTGTCGTTGACGACAGCTTTGAGGGCACGGTGCAGCAGGGCGGGTTCGACGGCCGCATCGGTCGTCAAGAAGGCGAGCATTGTCGCCATGTTCGGTTCGATCATGCCGGAGCCCTTCGCAATCCCTCCGACCCGGAACGATCCGGCCCCGGTAGTGATCTCAGCGGATGCGCTCTTTGGAAATGGGTCCGTGGTCATGATGGCCCGCGCGGCGTCTTCACCTCCCGACGGGGCGAGTGCTGCGGTCGCGGCAGTGATGCCGCGCGTGACCTTCTCCATGTCGAGCTTTACGCCGATGACTCCGGTCGACGCGACCAGGACGTCGGGAACATTGCAGCCGATCGACGAGGCCGTCCGCGCAGCCATGGCCTCGGCATGACGCATGCCCTCGATGCCGGTGCATGCGTTTGCGCAGCCGCTGTTCACAACGATTGCTCTCGCGCGCCCTGACGACACAGACAGATTGCGACGCGACACCGTGACGGGCGCCGCCTGCGCGCGATTGATGGTGAATACGCCGGCGGCAGAGGCCGTGGTCTCGGAAACGATCAGCGCGAGGTCGAGTCCAGACGCTTTGATCCCACACGACACGCCGGCGGCACGGAACCCCTTCGGCGTGGTGACGCTGCCCTCTACCGGGACAGCCGAGATGCTGCTCAGGATGCCGCTCATGCAGGCACCGCGTGTTGGTCAGCGTCGGCAAAGACCGGAACCGGGTCGAGGTGCAGCCGTTCGACGGTCGGTCGTCGCGCCGCAACCGACCGGCCGCCATAGATCACTGCCGCCGGCTGCTCTGGCCGGATCTTCACCCCGACTCGCAGCGGGAGAGTCACCGCATACTGGCCGCAGCGCCGGAACAGCGGGCACGACGTGCAGTCGTGACCGATTTTCTCCGGCACCCACATGTGCGGAACGATCGTGAACCCCATTTTCACGAAATGCGACGGCTGGTGCGTGAAGGCGCACAGTGTTGCAAAACCACGCGCCGCGGCTCCTGCCGCCAGCTCGGTGACGAGGCGTGGCCCGATGTGATTCCCACGCGCGCGTTGAGCGACGACCAGCGACCGAACCTCCGCAACCGTCTTGCTCAACGGGGCAAGCTCGGCGCACGCGATCACACGGCCTTCGCATTGCGCGACGATGAATCGCGTGGCGTGGGCCACGACGTCGTCGATCGTGCGGGGCAACAGGTGACCGACTTCGAGATTGTCGGAAATCAGCGCGTGAATCGCTGACGCATCTGAAGTGGTTGCCTGTCTGAACGTCACCATGCTCATCGTTGTTGTCCCCCGAATGCCGCAACGAACGCGGCGTCCAGCAGTCCAATCCCCTCGTCGAGTTCCTCGTTGGTGATGATGTACGGCGGCAGCAGCCGAACGACGGTGTCGGCCGTGCGGTTCACCAGGAGTCCCTGCTGGATTGCGGCGTCGACAATCGGCGCCGCAGGACGATCGAGATCCAGCCCCCACATCAATCCCTCACCGCGCACGTCCTGGATCATTGGATGACGCGATTGAAGGTGGTTCAACAGCACACTCAGGTGTTCACCAGCGCGAGCGACGTGCGTCATCAGACCGCCCGACTCCAACTCGTCGAGAAACACCAGCGCGGCGCGGCAGGCGAGAAGGTTGCCCCCGTAGGTGCTGCCGTGATCGCCGAACGCCGCTGCCGCGGCCACCCGCTCGCTGAACAACGCGGCGGCGATTGGAACCCCCGCGCCAAGCGACTTTCCGATCGCCATCAGGTCGGGTTCCACTCCAATCACCGGCGAGTAGAACGCTCGCCCCGTCCGGCCCAGTCCGCACTGCACCTCGTCAGCGATAACGAGGGCTCCAGTTGCCCGCGCCGCGTCCATAATCGCGGCTCCCATCGCGTTGCCGAGCGGCCGGATGCCACCTTCCCCTTGTATCGGCTCGACGATGATTGCGGCTGTATGCTCCGTCACCGCAGCTCTCAACGCAGCGACGTCGTCTGCCGGCACGAAGGTGACATTGGGCACGAGCGGTTGAAAGGGCGCCCGGTAATGGTCGTCCCAGGTCACCGAGACGGCACCCATCGTTCTGCCATGGAACGATCGGTCGAATGCGACAAATCCGCTCCGCGGCTTGCCTTGCGCGAACCAGTAGCGCCGCGCAAATTTGAGCGTCGCCTCGACCGCTTCTGCGCCGCTGTTGCAGAAGAACGCTCGCGGAAGCCCGGACAGCTTCGCAAGACGTGTTGCCAGCTCTCCCTGGAGCGGGTGAAAGAACAGGTTCGACGTATGCACCAACCGTTGCGCCTGATCCGCGACGGCGGCTGCGAGTTTTGGATGCGCGTGCCCGAGCGAGGCGACACCGACGCCCGAAATCAAATCGAGATACCCGCGCCCGTTCGTGTCAAAGAGTCGGCACCCGCGGCCGCGATCGAAGACCACCGATCCGCGGCGGTAAACCTGGAGCAGGTGTTCCTTTTCAACAGAAATAACGTCAGTAACGGTATTCATTCAGCTATTCCTTGTGATTACGACGCGCGCCCGGCTGCCGACGCTGGGAGCCCGATCCGAGTGCCATCCGCTACGTCGAAGTCGGAGACCCCCCGGCCGGATACGACGGCGACCTCGGTGACTCCTCCGTCAAGCGCGCGACGGCATGCCGCGAGCTTGGCAATCATTCCTGAGTGCGCCTCGCCCGACGCCGTCATGCGATCGATGTCCTCAGGCGTGAGGAAAGCGATCGTTTGCCCGTCAGCAGCGAGCACGCCCCTTGTTGCGCCGGCGATGATGAGTCGCTGTGCGGCGAGAGCAGCGGCGAGATGTCCGGCGAGCGTGTCGGCATTCACGTTGAGTAGCTCCCCGGAGCCACTGATCCCAACGCTCGCGATCACCGGGATGTATCCGAGGCCCACGAGATCGCGCAGCAGTGCGACATCAGGCGTATCCGGCCGACCTACGAGCCCGAGGTCGACGCGTTCGCCCGAGACAGCCGTGAACGCATCGGCCCGTGTCGCGCGGCCAACGAATCCATCGGCACCTGTGAGTCCGACCGCTCGTCCGCCGATTGCGCCAATTGCGGCGACCAGTGCGGTGTTGTTCCGGCCAGCGAGGACGCAGACGACCGCGTCGAGCGCCGCAGCGTCGGTTACTCGCAGGCCGTCAACGAAGCGCGGCTGCTCGCCCCGGGCACGGAGTTCGATATCAATCGCCCGTCCACCGCCGTGCACGACGACCAGCGGTCCACGGGCTGCGAGGCGCACAATTGCCGGTGCGACGCTCTCGATCGCCGCCGCATCTTCCAGCAATTCCCCGCCCAGCTTGAGAACCGTCGTCAATGCCGTGTCCCCTTTCCCTTTTCCCTTTCCCTTTAATTCAGCCCTGTCGCCTCGTCGAACCCGAACACGACGTTGAAGTTCTGAATTGCCTGGCCGGCGGCCCCCTTCACGAGGTTGTCGATGCAGGCCACCATCACCAGTTGCTGTCCCTGCACGCGCCAGCCGATGTCGCAGAAGTTCGTGTGTGCGACGTGCTTGATCTCCGGGAGATCGCCACCTGTGAGCCGGACGAATGGGGAATCCGCGTAGGCGCGAGTCAAGGCCGCGGCGACCGCCGCCTCGTCGACACCCGCCCGAAGCCGCGCGTAGATGGTTTCAAAGATCCCGCGATCGAGCGGAACGAGATGCGGCACGAACGTGACGGGGGTTCCAAGCTCTTGCTCAATTTCGGCCGCATGGCGATGCGCAAACACTCCGTACGCCGAAATACTCCCGTGACACTCGGAGAAGTGTGTTCGCTCTGTCGGTGTTTTACCTGCCCCGGATACGCCGGACTTCGCATCAATGACGATGCCGGGTTCGACGAGCGAGGCGGCGACGAGTGGTTGAAGCGCGAGAACCGCGGCCGTCGGGTAACACCCGGGACAGGCCACCAGCCTGGCGCTCGCGAGCTCGAGACGCCGACGCTCGGTCAGGCCGTACACGATGGGCATTGACGTGTCGCCCGTGTGCGGATACCACCGCTGGCGCAGCGCGACGTCGCGCAGCCGAAATGCTCCCGAGAGATCGAAGACGCGCGCACCGCGATCGGCCAGCGCAGGAACAATCTCCGCGGCCAGCGTGTCGGGCAGCGCAAGAAACACAGCGTCCGCCTCACTCCCGAGTTTGTTGACGTCCAGCGGCTCGACCGGCGCGTCCCAGATCCGGGCCAGTGCCGGAAGCCGCTTGGCTTCGGAGGCGCTGGACGCCATCGCAAATCTCAGGTCCACATGGGGATGCCGGGCAAGCCGCCTGAGCAACTCCAGCCCGGCGTAACCCGTTGCACCCGCCACACCCACCCGGACCGAGGAATAGTTATTCATCGAACGTTTAGTTATACACTACCATTCACTTCAAATCAATACTTCTTACAGCTCAACTCGTTGAGGGTCTTGCGGTGGCCTGTATATTCTGTATAATTAACCGTTGGGCGTTGCATAACTATGAAGTCCTACAGGCAGTCCGCGATACTCGAGCTGGTTGACGGGGAAGCGATTACCAGTCAGGAACAGCTTCGGGAGCAGCTGCGCATGCGCGGCATTGCAGCGACTCAGGCGACGTTGTCGCGCGATATTCGTGATCTGGGCCTCATCAAGCGCGCTGCCGATGGTGCCTATCGGCGTGCCAGTGCGGACGCGCGCCCCCGTGTCGATCCGGAAGTGGAATGTCGAACGGCGGTTGACGACTACCTTCGCCGCTACGACGTGGTCGAGCAGCTGGTCGTCTTGAAGACCGATACAGGTCAGGCGCAGCCGCTTGCCGTTGCCATTGATCGGGCTGCGCTTCCCGAGATCGTCGGCACCATCGCCGGCGACGACACGATCCTGGTGATCTGCCGGAGCGCGCCCGATGCGGCGGGACTATCGAAACGCCTGCAGGGCTGGCGCACGTCCTGACGACCGACGTACGAAAACCGAAAAAGGTGGCTGGCACCTTTCAGGGAAAGGTGCCAGCCACCTTTTACGAGGGCTGTAAATGAAACGAATCGTGTTGGCATATTCGGGCGGGCTCGACACTTCGGTGGCGATCCCCTGGCTTGCCGAGAAATACGGCGCCGAGATCATCGCTGTGACCCTCGATATCGGTCAGGGAGAAGATCTGACCAACGTGCGCGAGCGGGCGCTTGCGATTGGCGCGGTTCGAGCGCACGTGATCGACGCCCGCGAAGAGTTCGCCCGCGACTACGTAATGCCGGCGCTCCAGGCGCGCGCAATCTACGAGGACGGCTATCCGCTTGCCTCAGCACTTGCGCGTCCACTGATCGCGAAACACCTCGTGGCAATCGCGCGAATGGAGGGAGCACCGGCGGTCGCGCACGGCTGCACCGGCAAAGACAACGATCAGGTCGGCCTCGATATCTCGGTTCGCGCGTTGGATGGGTCGCTCACGCTCATCGCGCCGGCACGGGAGTGGGACATGAGCCGCTCCGACGAAATCGAGTACGCACGCGTCCGCAATATCCCCGTTCCGGTGACGATCGCGAGCCCCTACAGCGTCGATTCCAACCTCTGGGGACGTTCGGTCGAGTGCGGCGTGCTCGAGGATGCCTGGAAAGAGCCTCCCGATGAGATCTACACACTGACCCGCTCGCCGCAGCAGTGTCCCGACGAACCGGCATACATCGAAATCGACTTCGAGCGTGGCGTGCCGGTGAGAGCGAATGGGATCGACATGGCGCTCGTCGAGCTGATCGAATCGCTCGAAACGATCGCAGGGGCGCACGGCGTCGGTCGCATCGACATGATGGAGAACCGACTGATGGGGATCAAGTCGCGCGAGATCTACGAAGCGCCCGCCGCGTCGGTCTTGCACGCGGCGCACAGGGAACTCGAAAAGCTTGTCATCACGCGTGATCTCGAGCGGATCAAGCAGGACATGGGGCGCGTCTATGCCGACGCCGTCTACAACGGACTTTGGTACTCACCGACCCGGGAAGCAATCGATGCGTTTGTGGCCGCGGTTCAGCCGCGCGTGACCGGCACCGTGCGTCTCAAACTCTTCAAGGGAGATTGCCGCGTGGTTGGCCGTCGCTCGGATCGCGCCCTCTACGATCGCGAACTTGCGACGTATCACGCCGGTGATCGATTCGAGCACGCGGCCGCGGAGGGCTTCATCAAGATTTGGGGTCTTCCCACCGAGACGGCGGCGCGCAAGCACGCGACACCGCCAACCGTCGTGGAACGCTGAGATGGCGCATCTCTGGTCGGGCCGTTTTGCCGGCGATCCTGACGCGGCGTTGTTCGAATTCGGTGCCTCTTTCTCGTTCGACCGTCGACTTTTCCAGGACGACGTCAAGGGAAGCATCGGGTGGGCGCAGGCGCTCCATGACGCAGGCGTGTTGTCCTCGGCCGATGCCGTGAAGATTCAGCGCGCGCTGGAGGAGATTGGGACCGCAGGGACGACCGACGCGTCGTTCTTTGCTTCCGATGCCGCGAAGCACGACGAGGATGTCCATGCCTTCGTCGAGCGTGAGTTGGTAACCCGCGTCGGCGACGCAGGACGTCGCCTTCATACCGGCCGGTCGCGAAACGAGCAGGTCTCGCTCGATCTCCGCCTCTATTTGAAACGGCGAATTCCGCAGATCCAGCGAACGATTGTCGATCTCGTCACCGTTCTCGCCCGGCAGGCAGAGGTGAGCGGCAGCACACTGATGCCGTCGTTCACGCATTTGCGGCGCGCGCAGCCGGTCATCATTGCGCACTTCTTTCTGGCCCACGCCGCGGCCTTTCGACGCGATCGGCGTCGTTTCGAAGCAGTGCTGCAGGAGGTCGATGAACTGCCGCTCGGTTCCGGCGCGATCGCCGGCACCAGTTACGACATCGACGTGGCGTCACTCGCCACGCGTCTCGGGTTCAGTCGCGTCGTCGCAAATAGCATCGATGCCACTGGTGATCGCGATTTCGTCGCGAGCTTCCTGCACGCGTGCGCACTGACGATGGTGCATCTCAGTCGTCTTGCCGAGGACGTCATTCTGTTTACGTCGGAAGAGTTTGCGTTCTTCGAGCTTGCTGACACGGCAGCAACAGGCAGCAGCCTGATGCCGCAAAAAAAGAATCCGGATCCACTGGAGCTCGTTCGAGGGAAGACCGGGCGCGTCATAGGGCGCCTCGCTGGATGGCTGGCGACGATGAAGGGATTGCCGATCGGGTATAGCAAGGATCTTCAGGAAGACAAAGAGGGAGTGTTCGAGGCGGAGGACACGGTCGCTGCCTCGCTCCGCGCCGCGGCAGCTGTCGTCGACGGAATCACCATCAACGGCGCGGTTACCGAGAGGGCGGCCTCAGGACTGCTTCTGGCAACCGATGTCGCAGACTATTTAGTGGGAAAAGGCGTCCCGTTTCGGGATGCTCATGAAATTGTCGGAGCACTGGTGCGCCGGCTTGTCGCCGAGCAACGGGCGTTTACCGATTTATCGCTGGAAGAGTGGCAGTCACATTCCCCGCTGTTTCAAGCCGATGTGCGGCAGGCGATCAGTCCGGCCGCATCGGTTGCAAAGAAACGGACACCACAGTCGACCAATCCCGACGCCGTTGCCGCAGCCCTGAAGGAGCTGCAGCAATGGCTGTCGGAGACTGCAATCAGAACTTGAACGTTACGCCAACGCTTCCACGCCAGAACCGGAAACTACCCAGCGAGAAATCGATCGTGTTGTCGTCGTTATTGTTGAGGGATCGAAAATAGCGGAGATCACCCCTGACGCCGACGTTGCCACCCAGGAACATCACGCCGCCGCCCACATCCATTCCGAGATCGTTACTCGTGGCCTTGTTGAAGAACTGTGATGGATTGTCGACTCGCGAGGAGATCAGTCCGAGACCGCCTGACGCGTAGGGACGCACGCCGCCGAGTGGTGCTCCGACGACAATGTTGCCCATCGCTGTCGTGACATTCCCATCACCGATCAGGTCGAAACCGGGGTTGGTGCTCTCGACGCCGAAGAAGTTCGGTGAGTAGCCGAAGTCGAATTCGAATCCGAGTACGCCTCCGCCCATCCATGCGAGCGACGCGCCGTAATTGAGCTTCTGCTCGAACTCATCCGAGAACGTGCTGCCGCTCACATCGGCAATGTCGGCGTTGCCGCCAAATGTGCTGCCCAGAAACGGCGTAAACAGCCAGTCGGCGGACGCCTTCGTCGGAGTCGCGGCTGATGCGGACAGCACCACCGCGGCGGCGATGATGAGCTTTCGTAATGACATATCTCCCCTCGTGGTATTGCGGATGGTGATCCGCGTTTCCGCGCATGCATGGACGAGTTTGTCCCTGCACTACGCGTCGTTGAGAGAGTGCAAGCGGAGTACCGGCGCTGAACGGATCAGCCTTCGCGTCGGACCGTGCTCATCTGTTCCTGCAACAATTCCCATGCGCGGCGTACGTGCGTTTCGGTCGTATGCAGGTTGCCGATGGCGAGCCGAAGAGTGTAGCAACCGTTCAGGCGTGTGTGCGAAATGAAGATCTCGCCGGTCGAGTTGACGGCCTCGAGAATGCGTTCGTTCAACGTATCGGCATCAATTGCTCTTCCGCCTGAAGGCGGAAGCCACGTCCGTGCGCGGAAGCAAACGACGCTGAATGGAACCGGGGCGACACGTTCGAACTCCGTGCTCGCATCGACCCATGAAGCGAACAGCCGTGCGAGACGCATGTGTTCGGCGATCCGCGCTCGAATGCCGTCGGTGCCGAAATGCCGCATCACCATCCAGAGCTTGAGCGCGCGGAATCGTCGCCCGAGTTGAATGCCGGTGTCCATCAGGTTTCGCACTGGCGCGGGTTCGACCGTTTTCAAATACTCAGGTGTCAAGGCGAATGCCGCGCGGATCAGATCCATGTGCCGGCAATACAAAACAGACAGATCGAACGGCGTGAACATCCATTTGTGAGGGTTCACGACAAGCGAGTCGGCGGTCGCGGCTCCGTCGAGAATCCATTCGTATCCCGGCACCATGGCCGCAACGCCGGCGTATGCGGCATCAACATGCAACCAGAGCGACTCCCGCCGGCAGATGTCCGCAATCTGCGCCACCGGATCAACGCTCGTCGAGGATGTCGTTCCGACGGTGGCAACGACCGCGAGGGGACGCCAGCCCTCGGATCGATCCTCGGCAATCGCCGACGCGAGCGCGTCCGTCCGCATGCGAAACTCGGCGTCGCTCGGAATCTTCCGCAGTGATTGCTGACCGAGACCCAGAAGGATCACCGCTTTCTCGATCGAAGAGTGCGTCTGGTCGGAGCAGTACACACGTGGGCGTGGAAGCGCCGCACGACCCGCGAGACCGAGCGATCTGACCGACGGCACGGCGCGTTCACGAGCGGCCGCCAGCGCGTGGAGCGTCGAGATCGATGCCGTGTCGTAGATGACGCCGTCGAACGTCGAAGGCAGTCCGAGCAGCTTGCGCAGCCACGAAAGTGTGACCTCTTCGAGCTCGGTCGCGGCTGGTGAGGTGCGCCACAACATCGCCTGCACGTTCAGCGCCGCCGACAGGAATTCAGCGAGCACTCCAGGGCCACTGCCAGTAATCGCGAAGTAGGCGAAGAACCCCGGGTGATTCCAGTGAGTGATTCCAGGAAGAAGAATCTTCTCGAAATCAGCAAGCATGCTCTCGAACGATTCGGCGTGGGTCGGAGCTTCAACCGGAAGTGCCGATGCGATCGTTCCCGGCGTGATTTCAGCGAGGACCGGATACTTCGATGAGTTCGCCAGATAATCCGCGATCCAATCCGCGAGCCGATGCGCGTGACGGCGGAACTCCTCCGGATCCATGTCGCCGAACGGCGAAGAACTGGGGCTCATGCCGTGACGAAATTGACTCGCGGCGTGGGCGGATGGAAACGCACGCGCCGATTCTGACCGGACGGGAGGATCGGGTCAATTGGCGCGCGGATCGTGTGTTACTGCTGGTCGCGCTTTTCGACTTCGATCGTGGCGGGGGCTGACAGTCGAGCGTTCACGATAGTGCCCGGCGTGAGCGACGCGGCGTTGCGATCCCCCGCCATCACGACAGCGGTGCCACCGGCAGCGCCCGTCGCGCCGCCAATGACGGCGCCTTTGCCGCCACCGAGAATCGCGCCGAGAATCGCGCCACCTACCGCCGCGCCGCCGATCTTGCGAGCGCTTTCCGAACCCGGCGATTCACCCTCTCGATAAATCGGTTCGGTTCGCAGCGGGATCTCGCGCCCATCGGCGAGCACGAGCGTGTGGAATCGCACACCGAGACGTGCCGGCTGTTTGACCTTGCCGCCGCGCTCGACGACGGTGACCGAGCCGATGACGCGTGAGCCTGCGGGGATGGCCAGGTGGCCATCGGCCATCACGTCGCGGGCGACCTTCGCGTCGACGCGATCTTCGACGCGCGCGCGCTCGGACGAAAGTGACGTTTCGATCTCGAGGCCCATCACGGAAGCGGTGGGAAGAACCACTTCTTCAAATTGACGCACCGGCGGAGCGGATGGCGGTTCGACTGGCTTCACAGGCTCCTGAATCGGTTCCGGACGCGAAATCGGCGCAGGTGGAGGCGTTTGCCGTTCCGCCGTGACGGGAGCGCTCGCCTGGGGCGCCGATGAAGGTGCGCTCCGCGGCGCAGGGACCGCTGGCGCGGTATCGCGACGAGGCGAACTCACAGCCTTCGGCGTTTCCTTTGACGGCGCCGGCGCACGCGGGACGGCAGGCTTCGCCGGTGCAGAAGGTGCTGGCGCGGGAGCCTCGGCTTCCGCCTTTGGCTTCGTGGGACTGCTGATAATCGCTTCGGTTTCGGCCACGGCCGTCGGGGTCGGCTCAGGCTGTGTGCCCGTCGCTGCGGGAGCCGCGGCTGAGGCCGGGGACGCCGCCACGGCGGCCGGCTGAACCACATTTTGTCGGACCGCCACGTAGGCGCCGCTAGCGGCTGCCGTCAAACATCCCGCCGCCAGCAAACCCGCGAGAACTCTGGAACTCATACTGACTCCTGAACAGCGAGGAAACAGCAATTGCTGTGCCCTGGGGTATCGGCCAGAACACGGCCTGAATTTACCCGAAAACCGGGTGGGACCAGTCATTCCAATATTGCACGCAACCGCGGGGGGACACTGGTTGTCCTCAAGGCAGGACCGTGGGAGGTGAGCCCCTGAATATCCCCCGCTCAGAGACGCATTTCCTCGCGGTATCGTCGTTGCACAGTTGACAGGTTTTTGCCATGCTCAGGGTGTTATCGGAGGGACTCCAATGCGCCGGATCGCGCCGTTGCTCATGACCTTCGCGTTGACCTTCCTGCCCAGCCGCGCCGATGCGCTGACTCTCCGCGACGTCATTGAATTAACGCGCGCGGGTCTAGGCGAGGAAGTGCTTCTCGCACTCATCGAGGTCGATCGTTCCGTCTTTCCGATCGACGCGGCGACGATCAAAGAGCTGAAGGCCAATGGCGTGAGCGAGCGAGTGATCACGGCGATGGTGCGCAGTGGACGTGAGGTGCCGCCGCCAGAGCCGATCGTCACGGAAGCGCCGCAGCCCGTCGCGCCGCAGCCGCAGGTCGTGATCATCGACCATCGAGACCCGCCGGAAGTACACGAAGTCGTGCGCGAAGTCCCTGTCGCTGTGCCGGTCTATATTCCGGTCGCCACGACACGGTCCGTTCACACCCGCGCGGACCATGGTGCGAACGGGATTCCGATCTCGTCGGATCGATGGATTGCCGAGCACATGCCGCAGCAACAACAGCCGGTCCACCGCAAGGAGCCGGAATACTGGGGTTTCGGTGGGAAGCTCAGACCGGATGCGTGGAAGCCGGTTCCCGATCCGTCGGTCAAGAAGCAGTAGCAAAAAGAGACGCCCCAGCGAGAGTGGCGAACGAGGAACTAAGCCGCGTCCGGATCGCGGCGGGCACTTTCGGATTCGCCGTTTACCCTTTCGCGAACTTCCTTCGCGATCTTCACCGCGACTGGCGCCAGTACCGCTGCGCCGATGACAAGGTCACTTGTGCGCACTCCTGCGTGCCCTGTTGCCGCGCGCTTGGGTTCCGCATCACAATTCACACCCTCCGGGAAGGGCGGGACGTCAGCGATACCTTGACGCTTGCGCTCTTCGTAATCCCTTGCGGCTGCAGGGCCGATCTTCTTCCTCTCGCCGGGGACTTTTTCGCCCACGTCCTTGCCATACGGCGAGGCGTGCTCGATCTCGGCATTTAGTTCAGCGCCGATGAGAATGGCGAGACCCGATAAGTAGAACCACGTCAGCAGCACGATGAAGGCGCCGAGCGTGCCGTAGGTTTCGTTGTAGTTGCCAAAGTATGAGATGTAAAGCTTCAGGCCGAGAGAGACGATCACCCAGAGAAACGTCGCGAGAATTGACCCGGGAGTGATCCAGACCCAGTCCTGAACGGCGTCGGGCGCGAAATAGTAAACGAGCCCGATTGCTGTTGCTACGAGCACGAAGACAACCGGCCATTGCACGACCCATAACGTCCACTTCACGGCGGCGCCGAGCTGCATCGTGTTCGCCAGATGCTCTGCGACCGTCGGCCCGATCAGAACGAGTGCCATCGACAAAAGAATGAAGAAGGCAACGCCGATCGTCATCGCAACTGCCGTGAGGCGCACGCGCCACAGTGGTCGTCCCTCGGTGATGTCGTATGCGGAATTGAGCGTGGTGATGATCGAGACCATGGCTCCCGAACTGCTCCAGAGCGTCAACAGGAACCCGAACGTCAGAATGCCACCACTCCCTGATTCAGAGATGTTCCTGATCTGTTCCTTGATGATCGTGATCACCTCTGGCGGCGCAAACCGGCCGAGCACCGTCACGATCTGGCCGGTCAAGTCATCAATCGGAAAAAAACTGGCAAACGAGATGAAGGTCAGCAGCGCCGGGAACAGCGCGAAGAAGAAGTAGTACGCCTGCTGGGCGGCGAGGTTGAGCAGGTCATCGGCCCATATTTCGTTCCAGGTTCTGATCCCAAGTTCTTTCCAGCTCAGCGGAACCTTGAGATGCGCCAGCATGCGGTGAGTCGTAGCAATCGTGCTGCCACGACCACTGCAGAGGCACGGCGGGGAGAGCTATGATCGTTTGATGGCCCAGCAGCGAGCGGAGGGCACCGAGTGGGACGTGATCGTCGTCGGCGCAGGGATTATCGGCTGCGCCGTGGCGCGCGAAGTGGCCGTTCGTGGCGCGAAGACGATGATCCTCGAAGGGCGGAGCGCCGGCGCCGGCGCCACACACGCGTCGGCGGGTGTGCTCGCGCCGTACATCGAGGCGCCGTCCGATGGCCCGCTTCACGCACTCACCGTGGAGAGCCTCGGGCTCTATGACGACTTCATCAAGAACGTCGCGCAAGAATCGAGTCTTCCGATTGAGTACCGGCGCTGCGGCACGCTCGAACTCGCGCACGATAGCAACGCGGCGGAGCAACTGCAGACGCTCTGCGAGTGGATCAGATCGAAGGGTGTCGAGGCACAGTGGATCGAGTCGCCGGGTGTCGCCCGATTGGAACCAGCACTCGGGCCAACCAGTGGAGGGCTGCTTGTCCCATCGCACGGCTACGTTCGCGCGGCGCAGCTCACCGACGCGTTGCTTGATGCCTCGCGCCGTTACGGCGCGGAGGCGCACCTCGGGCGCCGGGTCGACTCGATTACGGGGGAGGGAGATCGCGCAATTGTCACGTCCGGCGATGACACCTACCGCGCCCGCACCGTCGTCGTTGCGGCCGGCAGCTGGTCATCCGAGCTGGCGAGAGAAACCGACGTCGCACCTGTGCGCGGGCAGTTGCTGCATGTTCGATGGCAGGGTCCGCCTCTCCAGCGCATCCTGTGGAGTGAGTCGTGTTATCTGGTGCCGTGGCTCGATGGCACCCTGCTCGTCGGCGCGACCGTCGAGCAGGTTGGCTTTGATGAGCGTGTGACCGCGGGCGGCGTGAAGACGCTGTTGAATGCCGCCAGCGCGGTGTTACCCGGCGTCAGCGACGCGACGTTTGTCGAGGCCCGCGTCGGTTTGCGTCCATCGACGCCGTCAGGGTTGCCAATCATCCGCCGATCGGCGCGGCACTCCGCGTTAATCTATGCGACCGGTCACTTCAGAAACGGCATCCTCCTCGCTCCTCTCACGGCGACAGTCGTCGCTGACTTGATTGCGTAAAAGGTGGCTGGCACCTTTCCCTGAAAGGTGCCAGCCACCTTTTACGGGTTGTGTAATGGCGTTGGCAGGGCACTTGAGTGTCGTGGTACATGCCTAGACCACCTCGTATCTGCCCCGATGGAGTTCCTCAACACATCGTCAACCGCGGAAATCTCCGAGCGCGTGTCTTCCTCGACGGCGCGGATTACTTAGGTTTTCTTGCGGCGATGACCGATGCACTTGACCGAACAACGGTTAGGTTACTGGCCTTCTGTTTGATGCCGAACCACTTTCATTTGGTGTTGTGGCCGGTGCACGGAGAGGAGATTTCTGCGTACATGCAGCTGCTGATGAATGCGCATATCCGCGACGTCCAGCGTCGACACGGTACCGTGGGTACGGGTCACGTTTATCAGGGGAGGTTCAGAAACTTACCAATCCTCAGCGAGCGTCGCTTCATCAATGTTTGCCGATACGTTGAAGCCAATGCGATGAGCGCGGGACTCGTCTCACGCGCTGAGGACTGGGAGTGGTCCAGCCTCGTGCGCAGCGGTCCGGTGGACGATCTCAACGTCCTGACGCCTTGGCCGATCGCGCGACCTCGCCAGTGGATTGACCTTGTCAATCGACCGCAAGGCAATCGTGAGCTGCGCAAGATGGTGAAGGAGAGTCGTCGACCTGGATGGGTGGCCAAGGCGATACGCACGTGGACCCGCTTCGCGTAGGCGCGACGAAAATCGAAAAAGGTGGCTGGCACCTTTCCCTGAAAGGTGCCAGCCACCTTTTTCGGTTTTTGTCAGCGTACCGCGCCGGTGGTGTTCTGCAGGCTGTTCGTGCCGACGGCGGGGATGCCGCCACTCGTCGTCTGAGCCGCCTCGAACGCAATCACTGACAGCTGATACGCCAGGTTGGACTGCAACTCGTTATTGCGAGCGACCGCGAGGTCGCGCTGAGCCTGGATGACGAGGAAGCTCGTCGACATCCCGACGTCAAACCGCTTTTGCTCGGCGTCCAGCCGCTGCTCCGCAAGCTCGCGACCGAGCTGCGCGGTCTCGATGCGCTGGCGATTCTGCTCGACCCGCAGCGCGGCATCCCGCACTTGACGGACGGCCACGAGCTCGACGCTCTGCAAACGCGCCGTGGCCTGATCGCGCTCGAGGCGCGCCCGCGCGAGATTGGCCTCCTCGGTGCTCTTGCCGATCGGATAGTTCAGCGAGAAGCCGAGCGTCCACGTCGGGAAGTCAGCGGAGAACGCCTGACCTAAAACCGATCCATAGGATGTGGTGTCGACGCCGATGATCGTGCCGGGAAATCCTCCCGTTCTCACCAGCTTGGATCCGCCGAGACCACTGGTGACGTAGCTCGCCTGCAATCGAAGGTCGGGGAGCGTTTGATTCTTCGAGAGCGTGACGTTGGTTTCGCTGATCTGAATCTGTTTGCGCTGTTCAGCGATGTCCGGTCGGACACTGAGTGCGCGCCGAACCGCCGCGTCCACATCGGCCGGTGCACCGACCGGCGGCACCGCATCGGCCGGCTCGATATGCGCCGTCCAAAAGTCCGGCCGCTTGGGATTGAATACCAGCGCGCGCAGCACGTCCTCGGCCTGCAGCACGTCGGTCCGCGCGATGATTAAGTTCTCCCGCCGCTGCGCGACTTCCGCCCGCGCCGTCACCAAGTCAAGCGGCGGTGATTGCCCGACGTCGACCCGCGCGCGATTGGTGCGTTCGAGTTCGAGCGCCAGATCCAGCGACCGTTGCTGCACATCGACGGATGCCCGCGCCGCGACGAGCGCCCAGTAAGCCGTCTCCGCCTGGGCTGATGTGCGCGAAATGTCTTCCTGCAGCCGCAAATCCGCGATCTCGCGATTCCTTTGCGACACATCCAGCTGCGCGCGAGCCGGATCGGTTTTGAAATCCCGCAGCAGTGGCTGCGAAAACACGGCCTGCACCGACGAGGTCAACGACGGTGTGAACGTCGTCAACGGATTGGTCGTTGTTGTTCGCGCCGAGTTGAACGATACGTTGTAATTGCCGCCGCCCCATGGGAGAAGCTGACCGATCCCTGCCGCGCCCGACCAGAAGTCCGTCTGCAGCGAGCTGTCTCCGGAAAACAGATTGGTCGACGGCGTCGACTGACTGTTTCGCTGCAGCCCAGAGGTCAGGTTCGGTACGAACACGGCCTTTGCCGCAGCGACACGTTCGGCGCTGATTACTGGATCGAGCCGGTTGGCGGCGAGCGCGGCGTTGTTCTCGATCGCAAGACGAACCACTTCATCGCGCGACATCCTCAATGTCTCGGTCGGCGTCGCCTGCGCCGATGGTGTCGTCGCTTGGGCAGATGCATGTGACGGCATCAGCATGACCAGAGCGAAACCAGCCGTCGCCGTTGCCGCCGCTGCCCGGCTCGAACGTCGCCAACGCCAGAGCCGTACCTTTGACGCATCATCGAACAACGAGTACGCGACCGGCGTCGCCACGAGCGTCAACAGCAGCACCAGGGACTGGCCACCAATGATCACGAAACCGATGGCGCGGTTTGTTGCCGAGCCGACGCCGCTCGACAGGACCAGTGGAATCATGCCGGCGACAAAGGCGAACGTCGTCATCAGGATTGGCCGCAGACGATCGCGACTCGCCTGGACGATTGCGAGATCGCGCTCCATGCCGCGTTCGCGCAGCTGATTCGCGTGGTCGATCTGCAAGATGGAATTCTTTTTCACGACTCCGAACAACACCAGCAGCCCAAGTGCGGAGAAGATGTTGAGCGACTGACGCGTGATGATGATCGAAAGCAGTGCGAACGGCAGCGTCAGCGGCAGCGACAACAGGATCGTGATCGGGTGCAGCCACGACTCGAACTGTGCCGCCAGAATGAGATACATGAAGACGAGAGACAGTCCGAACGCAAGCAGGAAGTTCTGGGCGGCGCGTCCTAATTCACGAGAACGGCCCGCGAAACGCGTGCTGTACCCCGGACCCATTTCGAGCGACTGCGCGGCCTCGGTCATCGCCGCCATCGCGGGCGTCTGCGACACGCCTGGAAGCAATCCCGCAAAAACCGTGACCTGTCGCTGACGATTCAGGCGGTTGATTTCCGAGGGGGCTGTCCCGGGTGTGAGCTGCGCCAGATTCTCGAGTGGCACACTGCCGACGCGACTCGACGGGACCGTCAACTGGCCAATCCCTGTCGCCGTCTGGCGGTTGCCCGCTTCCGCCCGGACGTGCACCTCATACTGCTCGCCGCCTTCGTTGTAAGTCGTCACTTGATCGCCTCCGACCAGGAGTCGCAGCGCCTCGGCCGCATCCGAAATCTGGACGCCGAGGTCTGCAGCCTTCAACCGATCCAAATTCACGGACAGTTCGGGTTTGCCGACGTTGAGCGAGGTGTCGATGTCGACGACGCCGGGCTGCTTCTTCGCCGCCGCCGCGACCGCGTTGGCGTATCGCTCCAGGGCCTTGAGATCCGGCCCATTGATAGTGAATTGGATTTCCGCATTCTGATTTCCGCCGCCTCCGATCGTAGCAACAGCACGAACGCCCGTGCGGAGATTTGCTGTCGCCAACTCTGGAAGAATGTCGCTCCTGACGTCGTTCATGACCGCGAACTGATCCTTCTTTCGCTCGTGGACGGGCTTGAGACGAACGTAAACCGTTCCGGAGTTTTGTGTTTGTGCCGGATCGTCGGCCACTGATACGAGCGTATAAGCCACTTCCGGCAGCCGACGGATCCGGGTCGCGAGCCTGTTCGCGATGATCTCGGTTGCGTCCAGACTGGTACCCTCCGGCGCTCGCAGGCCGACCTCGAACTCCGACTGGTCGTCATTCGGCAGGAAGTTCTTGTTCGCGAACATGAAGAGCGGCACGCTGCTCAGCAGGACGAGAACCGCAATGGCGGTCACGATCCAGCGATGCGCCAGCGACCACCGGAGAATCGTCGTGTAGCCGTGATCGAGAGGACGGAAGAACCGCGAGTCTCTCGAAGTCTTTTCCGTTACTTCGCCGCCATCGGCGGTTTCGTGGCGAGGCCGCATTTTGATCCAGCGAGCGGCGAGCATCGGGGTCAGGGTGAAGCTCACCAGGAGCGACACGAGAATCGCGAACGACATCGTGAAGCCAAAGCTCGTCATGAACCGGCCGACGATGCCGCCCATGAATCCAACCGGAACGAAGATCGCGATGAGCGACAGCGTCGTCGCCAGAACCGCGAGACCGATTTCGCGCGTCGCCTCGACGGCGGCTTGAACGGGAGGTCTCCCCTTTTCCTCGACGAACCTGTAGATATTCTCGAGCACGACGATCGCATCGTCGATGACGATCCCGACCGAGAGCGTCAGCGCGAGGAGCGTCATCGAGTTGAGCGTGAAGCCCTGGTACCAGATCAAGCCAAACGTCGCGATGATCGAGGTCGGAATGGCAACCGCCGCGATGATCGTCGATCGCCAGTTCCACAGGAAAATCAGCACGACTGCCGCCGCGAGGATGGAGCCGACGATGAGATGCTCTTCAACGCTGTGAATCGACGCCTTGATGAATTCGGACAGATCCCGAACCACTCGAATGTCGTAGCCAGCCGGAACAAGTGGAGCGATATCGGCAAGCCGCTCCTTCACGGCATCGACAACCTGCACCGTATTCGTGCCTGACTGTCGTCTCACGGTGAGGAGCACCGTCGGCTCGCCATTCAGGCTGGCCTTGGTCATGGCCTCGGCCATGCCGTCCTCGATCGTTGCGACATCGCGAAGCAGGATCGCGTGCGAATCCCTCTGACGCACGACGATGTCGCCGAATTCCTGCGGCGACTGCACGCGTCCTCGCGTTCGCAGCGTCAGCGCCGTGGCGCCCTGTTCAACACGGCCGCCGGGGATTTCCGTGTTCTGTGACTGAAGCGCTCGCGCGACGTCGTTGACCGTGAGGTTGTATGCCCGCAGACGCGCGGCGTCGAGATTGATGTTGATCTGGCGCGCTCTGCCGCCGGAGACGACGACCTGTCCGACGCCGTTGACGCTCTCGAGTTGCCGGCGCAGCGTTTTGTCCGCGTATTCGGTAATGTCGCGGACCGGCTTTTTGGCTGACACCGCGAGCGTCAGGACGGGTGCCGCATCCGGATCGAACTTTTCGACCATCGGTTGGTCAATCGTCTTTGGCAAGAGCGGCAGAACGCGGTTGACGCGATCGCGCACTTCCTGCGCCGCGATGTCGGCATCCTTCTCGAGGAGGAATGAGATGATGACCTGCGACATGCCCTCCGACGAGTTCGATCGCAACTCGTCGATGGCACTGATGGTGTTCACCGCCTCTTCGATCTCGTCGGTGATTTCCGTCTCGACTTCCTCCGGTGCCGCCCCTGGAAGACGTGTCGTGACAACGACAGTGGGGAAGTCGACCTTCGGAAATCGATCGACGCCAAGTTGCAGGAACGCAAAGGCGCCGACGACAGTAAGCGACAGAATCAGGACGCTGGCGAAAACCGGACGTTTAACGGATATTGCTGCTAGCCACTGCATGATGTTTGCCTAATGGCAGCCCTCAAGGGCTGCGCTACGAGTGTTCGAGAGAGGGAAATGACTACTTCGCGAGTGCACGCGCGCGAACATCCTGGCCATCCGAGAGATGACCTTTCGGCGCCGCGGCCACAGTCTCACCGCTGACGAGACCGCTTGCAATCTCGACCTGTTGACCGACAGGTTGGCCGAGCGTGACGATGCGCTCCTCGACCTTGTCGCCCCTGATCACGTAGACACGGCTGGTGCCGGCGATTGTCTCAACCGCACTGGTCGGCACCAGAAGTGCCGGCGCGCCCGCGGGTTGTTGAATCGATGCCGTCGCAAAGAGCCCTGGCTTGAGGCGACCGTCCGAATTCGCGGCGACGGCTTCAACTGTCAGCGCTCGCTGGTCAGTCCGAAGCGACGGAGAGACGTACCTGATCTTTGCCGCGAACGTTTCGCCCGGGTAGGCATCAACGGTGATCTGCACCGCCTGCCCATCCTTGATCAGTGAAATCGCCTGCTCGGGGACCGTCAGTTCGACCCGCAGCGGATCGACGCGGACGACCGTCGCCACGTGAGCGCCACGGGTCACATAATCGCCGACACTGACCAGGCGTTCGGCGACCAGGCCGGCGAATGGTGCGCGAATCGTCGTGTCGGAGACGGCCTTCTGCGCGAGCTCGATGCGTGCGCGGGCCGCCTGCAGCGATCGATACGATTGCTGGGCAACGTTCTGCGCCATCTGGAATTGCTGTTGTGCCGCATCCACCTGCGCACGACGTTGGTCGTACTCGCTCTGCGAGACGACCTTCTGATCGAGCAGCGACTTGATCCGCGCGAATTCCGCGACGGCAAGATCAAGCGAAGCCTTCGCATTCATGACATCGGGGACACGCGTGGGATCGAACGGCTGTCCCTGCGACAATCCGAGCCGCGCCTCAATCTGCGAGGCATTGGCTTCCGCCTCGAGCAATTGCGCGGAGGTTTCGGTCGGCGAGATCCGGGCCAGCACGGCGCCCTGCGCAACGTGCGATCCGCGCTCGACCGGAGCCGCAATGACTCGACCCGGGGCCTCGGCGCTCACTTCCGCCTGTTCATCGGCGACGAGCGATCCCGTGACCCGCAGGTATCGATCTATCGCTCTGCTTTCAACCCGCGCAGTGTCGACCACTACCGGCTCCGGCTTTGCCTCGGCCTTCACCGTCGCCTCGCTGCTTCCGCAGCCTGCCACCGACGCGGCAAGCGCTGTCAGCAGAACTGCTGAGAATGAATAACGCAACTGAACCTTCATGACTCTTCCGCTCCGGTAAAAAACGCAACTTGTATGAAATCCCTATGTGCACGGCTTGGAATGAAACGTGTGCACGATTCCCGTCCGCAATCCCATGAGCGCCGCTTCGAGCGTGTCGCGCGCGAGCGCGTCGGCATCGACGTGAGGTCCCAGTCGTCCGCACAAACGCATCACCGCGACCCCATGAATGGCTGCGCCAAGAATCTGAAAAACGTCGTCGGCTTTCGTGTCCGAAGGAAAGAGACCTTGCTTGACGACACTCTCAATGTGCGCCGCCATCCGACCTTTCATTTCGCGGATGAAGCCGAATCGTTCCCAGTCCTTGCTAATCGGCGGGACCGATCGATCGAGAAACATCAGCGCGAAGTGCTCGGGATGTTCCTTGCTGAACGTGTAGAGCCGCCAGAAACCAGCACGAATCTTCTCGATGGGATCGGGAATCGACATTTCGTGGCCCGGCGCGAAAAGCATCCGAAACCCTTCCTCGGCGAGCGCCAGAAAGATGTCGTCTTTGCTTTCGAAGTAGCCATAGATGGCGGCGGGGCTGTATTCGATTTTTTCCGCGATTTTGCGAATCGAAACGTTCTGATATCCCTCGGCAACGAACAGCTCGCGCGCAGCGTCGAGGATCGCCCGCGCGACGGCCTCCCGTTCCCTTTCCTGACGTTCTCTTACGCCCAATCCACTCCTTCTCTCAGCGAATTGCAGCGCTGAACACTGTTTAGTATCTTAACATTGTTTAGACGATAATCCACGCGAAAGGTTTCCGCGGCTGACATATGCTCTGCCGCATGCCAAAGGTTGCCGGGACGGAGGTCCGTAGACGAATGGCAGATCTGCCTGAGTGGACTGCCGAAGGCGAGGTCATCAGCCGGCAGTTCACGTTCGCGGGCTTTCCCGAGGCGATCGCTTTCGTCGTGCGCCTGGGTTTTGCCGCCGAGGCGGTCGATCACCATCCTGACCTGCTCATCAACTACAAGCGGGTCAAAGTGTCGTACAGCACCCATAGCGAAGGTGGACTCACCGAAAAGGACTTTGAAGGGGCCCGTACGGCCACGGCGATCGCCACTGCGCTCGGAGGAAAGTAGAAAGCGCGTCCGTGCAGCTGAAAAACACGTACAGCGCGCGCGAGGTGGCCGCTTTGACCGGGCTGTCGGCGCGTCAGCTTCAGTGGTGGGACGCACGGCGGTTGTTCGCGCCGGCGTTCGCACCGAGGCGAACAGCGGCGGGCGGATTTACCGAGCGGCGCTACACCCCTGTTGATCTCCTCGAGTTGATCGTGCTCGCCGACTTGCGGCGGCAAGGACTTTCCGTCGCCCGAATTCGACTCCTGCTCGACACGCTTCGCGACAAGTTCCGGATCCGGCTCTTCGAAGCGATCGGTGGCGCCGGAGCAATCACGTTGTTCACTGACGGGAAGGAAGTCTTCGCCCGAACGTCGACCGGCGAGTTCATCAACATCCTGCGTGCGCCGGATCAACCGATGCTGGTAGTGGGAGACCTGCCGATGCTACGCGAGCTCACGGCGCGGACCAGGACGTCGAAGAGAAAAAGAAAGACTGGCCGCAGGCCCACAAGGGCTGCGAAAGCGGATGCCGATTAGCCGATCGGAAAGACCTTGTCGAGGCCGTCGGCCGGCCGCGGGATCACGTGAACGCCGACGAGTTCGCCGACACGCCGCGCCGCTGCGGCGCCCGCATCCGTTGCCGCCTTGACCGAGGCGACATCCCCGCGAACGATCGCGGTGACCAGGCCGGCATCGACTTTCTGCCAGCCAACGAACACGACGTTGGCCGCTTTGACCATCGCGTCAGCCGCCTCGATCATGCCGACGAGACCGCGGGTCTCGACGAGGCCGAGCGCCTCGCCGGGGAGTTCCTTTGCCATGCGCGCCTGCGAGTTTACCTCAGATGGTCCGGCGCAGAATCACCGAATTAGAGGAAGCCTAGCGAGGTCTGCGCGGTGAATCCCGGGAAAACCGGTCGCGTGTCGTTTAGTCCGAGATGGCCGCGAACGACTTCAGCGAAGACGGCCCTGAAGTCTGTTGTGACGGCGAGATCGCGGCGTTCGTAGCGCTGTTCCGGTGCGAGGCCGGGCCACCGTCCGTAGACTTTTCCACCGCGCACGGGGCCACCGATGATCATCATCGCATTCCCGTGACCATGGTCCGTTCCCCGGTTGCCGTTCTCCGCTACAGCACGCCCGAACTCCGACATCGTAAGAATCACGACGTCCTGCATGCGATCGCCGAGGTCGCGCACGAGAGCGGTGATGCCGCGCGCGAGATCATCGAGTCGCGTCGCCAACAATCCCACGGCCGCCCCTTCGTTCACGTGATGATCCCAGTTGCCCGATTCGGCAAAGGCGACTTCGAGACCGACGTCTGCCTTCACGAGCTGGGCGATTTGCCGAAGCGCCTCACCGAATGCCGACCGCGGATATTCCGCGCCGTTCGCCGGGGTGTACTGGCCGAGGTTCGCATTCTTCAGCATCTTCACCGCATCGAACGCCTCGCGTCCGGTCGAATGCAGCACGCTGTCGGCTGCGGCGGCGTATTGCGACTCGAACGACGACTGCACCATGTCACCGGCGGCGCCACCACGGATGCCGAATTGACTGATTTGCCCGATCGCCAGTGCCGGTTCCAGGCCCTGCAACGCCCGTGGTAATTGCGGGGCGAGCGCGACGGCGCGAAACGGCGTTGCCGCCTGATGCTCACGCGCATGAAGATAGCGATTCAGCCAGCCGTCCTGCGTGCTCTTCACGCCAGGCGTTGCCGTTTCCATGTAGTCCTGTGCATCAAAGTGTGAGCGGGTGCCGTCAGGCGAACCACAGGCATGCACCACCGCCATTTGACGAGCATCAAACAGTGGCTTGAGCGGCGCGAGACGCGGATGCAGTCCGAAGAAACCGTCGAGATCGACTGCCGCGTCCTGGGATCGACCCGGAGCGGCAATCGCAAGCGACGGCCGTGCCGTGTAATACGCGCGCTCGCCGAAGGGCACGATCATGTTCAACCCATCGACGGCACCGCGCTGAAAGATCGTGATCAGGACGCGTCGCCGCGCGTCGGCGGCGGCAACAGTTCGCGCCAGAAACGCCGGAGCGAATCCGAGACTCACCAGTGCGAGTCCGCCGTTCTTGAGGAAGATGCGTCGGGAAATCATGGTGGTTACCTTCTCTGGAACTCCGGCGATCCGAGGAGCAGCGCGATGGCTTGTGACGGACGAGACGCTTTGGCGACCGTTTCTCGAGTCGACGACGAGAGATCCCCCGCGAGCACCTGGTCCACGATCTCGTCGCCGGCTGCCTCGATCGACTGTCCGCGGAACGGCTGCGGCGCGCGCATGCCCCGCACGCGTCCCTCGGTCAACGCAACTGCGAAATTCATTCGATTGAGCAACGCTCCGGTGTTGACCCACGCTTCCGCGCGGTCGGCGTAGCCGGTTGGCGGTTGACACTGATACAGAGGCATCCCCAGTTCTCGCATCGTCTGTACGAGCGGCAGGGCATTGATTGAATCGGCTTCGGTGGCACGAACAGCCGATGCGACAAACTCAAACGGCGTCTTGACCTTTGCCCGATATGCCTCGGGCGCGAAGAACTCGCGTGATGTCACGATCGTCCGCACGACCTCGCGGATGTCTCCCTTGGTTTCGCGAAAACGCTCGGCGGCGCGATCGATCAGCGACGGTGGTGGTTCGTCGGCGACCAGCCGTCGCGCGAGCTTGGTCGCGACGAAGCGTGCCGTCGAGGCGTGCGAGGCGAGGATGTCGAGGACTTCTTGACCATCGTGCTCGCCGCCGCCAGCCTTGATCTTGTGACCGAGGACGATTTTTTCACCGTCGTCGTGCATGCGTGGATCGAAAACGAACCCACCACCCTGCCGCGGATTCGCAATCGTCCAGCCCGTGAACGCGCGCGCGATTTCCTGCACGTCTTTTTGCGTGTATCCGCCGTCGACGCCGAGGGTGTGGAGTTCCATCAACTCGCGGGCGTAGTTTTCATTCAAGCCGCGCGGCTTCCGGTTCTGCGCCGCCGGCGGAAGATCAGCGACCGTGCGCTGACGCGGAACGCTGCCGACCTGCCCGGGCCGGCCAAAGGGCCGGCGCGGATTTGACGGGTTCCGAGTGCGAGAGTTCGGCGCCGAGGTGCGTGTCCCCTCAGGTGCGGCGCTCTGCCAGTTATCCAAGTAGAACAGCATGGCCGGGCTCTTCGCTGTCGCCTCGAGCAGGTCGCGGAACTTTCCGAGCACGTGCGGACGAATCGCCTCGCGCTCGTACTCGGTGAGGTAATTACGTGTGAGCCCTTTTCCAGCGAAAACGTTGAAGTGGTTGAACCAGAAGTCGACGAGGACTTCGTTCAACTGGCGCTCGCTGTAAACCGCACGCAGGATTTTCTGCTGGGTGAGGTCGGTGAATACCTGTCGCTGCGCCTGCATCATCTGCGCTTGTTCGGGCGTCCGCGCCTCGCGTTTGTCGGCTGCAGATTCCGCCGGCTGTGCCGCGGCCTGTTGCTTCGTGCGGCGTTGCGCCATCTGCGCCGGCATGAAGTAGTCCTCAGCAAGTTCGCGGCTGTTCAACGTCAGTGTATCGAGACTCGCAAGGCGCGCGCTCATGCCCCGATCCGGAATCGTCTCGGGTCGCAATTGCTGCTCGATATATTTCTCGAGACCCATCCGTCGCACGCGCTCGAGGTCACCGGGCATGGCGCCGAATCCCAGGCGGTTCAATACATGAACGATGGTCTTGTCGTCGGCGTTTGCGGGAACGGCTGACGATGAGCCGGGGGCGGCGATCATGCGATCGCGAGAGATGAATGATGGGATCAGGAGCGCGAGCGTGCAGAGCGATATCACAACGAGCACGCGGCGGGTTCGGTGTCGAGAGGCTGTTGAGTTCATTGAGCGCCCCTTTGCAGTCTGCCTGTTAGACAAGGCCGGGCCGCCGACCGTTACAAAAACCGAAAAAGGTGGCTGGCACCTTTCGCAGAAAGGTGCCAGCCACCTTTTGGAGAGCAAAAATCACGCAAATCGCGTGGTATCAGTGAGTTAGATCATTTTTGGCTATGTCAGGACTTTCAAGATTTGGCGGGCGGCGTTCTGCCCCGGGCCGCCGGTGACGCCACCGCCGGGGTGGGTTCCCGATCCGCACAGGAACAGACCGGGTATCGGCGTGTGGTATCGGGCCTGGCCGAGAACCGGCCGCATGGTGAACAACTGATCGAGCGACGGTTCGCCGTGATAGATGTCGCCGCCGGTCAGTCCGTAGGTCTGGTCAAGATCCACCGGCGTCAGAACGCGGGCGTGCTCCACGAGCGCCTGGATCCCAGGCGCATGACGATCAAGTGTCCGCATGACATTGGCGAGCAGCTCGGATTTCGCCGACTCCCACTCGCGGGCGCGCGCGAGTTTGAACGGCGCGAACTGAACGGACACGGACAGGACGTGCTTGCCTGACGGTGCCAGCGACGGATCGATGAGCGTCGGGATCATCATGTCCAAGTACGGTTGCGGTGAGATCTCGCCATACTTCGACGCATCGAACGCGCGCTCCAGGTAGTCCAGACTTGATCCAATGTGGAGTCGTCCCCGAAGGTCGGCATGACCGGCGACGCCGGTGAACGCGGGTAACGAGGACAGTGCCAGATTGATCTTCGCGACAGTCCCGCGACAGCGGTAGTTGCGGATCCTGGTCAGAAATCCCGGATCGAGATCGATCGGGTCGATGAGCTGCAGCAGCGTTCGCCTCGGATCGGCGTTTGAGATGACTGCGGTCGCCGCAATCTCGCGCCCATCCTCGAGCAGAACGCCGGTGACGCGCCCCTTGGTCACGACAACACGCGTGACATCCGCGTCCAGTCGAATCTCGGCGCCCGCCTCGCGTGCCGCGTCCGCCATCGCGGTAGTGAGGACCCCTGGTCCACCCTTTACCGTGACGCTGCTGCCGCCCGGCGCCGGATCAACCGCAGCGTTGAAAAGCAGCAGAGCCGCCGTGCCGGCGGATCGCGGACCTTGCGACGCGCCAAAGATCGCCCGCGCCGCGATTGCGGCCTGAAGCAGATCGCTCTCGAACCACTCACGAACGAGATCCGCCGCTGCCATCGGTCCCCAGCGCAGCAGGCGAAAGCCATCCTTCTTCCCGAGCGCGCGAAACCGCCGTCCGGTTTTCAGTAACTCCCAGATGTCGCCGCGATCCGGCGAATCGATCGACGGCGGCGTCATCATCAGCAACGGTTCAAGAAATTTCCCGAACCGCGAAAGCACCGTGCAGAACTCCGCGTACCGATCGGCATCCCGCGCGGAGAATCGACGAATTGCCTCGGTGGTGCGGCGCTCGTCGCTCGAAAAGACGAGCGGCCCCCCATCCGGCGACAGCGCGACGAGTCGCGGATCGGGACGCACGAACTCGACGCCGCGCTGTTCGAGCCGCATGTCCCGCACGATCGACGGTCGGAGTGGCCCGATCGCATGCGCCAGCGACGGACACCTGAATCCCGGCGCGAGTTCTTCCGTCGCTGCCGCACCGCCAACAATCGATCGCCGTTCGAGTACGAGCGGCTTAACGCCCGCCCGGGCGAGATAGAACGCCGTCGTGAGGCCGTTGTGGCCGGCGCCGACGATCACGACAGGGCTCACGCGCCGGCGCCTGTTTCTTTCAAAATCCGCCCGGCCGCGTTACGTCCGGAGGCGCCCATGATTCCGCCGCCGGGATGAGTCGACGACCCGCACATGTACAAATTTCCAATCGGCGTGCGGTATTGCGCCCATCCGGGCGCCGGTCGAAGAAAGAAGAGCTGTTCGAGAGTCAGCTCGCCTTGAAAGATGTTGCCTTCCGACAATCCGAAGTCGCGCTCGATATCGAGCGGCGTCAGCACCTGGCGGTGAAGGATGATGTTGCGAATGTTCGGTGCGTACTCGGCAATCGTGTCGATCACCGTATTTCCGAACGCCTCGCGCTCTCTGTCCCATGTCGTGCCAGCTTCGAGGTGATACGGGGCGTATTGCACGAAGCAGGACATGACGTGTTTTCCAGGCGGCGCGACTGACGGATCCGTCAGGCTCGGGATCACCATGTCGATGTATGGACGACGGGAGTAGCGGCCGTACTTGGCGTCGTCGTACGCCCGCTCCATGTAGTCGACGCTTGGCGAAATGGAAATCGCGCCACGCAGGTGTGGGCCGGCGCCCGGCATCGCGCGGAAATCGGGGAGCGCATCGAGTGCAAGATTCACTTTCCCGGACGAGCCGCGGAATCTGTAACGGGCGATGTCCGCCGCGAAGTCGTCGGGAAGATGCTCGGTACCGACCATCTTCAGGAACGTCGTTCGCGGGTCCACGCTCGAGGAGATAACGCTGGCAGTGAGGTAATCACCATTGGCGAGAACGACCCCGACGGCCGCTCCATCCTTGACGATGATCCTGGAGACCGGCGATTCGGTGCGAATCTCGACTCCTGCCTCCCGCGCCGCTGACGCGATCGCCTCAGAAATCGCTCCTGTGCCTCCACGCGAGAGCCCCCACGACCGAAACGCCCCGTCGATTTCCCCCATGTAATGGTGGAGGAGCACGTACGCCGTTCCAGGAGACCGCACGCCGAGAAACGTGCCGATGATGCCCGAGGCGGACATGGTCGCCTTCAGCACGTCGGTCTCGAACCATTGATCGAGGAAGTCGGACGCGCTCATGGTCATCAACTGGATCTGGTTGTATCGGTCCGCGTCGTTGAGCGCTTGAAATCGACGGAGCAGCGATAGCAGATCGAAGAGGCCGCGGGGATCGAGCGAGGTCGGATCGGGAGGCGTCAGGTTGAGGATCGGTTTCACGAACCGCCCCATCTCCACCATGGCTTTTCCGTATTCGTCGTACGCCTCGGCATCGAGCCTCGAGTGACGCGCGATTTCACGCCGCGTGCGCGCGTGATCGTTCACCCGCCACAAATAATTCCCGTCGGGCATAGGCGTGAAGGTGCCGTCGAGCGGCAGAATCTCCAATCCGTGCCGTGGCAGGTCCAACTCGCGGATGATCTCAGGGCGAAGCAGTGACACGACGTACGAACACACCGAGTACTTGAACCCTGGATGAATCTCCTCGGTCACGGCGGCGCCGCCAAGGACGTGCCGCCGTTCAAGCACGAGCACCTTGCGACCCCCGCGCGCGAGATAAGCGGCGTTCACGAGGCCGTTATGACCGCCGCCGATGACAATGACGTCGTAATGCATCACGAATCGCTAATCACTGATCACTAATCTAGAAGGTTTCCAAACCTGACTTAAGAGCGTGGGTTTTGAAACCGCTTTTTATTTACACGAAGAAGGAAAACGCGGAGGCTGCGTGCGCGAGGCACGCTCGCTCAGAGGCCGGCGGTTCGCGAACAGAGCAGGGCGAGCATAGTCGACGCATTCTACCCCGGACGGCGAATGTTCACGTCCGCGGGAACTTGGTGCCACTAGCGTGACGTATCAGTACGCGTGGGGTGACATCGTTCGCACAATCTTCCGTCGGAGCCACAAGTCCCTTTGCTTGTATTGTTTACACGCTCCGAGCTAATGATGCGATTTGGGTAGCGTTTACCCTGACACTTCTGGTACGCTTCGCACTCTCGTTACAACTAGTTCCAATTCCCGCAAGGGTGAATTTAAGGCAGCGCGGATTGAGGGGGCAGAGCACTCACGTTCGCGGAGAGGACACGTATGTCATCGACCAAACTCGTAACTTGGGTCCCGCGATTGGGGAGGCCGACATCGGCCGCACTGTTCTCGCTCGGCTTGGTCATGCTGATGGCGCAACAGACTGGCCAGGCGCAACAAGGGACAGATGCCTTGCCTTACGCTGACGGCTTTTCTGTCACCGGCAACTTCGTCGTGAGCAGTGTCGACCTGACGAATTCAGTAAACCCCAGCGCCGTCGATCCAATCTTGGGCATCAAGTTTTCGACCGGCACGCTCGTCACCAGCGGCGTGCCTGCGAACGCAGACATTCTCGCAGCGTACTTGTATTGGGAGACGATTCACCTGACCGGCGCGACAAATATCGAAGCAGGCGTGGAGTTCGACGGGAAAAGCGTGAACACTCCAAATATCGATCTCGTCAAGAGCGGTCCCGTTGTTTTGGGAACTGGAGCGCCATGCTACAGCGCTGGAAACAACTCGTTGACGATGACCATGTTGAAAGCCGACGTGCTGCGGCTCTTGCCGCTCCAATTGGACGTCAATGGCGTTCCGACCGGAAAGCGGCTGGTCAACGGTAACCACACGGTCAAGCTGCCTGACGCGGGAGGCGGAAACGTCGTTCCGGAAACCTCCGGGGCCACCTTGTTCGTCGTCTATCGCGATCAGGAGACAGACCGCACCAAGAACCCGTTGCGAAGAGTCGTCGTGTACGACTTCTTGAACAACGGGCCCATCTACGTCCAGCCTAACCTCACCACAACGACAACGCAGAAGTTACGAGGATTCTACAAGTCATCGGCGGCCACGTTGTCGCAGGGAGTTGCGAAGGCGAAGATTGCGTACATCGGTGGGAGCAGCCAGCCGAACCCGAACGAACGAATCTTCTTCAACGACAACGGAACCGACAACCTCATCGCGGCCAATCCGTTTATGGGCGCGACGGCTTCGGAGCGGTCGTGGTTAACCGCGCCGCCGTACGACGTCAGCGCGTACATGAACCCGAAGAACAATTCCGGCGACGGCTACGGCGAAACAGCGACGACGACGATCAATCACACACCCGGCGGAGGATACGATTGCCTCACATTGGGCGCAGTCGTCTTCAGTACCGCGATCGCGGACGTCGACCAGGACGGCCTGCCGGATGGACTTGAGGCCGGACCAGACGCATACAGCAGCCTACCGCTTAAAGATCCAGACGGCACGCTTCTCCCCGATTTGGCTGGCATGGGCGCGACCACCGCGACCACGATCTTGTCGCCCTTGTCGCCGCAGAAAGATATGTTCGTCGAGGTGCAAGCGCTGCAGGCTCCTCCTAACACGACGTACGGTTCGGTGGCTGGGTGTCCCGATCCCACTCTGGCGAACAAGTCTTGCGCTCCGTACTATGCCACGAACATTCCACCGGCGATCGTGATCCCTTCCAGAACGGACACTGTCGGACACAATCATCTCCCGTCAGCGGATGTGCTCAACACGGTGGCCGGCGTATATGCCTCGCGAAATATCGTCGTGCATTTCGATATTGGTTCTCCGAGTGGCGCGTACGCTTCGGTACCGAACATCGTAACGACCGGTGCCCGTGGCGGAGAGCTCATTCGAGAAACAAAGTGCGATCCCAACGACGCAACCTGTCTGTTTCCGGAATATCCGGGCACCGTCGGATGGTTGAAGGGCGTTCAACACTACATGGACGAAGTGGAGTGCGACAACGGGAAGGAGCTGACGGACCCGGCGTGTGACGCTGTGACCGGGGCAGGCCGACGACGATTCGATCGCAATCGAGTCGGCCTTTTCCACAACATCTTGTACGCGCACGCGCGTGCCAAGCCCAAGTCGCTGCCATGTCTCAGTTCGCAAGGAAGACCGGCGTATTTCAACGGCAAAGATTCCAACGGCGAGCCCGTGAATACGTGTGTGGCGCCGTACACGGCCAACCCAAACTTCAACGCGTTGAACTATCACGTGCCGTCGAGTACCTCGGGTATTGCCAATCTGCCCGGCAGTCGCGTTCTCATCGCGCTGGGCGGCTGGGATGCCAACACGTTCGTTGGCACCGATTTCATGGTTGCCTCGACGACCGTGCACGAGCTCGGGCACAACTTGGAGCTCCATCATGGCGGAGCGATTCCTCTCTGGGGCAACGCCACGACGCCGACCATCACGCAGCCTAACTGCAAACCGGATCACCTGAGCGTCATGAGTTATTTGTTCCAGTCCCGGGGTCTGCTCGACGACCTGAACGGAGTCCACATCGACTATTCCGGGCAGACGCTTGCCGGCATTGATGAAAACATTACGAGCCCATTCACAGTGGGCACCTCGCCATATCGCACGGCATGGTACGAGCCGCTCGTCTCGGGCACCAACGCTTTCAACCAGGGATTCCCCGCGGCGAAGAAGTACTGTAACGGCTTCCCATTCCCGAGTGGCACCATTACGCCGTCGATGGCGCGTATCGATGCCGACAGCACGTCGTCCTCGCTGTACTGGAATCTGGAATCAACCGACGTCAATCTTGACGGTGTCACCAATGCGTACAGCGGTTACAACGACTGGGCGAACGTGCATCTGGACCAGATTGGCGCAGGCCGAAATCTCTGGTTGATTTCACAGGACAATTTCTCCGCCGAGGTCGACGCCTCGGCGGAAGTCGACGCATCATCGGAGGTCGACGCGTCAGCGGAAGTCGATGCATCCTCCGAGGTGGACGCATCCTCCGAGGTCGACGCATCCTCCGAGGTCGACGCGTCGGCCGAGGGGGTCGATTTCGATCCCACTGGAACGCCTCCGAACGGCACGTTGCAAGCGTGCGTGCTCGGCGTGGACTGCTCACCGCTGGGATCGCCCCTGGATAGAATCCAGCTGCATGGCTGGTCGGCACCCAACGCCGCTAACGTGACGAGTTACGTGGGCCTTCGGTCCACGGGCGACCACTTCCTGAGCACGAGCAGCGTCGAAGTGGGACAGACGCCGGATGCGTCGACATTTGTTATCAAAGACCTTGAAGAACTTCCCCACAACACCGCGTTCACGTGGCAGGTGAAGCCGAACCTTCTGGAAGGCGGGCGCGGCCTTCCGACGAACACCGCGACGAAAATCGCGATCAACCTGGCACCGCACGCGAACGACAACAGTTACAGCGTTACCCAAGGCACCGTGCTCAACGTGAGCGCCCGCGGGGTGCTGACGAACGACACGGACGCTGACAGTCCGAGCAACCCCTTGACGGCTATTCTGGTTCCGAACTCCGGACCGTTCCATGGCAGTCTGACTCTGAACGCCAATGGATCGTTCGTCTACACGCCCAATCCAACCTACAGCGGTCCAGACAGCTTCCGGTACGTTGCGAATGACGGCAAGTGGCTCAATAACCCGCCCTCATCACATGGGGATGGCATCACGCCGCTGAGCCCTGATTCAAACGAAGCGACTGTCAACATCACTGTGACGGGCGTCATTTACGCGTTCACTGGCTTCCTGCCACCGTTGGCGATCGCTGCCACGACCGACGGCGCGAGCGCGAGCACAAGCTTCTCGGGCAGCTTCCCACTCGGCAATCCTATCCAGGTGAAATGGAAGCTCAGTCTGAATGGAAACGAAGTCAGCGACCTCAGCACCCTTAACTACGTAGAGATTGTGCGGCGGAGCTCGAACTGCTCGGCTCTGTCGAGTCCACCGCCGCCGATTCCGATTTATCAGAATGGGGCTCCGATCGGGAACAGCACGTTCCTTTGGGACGCAACCAATCATCAGTTCGTCCTGAATGCGGACACGGCCGGAATTACGGTGAAATCCTGCTACCGTATCAGGCTGAAGCTCAACGACGTTGGTACGATTAAAGTGACGGACATCAAGTTCAAGTAGTTTGGCAGCGTTGCGTTCGGGGCGGTACCCACGCCGACGCTCATCGGCGACCACCGTAACGCAACGCTGGGCATTCCGGGAGGCGCGTTTCGTGATCGGCCGAATGCCGGGAAACGTGAGATGCGGGTCGAGGTCGCGTCGCGTTGCGAGAAGGGATCGGCGAGCGCGAGCACGTAGCGCGCGTCCCATCGGTGATCAAGGCGCGCCCCTGCCGCAAGATGTGTTAATTGCCGGCTCGGTTGCGGACTTGTGGCAGGAGCGGATCTTCGGTCGACTTGCCGCGGATCTTGAGATACTCGCGATACGAGTCGGTAAATCCTGGGTTCTTCAGTCCCTCACGTACGCGACCCTGGTAGTAGTAGGCGATCGGGAAGTAGCCGTACGTGGGCTCCTCGTCAACGAGCAGGGACATCGCCTCGCCACGACGCTTGATGCAGCGGTCGAACTCGGAGTCGGCTTGCGGAAACGCTTGGAGCTCCAGGTACGCCCGTCCAAGATCGAAATGACTCAGCCACGTGTCAAGAATTCCATTGGCCTCTGTGAGGAGTTTGATCGCCTGGCGCGGGTCACCATTCTTTAGCGCGATCTCACCCTCAATGATTTTGCCGTAGGCATGAGGCTCGGCCGGGAGCTCGGCCGAGAGGGCGCCCGCGATCGCCCGCGCTTTGGTGATTGCATCCGCTTCGACGAAAATGCGCGCCGCAAGGAATCGGATCGGTACGGCCTTGCTACTCAACAACGCCTTGTCCGCCGCGGCGATCGCCTGGCTCTTTTGCCCTCGCACGAGATGAACGTAGGCGAGCGACGTCAGCTTCCTGGCTGCCCGGTCGGGAGACTTGGCAGCTAGGTCGGCCGCGGCACCCTGCTCGAAGGCACGCGCCGCATCGGAGAGGCGCCCTTCATACAGCGCCATGTCGCCCAGGCCGGAGGCGGCCCACGACGCGCCCCGGGTCCCCATCGTTTCGAGCTTCTTGTACGTTTCGACCGCCTCTGGCAATCGCGCCTGTCCTAGTTGGGCGAAAGCCAACGCGAGCGTCGCCAAGTCGTTCGGCTTCTCCATGTTTTTCGCGTCTCGCTCCCCGGCTTGGAAATCGCCGGAGTAGACCGCGAACATAGAAAGATTCGCTCGGTACATCACACGTTTGGGCAGAATCTGTACCGCCTGCCGCATTTCATCGGCGGCCTCGCGCATGTTTCGCAACTTCGACAGACACAGCCCGCGGTTGTTGTGACCGGAAGCGTCTGCCGCGTACTGGGCGATCAGCTCGCCGTACTCGTTGACGCAATTCTGAAAGTCGCCGGTGTTCATGTAGTGAGACGCGCGAACAGCGAAGCGCTCGCGTTCCGTCATCCCGTCGAGATGCTTAAGCGCTTCAGCGGTGTACTTTTCGGCGTCCTGCAGCTGGCCCAGATTCCGCGACATGAGCGCTAGACCCTGGTAGCCGAGACCGAAGTTGGGATCGAGCTCCACAGTCTTGAGAAAGCTCTGGCGCGCTTCCTCGAATCGGGTGTTGGACTGCGCTTCTATGGCTGCCGCGTAATGGCCGGCCACTTCCATCGAGGCCGTCGAGAGGCTCTTCATCGCGAGCAGCTGTGCCGAGTCCGACTTCTCGTCGCCGAGTGCCTTGCGAACCGTGGTGACCAGGTTCGTCGCGGCGCCGAGAACCTGATCCTTGCTCGAGGCTCGACTCCTGGCGGTGACGACGACCTTCCCGGTGACGCTCTGAGTCGCCTTTAAGGTAATGTCGTAGCCGTTGCCTTGAGGCTCGATCGAACCGGAGACAACCACGCCGAGACCCTGATTGACGGCGATCTGCCGCGCGGTCGCCTCGTCCAGTTTCTCAGGCGGCTGGACACCAAATACCGAGCGGATTCTGTTTCGGTCGTAGGCGTTGATGAAGCCGGCGCCTTCCAACGCGAGCTTGAGCATTGGCTCCAGCGTGTGGTCAAACGTCGGATCGTTGGTACTGTTGTTGAAATCTGCGATCAGGACCAATACCGGATCGAGTTTCTTCGGCGGTGGCGGCGTCCGAGTGAACCACCAGGTGGCGGTGACAAGGCTGGCCACGAGCATCACGGCGGCCGCGATCATGCGCGGCGTGAAACGGCGCGGCTCTGGAATCGGTACGCCCTCGTCGTCGAGGCGATTGAGATCCGCCGCGAGCTCAGCGCTCGTTTGGAAACGCTTGTCGGCATCCGGCTCGAGGCACCGCCTAATGATCCGATCGACCTCCTCGGGCACCTCCGGCACGACCGACTTGACAGCGGGCGGGGCATGCTGCATCCGTCCCTGCAGTTCGGCAATTGCGCTGCCCGCATGCTCGGCGCGGCGCCGGCCCACCAGCATGTCGTACAGGATCAGGCCGAACGCATACACGTCCGCGCGCTGATCCACATTCACGCCTCTTGCCTGCTCCGGGGCCATGTATTCGACCGTGCCCACAACGGCGCCGAGCACGGTCGCGTTCTGGTCCGCCGCGGCGCGGTTCAGATTGCCGACAATCGTGTCAGCGCCCGGAACGGGACCCGCGACCTGCGCACTTGTCGATCGCGCGATGCCGAAGTCCATGATCATCGCCTCGTCCTCGGCGCCGATCATGATGTTGGCGGGCTTCAGATCGCGGTGTACCACGCCGACCTTGTGGGCTTCGACGAGCCCCGAGACGACGGCGCGAGCGATGGGCATCACTCGTGAGATGGGCAGACGGCTATCGCGCTTCAGGATCGTCGCGAGATCCGCGCCGGCCACGTACGGCATGGTGATGAACTTGATCCCATCGATCTCACCGAGATCGTGGATGCGCACGACGTTCTTGTGTGTGACCTGGCGGGCCAGCAGCAGCTCGCGTTTGAATCGCCGCTCGATTTCCGCCGCCGTTTTCGGATCCGCCATCACTTCCGGGCGAATCACCTTGATGGCGACCGTCACGCCAAGCTCGGCGTCCCATGCTTGATACACCGCGCCCATGCCGCCAATACCAAGCAGCCGGATGGTGTGATAGCGAGCGCCGAAAGCCGACCCCGGTTCGAGAGGTCCTCGATCCGATGGAGAAGCGCCCCCGCCACTCGGTAGTGGCGTGTGGGACACCTGGTCGCCTGTGGCTGCGATCGGAAACAACATGGTCTGCGGGTCGGCCAGACGCGTCAGCTCGTGCGCGGGCGACGAATTGCCATCAGGAAGCACAGACGATGGGGATGCTTCGGGCATACCGATCGGGAGATCAGTTGATAGCCGTGTTTCGTCGGCGTCCGCCCTAGCGTTTTGTTTGCGAGGCACCGCTTTTCCTCCGGGAACCCATCGCCGGTTGCCCCCTCCCGGTGGTGCAATGTAGAAGCAGGGCTTGGATTATGTCAGAATCGAGCGCAAAATTGGCACGTTTTGTAGCGGCTCAAGGACCAATGTCCCGATTCGGACCACACCTATCCCTTCTATGTAGAACGTAGAAATCGACCAAATCGCACATGTCGGCGTCGTTCCTGACACCAAACCGCCAGGTTAAACCTCCACGTTGGGCGAGCCGAACGAAATAGATTCAGATGTCCGCTAAGCTGTTGGGTTCCCGTCCGCGTCCGCCGGAGCGCGAGCTGTTCACGACATTGATCGAGGCGCGTGCCGGCAAGGCGAAAACAAAGGCGAAAGATTGACGATCAGAGATAGGGATTCGCATGCCAATAGGAACGCCCTTTCACGAACGCACCCTTGCATTGTGCGAGAGCCTGAACTATCGCGAGTGGTCCGGCTACTACACCGTCAGTGCCTACGAAGGACATCACGAGCACGAGTACAACGCGATCAGAAACGCGGCCGCATTGATCGATGTCTCGCCCCTGTTCAAGTACATCATCACCGGCCGGGATGCCTCGCGTTTCGTCGATCGCATCATTACGCGTGACGTGTCGAAGATGTCGGTCGGACAGGTCTACTACACGCCGTGGTGCGACGAACGTGGCCGGGTCATCGATGACGGAACCGTCTCTCGCCTCGATGAACAACGGTTCCGCTGGACCGCTGCCGATCCGAACCTGCGGTGGCTTTCGCAGAATGCCATTGGCATGGACGTCCGGATCGAAGACGTATCCGAGACGATCGCGGCGCTTGCGCTTCAGGGGCCGACATCCGCTGCGCTACTGCGTGCGTCAGCCGACGCCGATATCGAGAGTCTGAAGTACTTCCGTGTGACAAGCGGAACGATCGCCGGCATCAACGTCGACATCTCGCGGACAGGGTATACGGGCGATCTCGGCTACGAGATCTGGATGCCGGCCAACGCGGCCATTCGAGTGTGGGATACGCTGATCGAGCGGGGGAAACCCTTCGACATCAAGCCGGCGGGAATGCTGGCGCTCGACGTCGCCCGGATCGAAGCGGGTCTGTTGCTGATCGAAGTGGATTTTTTCGGCAGCAAGAAAGCGATGATCCGGTCCCAGGCGTACTCGCCATATGAGATGGGTCTGACGCGGCTCGTGAATCACGACAAAGGTCAGTTCATCGGTCAGCGTGCGCTGTCGGCTGAGCACAAGGCGGGACACGCGCGTCAGATCGTCGGCCTCGAAATCGAATGGACGGCCGTCGAACGCCTCTATGAGAAGGTCGGTCTTCCACCGATGGTCGGCGCGACCGCGTCGCGTGTGGCGGTCCCCGTCTTCAAAGAGAATCGGCAGGTCGGCAAAGCTACCTCGACCACATGGTCTCCTGTATTGAAGCGAATGATCGCGCTGGCGACACTGGACCGGCCGCACTATGCAGAAGGGACTGCTCTCGAAATGGAAGTGACGGTCGAGGCCGTGCGACACCATGTCCCGGCACGCGTCGTTGCGGCACCGTTCTTCAATCCCCGCCGGAAAGTCGCGACCCCGCCGCGATAGCCTGCGCCTTCGTATTCGTCCCCTTTGGTGTACGCTTTACCCCCTCCGGTCGTTGTATTGAAGGATGGCTTACCCTGCCGGCCATGCGCTTGTTTGGTCGAATACGGCCTTTTTTCCCGCGTTCCGCGAGTATCATCGTACCCGTACTAAAGTCACGATGCGGGACCCTGGTACCTCTCCAAATTCACTCGAGTCGACTCAGCAGCTGCTTTCTCTCGTCCGGCAGGGCGATCGCGATGCGTTGGAGCGCCTTTATGCGCGATGTCTACCGCCGCTGCGCCGATGGGCGCGTGGACGGCTGCCGGCGGCTGCGCGTGGCGCGCTCGACACACAAGATCTCGTTCAGGAAACGATCCTCAATTCGTTACGGCGGCTCGATCGCTTTGATTCACGGCACGAAGGCGCGCTTCAAGCGTACTTACGGCAAGCCGTGCTCAATCGCATTCGTGACGAGGCGCGGAGATTCACCCGTCGTCCCGCCGCTGCCGAGTTAACCGACTCCTACGAGTCGGAAGCCGCCTCGCCGCTTGACATCGCCATCGGCCGCGAAGGCGTGGCGCGATACGAAGCCGCGCTTCAGTTACTTCGTGCGTCCGATCGCGAAGCGATCATCGGCCGCCTCGAGCTTCAATACGACTATCAGGAACTTGCAGTGATTCTAGGAAAGCCGAACGCCAATGCCGCGCGCGTTGCCGTGACCCGCGCGCTCGCCCGACTGATGGAGCACCTCAATGCTGGCTGAGCGCGATTACGAATCGCTGCTCGAGTCGGTTGCTGATGGCGCCCAGGTTGACTGGGCCGCGCTCGACGCCGCCGCGGCGACGAGTGCCGAACGTACGCGTTACCGAAATCTGCGTCTGGTTGCGCGCGTCGCGGAGTTGCACCGGACACTGGTGCTCGATCAAGATGCGGAGTCTGCGGCCGCGCGTATCGACGAAGCAGCGGTCGCGGATCCCGTAGCCTGGGGACATCTCAGGGTCATGGCCCGGATGGCATCCGGCGCTTTCGGCCGAATCTATCGCGCACATGACTCACAACTGAATCGCGACGTCGCCCTGAAACTGCTGCGGGGCGACATCACGCTGTACCGGCCCGTCGATCGCCTCCTTTCAGAAGCGCGCACGCTTGCACAGGTTCGTCATCCGAACGTCGTCACGGTTTACGGCGCCGATGTGCGCGACGGACGTGCCGGGCTGTGGATGGAACTCGTCGAGGGACAGACGCTCGATGCGTGGCTCAGCGCGCACGGCCGCATGGGAGCCCGTGAAGCGGCGACCATCGGGATGGATCTCTGTGGTGCCCTTGCCGCGGTTCATGCTGCCGGACTGGTTCACGGAGATGTCAAGCCGCCGAACGTCATGCGGGAGAACGGCGGCCGTATTGTCCTCATGGACTTCGGTGCGGGACGCGCGCAGGATGCCGACGGCGGCGGCGTCGCGGGAACCCCGATGTATCTCGCGCCGGAAGTGCTCGCGGGCGGACCGCCGACGACGGAAAGCGATCTCTATAGTCTCGGCGTTTTGTTGTTCCATCTGCTCACACGGACGTTTCCCTTTACCGGTCTCGACGTCGACAGTCTGCGCGACGCGCACGCCGACGGCGACCGTCGCTGGCTTCGCGATCTGCGACCGGATTTGCCATCGGAACTCGTTCAGACGATCGAGCGGGCGCTCGAAACGGATCCCGCGCGGCGATTTACGAGCGCAGGAGCGATGGAGCAGGCACTGCAACGCGGATTTGTGCCACTCGCCGACGCTCGGCCCAGCGAGGCGACGGTCCATGCGCCGAGTCGCTGGCCGCAGCTCAGTTTTGCTGTCATGGCAACCGCCCTCGTAGCCGCCGTGGTCGCGCTCGTCATCTGGTCGAGAACGACGTCAAACCGAGGCACGGTTCTATCCAACATTCGCACCATCGCGGTCCCTATGGTGGAAACCAGTGGGCCGGGAATTCGGACAGGTTTTGCCGCCGGCTTGACCGAGGAACTGATTTCCAGCCTCGGTCAGGTTCATATCCTTACGGTGAAACCGGGATCGTCACTCGGATCGATCAACGGAAAACCCGACAAGGAAATTGTCAGAGCGCTCGACGTCGATGCTCTACTCAAAACCACCGTGTCGGGCTCCGATGGGAGTGACGCCGCTCCACCACAATTGAAAGTGCGCGCGCGGCTTCTTGCCGCCGGCACGCAGGCGATTGTGTGGTCGCAGGACTTCGACGGACCGCGTGGCAACAGCGGCGCGTTAGCCAACGCCATTGCCGCCGCAGTGACCCGTGCAGTCCAGGGTGTCCTGACACCGGCGGAGGCGACTCGCCTGGCATCGTCTCGCCAAACGAGTCCGCAAGCCGAAGAAGCGTTCCTCGCCGGCCGCTCGTACATCGGGCGATACGGCGGCGGAAACGCGGACGCAGCGCTCAAGTCGTTTCAACGAGCGTTGGAACTCGATTCGCAGCATGCCGCGGCGCATGCGGGCGCGGCGCGAGCCTATGTGACGCTCGGCGCCAATGGGGCGATGCCGAATGCTCAGGCGCGTGCTGCGGCATTCGCCGAGGCTCAGCAATCGTTGGAGCTCGACCCGAATCTTGCGGACGGCCACGCGGTGCTGGCGCATATCCGTTTCGTATACGACTGGGATTGGCCGCGCGCGGAAGCGGAATTCATTCGCAGCCTGGACCTGAATCCCAGCTCGTCATTCGCGCTGGGCTATTACGCGAACTTCCTGGCCGCTCTTGGGCGATTCGACGAATCATTGTCCGTGGCCGATACAGCCCGGCAATTGGATCCTCAATCGAGCGACGCGATTCGCAATTTCGCGCTGTACCTGTATTACAAGCGAGACTACGCCCGCGCGGAACGGGAGTTGCTGAAATCCGCACCCCTCGAGCCGAACGAGGTTGGCTTGCCGTTGCTGCGCGCGAGGTTCGCCGAGACGCGTGGTGATTTTGAGGGTGCACTCGCTGATACGCGTGAAGCCCTGCGCCGGTCGAGTGGCCCCGTTGTGCCGCTGAGGGTGGCGGAAATCCGACGCGAAGCGCTGGCCGGAAGAAAGGCCGAGGCGTTGGCGGGCTTGACAAAGCTGCAGCACGAAGCTGACACGCGCGCCATTCGCGTCTACGCAAGAGACCTCGCTTACATCCAGCTGGCGCTGGGCAACAA
This sequence comes from Vicinamibacterales bacterium, assembly GCA_035491715.1. Classification (GTDB taxonomy): domain Bacteria; phylum Acidobacteriota; class Vicinamibacteria; order Vicinamibacterales; family 2-12-FULL-66-21; genus JALZOC01. The sequence goes on along the minus strand of DATJKH010000190.1, from coordinate 103,892 downwards.
AACCAAGGCGATTGAACTCTTCGAAGAGGCTGTCAACGAAATGGATCCCACGGTGGTCTGGTTGGGCGTAGATCCGCGCGTCGACGCGCTTCGTGACGAGCCGCGTTTTCATCAGATCCTGAAGACGATTGGATTGCCGGTAGGAGTGGGCAAAGCGCGCTGAGTTTATCCGGCTGTGGTTCGTCGCTCTGCTTGACCGGCGGCGAACGCTGACCTAGACTCCGCTCACACAAATTTCAGAAGGAGCGTCGCGTGGCGAAAAAACGTAAGGCAGCACGTCCAGCGAGGAAGGCGTCGCGTAGCGTGAAGAAGAAGTCAGCGCCGCGAAGAGCAGCGGCCGCGGCACCGCGCACGGGCTTGGAGAAACCAGGAAAGGTCGATTTCAATCCGCTGAAGGTGCAGATTGGGAAGCACATCGCAAAGTTGGAGGCGGCTACGGTCCAGAATGACAAGATCGCCGAGGCGCTGAGAGTCCTGAAAGAGACGCAGGTCAATCTCTCGAGTGTGTGTTTGCCAACGATGGAGCTCCAGACGTCGTGAGCCGCGTTCGACGAAGCGGCCGAGCGACGGTCAGGTTCCGCCGCTCGCCGCACCTCGTCGCCTACTGGGAAAACGGTTCCCCCCGGATCGTCAATTACGCAACCCGACACACATCTGAAGCGGATTCACTTGTCTTCGAGCTCCTGAACTTCTGTAGCGAGTGGCGGACGCTTTCTGACATCGAGCGCGGTCTTTCCGCCGGTTCATCGCCACTTCTTCCCGTGCTGGTGGATCGCCTGGTGAGCTTCTCGCTTCTTCTCAGATCGGACCGTCCGGTTGACGTGCGGGTGGCTTCGATGGACGCGCTCGGCTCATGGAATCCGGAAGTCGGTTTTTTTCACAACGCCACCAAGGACGTTCACTTTTCGTCGCGGCAGCGTGTTCGTGCCCATCGGCGGTCAACCACCAATGGCGCACGGCGGCCGCGGATGGTGAAACGGTATTGGCGGGTCCGGACGGTGGCGCTTCCCCGTCCGGAACTGAACCCATCCTTCGCCAAGGTTCTTCTCGCCCGCCGAACGTCGCGTCGCTACTCCTCCAACCCGGTCACACTTCCCCAGCTCTCTTCTATTCTGGCATTCAGCGTCGGCGTGCAGCACTGGGCGAGAACTGTTGATGGCGAGGCGCCGCTCAAGACGTCGCCATCGGGCGGTGCACGGCATCCGATTGAGTGTTATGTGGTGGTGCGAGATGTGGCTGGCCTGAAACCTGCCATCTATCACTACGGTGCGGACCGTCATGTTCTGGAACGCATCGGCACGAAAGTGCCAATCGATCGCATGAAAGCCTACGTTCCGGAGAGCGGATACTTCGCCAAGGCGTCGGCGATGGTGTTCTTCACCGCCATGTTCGAGCGACAGATGTGGCGCTATCCGTACTCCCGCGCCTACCGCGCTGCGCTGATTGAGGCCGGCCATGTCTGCCAGACGTTCCTGCTGACGGCGACCGCTTTGGGTCTCGCTCCCTACTGTGTCATGGGTCTGGCGGACACGCTCATCGAGGGCGATTTGGGCCTCGACGGAATTACAGAATCGGTCCTGTATTGCGCCGGGGTCGGCCGCCTGCCTCGCGGCACCGAGTGGGCGCCATTGCAGAACGGAACGCTCGAGGTCAGGCCAAATAAACGACTCCTGGCGCGTTAGGCACCTTCGCCACTCCTGGCACCAAGTACTTGTTCGTTTTCCCCCCTTCCGTCGTTTATTCAGGTAACAAGCCGATCACAGCCGGGAGGGGCGACCATGAACTCCGTGATGACGTTGAAAGCTGTAGCGACACGACCTGTGACGAGTTCGCGAGTGCAGGTAGACAATGATGCGCGGTGCTTCTTTCTGGAACGGGAAAACGCCTACCTCACTCAGAACAACGCGAGACTGCGCTTACAGTTGAAAGATCTCGAGACGTCCGCGCTGTCCTGGATCCGGTTGTATGAGGCGGCACTCGAGCGAGCGAAGGCGGCGACGGCCGAATGTGAGCGCCTTCAGACAGAACTCAAGGCGTCACGGTCGCTGGTGTAGCTCCACGATCATATTGTCGAACGCGTAGAGCAGATCCTCACGGTTGGAATAGGGGCCCGGCGTATATGCACGTGAGGCGATGCCGGCCTGAGACAGTTCACAGACGTGCCAGTCCTGGCGGTTCGTCATATCCCAGAACTCGATCGCGTCGGAGGCATTGAAGCCGGATTGCGCCAGCGTTTCCGGGTGGAAATGCCACTCGCAAACGTTGATGGTGCGATCGGCTGCGAGCGGCCACAGCGTGTGTACCAACATGTAATCAGGATGCAGGCTGAGCAACATGTTGGGAAAGATCGCATAGTAGTAGACGCGGCGGACGTCTTCGCCGGATAGCCCCGGCAGAAACGCACGAGGGCACGTGCCATCCATTGACAGCGTCGCCACACCCGGCCGCAAATCCATTCGCCCGCCCATGTATGTCGCGCGCAACGGCTCGTTCTCGCCGCTGAGATAATGCGACAGCCGGTTCAACGCCGGGTGCAGGTTGGGGCAGTGCAGGCACTCGCTGTAATTCTGAATCAGCAGCTTCCAGTTCGCCTTCACGTCGTAGACGATCCGATGTCCCAGTCGCAGATCCTCCATCCGCCAGGGCCTGAACTTCGGAGGCAGGTCGGCCAGCTGTGTGGATAATGGCTGCGGCTCCTTTGCAAGATTCAGAAAGATGTGACCGTCCCAGACGTCGGCGTGGACACGATGGAGTGGGTAGTCATCCTTACGGAAATGCGGCACTTCCTCCATGTGAGGCGCACCAATCAGGCGGCCATCCAGATCATAGGTCCACGCGTGATACGGACACTGGATGCTTCCACCAAACGTCCCCGCATCTTCGGTGCAGAGGCGGGTCCCGCGATGCCGGCACACGTTGTAGAAGGCGTTCACGCGCGGTGATGCACCACGTGTGACGATGACGCTCTCGCCGGCCACCTCGCGCATGAAGAACTGACCCGGCCGTTCGACCTGTTCCGTCCGCCCGGCGCAAATCCACATGTGGCCGAAGAGGACGTCCATTTCTCTCTTGAAGAATTCGTGGTCCACGTAATATGCGGCAGGTAAGGTCAACGCTCCCTGCGGCATCAGGTCCCGCGATTTCACGATCACGTCAGTCGGCTGTCCCATGGATTCCAAGAAAATGATACAACCTCGCCGTGCCTTCGACGACTGACGCCCGCGGGACCGTTTCGCTCCGGCGCGAGCTCGGCCCCTGGGATCTCACCGCTATCGGCGTCAATCAGGTCATCGGCGGCGCCGTGTTCAGCCTTCCCGCCGCGATTGCTGTGCATACCGGCGGCTGGAGCCCCTGGATGGTCGGCGCAATCGGCATCGTCTCGATGTTGATCGCGCTGACGTTCGCAGAGGTCGCGAGCCGTTTCGATGCGACGGGAGGCGCGTACCTCTACACGAAGGCGGCCTTTGGCCGCTTTGCCGGTTTTGAAGTTGGCTGGATGCTCTGGTTCACCCGCGTCGCGAGCTGGGCGGCGGTGATCAACGTTCTGGTATCGTCGCTCGGATTCTATTGGCCGCACATGACAACGGGCCTGCCGCGCGCGCTCGTGATCACGACCATCATCGTCATCCTCGCGGCGATCAACATCAGAGGCATTCGCCAGAGCAGCGTGGTTGTGAATGTGCTGACCATTGGCAAGCTGCTGCCACTTGTCGTGTTCATCGTGGCGGGCGTGTGGTTCGTGAATTGGCCACGGCTTCAACCTGGACCGCTTCCGTCCGCCGCCGGTCTCTCCGCGACCGGTCTTCTGCTGATTTACGCGTTTGGCGGCTATGAAATCGTGCCGGTTCCTGGTGGTGAGGCACGCAATCCTCGTCGCGACATCCCGTTTGCGCTGGTGACGACCATTGTCATCGTGACGGTGGTCATGACCCTCGCACAGGTCGTAGCGTTCGGGACGTTGCCTGACCTCGGCGCCTCGAAGACTCCGCTGGCTGACTCGGCGGCTGTTTTTCTCGGCGCGGCAGGTGCGGCGATGATCACGATTGGCGCGGTGATCTCGGTCACCGGTGCCAGTATGGGAGGAGCGCTCTCCGGATCGAGAAATCTGTTTGCGCTGGCGGAGCAGAGAGACTTACCGGCGTTTTTTGGCTATGTGCATCCGCGATTGCGCACGCCGGTGGTTGCCATCCTGATCACGTCGAGCGTCACGTTGACGCTCGCGCTCAGCGGGACGTTCCAGTCGATGGCGACGACCAGCGCCGTCAGCCGCCTGGTCGTGTACCTCGGGGCGTGTCTATCCACGCTGCGTCTCCGCAGCCGGCGATTCGATGGTGTGGTGAATGCGCCCGCGTTCGTTGTACCGCTGGGTCCGCTCGTCCCGGTTGCCGCGATTATCATTGCGCTCGCGGTTCTCGCCGGCGCGTCATCGATTCAGCTTCGCAACGGGGCGCTCGCGCTGGCTGCCGGAGCGGTGCTCTATGCAATCGCGGTGCGGGGACGCGAGCAAGGACTGCGCGATCCCGGAACCGGACGCATCAATCAGGATTGGTAGTCTTCGCGGTTCGCTGATACACGATCTTTCCATCGAAGATCGTAGCCGCGACGGTCGCGCGTTCCATGTCCGTCGCAGGCAGGTCGAAGATGTCGTCGGACAACACGACCAGATCGGCCAGCATCCCCTTCTTCAGCGAGCCTTTGCGCTGTTCGTCGAACGACGCATAGGCAGGGACAGAGGTGAACGCGTTGATCGCGCGTTTCAATGTGACGCGTTCGGCAGCAGACCACCCGTCCTCGGGCAGGCCGTCGGGCGTCGCGCGGGTGACCGCCGTTTGTATCGCGGTGAGTGGATCGATACCCGCCGGCGTGCTGAGGGTGAACGCGAGCTGCGCGCGCGCCGATACGAGACTGGCGGCGGGAAACGCGCGTGACGCGCGCTCGGGTCCAACCGCCTTGGCCCAGGCCTCGAGGCGTTCTGAAGTCGGCATCATGTCGCCGGGGCGCATCGTTGCGATCGTTCCCAGCCGGCCGAACCGCGGAACATCGGACGCATCCACGAGCCCGACACCCTCCAGGAGATGGCGACGGCCTCGCTCCGGTTCGGAATTGGATCGCACCGCGTGTTCGAAGGCGTTGAGTGCCATCCGGACCGCGGCGTCGCCATTGCCTGCGATCGTGACCTGCCAGTGTCGAGCATCGAGGAGCCGCACAAGCCTGTTGAGGACATCGGCATCGATGCGTTCTCGACCCTGGTAGTCAGGCCGATTGTCGTACGGCTGCAGTAACAGCGCGTCCTGAGATTCAACTGCGCCGTCGACCGAGATTCGTGGGCCGCCCATCTTGAACAGCGGATCGTCCGGATACCGGTTCGACAACGACTCGAGTTCCTTCAACACTTCGACTTCGGGCACGTCGTCGGCGGACACAGACGCATACACCCTGACCGCAAGATCGCCGGCACGCCTGGCCGCGTCGTAGAGCAGAAAATCGTCGGCATGATCGATGGTGTCGTGAACGCTGGTGACACCATGCCGGTGCGCGTCCTCGGTCGCCGCGGCAAGCGCGCGCAATCGATCGTCGCGTGTCGCCCGTGGGAGCGCTTTCGTTGCCAACGAGACCGCGGTCCCCTTCAGGATGCCTGTCGGCTGACCGGTCCGCGCCTCTTTGACGATCGTTCCATCCGCTGGCGCCTGACTGCGGCCCCCAATGCCCGCGCGTTGAAGCGCCTTGGAGTTCAACCATGCCGTGCGTCCATCAGCAGAGAACAGGCATACGGGATGGTTGGGCGCGACCTCGTCGAGCAACTGGCGAGATGGTGATGTCGCAAGGCTGGACGGCTGCCAGCCGCGGCCGACGATCCACAATCGATCGGGATGCGGCTCGGTCCACGTTTTGATGCGACCCTGAATTTCCTCAATCGTGGTCGCGTCGGTCAGATCGATTTCGTCGAGTGCGAGGCCGCCATCGATAAAATGTGTGCTCGAATCGTTGAACCCCGGCAGGACCGCCGCACCGCCCGCGTCGATGGCGATCGTCTGGGGCCGTTTCAATCGATTGATCTCACGATTGCTTCCGACCCGCAGGATCTGATTGCCACGCACAGCTACGGCTTCAGCCATCGTCCCGGAACTATCGGCGGTATAGACCTTGGCGTTGTAGACGATGAGATCGACAAGACCGTCGTTGTCGTCGCGTTGAGCTCCGACGATCAGTCCGGCGATCAATGTCGCGGCAACGATGGCGACGACAACGTAGGTAGTGAGGCGGGCGGCCATGCTGTGTCCCGGGCGCGGCGGCTCGTCCCCGCCCGGCGCTCGGCCTGTTAGGTTGGGCATTTTAGCACGCGAGGGTCGGATAGGGTCCCTGCTGAATTGGCGCGGGTCTAGACCACGCCTTACAAATACGAGCTGAACACAATAATGTAGGCGGGTGGGCTGCCACCGCGCCCTCAGAGTAATTATGCGGATTGCAATTCTGGGATCCGGTGCCGTCGGCGGCTACTACGGTGCGAAACTCGCCCGCGCCGGTCATGACGTCACCTTCATCGCCCGAGGGGCGCATCTCGCCGCGATCCGTGAACGCGGACTCCTGGTCCGAAGTCCAACGCTCGGGGACTTTAGCGTGAAAGCGCCGGCCGAAGAGGACACGACACTCGTCGGTCCCGTCGATGTCGTCATCCTCGCGGTGAAGACGTATGACAATGCGACCGCACTGACGCTCATTGCGCCGATGCTCGGTCCCGAGTCCGCCGTCGTCACGATTCAGAACGGCGTCGATAGCTTTCAGGATGTTGCTGCGGTCGTAGGTGAGGGGCCCGTGATCGGCGGCACGACCTACATTGCAACCGCATTGACTGCGCCCGGTGTCATCGAGCAGACGGGCGTTCACCGGCGCATCGTTTTCGGAGAGGTATTTGGTGAACTGCCGAGACTGTCGAGCCGGGTCCGAAACATTCATGATGCACTGACTAGTGCCGACATCCAGTCGGAAGCGGTTGACGACGGCCGGGCGCCGATCTGGGAGAAGTTCATCTTCCTCGTCACGCTTGCCGGTTTCACGGGCGCCTCGCGGTTGCCCATCGGGCCGTTGTGGGCCGATCAAACGGTTCGCGCGCAGTTCCTCGAAGGCTGTCGCGAGGTCGAACGTGTCGCGCGAGCAGAAGGCGTTCCCATTCGTGCTGACGTCATCGATCGAATCAGCAGCTATGTCGGCGCGATTCCGGGCACTATGCGTTCATCATTGCTGATTGATCTGTCCCAGGGAAAACGAATTGAAGTGGAGGCGCTGCAAGGCTCGATCGTGCGTCGGGCGGCAAAGGCGGGAATTCACGTGCCGATCATGTCGACGCTGTATGCGCTGCTGAAGCCATATGCTGCGGGTCCACCCCTACACGCCTGAGCGCCGCCTGATAGCGCGGGTGATCGTGGAGCGCCGCGAGAGTTGGGTCGACGCCGAGAAAGACGCACGCGCCAATGTGCTCGTCGATCATCCGCTCAACGTCGTGTAACGCCTCGTCCGTTTTGCCGAGCTGACAATGGACGATGGCACGCGCAAAGTGAATGACCGGTGACGCTGTGGCAGATTGGGCGTCGGTCAGTTCAAGCCGCGTACGCCAATAGCCCTTTGGACCTTCCCGACGGAATGCGTCGAGCAGAGCGCCAGCGTCGAGTCGGAATCCCCAGCATGGCTGCTGCGCAATGATGGCGGCGGCTTCCTCATATCGCCCAAGAGCCTCGTACGACGCCGTCAGCACATTACCCGCTTCTTCGAAGCCTGGAAAGATTTCGCGCGCGTTCAGCGCTGTGCGGATGGCGTCGGCGGGGCGTCCGCCGAAGTGATGGATCCAGGCGACACCGACGTTGATGAACAGGGACAGCGGATCCAGCTCTCGCGCGTGGCGAGCGGCTTTAAGTGCCTCTTCATTGCGCCGGCCGACCGCGAGAATCAATCCGTACACAGCGTGGGCCAACGCAAGGTTCGAATTCTGGCGAATGGCTGTTTGAAGCTCCCGTTCAGCGGCCGCCCGGTCCCATCCCCAAAACAACCGTTCGATGCCGAGCGTGACATGCGCATCAGCGACCTCAGCATCGAGTTCGAGCGCGCGGCGTGCTGCCGCCGAGGCACGAGGGAATCCTTCTGCCGGCAGGATGTGGCCGTAGTAGGCCATCGCACCGAACGTGTCGCCCAGTCCTGCATATGCGAGCGCGTAGCCTGGATCCAGGGCGACGGCGCGTTCGAAGTGTTCGCGGGCGCGTCGCAGACTGTCGGGAGAGAAGTTGTTCCAATGATAGCGGCCGCGGAGATACTCCTGATACGCGTCTGGATTGACCGTAGCCCGCTTGCGCAGTTTCTTCTTCTGCTCACCGGTGAGTTTCAGTCGCAAGGCTTCAGAAATCTGCCAGGAGATTTCTTCCTGCACGGTAAGAAGATCGCGGACGCTCTGACGAAACTGCTCGCCCCAGAGCTGCGACTCCGTGCGCGTGTCGACGAGCTCTGCCTGAATGTTCAGGGTGTCGCCATATTGGGTGACACGTCCGGTGAGAATGGTGCGCGCATTCAGCGCCAGCCCCACGGTCGCGGGATCGGCCTGCAGCCCTTTGTAGCGAAACGCAAGACTCCGCGGGACGACACGGATGCCGGAGAGCTGCGACAAGCTGTTGATGATGCTTTCGGTGATGCCGTCGGCGACGTGCTCGAGCAGGGGATCGGCGCCGGCATTTACAAACGGAAGCACCGCAAGAGACTTTCCGCGCCGCCGGGGTGTGCGCGTCACACCCGAGCCCGTGGATCCTGTCAGCAAACCGCGGAGCGCCATGCCGAGGTCTTGCGCCGATTGGAATCGGCGAGCCGGATCCCTTGCGATCGCCCGCACTACAATCGCGCGAAGCTCCGCCGGAGCTCCCGGATCAAAGTCGCCGATCTCCCCCGTGCGATCGTGGATGACGCCTGCGATGATTTCCTGTGGCGTCGCTCCAGTGAACAGCGGCCGGGCGGTGAGCATTTCGTACAAGACACACCCGGCGGCAAACACATCGCTGCGGCCGTCGACACGCTCACCAAGCACCTGTTCGGGAGACATGTAGCCGAACGTTCCGAGGATCACGCCCTGGGCTGTCTGCGCCATGGTTACGGCAGCGGGGTCCAGCCGCTGAAGCGCAAGGCCGAAGTCCAGGATCTTGACCGGACCGGCGGCGGTCAGAAACACGTTGTCCGGCTTCAAGTCGCGGTGGACCACGCCTTTTGCGTGCGCGGCGGCAAGCCCTTCAGCGACGCTGGCCGCGATCCGGACGGCGTCGCGCCACTCGAGTGGACCGCGCCGCAGTCGCTGCCGAAGGGACTCTCCCTCGAGCAGCTCCATCACCGCAACCGGGATACCGTCGACGTTGACGAGTTCGTAGATCGAGAGAATGCCGGGATGCGAGAGCGCGGCGACCGCTTTGGCTTCGGTCTCGAAACGTCGCCGCATTTCCGGATCCGCAGCGACGTGTTCCGCCATCACTTTGATCGCGACCTCCCGATCGAGCCTGAGGTCGCGCGCGCGATACACCTCGCCCATCCCTCCCGATCCGAGCGGCGACAGAATTTCATATTGTGCGAGGCGTTGCCCCTTCGTGAGTGCCATTTTCGATTGCGGGATGGTTCTATTCTATCGTGGCGGACTGACTGAATCGAACACAGCCGTGGCGGCGAGGCTTGTCGGTTCTGAGGTGTGGGTCCGTGAGTTCAGCGGTTTCGAAACGCCGCCATGCCTCCGGCAACGTTCAGCACATTGGGAAAGCCGGCCCGTATCAGGATGCTTGCGGCCAGCATCGATCGATAGCCACCTTCGCAGATAGTCGCGATTGCGCTGTCCTTGTTGAACTCTGTCGCGCGTGCATTCACGTCTCCGATAGGAACGTGAATTGCCTCCGCCGCATGCCCGGCATTCCATTCGCGTTCCGAGCGCACGTCGATGAGCGTCAGCTCGCCGCGGTGTTCGAGGCGCTCACGAAGTTCGGCGACCGAAATCTGCGTGACGCGCGAGACAGGAAATCCGAGCGCGCGCCACGCCGATGATGGCGCCGCGACATAGCCTTCAATCGCGTCGAAGCCGACTCGCAGTAGTTGTCGTCCGGCTTCCGCGGCGCGCCCGGCGTCTGGAGTTAGAAGGACGATGCGGCTGTCGGCACCGAGCACCCAGCCAGCCCAATAACCGATCTTCGGTCCAAACGCGATCCGCAGGGACGTCGAGAGATGTTCTCCGCAAACCTCGTCATCGTCGCAGAGATCAATCGCCACAGCACCGTTGCGAACGGCGTGGGCTGCGGTGTCGAGGTCGAGCGGCCCCATCCCGCGATACCCTCCGGCGAGATGGAGCAGGGGAGGACCAGCAGCATTAATGCGCTTCATCCGCGGAAAATACGGCGGCGTCTCCGGCAGGTCGCCAAGGACCATCGCCACGAACTGGTCGCGATCGGTGTAGGCGAGCAGCGGGTTGGACGCCCGTTCGCGCCCGATTGTCGAAAACGGCTCGACGCCGATACCCGCGCCGCAGAGCGATCCGGCGCCGTGTCCCGGATGGACCTGCACATCGTCGTCGAGCGTGAGCAGCGTGTGAAAAAGCGACTCGTGCAGCTGGGCGGCAAGTCCGGGCATAAGAGATTCGCCCAGGAGATCCGGACGACCGACGGCGCCGACAAACAGCGTATCTCCGGTGAAGACTCGCGGTGGTTCTCCCCGGTTCTCGGCAACGATCGAGATGTGTTCGGGCGTATGGCCCGGTGTATGGAGGAAACGCAGCGTGAGGCCCCCGAATGCAAGCCGCTCGTCGTGGTGCACCTCACGGGCGGGAAACTTCAACGACGACCCGGGCCCGGCGAGCGTCTCGACACCGATCGATTGCAGCTCTCGAGCGCCGGAAACAAAGTCGGCGTGGACGTGCGTCTCGATCGCGGCAACGATTTTCAGATTGGATTGCGCCGCAGCGGCGACATACACATCGACGTCGCGTCTCGGATCGATGAGGATCGCTTCGCGGACACGATCACAGGCGAGCAAATACGAAGCTTGCGCCAGACCGGCGTCAAAGTACCGCTGAAACATCGGGTAGAATCCAGTGTGCGGGTGCATCTGGATCATAGCACCCGTTCGATGACTGTTCGCGCCGCTCCGAGGTGATTCAGCTCACTCCTTCCGTCGTCGCCATCGTCATGGCTTCGGGCGCCGTGGCCGGATGTATGGGTGCGTTGCTTGGGCTCGGCGGCGGCGTATTCCTGGTTCCGTTTCTCAACGCCTGGTTCGGTCTCGATTTCAAGACAGCCGCAGCAATCAGTCTGGTGACCGTCATCGCGACGTCCAGTGCGGTATCGGCCGGCACCACGGGCCGAAATCTGATCAACCTGCGCCTCGGCATGCTCCTCGAGGTCGCGTCGGCGGCTGGGGGCGTTGCAGCCGGTCTTACCATTTCGCACATCTCCGACGTCACCCTGGAGCGCGGTTTTGCCGGCGTCGCGGCACTCATCGCGGTGCTGATGCTCACGAGGCTCGAGCGGCGGAATGTCATTCAAGACACGACGGTCGATCCCGGATCACTGGGTGGCAGATTTCACGACGACGAAAGCGGCGGGGAAGTCATCTACCGCGTTCGGCGCCTGCCAGTCGCGATGGTGGTGTCGTTCATCGCCGGGAATGTGTCGGCGGCCTTCGGTATCGGCGGCGGCATTCTCAAGGTGCCCGTGTTGACCGCATGGTGCGGTGTTCCGATGCGAGTTGCGGCCGCGACCAGCTCACTGATGATTGGCGTGACCGCCGTCGCGTCTGTGCCGATTCAATACGCAAATGGGTACGTCAACCCGCCGCTCGCAGGCGCAGCAGTGCTCGGGGTACTCGTTGGCTCGCGCGGCGGACTGTGGTTCGGCGCGCGCGCACGGTCCAAGTGGCTCAAGCTGCTAATGGCGATGGTGCTGATGCTCGTCAGCATCATCTACCTGCGGAGAACGCTGTGACCGACGAGCGTCCGCAATTCGAGCGGCTGGAAGTTCAGATCGGCCGGTTGCTGGTCACGGGTGTCACGATTAGCGCGCTTCTGCTCGCAATCGGTCTCGGCTTATGGCTATTCGATCCTGGCCGCTGGAACGCGCTCTGGCTGTTGAATGCGGGATTGATCGTTCTGATGTCGACGCCAATTCTGCGCGTGATCGTCTCGTTCACAGAATACGTCGCCATGCGTCAGTGGTTCTTTGCGGGCGTCACCATCGTGGTGCTGCTCGAGTTGAGCGTAACGGTGGTAGTCGCACTCTCAAAAGGAAACAGGTAAAAGGCTAGCTGATTTCAGCCTTCCCGTAAGCCTCGGGGCTCGACGGAATTCCTCCCTGGTTGACCGCGTCGGCCATCTCCTTGAGCCGCTGCTGTGCGGCCGCGCGCATTCGTTCGAGCAGCGTCGTGACCCGTTGCGCCTGACGAACGATGGTCGCGAGATCGCGCTGCAGATCCGGGTCGGGATAACCGCGCTCGAGCAGATCGCAGTGCCCGATGATCGTCTGGAGCGCACTGTTGATTTCCGAGGCGATCGACAGCGTCAGCTCCGACATTGCCTCCATCGTTTGGTATTTGCCCATCGCGACCTGGAGGTGCTGGGCGACGTAGGCGACGGCGAAGATCTCCGCCACCGGGAGAAGCGCGTCGATGTGCTGCTGGTTGAAGGCGCCGGTGTGGCGCGAAACCGCGTTCAGCGTACCCACCGCCCGGCCCTTGGCTACGAGCGGCAGGATCAGGGCAGAGCCGAGCGCGGCCGTGTGCAGCACGTTGATGTCGAGGAAATCCGCCGCACCGACACTCGTGTCGTTGATGATCAACGGCTCGCGAGAGCGAACGACGGCGCCGAGCGCAGTGCCTTCCGCCTTGAACACAACATCCGGGCGTGGACGCGCGCGACGCTCGACCAGATTCACCCGCGCCGTGTATGTCTGAAATTCCTTGCCGTCGTCCGATAGAAGCGCAAGGCCGACGCGGTCGCAGGGAACGAGCCGGACAATTCGCTGCGCGAGCGCCTGGAAGGCGAGCGGAACGTCAACCGACCGCGAAATGATCTGCAGGATGGCGTTGCGAATCTCGAGCTGCTCGACCTGATCGAGTGTCGCGGTGCGTGCCTGCTCGTGCTGTGTGATGGTTTTGTTGAGACCGCCGATCCGCTGCGTCGCCACCAGCGCGAGCACCAGGATCATCAGCCACGCAATTACGAACTGAAAGATGAAGACCGACGGCCGCGACGCGCCCCCGAGCACGATCCAGGCAACTACTTGCGTGACGGCAAAGGCTGCCACCAAGCTCCATATGGCAACGACCGCCCGTGGATGCCGAAAGTTCATCAGTGTTTCACTGTATCAAAGGGAAAAGGGAAAAGGGGCAAGGGAAGGGACCGGAAGGGGTCAAGGTTGCCGGAGGAAGCACTCCATCGCGGCCCGCCGCTCATTCAAAGGTACTAGGGGCAACGTGTCGAGGACATGTTGAAAGTTACTGGAACTCAACTCATACAAATGTGCCACGGTGGCTTGGAGTCTGGGCGCAGTGAGTCCATTCGCCGGGGTCGCCATTACCCGCCGGGTAAGCGCGACGATCCGTCTAAACGCTGATGAATCGGCCGCCGGCCGCGGTACCGGCAGGCGTTCCATGATCGCCACGGTCACATGAGTGCCCACGCGCATGCGAACAAGGTAGTTCGCGACAAAGCTGTTCAAGATCGCGCATAGAAAAAGCTGCATGTCGTAGTTGATCCCGCCCTTGAGACAAAACAGGGTGTGAGTGGTGACGACGTGTGCCGGGACGATGGCGGCAATCAACGTCAGACGATTCGAGGCTGAGGCCACATCGCGGTATGCCAGTCGAGGCTTTTCGAATCGCGCCGACCCCAGCAGTTTCTTCGCCGCCGCACTCGAAATGTATTGAGTGACGCGATCGACGTGGGCGGCAAACGGTTGAATTTGTTTGCCCTCGAGAATGGGCAGACATCCTCGTGTTGGTTGGCGAACGAAATGCTCCCGATCATCGGTCGCGTTGAGCTCGCGGCCGAAGTGCGCGCCCCAGCCCTCTTCCGAGGACAGGGGCGGAAACCGGAACACAGTACGGCCCAGGATGGCGACATCGTCGCTCGATCGAATTTCGGGGATTGCGAGCTGATCACCGGACAATTGCTGAACGATCGAACGCGGCACGCGAATCACCTCATCATCACCGAGGTCGGGAATGCGTTCGAGTTCTGCTCCCGATCGAATCCCGGAGCGGCAGGGAATTGAACGCGTCGGTTCCCCGCGGGTCGCGGTGACGAGCAGAAACTTCAGCGATCGATGAATCGGAAAAAGCGCATCCCGGTTCTCTACCGTGACGAAGGTGTCGATCGATGTTCGATCCAAGAGTGCCGTTCGAAGACGGGCGCATCCATGGTCCAGCGCAAAGCCGGCCGGGACCACCAGGGCCAGACGTCCGCCTGGCCGTGTCAGTGTGAGCGCGCGTTCGATAAACAACTGATAGAGATTTGCGTGCCCTTCACCCTGCCAACGGTATGTGCCCGACTGGCGGGAGAACGCGGTGAGCGCGGCGTCGCCGGATCCTCTCGCTCCGCGCAGTACTTCCCACGGCGGATTGCCGATGACCGCGTCGAAGCCGCGGTCGATGTTTGGGCGAGCCGGGTCGTAAAAGACCTCGGGAAACTCCAGTTGCCAGTGAAAGAATCGCTCCCGCGCGGCGACAGATTGCGCAGCATCGAGGAGCGGCCTCGACACGTGGCTCGGAAGAATCTGCGCACGGCCGGTGATTTCATCGACCAGCGAGGAGAACGCCCGCGCGGCTCGAGGTTGTCCTGCGTTGGCGAACCAGTCAGCGCACCACAGGTTTGCGATCCGCTGCCACGTTGTGAGTGGACTGTCGTCGCGCTGGAGTGAAGCCAGTAGACGTTCTTTCGTCTGGACGTGTTCGAGGCAGTCGTCTGGGGCAAGGGCGAGCGACAACCGGGAGCCCAGTATGGTCGTTATGTCTCGATCCAGCAGATCGAGATCGAATAACGGCAACTGCGCCGTCGCCCTCGAGGATCGCGCGCTGGATCGCGGAGCGCGAAGTACATCCTCAATCGAGGCGCCCGCGAGGCTGTTGCCGACGCGCAGGTGATGATCGAGGAAGGTGAGCGGTTTATCGCGCGCGAGTGTCGCGAGCCACAGGGACAGGCGCGCGAGCTGAACCGCCATCGGGTTGATGTCGACACCAAAAAGGCATCGCTGCGCAATCAGCCGTCGAAAACCGGCCCGCTCGCTTTCGGTAATGTCGGCTGGCGACAACGTGCCTTCGCGAAGCAACACCGATTCATAGGCCGCAGCGAGATAGCGACACGCCGCAACCAGAAATGCGCCACTTCCCATTGCCGGATCAACCACACGCAATGCGAGAATTCGCTCTGACGACACGTCGTCGACCAGTGGCGCGAGCCCGCGCCGAACCATGAATTCGGCGAGCGTTCGAGGCGTGTAATACGTGCCGGTCGCCTTGCGTCGGCCAATGCGCGCGAGGGTCCACGGTTGGCTGTTGCCTGGTAATCGGACCGGGGCGTAGTCCAGGATCCGCTCGTATACCCCGCCGAGTTGCTCAACGCCAAGATCCGTATAGGCAATCCGCCGCCGAACAGTCCCCTGTTGAACCGTCGTCAACGACAGCAGAGCCTCACGCACCGCGCCATCGTCCAACACCAGGGAGTCGGCGAGTGGTGCGTGCACTGGCGAGAACAATCGGCCGTTGAATGGCGGAACGCGCAGCGTGCCCACGCGGCAACCGCGGTGTGCGAGCCGTGCGATCGCCTGAATCGACTCCCACAGGCCCGCCGGTCGGGCCAGCCGCTCTGTCGACTCCCGCAAGGACTCAATCGTGTAACTGTCGCGATAAATCGGATGCCACTTCGGCACCAGTCCACGTGCCTCCGCAAAGAGAAGAAAAAGAATGCGATAAATCACCATCAGCGATTCTTCGAACAGCCTGTCTGGCGCCCCGACCACGCGCGCGCGACGGGCCGTCGCGAACGCCCGTAACAAACACGTGACCGCATCGTGGACGCCGCGCTGCAGCGACGTGCGAACCGTTGCACGATGCTGTTCGGACAGGATTCGCGCGCGATCCAACGCCGTCTCGCCGTTGGTGAAGCCGCTGGCGCCGAGGAGCGCACAGAAACATTCCAGGGCGGTGCGATCGTGTGCCGTGATGTCGAGATCGAATTGAACGAACTGTCGGGAGTAGGTGTGAGTCGCATCGAAGATGCGGACGCTTGGTCCGTTCACGACGATCGACCATTTCAAACCGTGGCCGATAGCCGCGCGCACGGCTTCGCGCCAGACGGTCGCTGGATCGCGGCCCCACGCCGTTGCGAGGCAGGCCGCGACGGCTGTCCGTTCCTTACATAGCAGGGCATGGTTGCCGCCGGCATTGTCCGGCGCGGTTGTGCGGACTAGAGCCAGACCGAGGGCGGATGCCAGCGGCACGGCCACGCGGTCGTAGACATGCCGCGCCGTGCTTGTCGGCCCCATGTCGTTGATGATCTGCCGGTGCCACGAATGAAACCATCGATGGTTCGGAATTTGACAGCCGCGACGGATCTCAGCGAGTGCATCAGCGAGTGCATCGTGCGACAAGAGTGATCCCGACAGGCCGGGAATCATGAACCAGCGGGCTCGGCAACGAGGAGAACGGCAGAAAGCTTCAGACGTGTGGTCGCGCGCGACCAGGCGTCAAGGGCATGCGCGCGATGACTGGCATCTTGAATCGTCGTTTCACGCATTCTGGCGCAATCGTCGCCGGCGCTCTCCGTACGCCGGTCGAACAGCCCGCGCTGGACGAGCTGCTGGGCGGCCGACATTGCTGGCGCCGATACGATGCCTTCGCGTTCCGCTAAAGACCGACCCACCCGGGCGCAGTGGGCGCGCACGTCTTCGATGCGTTGCTCGAGGAACTGAAGTGTGTCTTGCGTCAGCTCCGGGTCGAGCAGCTTCAGAACGCGTATTGAACGACGAACATCCGCAGGCGTCCTGAGGTCGCCGGTACGTCGCCGTTCGTGAATGACGACGAGCTCGGTGTGTATGACCGATCCACCCTCGGCACTCAGTGTAAGCGTGTAGACGCGGATCGCGCCTGGTCGAAGAACTCCACGGCGTGACCGCACGGTGACGACCGGAATGCCGGCGCCCATCGACATGCCGAGGACCGTTTGCTCCATCCATCTCCGAAGGCGCTCGATCCGTGCCTCTTCGTCCTGAGCACTCCGAACCAATTCGTTGGACGCGCGGACTGTGTCCGCCTCTAGGGGACGTGGCAAGGGAATCAGAGACGTCCCGTCGAGGATTGCCGCCGCAACACGCGATTCAGATAACGTGTTGAGGAGATCCGAACCGGACCTGGTCAGGGCGCGCGCCCGCGCCACTCGCCTGGCCAACGGCGCCAGCACCAGACGCTCCGCCGTGTCGGACGCGACGAGGATGATTTCATGGACGACCTGTTTTTGGCCGAGGCGATCGACCCGCCCGGTTCGCTGCTCGAGTCGCGCCGGGCTCCACGGGCACTCAAAATGAATCACGACTCGGCACTGATGCTGAAGATTGAGTCCTTCAGCCGCCGCGTCAGTCGCAAGAAGCAGCGATCCGCCGTCATTGAATTGCCGCTGCGCGGCCGATCGCTCATTGGTCGTCATTCCGCCATGCAGCATGACGACGCGGCGATGCAAAAAACGAAACTGGTCGTACAGACGGAGCAGCGTGTCGCGATACTCCGTGAACACGATTGCCGGCTCCTGGATTGCCGCGACAAGTTTCTTCAGCCGCTCGATTTTGGATTCACGACTCGCGGCGCGCGCCGCAGCTTCGAGTATGGCTTCCAGCCAGCGCCGCTCACGCGAGACGTCGGCGAGGCCCACCACACCCAGAATGGATTCGGGCGCGATGTCCTCGAGCACCTCGTCGTCATCGAGTGGCAGCGGCAGCTGCGTACCGGTTTCCCGGGCCATTTGTGTGTCGAGGAGAGCGAGGCGTCTGCGGCATGACAGGGTCAGGGCTGACACACTCGAGAGCGCACGCTTGCGAAGCACGATCGCGAGAAGACGGGCGTGGGCGTTGCTGCTGGCTCGCGCCTCGTTGCAAAGATCCGACGCGTATCGCTCGAGCAGGCGGTGCGTTCGGCGTTCGCTTTCTGAGAGCGTCACCGGCAGAAGCACCGTGCGGCGCCGATCCGGAATACCGACGTCGTCACGCGAGCGTTGGAAGAGAACGATTTGATCCGGTCGCAGCTCTGAGCGACCGATGTTGCAAAGGGCGCGAAACTGATCGTCGTCTCCCGCGTGAGGCGTTGCCGTCAGCAACACGATTCGGCGTGAACGGAGGGCGACGGTGTGGACGGCAAGTCGCCGCGCGCTGCCGATCGTCGCTGCGTGTGCCTCGTCGACGACAAGGAGGTCCCAGCCGGTGTCTTCGACGGGACGCAAAACTTCCGGCTGGCGAAGGAATTCGAATGAACAGATATAGATACCTGGCAACGCCCACGGGCTCACCTCGGCGGGAAGTTCGCGAGCGGCCTGCGCGAGCCACGGCGCTGTGACGATATTGGTTTGTACGTCGAACCGAGCGTTCAACTCGGCCGCCCACTGGTCCCGCAGCGACGCCGGGACGACAATGAGTGCCCGGAACGATTCCTGTTCGACTGACAGTTGACGAACGATGAGTCCGGCTTGAATCGTCTTTCCCAAACCGACGCCATCAGCGATCAGGATTCGCGTGTGGCCATCGCGCAGAACCGCGAGGGCGGGCTCGAGCTGATACGAATGAAGGTCGATCCTGCCGGCAGCTGCCGGGAACAACCCGCCAAATGGCCGCGCGTCGACGGCTGACCGTTGAAGCAGTCGGAGCCAGCGTCGCGGGCGGACCACCCTCACAGAAGTCGAGTCGATATCACGTGGTCGATCGAACGGTAGCAGAAGGGTACGAACGATCGAGCGATTGAATGAATCAGAACCCGCCAGCCGCAGCGCGCGACAGTCGGCAGAATCCGAGTCGCTGACAACGGTCCATCTTCGACCGCGCACGAAAATGTCGGCTCCTGCCGACCAACGTTCGTTGCTGCTCTCGCGCACGGCCACTCGACTGGCAAAGAGAGTGCCTTGACGACCCCGCGCGGGATGGTTCGTCGATCAAAGCACGCAGCGAAAAGGCTCTACGCGCCGCTTCGGTATGCGACCGACTGGCTCAGAAGAGTGAAGAATTGCAGAATCCGCCAGGCCCGGCGTGCAGGGTGCGCGCAGGATCTGCTGACGCCAAGTCCTTACTGCCGGCCGCCGTCGTTGCGCGCTTCATCGAGCGCGCGCTTGGAGAGGATCACCGGTCGCGACGTGCGTGAGGGTCGACCACCGCGGGCAGCGGTTCGCGGGGCGGGGACGCGAACTCGTCGTATTCGGCAGCCACCTCCGTAGGTCACCGCCGCCACCTCTGTCGGCAAGTCGAGGCCGTCGATCAGTTCGTGCAGTTCGTTGTCGGCCGAGGGGGTCGACTTGGACCTTCCGTTCTCGTGTTTTGCCCAGTCGCTGACAGGCATCAGCTGCAGCAGCGATCCTCGACGTGCCTCGATGTCGGGACGAAAATCCGAGAACGGATCGGCATCGAGATCGAGCTCGTACTCGACCTCGGGAGTGTTCGATGCCAGCCGCTGGCTCTCTCGATGTCGGGCAGCGTCGGCAGCGGCGCGTTCTTTTTCCGCAGCGACGCGAGCCTGCTCCGCAGCCGCGGCTGCGGCTTCGAGCCGCTCCTGCTCCCGCTTCGCCGCCGCCTCGGCTTCGAGCCGTTCGCGTTCGCGCTTCGCCGCCGCCTCGGCTTCCTTCCGTTCACGCTCGCGCTTCGCAGCAACTTCGGCTTCTTTCCGTTCACGCTCGCGCTTGGCTGCCGCCTCGGCTTCCAACCGTTCACGCTCACGTTTCGCTGCGGCCTCTGCCTCGAGGCGCTCGCGTTCGCGCTTCGCCGCCGCTTCGGCTTCGAGCCGTTCGCGTTCGCGGCGGGCGGCTTCTTCCGCTTCACGGCGTTCACGCTCACGCCGGGCGGCCTCTTCTGCTTCACGGCGTTCACGCTCGCGCTTCGCGGCCGCCTCCGCCTCGAGCCGTTCCCGTTCGCGTCGGGCTGCTTCCTCGGCTTCGCGGCGCTCCCGTTCGCGTTTGGCCGCCGCCTCTGCCTCTTTGCGCTCGCGTTCGCGCTTCGCTGCGGCCTCGGCTTCGAGCCGTTCCCGTTCCCGCTTTGCTGCGGCCTCGGCTTCCTTGCGCTCGCGTTCCCGCTTGGCCGCCGCTTCCGCTTCGAGGCGGGCGCGTTCGCGCTTCGCTGCCGCTTCCGCTTCCAGGCGTTCGCGTTCCCGCTTTGCGGCAGCCTCCGCTTCCTTGCGTTCGCGTTCGAGCTTGGCCTTCGCTTCGGCCTCCAGCCGGGCGCGCTCGCGCTTGGCCGCCGCTTCCGCCTCGATCCGTTCCCGTTCGCGTTTGGCTGCGGCCTCCGCTTCGATTCGGGCGCGTTCTCGCTTTGCCGCGGCCTCTCGCTCGACTCGCTCGCGTTCGAGCTTGGCCTTCGCTTCGGCCTCGAGCCTGGCGCGTTCGCGTTTCGCCGCCGCCTCCGCCTCCCTGCGTTCGCGTTCCTTCCTCGCCTTCGCTTCGGCCTCGATGCGCTCGCGTTCCTTCTTGCCGGCGGCCTCCGCCTCCTTGCGTTCCCGTTCTCGTTGCGCTGCCGCCTCGACCTCGAGCCGCTCGCGTTCCCTTTGCTCCGTCGCTTCCGCCTCGATCCGTTCGCGCTCGCGTTGCTTCGCCGCCTCGGCCTCGAGCCGCTCGGCGTCGCGATTGCGGGCCTCTTCTTCCTCCAGTCGCTTGCGCTCCTCTTCGCGCCGTTCGCGTTCCTCCTCGGCCGCGATCTTTGCCTGCTCGGCGGCCTCTTCTGCGCGACGGGCTTCCTCCGCCAGCCGCTGTTCTTCCTCCTCTGCCACCACGGCGAGCGGCGCTGTCGTGACGAGCGGTTCTCGCGGCTTCTTCGGTTGCTTGTCCTTCTCAGCTGACTTCCGCGATGAACTGCTTGGTCGCCATGCAAAGGGATCCGCCCATGCAGACTCCGCGGCTGGCGCCCCATCTGCTGTCTCGGCATCATCGTCGGCGAACTCGCCAGCCGCCGGCGACTGCCGCTTTTGCTGCGGCGGCGGTGCCGATGCCTTCGCCGCCGCCTTGGCACTCGCTGAAACGGGCGAGGCGGCCGCCATCAGCTTCATGTCCGCCGCTCGGGCAATGAAGGTGCCGATTTCATCGGCGAACGCCAGCGGATCACACCCCGGAATCGGCTCGGCTTTCTTTCGCCGAAGTCTTCCGAACAGTCCTCCCTGCGGCGCTTCCTCCTCGCCATCCGGGGTTGCCGAGGCGAGCTGCGGAATGGTGTGCGTTTGAACGTGTTCGGCGCCCGCCAGCGTCCGCAGGTGCGAAATGATCTCTGCTTCATCGCGCGGCGAGAGGAGTGCCGTGAACAGAATGACGTCGGGCAGGCGCGCGTCGACCGCGGAAATCGCTTCGTCGCGCGAATCGACGACGACCAGTTCGGCATGGACCCGATCGCGGATCATGCGTTTGAGGATCGTCGCCTGGCGCAGATCGGGTTCAAGCGCGAGGACGAGGGGAACGTAATTCTGCAAGGTCGAGACTCTCGGCGATGAAGTGATGGGACGCGGTTAGGTCCGCAACATGAACGCCACGAGGACGGCGCCTGCGGCCGCGAAGATCAGCAGCGGCGCGTTCTCGATGGACTGATAGCGAATCGCCGACATCACCGCGCCGCCGAGATCGCTGGCCCGATCGCCGAGCGACGTCACACCGCCGGTGCCGACGAGATCGCCGAATCGATCGCGCACGCGATCGTCTACCGATATGAGCATCAGCAGAACCGCGCCGAACACGGCGGCCGACGCGATCCCCTGTCGAAATCCGAATTTCATCGCCCCGGTTCCTTTCCCCAATCGCGGGTCGTCGAGCGACCTGGCCTGTGGGGCCGTTACGGTTTTGAGGCAATTGGTGTGCCGCAGGCAGAACTCCCTTCAATACGTGAGTAATGGGTGCAAAAGCAGGCAGATACGCGCCTGCACGCGATCATCTTTAAGCGATCGCATTTGGCGCGAGTCACGAATTTCAGCACACCGCTTACGAAAGTGACGGCAGAGGGGGTGTGCGACGGTTTGGCACGTGCCACTTCCTGGCCGCCCCTGCCCTCGGGTGAATCTCCATCAGTGGAACAACTTGCGCGGCATTTGGCGGTGTGCAGGCTGAGCCGTGGCACAGCCGTTGCGATTAGGCCGGCCGTGGCGCGGCAAGTTGCCGCGCATGCAGAAGGGACGCGGCCGCATGCCGCACCACCGCACCGCCCAAGGCGGTGCACATCCGGGAGGATTCAAATGTCGCAGCTTGTTGCCATCGTGAAGTCGCTTCGCAACGAAGAGGGTCAGGACCTGCTCGAGTACGCGTTGCTCGTCGCGTTGATCGCGCTGATCGCGATCGGTGCGGTGGGTGCGGCTGGTGGAGCGGTGAACAACATTTTCACCGCGATCGCGAACGCACTCAGCGGCGCCGCGTAAGACGGTCGAGAGTCGGGGCGTCCTTCGGGACGCCCCGGCCTTCAACCCCGAATGTTTCCGAGGAGATGACCCAATGCAGTCGCCAGTAGCCGTGATGACATTGAGACAGCTCGCCGGGGCGCGGTTCCGTCGCAACGAGGACGGCCAGGACCTCCTCGAGTACGGATTGCTCATGGCCCTGATCGCCGTGTTTGCGCTCGGCGCGGTCTCGATGGTGGGGAACACGATTCAAAGCGTGTTCTGGTCGGCGATTGCCAACAATTTCTAACGTCGCGTTTGCCGCGCTCTCCTCGGGCGCGCTCGTCGCGACAGTGGTCGACATCAGGGTTCGGCGCATTCCGAACGCGCTGACCGCGACCATGACGGGGATCGGCATCGGGCTGGCTGCTTCGCAAGTCAGCGGCGTATCGCTCGGCGCCTCGATCGCAGGATTCGTGCTCGGTCTGGTGTTGATGTTGCCAGGCCATGCGTTGGGCGCAACCGGAGCCGGTGACGTGAAGTTCATGGCGGCCGTCGGCGCCATCGTCGGTCCGGCGCTGGTGGTCAACGCGTTTCTGTTTACCGCCGTGGCGGGTGGCGTACTCGCCGTCGCGGTCGCAGTGAGACGCAAACGACTCGGAGCAACGCTGGCGGGCACGGGGCGGCTGATTGCCGCACCGACCGACGCCAGGAAAGAGATTCAGGCGGCCACTTCGTCGAGCCGCTTCGCATACGGGCCGGCGATTGCAATCGGAAGCGTCCTTGCGGCGCTGGCGGGATGAGCGCTCGATGGGCGGGCGCAGAACGCGAGACAGGCGGAGCGAATCATGATGAAACGATTCAGAAACCAGCGTGGTGCCGCACTGATCGAAACGGCGATCACCATTCCGCTCGTGCTGCTCGTCTCGGTCGCAATCTTTGAATTTGGCCGGGCGTATCAGACCTGGCAGGTGCTGACCAACGCCGCCCGCGAAGGCGCGCGCGTCGCCGTGCTGGAGTCGTACACCGACGCCCAGGTCACGACCATCGTGCAGAACTATCTGACCGGCGGTCGCTTGACGAACACCCCGAACATCCAGGTCGTTCGCAACGTGCCGTTCGGAAGCAGCACCGCTTCCCGCGTTACCGTGAACTATCCGTTCCAGTTCATGGTTATCGGTCCGGTTGCAAAACTTGTTCGAAGCACTTCGAAAGTGGGCGCTCCCCTTACGATGCAGTCGTCCGCGCTCATGCGGAATGAATAGGTGAACCAATGCGCAGCCGAATCTTTGCAGTCCTTGCCATTGCTGTCCTCGCTGGAGGCGGATTGGCGTACGGCACGTACAACTTCATGCAGAACCAGCCGGTGAAGACGGTGAACACGCCGATGCAGGGCGTGGTCGTTGCCGCCGGCGATCTCCAGCTCGGATCGGAGATCAAGAAAGAGGACGTGCAGGTCGTGCAATTCCCGGCCGGCAAGACGCCCGAGGGCACCTTCGCCAAGGTGGACGAGGTTGTCGGTCGCGGCGTCATCGTGCCGATCGTGAAGAACGAGCCGATCCTCAAGGCCAAGCTGGCGTCGAAGGAAGCCGGCTCGGGACTGCCGCCGGTCATCCCGGAAGGCATGCGGGCGGTGTCGGTGCGCGTCAACGAGGTCGTCGGCGTCGCCGGCTACGTGCTGCCTGGCAACCGCGTCGACGTCGTCGCGACGGCGAGCCCGACCGATCAGCACTCGGACACGACGTCGAAAGTCGTGCTGTCGAACGTGCAGGTGCTCACCGCCGGCACGCGCATCGAGCAGGGACAAGATCCCTCGAAGCCGGTGCAGGTCACCGTGGTGACGCTGCTGGTGTATCCGGATCAGGCTGAGCGCCTCGCGCTCGCCAGCACCGAAGGCAAGATTCAGCTCGCGCTGCGCAACCCGCTCGACCAGGGTGCGCCTCCAACCCCCGGCGTCAAGACCGCCGGACTGTTGGGCACGGCACCGGCCGGGAAAGTCACGCAGTCTGCGGGCATGGCGCGTCCACGCGCAGCGCAGCCCGTGACACAGACCGTGCCGAACGCACCATCGCTCCCCACGGTGGAAGTGATTCGCGGCGACAAGCGCGCGACCGAGGTGATTCGGTAAGTAAGTAGTAAGTACGACGACGGCGAGTACGAGTTCCAGTTTCCGGCTGTCAGCCTCCCCGCTACCGGAACGCAAAATCCGACAAATAACGGGTACCGATTGACGACTGATCGTCGACGACTGGCAACTGGCAACTGATTTCGGAGGACATCCCAATGCGGGCAGCAACGTTAAAGGCAGGCTTCGCCGCCTTCATCATCGTGATTCTGGTCGCGACGCCGCAGGCGCAGCAGGCCCAGGCCGCACCACAGGCGCCGGCGTTCGGCGCATCAGGCGCGACCGCGTCGCCGCGCGATCCGGGCGAGCGCCCGGTCGACATCGATCTCCTGGTGGGACGATCGACAGTGCTGAACGTGGGCGCCCCGATTTCCCGCGTCTCGCTGACCGTGCCTGACGTCGCCGATGCGATGGTCACGGCGCCAGGGCAGCTGCTGATTCACGGCAAATCGCCGGGAACGATTTCGCTGTTCGTGTGGGACAAGGGTGGCGCGATCAAGACGTATGAAGTGAACGTCCGCCGCGACCTGACGATCCTCAAGGAGCAGGTGAAGCAGCTGTTCCCCGGCGAACAGATCACGGTTGCCGGCAGCGGCAAAGATGTCGTGCTGTCGGGCAGCGTCAGCAGCAAGTACGTGATGGAAAAGGCCGCGGAAGTTGCCGGAGGCTTCGTCGAGAAGAAAGAGAACGTCGTCAACCTGCTGCAGCAGCAGGAAGGCGTCGCCTCGAACCAGGTCATGCTGCGCGTCCGGTTCGCTGAGGTGAGCCGCAGCGCGCTGCAGGAGCTGGGAGCGACCTGGCTCCTCAACCAGTTCAAGAGCGACTGGACCGCGCGCGCCACCACCGAGCAGTTCGTCGCGCCGGACTTCGACGACTCGAAGCCGGGTCGTCTGACCTTCAGCGACTATCTCAACGTCTTCGTCTTCAACTCGAAACACGGCGTCGGCGCCGTCATTCGCGCGCTGTCGAGCAAGGGACTGTTCCAGAGCCTTGCCGAGCCGAACCTGATCACCGTCAACGGCAAAGAAGCCAGCTTCCTCGCCGGCGGCGAGTACCCCTATCCAGTCGCGCAGATGGGCAACGGCGCGACGGCGATTTCGATCGTGTTCAAGGAATACGGTATCCGGCTGCACTTCACGCCGACCGTGCTCGGGGGCGATCTGATCAACCTCAAGGTCAAGCCCGAGGTCAGCTCGCTCGACTTCACCAACTCGATCGTGCTCGACGGCTTCCGACTGCCAGCGCTCTCGACGCGCCGCGCCGACACGGAAGTCGAGCTGCAGGACGGTCAGACGTTCGCGATCGCCGGGTTGATGAACAACACCCTGAACCAGACGGTTCAGAAGATCCCTGGCATCGGCGACATCCCCGTTCTCGGCCTGCTGTTCAAGAGCCGTGCGTATCAGAAGAACGATACGGAGTTGGTGGTGATGGTGACGCCGACGATCGTGCGCCGCGGATCGACGGGCGTGTCGCCCGGTCTGCCGTCACTCGTCGAGCCGTACCTGACTCGTCCGGAACAGACGCTGCCGCCGCCGACGCCGTACATCGGATCGCCGCGCTATCCGGCGAACACGACTGCGCCGAAGAGCAGCCAGCAGCCGGCACCGGCGCCCGAGCCGCAGGCACAATCGGCACCGGTGACGCGTCCGATTCAGGGCAATGCGACGCTGACCGATGCTGATGCACCAACCTTGGCCGCGGTGCCATCGAAGATTCCGGAGAAGGCCGCACCGGCGGCTCCGCACAAGATGATGACCAAGGCGGAGATCAAGGCGCAGGAGAAGCAGCGCGAAGAACAGCGCAAGGCGGCAGAGGCTGCGGCTAAACGCGATGCCGAGGCGCAGAAGGTCGCACAGAAGAAGGCCGAAGAGGATCGCCGCGTCGCGGAGAAGCTCGAGAAGGAGCACGCCGAAGCGGCCAGGCGCAAGGCTGAAGAGGACGCCAAGCGCGACAAGGCGATGAATGACGCCGCGGCGAGGCTGAAGGCGGCGCAGGCAGCCTACGAGGCTGAACTCGCGAAGGGGAAGAAGAAGTGACTAAGGTGACGTGGGGCGGCGGATAACAAACGCGTCACGAAGATCGGAGAGCTCCTCATGAATAGCATCCAACGGCTTCGCCGCGACGAATCGGGCATGAGTTATGTCTTCGTCGGGTTCAGCATGATGGCATTCATTTCCGCCAGCATGCTCGCCATCGACGTCGGCATGTTGATGACGGCACGCAGCCAGGCGCAGAACGCGGCCGACGCCGGGGCCCTCGCCGGCGCGACGGCGCTCATCTACGACAACTGGGACGATCGCTCGCCGACCGGTCCGGCGGTGACCAACGCGGTCAACGCGTCGCTGCAGAACAAGGTGATGAGCGGCAATGTGTCGGTCGGCCCTGCGGATGTCGAGTTTCCTCTCGATCCCGCTGGCGAACCGAACCGCGTCAAGGTCACCGTGTATCGCAACGCCGCGCATGGAAATCCGTTGAACACGATGATTGCGAAGTACTTTGGCATCGCGACCGCGGACATCGCCGCGACCGCGACTGCCGAAGCTGCTGACGCCAACGCGATGACCTGCGTCAAGCCGTTCACGATTCCCGACAAGTGGACGGAAAAGCAAACGCCACCGTGGGACGGCAACGATACCTACGATGCGTACGACAACAAAGGACAGCCGCTGGCCAATCCCGACATCTACATTCCTGCTGATCAGCCAGGCTACACCGGCTACAACCAGGAACGCGAGCGGGGCCAGATTCTGACGATTCGCGCCGCCACCGGCAACAACATCACGGTGAGCTTCTATTTCTCGCTCGCGCTCGGGAAGCCGGTCCTCACTGGTGGCGCTCAGTACGATTGGAACATCGCCAACTGCAACACGACGTCCTACTACTGGGGCGACCTGCTGACGCAGGAGCCGGGTGCGATGAACGGTCCGACGATTCAGGGTGCGGAGGCTCTTATCACGAAGGATCCGAGCGCCTACTGGGATACCGCCACCAACACGGTGAAGGGCAGCGCGTTCGGGCACAGCCCGCGCACCTTCCCGATTCCGCTCTACGACCCGATCTACTACGACTCGGGCAAGCGGAACGGCCGAATCGCGGACCTGAAGACCGCGAACTGGATCGGATTCTTCCTCGATCACATCGAGGGCAACGGCATCGTGGGGCGCATCATTCCGATTGCGGGTATCCGCGACCGGAACGGCGGGCCGGCCCCACAGGGACTTAACCCGAAAGCGATTCGACTGGTTCAGTAGACGCCATGGCACAACTCGCGGCATCCATCGTCAGCCACGATGACGAATTCAAACGGCAGATCGCGACGCTTCTGCGTTCGTGCGGCGTCCCTGTTGGGATCGTAGAGGACCGCCGGGCGGGAGTCGAAGGCGGCGGTCCGGACGTGGTCGTCGTCGACATTCGCGCCGATGCCTCGTCGGGCATGGCCGCGATCGAACGGCTTCGGGCCGGTCATCCGACCGTCGCGGTCTTTGCCATCGCGGCCGTCGCTGATCCCGACCTCATTCTCCAGGCGATGCGCGCCGGAGCCAACGAGTTCTTTCCGTGGACCTCGGGCGGCACACAGGCGCGCTCGATGGAGGAGTCGTTTCACAGCGCCGTGCGCCGGGCTGCGGCCCGGCACGCGGCGGCCAGCGCCGGTGCCCGGCAGCCCTGCGCCACGCATGTGTTCCTGGGTGCCAAGGGAGGCGCAGGCACGACCACGGTTGCGGTCAACTGCGCGGTTGAACTGGCGCGATTGACCAAGCGGCCGACCGCGATCATCGACCTCAAGCCGTCGCTGGGAGAGGTCGCCCTCTTTCTGGGCGTGCGCCCGCGATTCACCGTCCTTGACGCCATTGAAAACCTCCATCGACTCGATCGCGAATTCCTGCGCGAGCTGATGGCGAAACACAAGTCGGATCTCGACATCCTGGCTGGCTCTGAACAGTTCGATCGTCCGAATCAGCAGGACGCGAGCGCGATGGAAGAACTGCTGCGCGCGCTGTCACGGCTCTACGATCACCTCGTCATCGACGCCGGCAACATGCTCAACGGCGCCGCGGTGTCTGCGCTCTATGCGGCAGACACGATCTTTCTTGTCACCAATCCCGACGTGCCGTCAATCCGCAACGCGCAACGGCTGGTGGACCGCGTTCGCCAATTGGGCGCCGGGAGCGAGCGGGTGAAAGTTCTGCTCAATCGCGTGTCCGATCAAAACCTGATTGCGCCCAAGCAAATCGAAACCGCGCTCGGCTACGGCATCCACCAGGCATTCTCGAGCGACTACCGCACCGTGTCGACCGCCCTCAATTCGGGCGTCCCGTTATCGCTGTCGAACCATTCCGAGCTCGCAGCGCAGTTCAGCACCTTCACCCGGCACCTGCTCGGCGTTCACGGCGAGGAAGCCAAGCCGGAGCCGGAACGGCGGCGTGCCTTTCTCGGGATTCTCTAATCCGGAACCATTGCCATGTCTCTGTCTCTCAACATTCCACAGCCAGCCGGCGCCCCGGGGGCGCCGCGCCGCCCCGAGCAGCCTCGCGCCCAGTACATCGAGCTGAAGGCCAACGTTCATCGGAAGCTCCTCAACCGGCTGAATCTCGAGACGCTCGCATCGGTGGAGCGTCCGCGCGCGGAGGCGGAGATCCGGACGCTGCTCTTCGATCTCATTGCCGAAGAGCAAATGCCGCTCAGTATGAGCGAGCGCGAAGCGATCCTCGGCGACATCATCGACGAGGTCTTTGGCCTCGGTCCTCTCGAGCCGCTCCTGCGGGATCCAAGTATCAGTGACATTCTGGTGAACACCCACAAGCAGGTCTACGTCGAACGCAGCGGTAAGCTCGAACGGCTGCCGACCACGTTCCAGGACGACAAGCACCTGATGCGCGTCATCGATCGGATTGTCAGCGGCGTCGGACGCCGCGTCGACGACAGTTCGCCGATGGTCGACGCGCGTCTGCCTGACGGATCGCGTGTCAACGCGATCATTCCGCCGCTCGCCGTCGATGGCCCGCTTCTCTCAATCCGCCGTTTCCCGGCGGAGCGGCTGAAGGCCGAAGATCTGTTGTCGATTCGATCGCTGACCCGGCCGATGCTCGAATTCCTCGAGCATTGCGTCAAGTCGCGGTTGAACATGCTGATCAGCGGCGGTACCGGCGCTGGCAAGACGACGCTGCTCAACGTGCTCTCGAGCTTCATCTCCGAGCGCGAACGGATCGTCACCATCGAGGACGCCGCGGAACTCCAGCTGCACCAGGAACACGTGGCGAGACTCGAAACGCGCCCGCCCAACGTCGAAGGCAAAGGCGCGATCAAGCAGCGGCAGCTGCTCGTGAACTCTCTGCGTATGCGTCCCGACCGCATCGTCGTCGGTGAAACGCGCGGCGAGGAAGCGCTGGACATGCTGCAGGCGATGAACACCGGTCACGATGGATCGCTGACGACGGTTCACGCCAATACGCCTCGCGATGCGCTGTCGAGAATCGAAACGATGATCGCGATGGGCGCGACCAACCTGCCGGAGCGGGCGATGCGCCAGCAGATCGCCGCGGCAATTCAGATCGTCATTCAGCAGACGCGCTTGAGCGACGGCACCCGCAAAGTGATCAGCATTTCCGAGATCACCGGGATGGAAGGCGACGTCATTACCATGCAGGAAATCTTCCTGTTCGAGAAAGCCGGTGTCACGGCCGAAGGCAAGGTCATCGGCCGGTTCCGTGCAACCGGCGTGCGGCCCAAGGCCTGCGATCGGTTGAAGGCGTCGGGCGTTCATCTCCCCTCCGACATGTTCGAGGGCGTGGTGGAGGTGCGGTGATGTTCTTCGCCCTGCTTCTGGCGTTCATCGTCGGCATGGGGCTGGTCATGGCCCTGTATGTCGGCTCAACCAAGCTGCCGGGCATGCTCGCGCAGCGCAAGCTGATGGCGCGGCTCGACTCGCTTGCTCCGGTCGAGCAATCGGAGGCGCCAAGCGCGACGCTGCTCAAGGCCAGCGATACCGGCGCCCTTCCCGCATTCGAGCGCATGATGGCGGGCACCACCCGCGGATCCGCGATCGGACGATGGATTGAGCAGTCCGGCATGCGGGTCAGCCTCAGCGGCGTGTTCCTGATGGCGGCGGGCCTCGGCGTCGTGATGGCGATGGTTGCGACCATGGTTACCCGGACACCGATGGCGATGCCGCTGGGCTTCGCGCTCGGATTCGCCTTGCCATTTCTGCTGCTTCGCATGAAGCGAACGCGCCGCCTGAGAAAGTTTGAAGAAGAGTTCCCCGAGGCGCTCGACCTGATTGCCCGCGCGCTGAAGGCCGGCCATGCGTTTGCCACCGGCCTGAAGATGGTTGCCGACGAGATGGAAGAGCCGGTTGGCCCGGAGTTCCGGAAGACCTTCGACGAGCAGAACTTCGGGTTGCCGCTGAAGGATGCACTGGAGAACCTGACGCTTCGCATTCCAATCCTGGATGTGCGGTTCTTTGCTACTGCCGTTCTGATTCAGCGAGAAACCGGCGGTAACCTGTCGGAGATTCTCGAGAACCTCGCGCACGTCGTCCGCGAACGATTCAAGATTCTTCGCCAGGTCCGTGTTTACACGGCGCATGGTCGCCTGACCGGTTACGTCCTGCTGGCGCTGCCCGCGTTCCTCGGCGTGGCGCTGTCGTTCATCAATCCCGAACACATGAACCTGCTCTTCCGAGAACGCATGGGGCAAATGATGCTGATTGCCGCGATGGTGATGCAGTTCATCGGGTACATGTGGATTAAGCAGGTCGTCAAGATCGAGGTGTAGTCGTGCCGATGTATCTGCCCATCCTCGCATTCGTGTTCGGATCACTGCTCGTCGCCGGGCTCGCGCTCATCATGATGCCGAGCAAAGCCGGCGCGATCGATCGCCGCCTCGAAGAGTTGATGCTCTCACCGGACGGCGAAGCCGATCGCAAGCCGCGGCTCCAGTCGCTGGTCGCGCTGTTCAAACGCATCGGCGAAAAAGTGCCGCGCTCGCCGAAAGAAATGGGAACGCTGCGTCTCAGGCTGACGCAGGCAGGATACCGTCGCGACGAGGCGATCACGATCTTCTTTGGCATCCGGGTGCTGTTTGCTCTCGGCCTGTTCATGTTCTTTTCCACGTCGATTGTGGCCAAGCCAAACATGACGATGGCGCTGGCCGGCCTCGGTGCCGGATATGTGCTGCCCGGCATGTTGCTCGCCCGTCTGGCCAAGCGCCGCGCGCATAAGATTCGCCTCTCGCTGGCAGATGCGCTCGACCTGCTCGTCGTCAGTGTCGAAGCCGGGCTCGGTCTCGACCAGGCGATGACCCGCGTCGGAGCTGAACTCGCGTTTGCCTATCCCGACTTGTCCGACGAATTGAAGCTGATCAACCTCGAACTGCGGGCTGGAAAACCTCGCGCCGAGGCGCTTCGAAATCTCGCCGACCGCACCGGCGTCGATGACCTGAGTTCACTCGTGACGATGCTGATCCAGACCGACAAGTTCGGCACCAGTGTCGCGCAGTCGTTGCGGGTGTATTCGGAGACACTTCGCACGAAGCGACGCCAGCGGGCGGAGGAAGCGGCGGCGAAAACCGGCGTGAAGATGGTTTTCCCGCTCGTCTTCTGCATCTTCCCCGCGGTGTGGATCGTCACCATCGGGCCCGCAGCCATCAGGTTCATGACCGTGCTGTTCCCGATGATTGAGAACATGAAGAAGTAAATCGGGGTGCCAGGGGTGCCAGGGGTGCCAGGGGTGCCTAGGGTGCCTAGGGTGCCCAGGGTGCCCAGGGTGCCGATGGTGCCGAGGGTGCCGGAACGCGAATGTCTTTAGTCGCACGAAACCTTGATACCGGCGTCGTGGTCGCCGATCGCATCGCCGTGGCAGATACGCGAGCGACGCGCGCGGTCGGGTTGCTGTCGCGCGACGGGCTTGCCCCGGGTGAAGGGTTGTGGATCGTCCCGAGCCGCGGGGTTCACACGTGCTGGATGCGGTTTCCGATCGACGTGATTGCCCTCGACCAGCAAGGCGTGATCATCGACCGCGTCGTCGAGATGAAGCCGTGGCGGATTCGCCTTCCTCGTCGCGGAACCGCAGGCGTGCTCGAGCTGCGGGCCGGAGCGCTGGATGCGACCGGGACGCAGGTGGGCCATCGGATTGAACTTGCACAGGCGCAAGCCGGGGAGTCGTTGAAATGATGCCAGCTCTTGCCGAGTCGCGGCTCTCGGAAAAGGTCATGCCGCCGGCGCCGCCGACCTCGATTGAGGAGACCGGGCTTCACGCCGATACGCTTGCGCAGCTGCTGCTCAAGACGCTGGTGGCTGGCGAGGCGAGCGGCACCGGCCTGTCCGAAAAGCTGCGCGTGCCATATTCGGTGCTCGAAGCGTTGATTCAGCATGCGCGCGTCGAAAAGCTCGTGGAAGTTCGCGGCACGAGCGGCGCGGGAGCGGCAGGCTACCGCTACATTCTGACCGACCTCGGACGCGATCGCGCCGGGCAGTTCCTCGACATCTGCCGTTACGTCGGTCCGGCGCCCGTTCCGCTTGCGCAATACAACGCGTACGTTCGCGCCGGGATGGAGGCTCGCCCCTATCTCGATCGCACGACGCTCGCGGCCGGCTTCGAACATCTCGTCGTCGGCCATGAGATGCTCGATCTGCTCGGGCCGGCGGTGAACTCGGGCAAGGCGCTGTTCCTCTACGGTGCACCGGGCAACGGCAAGACCGTCTTTGCCGAGGGTATCGGCAAGGCACTTGGTGGTGAAATGCATATGCCTTTCGCCATCGACGTCGATGGCCAGGTGATCACGATGTATGACCCGGTCAGCCACCTGCGCATGAGTGAGACGCCGAACTCGACCAGCGTCATCACCAATGCTCCGCACGATCGCCGCTGGGAATCGATCCGCCGTCCGGTCGTCGTGGTCGGTGGTGAACTGACGCTCGAGATGCTGGACCTGACGTTCAACCCGATCTCGAAATTCTACGAAGCGCCGATTCAGCTGAAGGCGAACGGCGGCGTGTTCGTCGTCGACGACTTCGGACGTCAGCGCATTCCGCCTCGCGACCTGTTGAACCGCTGGATTGTGCCGCTCGAAAGCCGCGTCGACTTCCTGACGCTGCATACCGGGCGCAAGTTCGAAGTGCCGTTCAACGTTCTGATCGTGTTCGCGACGAACCTGAAACCGCAGTCGCTCGCCGACGAAGCGTTCCTTCGCCGTATTCCATACAAGATTCTCGCGAAGAACCCGACCGTCGACGAGTTCTGCCGTATCTTCGAACTCAACTGCAGGCGCAAGGGGCTCACGTTCGATCCGGTGATGGTCGAGTACCTCGAGCGCAAGTACTATCGGCCGCGCAAGATTCAAATGCGGGCGTGCCATCCGCGCGATCTGATCTCGCAGGTCGTCGACATCTGCCGGTATACGAATCGTGAGCCGGTGATTACGCGCGAGCTGCTCGACGCCGCGTGCGGCGCCTATTTCATCGAAGAAGCCGAGTCGCAGGGGTCGGGCAATTGAAGCGAGTTGCGATCACTCTTCAGGCGCCCTACACCGTGGCGCCTGGGCGGCTCGATGCTGAGCGCGTCGGCGACATCGTGTCGCGCGCGGTCATCATCGTGCTGTTCTCGTTCATGGCCGTTCGGTTCGGTTCCGACTTCCTGCAAACCGGCCGACTGACGAATCTTCTCCTGCTCATCAGCGAGATGCTCGTCGTCGCGCTCACGGTGCTGCGCCGCGCGGCGGCGACGGTCGATCGCAGTGTGCGGGCGCGGCTGTTAACGACCCTGTCGCTGCTCGGACCACCGCTCGTGAAACCGGTCCAGATGGTCCCAATGCTTCCGGCATCGATCACCGTTGCCGCATCGGTCGCCGGACTGGCGGTCGTGATCGCCGGCAAGATTACGCTGGGCCGCAGTTTCGGGTTGATGCCCGCCAACCGCGGCATCGTCTCGTCAGGCGTCTACCGACTGGTGCGTCACCCGATCTATCTCGGCTACCTCATTACCCACGTCGCATTTCTCTTTGCCAACCCGACACTCTGGAACCTCGCGATCCTGTTGGTCGGCGACATTGCGCTGCTTGCCCGCGCCGTCTGCGAGGAGCAAACGCTCGCGCGCGACGCCGGCTATCGTGAGTATCAGCAGTTGGTGCGGTGGCGGGTGTGCCCGGGGCTTTTTTAAAGGGACAAGGGAAAAGGGTCATTTGCGCAGGGTCGCGACGGTGGCGCCCAGGTGCGAATCCGGCGCGTCGTCGAAACTCTCCACCAACGGATGTTTTTCTAGCG
The DNA here is from genome assembly GCA_035491715.1 of Vicinamibacterales bacterium. Taxonomy (GTDB): domain Bacteria; phylum Acidobacteriota; class Vicinamibacteria; order Vicinamibacterales; family 2-12-FULL-66-21; genus JALZOC01. The sequence goes on along the minus strand of DATJKH010000190.1, from coordinate 68,931 downwards.
CCGCTTGAACAATTCCGCGCTGCACGCCGCGTCCGCGGCCATGAATCAATCGCACCTCCCGAAGACCCGCCTCGTGCGCGGCGTTAATGTATTCCTCGACGACTGATTTGATGTCGCGTGGTTGAAAGGTGTGAAGATCCAGCGTGTCTTCGATCGGGACGTGCTTCAAGGCTTCTCGTATGTCGCGGTGACGGTTGTGCTGATACCACCGCGCACCGAAAAGTCGCCGACGACCGTCATCCGTCGCGGCGAGCAGGTGGTCACGAGGTCGTCAAGTATCTGATTGGTGACCGCTTCGTAGAAGATGCCCTTGTTGCGGAAATCGATCAGGTAATACTTGAGCGCTTTCAGCTCCAGGCACCGCTCGTCGGGGACATAGGTGATGACAATCTCGCCGAAATCCGGGAGACCGGTTTTGGGGCAGACGGAGGTGAACTCGGGACAATGGATTTTTATCTCGTAATCGCGCCCGGGGGCGGGGTTTGGGAAGGTCTCGAGGACCGGAGCCGGCATGACGGCTCAAAATTGTAGCATTCCGGCCAATTTTCATGAGTTAGGTGGCCCGGCGTGATTGACACCGAAAAACAACGCGAGCTAGGATGTGACCTCATTGCCCTTCGATGATTCGGAGAGTCGCTGCATGCGAATGATTCCGATAGTCGAGAGGCGAACTCCTATCTCCGCTGCCGCCGCCCGCGCGCGCGGCCGCGAAGCGGTTCCTAGAGAGCGCGCACAAGCAAGGGGAATAGCCGATGGCAGAGGCCCGCAGGATGGGCAAATCTGAACTCTTTTCGCACTTCGCCGATCGCTTCGAGGTGAAGCGCACGCAGGCGCGGGAGTTCTTCGACGAACTGACCACGCTCGCGGAAAAAGAGCTCAAACGCTCAGGCGAGTTCGTGCTCCCCGGGATGGTGAAGCTGGTGGTTCAGAAGCGCAAAGCGCGCATGGGCCGCAATCCGGCTACGGGCGAGGCCATCAAGATTCCCGCGAAGACGGTGGTCAAGGCGCGGATCGCCAAACAGCTGAAGGACGCTGTTCTTCCTCGAAAGTAAACGCAAACAGCGGGATTGTGGGCCTCCGCCGCGGGCGGACGCACCGGTCTTCGGCCCCTGGCGCTGCCTCATTCGGCGGTGCGCCAGCGGGCCGATTGTTTTGTCGCCGCCTACGCGGCTTCCGATCGGCGCGCCGCGAGCACACGGCTATAGACGGTGGCCGGGGCGAGCCGCTCCACCTTCGATTCGAGACTGGGCATCGAGTCGTCGTCGAGGATGATGCGATCCGCTGCATCGAGCACGACTTCGCAGCTGAAGCGCTGCGCGCCGCGGACCGTTTTCAGTTCATAGAATCGAAGCGGGTAGCCGATGCCATCCACTTCGATTTCGATTGCCTTCACCAGTTTCCGATCCATGTCGTCCCCCCTCGTTGCCGGCAAACTTCCCGAACCTGTTGAGCCTTCCGCCTGAAGTCGGAAGCCGCATGCTTCATCCCGCGACGAGCATCGGCCGGGCTGAGGTTCGTGGGAAATCGAGCACAAACGTCGTGCCCTTCCCAACCTCGCTCGCGACCGAAATCGTGCCGCCCAGTTGCTCGACGATCTTTTTCGAGATTGCGAGCCCGAGACCGAGCCCGCGACGCTTGGTGGTCACGAAGTCCTCGAAAATCTGACCCAGTCGCTCGGCAGGAATCCCGCAGCCTGTGTCGTAGATGCGCACCTGGACGCGATTGCCATGTGCCTCACTGGCCACCACGATTAACCCGCCCGGCGCCGTCGCCTGAATGGCATTCAGGATCAGGTTGCGATAGACGCGCCCGAGCGCGAAGACGTCTCCCTCGATGTAGACAGTCTCGGGGGACAATTCCGTACGCAGCGTGAGGCCGGCGGTTTCTACGTGCTGTTCCATCGCCTCGGCGGCATCGGCCACCGTGCGATTCAAATCGACCGGAAATCTCTCGAGCGGAATCGGGCGAGCGATATTGCGCAGGTCGTCGAGCACGCGCTTGATGATGACGAGCTCCCGTTCAACCGTGCGCTTGAATGTCTCGCGGTATTCCGCGTCTTCGAACATCTTCTGAATCAGCTTGCAGCTGTTGCCGATGTTCTGAATCGGATGCGACAGGTCGTGCACGAGCCCGGCGGCGATGCGTCCAAACATCGCCTGCCGTTCCTGCTTTCGAATCTCTTCCTGCAGTTCGACCAGGCGATCGGCCATCGAGTTGAACGCGTCCCCGAGCTGGCGGATCTCGTCCTGCCCCGAGAGCGCGACGCGCTCGTCCATGCGGCCGTCGGCGATCGCGCGTGTGACGCGGGTCAACGCGAAGATGCGTTGGATGAACGACCGGCCCCACACCCAGCCGAGAATCACCGTGCCAAGCAACGCGAGGCCAATCGCGGCAAACAGCTGGACCTTGATGTCCCGGGACAGCGCAAAGGCGTCGTCGGTCGGCTGCTCGACGAGCACCGTCCACTGGGGATTGTCGATGGCGGCAACGACGACCAGGAGTTCCTCTCCGGTACGCGGATTGTTGAACTTTGCCGCATGCGGGGGCGCGGCCGGCTGGCGCGCGTTGTCCGCCAGCGTCTTCTCCTCGGGCGCTGCCGCCGCACGGAGCGCAATCAACGTTTTGTCGTCGGGATTACCGTGGGCAACGAGATTGCCGTCCTCGTCCAGCAACAGCGCATACCCTTTCGTTCCTACTTTGATCCGATCGACCGTTCGCCACAGTTCTTCGAGCGAAATCTCGGCAATGATCCAGCCCGGTTCGTCGCTGGCGCCGACAAGCGGAACCGCCATGGTCGTGGTCGGAAGAGCATCGGCATCCATGTAAGGGGCCGCGACGTAATAGTCCAGCGCGGTGCCATTCTGGGTTTCGACCGCGCTCGGAATTTTCAGCGTCGAGGTCCCGAGGCGGCTGGTGGCCCGGAGGCGGTTGCCGGCATCGAAGATCGAGATCTCACGAAACTCCGGAAAATCCAACACGTGGTTGCGAAGGATCTCCTCTTGTTGCCATTGCTCGAGCTGTGTTCCCCGCAAGTCGCCGGCAATCGACGCCAATACCCGATGGCTGTTGTCGAAATACAGTTTGATCTGGGCGGCAATCTGCTGCGCGACGGCCTGATTGCCGCGCGTCACCGATTGTTCGGTGCCATCGGTCAACTTGCTTACCGAGACCGAGCCGTAGAGGAGAAGCGGCAGGACCGCGGCGGTCGCAATCAACAAGACGAAGCGACCGGTGATGCGTTTCATCGTGAGGCTGTCTGGCCGGACACGAGGTGCCAGCGCCACAAATTGGCGAAGATGTCCGGGTCGCTGGGATTGCCGATATCGAACCGGCTGTCCACTGCTCGCGTGATTTGGGGCCACGCCAGAAACACCGCCGGGACGTCTTCGTAAAAACGCTGCCGCAGGTCGCCGATGGCAACCCGGATATCCTGTTCGCCGCGCGCCTGGCGCAGCCGGTCGAGAACGGCGTCGGCGCCGTCGTAGCCGGTGTTTTGCATCACCTGGCCAAGCGCCCCTTTCGGTGAGTGCCAGAAGCGATACGCCCAACTCACGTCGCGACCGCTGGTCAGTTGAAAAAGGTAGGAATCGAAGTCGCCGGTGCCCAGGCGGGTGACGAGTTGTCTTTCGTTCAGTCCTTGGAGGACGAGGTCGATCCCCACCGCCGCAAGCTGACGCTGCAGGAGCAATCCAATGCGCTCGAACTGCGGGTCGACGTTATAGAACAGGCACTTCAACTGAAAACGGCTGGCCCTTCGTCCCGCAACCGCCGGCCGCACCGGCAGTCCGGCGGCATCCAGCCGTTCGCGCGCCCGGACCGGGTCTGCGATGTGCGGTCGCGCCGCAGCGTTGTAGGCCCAGTGGAACGGCCATACCGGATCGTCTGCGACCTGTCCGCGATTTCGCATACCTTGCGACACGATTTCGTCGCGATTGATCGCATCGGATATCGCTCGTCGCACTTCCTTCCGCGCCAGGATCGGGTTGCGAAGATTGAAGACGAACGGAATGTAAAACGGCTGGATCGAGAACACGAGCCTGAATTTCGCCGCCCCTTCGAGCAAATCCACCGAATCCTTGTTGACCTCGAGGGCCATATCAACTTCGTTTCTCAGCAGCCCGACCCAGGTTGAGCGCGCTGTCGGATAGGGCCTGATTTCAACTCGGTCGATTTCCGGCGCGCCGCGGTAGTAGGCGGCGTTACGCACAGCCTCGAGGTTCTCCTTCTCAGGAACGAGGCGAAACGGACCGGTTCCGACGTCCGGCTTTTCATCGTCGGTAATCAGGGTGGTCGCAAGCGCGCTCGTCAGAAAACCATCGGGACGGCTCACATGAAACACCAGTGAACCGTCGGGCGCCGCTTCGATGCCGCTGACAGCTTCGAATCCCATTGATTGAGGCTTCGCGATCTTCTGTTTGAGAATCTTCACAACCGCGGCGGCGCTGACTGGTGTGCCGTCGTGAAAATGCACGTCGGGGCGCAAACGGATGCGGAGCGTCAAACCCTCGTCGTCCCATTCTCCCGGATCGATTGCAAGACGGGCGGAAGGCCTTCCCTGCCGATCGAGGGCTAGTAAGCCTTCGGCGAACAGGAACGATCGAAGAACGCTGCGCGCTTCCGCCGTTGAGCGGGCGCCAATGCGGAGTGTGCGATTCTCAGCGGCGGCCGGGTTTCTCGCCGTGTAGCGACCGTAGATGACGGTCGCTCCGATCGCGAGAAGCAGGCAAACGGGTGCCGTCGCGGTGGCTATCCGCCTCCACGGCGTGTTCCAGAATTTCAGGACGGCACCGTTCCTTGAAGCCGCATTACCGACTTATCGGCGCTTGGATGGAAAATCCGAACACCAGTCCGGGTCGGGACCTACTTGCGGGGCTCGGGGAGCTGTTCAATGATGAACGCGCAGCCGGAGTTGTCGCTCGGCTTCTTTTCGGCCTTCTTGATCACGTGTATCTTCATTTTCTACCCCTTTTCTTGTTCTGTGAATCGGCAAATCCGAGGCTACTTCCGTGGCTCAGGCAGCTGCTCGATGATGAATGCACACCCGGAGTTGTCGCTCGGCTTCTTGTCGGCCTTCTTGATCACTTGAATCTTCATCATTGGAAATCTCCTCAACTGAGAAAGGGTTGGTCGACGAAGCCGTTAGCGCAGGTGCTCGACCGCGACGTCAACGAGCCAGGGGCGCAGCGTGCCCTTCTTCTTGTCCGTTTCTTTCCGTTCGTTCTTCATGGTCCGTCTCCTCCACTGTGACCGCTAATTAACAGCTGCAGCTTCGCGGCGAGCGGCATCGCGCGCGAGTGACACCACACCGGCTTCGAAACTCGACTTGTGGCAGTTCGGCCGGTTCATGTTTCCGAGTTCGGTATGCGCGGCAACCGAGCAGCCGCCGGCGCAAACCGGAATAAATGCGCAGTCGTTGCATTCCCTCCACGATGCAAGGACCTCGAAGCGCGACGCCGCGGCGGCCCGCCACGCGTCGTGACGGCCGTCGATATGGCCGGTCGACAGCTTCGGGTCGCCGGTGAATCCCGGGCACGCGTAGAGCGCGCCATCCGGGCCAATCGTGTGCGCGTGCTGCCGGTGAATCTCACACGGTCCCATGTGCACGCCGTCGACGGTGGGGAACCCGCGTTTCTTCGTTTCGTCGCGCAGAAAGGCCATCTTCTCGTCGAGGAAGTTGCAGTTGTCGCAGATGCTCGTGCCGCCGCCGGCCGATGTCATGCAGGTGCCGTTCAACGGCTTCCCGGCGGCGCTCACGGCGGTCAGGGGAATCATTCCCTTCGGTTGCTGCGGTCGCGGTTCACGGATGACCGGCTTGAACGCGACCCGGGCGAGCTTGTCCGAGAATTCCTGTTGGCGAAGGAAATCCAGCAGTGCCGGGTAACTGTCGACCGACGTCTCGTCGAAGTTCCCTCCGATCGAGATCCGGCATTTGCCGGCGACGCGACGGATGTTTTCAATAATCTTGTCGAAGGTGCCTTGCCCGCCGCGCAGTGGCCGCATGCGATTGTGTGTGTCGTGGTCGCCGTCAAGCGTCACCTTGACGGCGTTCAGACCGCAGGGCGCGAGTCGATCGACGACCTCAGGGGTCAGCAGGAGGCCGTTGGTGATGACGTTCACGTGCATGCGCACGCCACGCTCGACCGCGGCGCTCCACAGCCGCTCGGCGAGGTAATACGCGACGGGAAGGTTCAGCAGCGGTTCGCCGCCGAAAAGCGTGAGGACGAAGGTCGAAGGCTTCAGCGTGTCGAATCGCTCTTTCGTCCACTCGACGACCCCGGCGGCCGTCTCGAGCGTCATCTTGGCTGCGAACTTGTTGTAGTCGCCGTGGTCTCCCTGAAAGCAGTAGTCGCAGGCGAAATTGCACTGCAAGGTGGTCAGCACCGTCAGCCGCAACTGGTCGTGACCTTCGCGAATGTTCCGAAAATACTGTTCGAGCTTTTGTCGTTCTCCCTCTCGATCGCTGACGACGAAGCCGTGTTCGGTCAATGTCGCGAGGGCGGCGCGAGTCTCTCCTGTCTCTGGCAGATCGTCGTGCCCCAGTCGATCGAGCAGGTCGGCGACATCGCGTGACACGATCAACTGCGCATCGGTGAAGGTGTTCATCAGGAACACGTCGCCGTCGTGCCCGATCTCGTCGAGCGGAACACGAACGTTGAACATTGAGGCTCGCATGCGGGCTCCTTGCTCGCGACTGTCTGACAAACGGATTTGAGTAATGGGAGGGCACGACCCGGCGCCGGCCATCGGGGATCTGAAATTGCAACGGGTATTCCGGCAAGAGCCTCCCTGTCCAAAGAGTACGTTCAATCGTCACAAGACCAACCCCAGCCCTGAAAATACGGATCTGTTTGGATGACTCTTTGGTACCTTCCCATGTGCGCGGAAGCGGCCCACGAGCCACGATGGACGCACATGGATCGGCCAATGGATTGGCCGATCAGGCTAACCTATTGGCCGATTTTGTTGCGCTCTTAACTCAGGCGGAGACTGAATCAACTAACCGGGCGCGTACTATTTGAGTCCAGTTCCTCCTCAACGCGTCCGCTGGCGAACGGTTGATGACCACCCGGGAATGTGGCCGAAGCGGCACAACGCCAGACGGTTAGGCGCCGCGGAGTTTCCTCGCGATCTCGCGTAGGTCGAGCCTGGACATCTTGTGTTTGAGCGTGCTGAGGGGAATGCCGAGGTAGCGCGCGGTGGCGGTGACGTTCCAGTCTGACTTCTCCAACGCGCGGAGGATGAAGTTGCGCTCGAACGTGTCGCACGCCTCCTGGAAGAGCGCATCGCCGGTTGTCGGACCCGAGTCGAGTTTTGCGAAGTGATACTCGAGCGGCAGATCCTCGTCCGTGATCCATTCCTTGTCGCTGATCGCGACGAGCCGTTCGATCAGGTTCTCCAGTTCGCGGACGTTGCCCGGCCACCAGTACGAGGCGAGGATCTTCAGCGCCGATCCTGAGATACCGCGCACCGGCTTCCTGAACTTCGTCTTGTAGCGATCGAGAAACAGCCGCGCGAGCTCCGGCAGATCCTCGATGCGATCCCGAAGCGGCGGCATGCGGATCGGGATGACGTTGATGCGGTAATACAGGTCCTCGCGGAAGCGCCCGTCCTTCACCGCCTTCTCGAGGTCGACATTGGTCGCCACCACGAGTCGGAAGTTGGTTTTGATCGGCTTACTCCCGCCGACTCGCTCGATCTCTCCCTCCTGGATCGCGCGCAATAGCTTTGCCTGCAGATCGAAGCGCAGGTCGCCAATCTCGTCCAGGAACAACGTGCCGCCTGTCGCCAGTTCAAATTTCCCGAGCTGCTGCTTGTGCGCGCCGGTAAACGCGCCTCGCTCGTGGCCGAAGAGAGTGCTCTCGACCAGTTCGTGCGGGATCGCCGACAGGTTGACGGCGATGAACGGCGCCTCGCCACGGCCCGATTCCCTGTGGAGCAGGCGCGCGAGCAGTTCTTTACCCGTGCCGCTCTCGCCGAGGATCAGGACGGTCGCGGAGAGCTTCGCGACTTTTTGCACCAGATCGACGATGTCGCGGATCTGACGGCTGGGACCGATCAGGAATTCGCGTTCACTCTGCTCGGCAATCTGCGCACTCAGCGTGATCACCTGACGGTTCAGATCCTGTCGCTCGCAGGCGTTGCGAACAAGCGAACGCAGCTCGTCGTAGTCGAAGTTCTTCGTGATGTAGTGGTAGGCGCCGTGCTTCATCGCCTGGACCGCGGTCTCGACCTCGTTGATCGCCGAGATCATGATGCATTCGACCAGGCTGTAGTTCTCTTTGACAATGCGAAGGACATCGAAGCCGCTGATGCCGGGAAGCCGGACGTCGAGCAGAATCAGATCGATGTCCTCCTGCTTCAGCAGCGTCAGCGCGGCTTCCCCGCTCGACACCGTCAGCACGCGATAGTCGCGCTTGAGAATCGCGCCGAGCGTGTCGCGCATTCCCTGATCGTCGTCGCAGATCAGAATCGTTTTTGAAGCGGCCATGGCGCGAGGATGACCGATTGTAGCGCGAATTCCAGTCTGTTCCCGCTGAGGATTGCAGGAGTGACGCTTGTCGCGTTGGCGTTTTCTTTGTAAGTTAAGTCGTTGTGCTCTCGTGGGTTGTTGCAGGCTCTGGCCTGCTTGTTGGGCTCGTGGCGCTTGCCCTGGCGCGCCGTGCATCGCGGCGTCTTGATGCGCTCACTCAGTCCTACTGGGACCTCAGGTACGAATACACGCGCCTCCGCTCGCAGCTCTCGCGCCTGGATCCGGAGGCCTCCGCGCCGGAACCCGCAGCGCCGCCAGCCGCATCGGCGTCCGTCTCCTTTGTCCCCCTCTCGACCATCAGGAAGAAAGACAGGTAAATGGCCAACGAATACGACGTCCTCGTCATTGGTTCGGGTACGGGCGGGTATGTAGCCGCCATTCGCGCGGCGCAGCTTGGGTTGCGAACGGCGGTGGTCGAACGTGCGCCGGTTCTCGGCGGCACGTGCCTGAACTGGGGCTGCATTCCCACCAAGGCTCTGCTCGAGCACGCGCACTCGTTGAAGATTGCTCAGGACTGGAACGAATGGGGTCTCACACTTGGCAACGCCACGATCCGTCTCGATATGATTCAGGTCCATGCGCGAAAGGATCGCGTCGTCAAAGGTCTGACTGATGGGGTCGCATTCCTCTTCAAGAAGAACAAGATTGATTGGATCAAGGGCAGCGGACGGCTTGCCGGCAAAGGCACGGTTGAAATCACCGAGGGCCAGAAGCAGACGCTCACGGCGCGCAAGGAGATCATCGTCGCCACGGGATCGCAGCCGCGCAGCGTTCCGGGAATCGAAATCGATCGAAAGCGAGTCATCACGAGTGACGAAGCGATTGGACTGAAGGAGATTCCGAAGTCGATTGCCATCCTGGGGACCGGCGCCGTCGGCGTCGAGTTTGCTTCGATTTTTCGCCGATTCGGAAGCGAGGTGACGCTAATTGAGTTGCTCCCTCGCATCGTTCCTCTCGAGGACGAAGCGATCTCGACCGAGTTGGAACGATCGTTCAAGAAACAGGGAATCAAGGTGCTGACCGGCACGCGCGTCACAACCGCAAAGACGAGTTCGGCCGGCGTCGAGCTCGAGGCGCAAACGCCCGATGGCATGAGTCTCAGATTGAGTGTCGACTACCTGCTCGTGGCGACGGGACGGGGTCCTGTGACCTCGGGGCTGGGTGCTGAGGAAGCCGGACTTCGGCTGGAGCGTGGCTACGTTCATGTCGCCCCGGACTTTCGCACCAGCGTGTCCGGCATTTCTGCCATTGGCGACGTCATCACGTTCGACAAACCCGGACATCCTCAACTCGCGCATCTCTCGTCGGCAGAAGGCATCGCCGTTGCCGAGCGGATCGCGGGGCAGGCGCAAGGATCGATTAACTACGATCAGGTGCCGGCGTGCACCTATTCCGATCCGGAAATCGGAAGCGTGGGTCTCACTGAGAAGGAAGCGCAGGCGCGTGGCTACGACGTCAAAACCGGGTCCTTCAAGTTCGGCATTCTCGGCCGTGCGCGCATTTCGGGTGAGGTCGAAGGATTCGTCAAGATTGTGTTCGACAAGAAGTACGACGAGATTCTTGGCGTTCATATGATCGGTCCACGCTCGACCGAGCTCGTCGCCGAAGCGACGCTTGCGTTGCGACTCGAGTGCACAGTCGAGGAGCTGATCCGCACGATCCACGCGCATCCGACGATGTCGGAGGCGGTGGGGGAGGCGGCCCATGCGGCGCACGGTGCGCCAATACATGCGTAAATCAGTTGCCAGCTTCCAGCTCTCGGCGTGCAGGGTTAGAGACCCGCAGGTTGGACAAGAGCTGCAAGCCGGAAACTGGAAGCGATCGGCGCTATGCTACGCGAGGCAAGTGGTGCGAAGGACGACGCGAGCGAGCGCAGCGAAGCGAGCCACGCGAACGGCGCGAGCCGACGAAGCGGCTCGCGAGAGAGCGTGCAGGGGAGTCCGAGGGGCGAAGCCGCTCGGAGTAATTACATGACCAACGTTGTGATGCCCCAGATGGGCGAATCGATTGCCGAAGGCACCATCGTGCGATGGATCAAGAAAGTCGGCGACACGATCGATCGCGACGAGCCGCTCTTCGAGATCTCCACCGACAAGGTCGACGCCGAGATTCCGTCGCCGGCCGCCGGCATCCTGACTGAAATCAAGGTCAAAGAAGGGGAGACCGTTCCGGTCAACAGTGTCGTGGCCACGATAGGTGTGGCGGGGGAACTGAAACCCCACTCCGACACCCCGCCGGCAGGCGGGCTTCCTGAGGCAGCTGTTGGACAGCCGGAGAAGGCTGTGTCGCGCAGCGAGTGGGAAGTCGATGAGGAGCCTGAGAAAGAGAGCGAGTCTCCAGCGAGCGAAGATGCGCGTCGCCAGAAGAGTTCCCCGCTCGTGCGCAAGATCGCACAGGAACACAACGTCGACCTCAGTCAGGTGCAAGGCACCGGACTGAGCGGACGCGTGACCAAGCAGGACATCCTCGGCTACATCCAGTTAGGCGGGAAGAAGCCGGATCAACCGGAGAAGAAGACGGAGCGTCCGGCCGAGAGTGCGCCCGCCCCGACCGCGCCGGCTGGCCCGACATTCAAGCCAGGCGAGAACGTTCGGGTCGTCCCGATGAGCGTGATGCGCAAGAAGATCGCCGAGCACATGGTGCTCAGCGCCCACACGTCCCCGCACGTTTATTCGGTGTACGAAGTGAACTTCGCGCGCGTCTCGATGCTGCGCGACAGGAAGAAGGCTGATTATGAGGCGGCCGGCGCAAAGCTGACGTTCACCGCGTTTATCGCGAAAGTCGCCATCGATGCGCTGCGGCAGTTCCCGCTGGTGAATGCCTCGCTCGACGGCGACAACATCGTCTACAAGAAAGACATCAACCTTGGCATTGCTGTCGCGCTCGAGAATGGCCTGATCGTGCCGGTAATCAGGAACGCCGACGAGAAAAACCTGCTCGGGTTGACGCGCGCGATTAACGATGTCGCCAACCGCGCGCGTAGCAAGAAGCTGAATCCGGAAGAAGTGCAGGCGGGAACGTTCACCATCACCAACCCGGGAATCTTTGGCGCACTCTATGGCCTTCCACTGATCAACCAGCCGCAGGTCGCCATCCTCGGTGTTGGCACGATCGAAAAGCGAGCGGTGGTCATCGACGATGCGATCGCGATCCGTCCGATGTGCCACATCACGCTCGGGCACGATCATCGCCTCGTTGACGGCGCCGACGCCGGGCGATTCCTGGCGTTCGTGAAGGAACATCTCGAGAACTTCGATGAAAGCTGGTTGTGATTCTCGACGGCCTGCTGCGTCTGTACGGGTGAGGTTTGCGACCTCCTCTTGAAGTCCATTGGCTCGGAACGGTTCCTTACGCCGACGCCCTCGATCTGCAGAAGCGTCTGGTTGAACAGCGAAAAAACAACGCCATCCCCGATCAACTTCTCCTGCTCGAACATCCGCCGGTCATCACCCTCGGCGTGAAAACGCGCGACGACCGTTCCCACATCGTCGCAACACCTCAGGCACTCGAGGATCAAGGCGTACAAGTATTCGAGTCAGGACGAGGGGGAGACGTGACCTACCATGGGCCGGGGCAGCTCGTCGGGTATCCAATCATCGATCTCCGGCCGGATCGTTGCGACGTCCATCGCTACGTGCGCGACTTGGAAGAAGTACTGATACGAGCCGTCGCCCGATTCGATATCGCCGCGACGCGGACGGCAGGGCTGACCGGAATCTGGGTCGACGAGCGAAAGCTCGCGGCAATCGGTGTGCGTATCGCGCGCTGGGTCACAAGCCACGGCTTCGCGCTCAACGTCACGACCAGGCTCGAGCATTTCAACCTGATCGTTCCCTGTGGCATTCCGGATAAGGGCGTGACCTCCATCGCCGAGCTGATGGGTCGAGATCTCGACATCGCAACCATCCTCCCCGCCGTCACTGATGCGTTTGCGGCGGTGTTCGAGCGACAGATCACGACTCCCGCCGTCCAAGGCAGCGCGAGAGCTAGTCTGTAACTAACTGTATAGTAAGAGCTTATCGAATCGATTTCAGAAACGGAATAACTGACGTCCATTGGGTGTTTTGCTGGTTACGGAGGCCCCAGATGCGTCAGCCGGCAGAGCAGGAACTGATCGGCCGGATGCAGGCGGGGGACAGCACGGCCGTCAGCGATCTTGCCTCGACCTACGGACCGCGAATCCACCAGCTTGCGTTTCGCTATCTCAAGAACTGGGAAGATGCCGAAGAGGTAACCCAGGACGTTTTAATGAAAGTGCACCGGAAGATTGATGCGTTCCGCGGCGACGCGGCGCTGTCTTCCTGGATCTACCGAATTACGTTCAACACGGCGATGTCGCGCCTGCGCAACGGCCGCTTCAGCCGGCCGCACGAAGTTCCGCGACAGGATGACGCCCCCGAAACGTCCGCCAACACGCCCGCAGACTGGTCGTCGCTGGCAGACGATCAGGTGATGCGCGCGCAGTTGCGCGAGCGTCTGATCAAGGCGCTCACCCATTTGCCGCAGGTGTATCGCATTCCGGTCATACTGCGCGATATCCAGGGACTCTCGACGGAAGAGGCGAGCGCGATTCTCGGCGTGAAACCTCAGACGCTGAAGTCGCGTCTGCATCGTGGCCGTCTGATTCTGCGGCAGCATCTCGGAGAGTTTGCCGGCGGACTCACGTTGCACCCACGCGAGTCGACGCATTGAGGGCGGGGTCCAAAGACCCCGCCCCTGCATATACGGATCGAACATCTACGCATCAACATCGCTGTAGGGAGCGGTCTTTAGACCGCGGCGTCGATCAGCCCAATCCATTTTCCAATCTCGTTCGCTCTTGTCGCGTGAGCACTGGTTCGATGACGCGACGCACACCGTCCGGTCCGAGTTCGACGGGCATCGACGCGACTCGTCCCTGGCCAACACCGATGAAGCATGAGTGTCGTCGACGCGACTCGGTGACGATGGCTTCGACCACCCGCGTCGCTGCCGACGCGAGGGAGTAGACGCCCGGGGGCCAGAGTCCGGGGATACGCGAATTCAGCCCGGCGATGACGTGAGCAGGAACGTGAGCCGCGAGCGGCTGGCCGGACACGGAAGCTTCTTCCCACGCGACAACCGCGTTGCGCGGAGGAACACCAAAGACGCTCAGCGCGATCGGCACACCCGAAGAGTCGAGAGACAACCCGACGAGGGCACGAAGCGCCGATTCGAGCGCCAGTGGCGCGGATCCCAGGATTCGCGCGGTCGAAATATGAAGTTCGCCGATTGCGCGAGCCATCAGCTCGCGTTGCGAGGCTCCGGCGCACACGATTGGCGCACGGGACTCGAGCGCATTGATGCGACGCAAAAGGGCGAGTCCTTCCTCTCCGACATACTCGCCACTGCCCGAGGCAGGATCGGCGAGCACGATGACCGCGGCTCCGGCGACCGCCGCGATGGATCCCGTTGATCCCACGACTGTGGCGAATCCATCGATTGGCGAAGACTGGCGAATGTCCAGTGCCTTGCCCTGCGCGACTCGATCTTCTGAATCGATCAGCCTGATCTCGCCGATGTGATCGCCAAGCGCAAGGGTGTGCGCAAGCGTGCCGCCCAGGCTTCCGGCGCCAATGATTGCAATGAACGGCATCTCAGCTCGCATGTGACCGATTCGATTATCCTAGAACTGCTTCAAAACTGTAGGCGCGCCACGGGCGCGGGGCGTTGGGGTCCCAGCGAGCGAAGGCGTGTAGGGCCGCGGGGGCGAAGGCCCCTGGATAGTGATTAAAGTCATGCCTACCGATTCCCAAACACCTGATCTGGCGTCACGAATTGCCCTGGTGACAGGAGGTTCGCGCGGGATTGGTCTGGCAATAGCCGCGGCGTTGCTCGACGCAGGCGCGCGCGTGTCGATTACAGCCCGGACACCCGCAAAACTTGACGAAGCGCGAACGCAACTCGCGAGCGGCGCCGCGACGCGCGCCGATCGCGTTCATGCGTCGGTGGCGGATGTGCGCGACGCCGACGACGCGGCTCATGCCATCGACGGTGCCGTTCAACAATTCGGCGGGCTCGACATCCTGGTCAATAATGCCGGTGTCGGTATATTCCGTAGCGTTGCCGACACCGACATTGCCGCATGGCACGACGTCATCGAAACGAATCTGAGTGGAATGTTCTTTTGCTGCCATGCCGCCATTCCGCACCTGAAGGCCCGCGGCGGAGGCTGGATCATCAACATCAGTAGTCTTGCCGGAAAGAATCCATTCGCATCGGGGGCGGCCTACTGTGCGTCAAAGGCTGCCGTGAATGCGTTCAGTGAAGCGCTGATGCAGGAGGTCCGTCACGATAATATCCGCGTCAGTTATGTCATGCCCGGTTCGGTGTCGACCGGCTTCGGTCGAGGACAGTCGCCGAGCGGTCCCGCCGATGACTGGAAACTCGCGCCGGAAGACGTTGCCGAGGTCGTGATTGATCTCATCCGCCATCCTGCGCGAAGTCTGCCAAGCCGCGTCGAGCTGCGACCGTCGCGTCCGCCTAAACGCTGAATAAAACGTGACCGCTATTGCGCACTACAACGTTCTCGAGCGGCTGGGCGAAAGCGCGACCGGAGAGTTGTTTCGCGCGCGCGATACCAAGGTCGGACGAACCGTCGCGCTGAAGTTCATCTCTGCCGAGATGTTTGCCGATGCGCCGGCGCGCGAGGCTTTTTTCGAGCAAGCCCGCGCCGCGATGGCGCTGTCGCATCCCAATATCGCGACGCTCTTCGATGTCGGAGAGTACGAGGGGGATTGCTACCTGGCCTACGAGTTCGCATCCGGGATGACGCTGCGTCAGGAATGCGAAGGCCGATCGGTCAACCCGAGACGCGTGGTCGAACTCGCCGTTCAGATTGCCGATGCGCTGGCCGAGGGACATGGCTACGGGCTTCTGCACGGCGACCTCCGCCCCGACACGATCATCGTCACCCACAAAGGCAGCGCCAAGCTCCTCGAATTCGGCATGTCGCGATGGACGGCCGGCGCGCGGACGCGCGCTGAGGCGGCGCGCGCGCCGCGATCTCTCGGTCCGGAGTCAGTGTCTATCGTCAGCTACATGTCGCCCGAACAGGTGATCGGAGGGGCGGTCGATGCGCGGACCGATATTTTTTCGCTCGGGGTAATCGCCTACGAGATGTTGTCCGGCCGCAATCCGTTTACCGCTGCGACAGCATCGGACACGGCCGTGAACGTTGCCGCCGCCAGGATCCCGCCAACACACGAGCTATCGACGTCTCTCGCAGATCTGGATGCGCTCATCACGCAAGCAATGTCGAAAGAGATCGCCAATCGTCCGCAGAGCGCGGCCTCATTTTCCGCCGAGCTGCGTGGTATCGGTGCCATTCTGGACGTCCGAGCCGGGATGACGGGCCCATCCGAATTGCTGCCGATCGACGATGATCCTGGTGGGTCGGCGAAGTGGTGGGTGGCTGTTGCGGCGATCGTTGCCGTCGCGGGGCTCGCGTGGTGGATTTTTAGATAAGCGCGGCGAGAGATTCCGGGTCGATGTTTGCGCCCGAAAGGACGACAGCAACTCGCCGCCCTTTCATCTCCAGTCCTTTCCCCATGAACGCACCGACTGCCGCGGCCCCTGCCGCTTCGGCGACGAGTCGTTCTTCGCGCAGGACTCCTCGGATGGCTTCGCGCAGCTGGTCCTCCGTCACGAGAATCATCCGATCGACCAGGGTGCGGACGATGTCGAAGGTGATGGTGTCGGGATCGAGGTTGCCGCTCAATCCATCAGCAAGAGTTTGACCGACGTCGATGTGGACGATGCGGCCGGCAGCAAGGCCCTGTTTGAACGGACATGACGCCTCAACCTCGACGCCGATAATTTCCGCGCGATGCGTCGACTCTTTCAGAGCCACAGCGATCCCGCTCAAGAGTCCGCCACCTCCAACCGGGACGACGATGGTATCGACCGCCGGTTCCTGTTCCGCGATTTCCAGCCCGATCGTTGCCGCCCCGGCAATGACATCGGGATGTGAATACGGAGAGATGAATGCGGCCGACCCGGTCGCGGCGTGCTCCTTCGCACGCAACTCTGCCTCGTCGTAGTCCGCGCAGCCGATGAGTTCGGCGCCCATCCGACCAATCGTGTCCTGCTTTGCGCGTGGCGCTGTTTCCGGGACGTAAACGGTAAGCTGCAGACCCGCCATTCGCGCCGCATACGCGAGCGCCTGTCCGTGGTTTCCCGCAGAAGCGGTCACCAGATGAGGCCTCTGATGTCCATCCTGCTCGACCATGGCAAGGACCGCATTTAGCGCGCCGCGGATTTTGAAGGAATACGTTGGTTGAAGTGTTTCGAGCTTGAGGAAGACATCGCCGCCGCTCAGATGAGACAACCAGTCGGATCGCCTCAGAGGCGTTCGAAGAACGCGCCCCTCGAGCCTCCGCGCCGCCGCGTGAACCGCGTCGATGGTAATCAGGTGCGGGATGGACTCGCAGCGACGAGGATTTCAGCGAGCCGTGTCGCAAACGCGGACCGGGCCATCACCTCGTCGATTCCCGCTTGCCGCGCCTGGTCAATCAGATCCGTGTGCACGTGCGACACAAAGCCGAGTGTGCGAATGGCTGCCAGCGCGGGATCCTGCTTCAGCGTCGCAATGGTCTGAATCGGATCGGCCTTCGCGCTGTTGAGATCAAAGATGACCAGTGACGGCCGAAGTGTGCGGCTCTGCTCGAGGATCTCCGCGGGAGTCCGCGCGAACAACAACTCAACTCCGGCCTGCTTGGCGGTCGTGCGAATCTTCGAGCGGAAAAGCAGGTCGTCGACAGCGGCGAGGATCATGCCGCGATCATAGCGCAGTTACTTTGAGAGCTGCGCCCAGAGGTTGTGGATCGGCATCGATTTGTTCGTCGGCCGTTCGGGCAGCGGTTCCGCACGGTAGAGCGTATGCGCATTCCGCACGGCCGCGACGATGAAGGTGACCAGCAGCCCGACGATACCAATCACCCCCCCGACGTCGAACAGTCGATAATCCGCCCCCGCTATTCGAACGAAATCGGAGTGCATCAGCCGAAGCGATCCGAGCGCGAGAAGGATTCGCAGTTCGGTTGGACCAAACTTCCAGAACGAAATCCGGAAAACGCCGACCGCGTGGGTGGCAAGCGCGATTTCGATGGTCAACAGGTAGTACGCGACCAGGAAGCCGGCGCCGACGGCAAGGCTGATGTGACCACCGAGAATCAGCCCCGCGAAGATGAACAGGATGCACAGCGCGTCCAGCACGTGATCGACGTAGAAGCCATAGCGCGGACGTTCGTGATGGCGCACGCGTGCGAGCGTGCCGTCCAGGCTGTCGCCGAACCAGTTCACCGCGAGCAGCGCAATCGACAGAAGGAGCGCCGCTGGCGTCCCATTCCAGTAGCACAACCCGGCGCCGAACATGGCCACGCCGGCCAGAACCGTCAGGTGATCCGAGTTGACGGCGGCCGGTAGTCGCATCGCCATCCAGATCAGGCATTGCTTCTCGATCCCGGCGAGAAAACTGTCGTGCACCCGTCTGGCTTCTTTGTAAGGAGTGTTCCCCATTTGACTGAGAATGCGAAAATGAGCAGGGAAATGGCTCAATTCACCAGGTCACCCATTCACCAATTGACCAATTCGCGAATTCATCAATGATTCTCGAAGTGCGCGCCGCCCCACCCTTCTTCAAAAACGGCTTTGTCGTCGGTTGTGAGGAAACACGGGAAGCGGTCGTCATTGATCCTGGCGACGAGGTCGCCGAACTGCTTGCCGCAGTAGATCGCCACAGGCTCATCGTGAAATACATCCTTCTCACGCACGCGCACATCGATCACATCACGGGTGTCGGCGCAGCAAAGAAAGCGCTTGGCGTACCGGTTGGTCTGCACCAAGCCGATTTGTTTCTCTACAAGGCGGTCACCGCACAGGGGCAAATGCTCGGCGTGCACGCCGAGCCGCAGCCGGATGTCGACTTCTTCTACGACGGTCCCGGTCCCTGGACATTTGGCAAGTATGGGGCGTGGGTACATCACACCCCCGGCCATTGCCCTGGCGGCGTGTGCCTGGCGATTGGGCACGAAAGCGAAAGCGAACGCACACTCTTCGTCGGTGACACGCTGTTTGCAGGCTCAATCGGTCGCGTCGATCTGCCGGGAGGTGATCTCGCGACCCTGCTGAATTCGATCAGAAATGTTTTGTTTGGGTTTTCAGACGATACAGTCGTCTATCCTGGTCACGGTGAGCCGACGACGATCGGAGTGGAGAAGCGAACGAATCCGTTTCTTGTTGGGTGACGCCCGCGCCTCACTTCCGTGGTTGTCGGTGTGTATCTGTGGCTCTACTCTCGACTGATTACCAGCTCTACCCGTCCGACACCCAGCCGGTCCCCTTCCTTCAGACTGGAGCGCTTCACGCGTTGGCCGTTCACGAACGTGCCGTTCGTGCTGTCGAGATCGTCGACCTGCAATTCGGTGGCTCCGGCGCTCAATCTACAGTGCAGGCGTGAAACAAGCGCGGCATCGACGATGAACTGCGCACCGGGTGAGCGACCGATTGTCTTGATGTTGCCTGGAAGAATGCGAAAGGTGATTGGCTCTGGCGCCTCTTCGGCGTTCTTGAGTATCCACATTGTGGTCAGGCTGCCCCCACACGCTCATGAACGACTGCTCCGCCCCGTGTGAGCAGTGTTTCCTTCGTAATCTCGTCGTCGGTATTGATCGCGAGCGACGCTTGAGCCGCGCCGTTCTTGCCAAGCAGGTGAGCGAGAAACGTTGTGATGTTCTTCGAGTACATCTGACTGGCGTGATACGGCACGAGCGCTGGAGGGTTTGATGGTCCCAGGATCGTGACGCCGTGGTGCACGACAATCTCATCAGCCTTCGTGAGGTCGCAATTGCCGCCGCGCTCCGCCGCAAGATCGACGATCACCGACCCTGGCGCCATTGCCTCGACCATCTCCGTCGTCACGAGAATCGGTGCCGGCTTGCCGGGAATCAGCGCCGTCGTGATGACAACGTCGCTTGCCGCCACGACCTTCATCATCATTTCGCGTTGACGCCTGTAGAACGACTCATCCTGGGCTTTTGCGTATCCACCTTTGTCCTCGGCGTCGGCCGCTTCGAGTGGAAGTTCGACAAAGCGCGCGCCGAGGCTCTGGACCTGTTCCTTCACTGCTGGCCGCACATCGTACGCCTCGACCTTGGCCCCGAGACGGCGAGCGGTCGAGATCGCCTGCAGTCCGGCGACGCCTGCACCCATGATGAATACACGTGCCGGAGAGATCGTGCCGGCTGCCGTCATCAGCATGGGGAACATGCGCGGCAGGGTCGTTGCGGCGAGAAGGACGCCCTTGTAACCGGCGATTGTGGCCATCGACGACAACGCGTCCATGCTCTGCGCACGGGTAATCCGGGGCATCAGCTCCATCGAGAACAGGTTGATGCCGGTCGGCGCGAGTTGTCGAACCGCCTGTGGATTCCCGAGCGGATCGACGAAGCCGATGACCGTCTGACCATTCCGAAGCATCGACGGATCGGCAGGGGTGGCGCGAACCTGCAGAACGATGTCCGAGGATCGAAACAGATCTGGCCTCGACACGACGGTGGCACCTTGCGAGCGGTACGTTTCGTCTGGAAAGCCCGCGGCCGTTCCTGCGCCGGTTTCCACAGCCACCTCGAGTCCCGATTTCACGAGCGGCGGAATAGCGGCCGGAATGACTGCGACGCGGGTCTCACCTGGTAACGTTTCTTTCGGGATTCCAACTCTCATGTGAATTGTCCGTTGTCCGGAGTCAGTGTAATCGAATTCACTTCTTCAACCATGTCGCGATGGTCTTGGCGACCTCTGGCGTGATGTTCTTGTCGGCAAGCATCGCGTATTCCGATACCTCGCCGGTTTTCGCCGGAGTCAGAAGATGGTTGATTCCCGGCAGGTGAACGACTTCTACCGGCGGCGACTTCTTGCGCGTGCGCGCCAGCGCCCCGAGCTGATCGGCGTGGTGAGCCGAAACCTGCTGATCCAGGTCGCCCTGAATGACGAGGAGCGGCTGCTCGATCTTCTGCATTTCTTTCGCCGGATCAAAAAGCAGGAGGCTCTTGAACCACGCGTTCTCGGCCTGCGCTCGCAGGTCGGGAGGAATCGACTCCCAGCCTTTTTCCGTGACGACAGCCTCTTGAATCCGCATTTGCAGATCGATTTTTGTCTTGCGTTCCGCTTCAGACGCGCCCATCACCTCGAGCGCATGTTTCTGCTGTTCGAGGATCAGATCCGATCCGCGCATACCGGGCGCCGCGATGAGCACGAGCGACGAGATCTTGTCCTCGCGCCCGGCGGCGAGCATTGCGACTGCGCCCCCCTCGCTATGTCCCGCGACTGTGATTCGTTTCGGATCGACATCCTTGCGTTTTTCGAGCCACCTCACGACGGTGATGAGATCGTCGGCGTAGTCCTGCAGCGTCGCGCGTTCACTTCGTCCGCCACTCTGGCCAACCCCGCGCTTGTCGTAGCGCAGCACGAGAAAACCCTGATCGGCAAGGCCGCGTGCAAGCTGCGCGAAGATTGGGACTCCAGCCACAACCTCATCACGGTCGACCGAGCCGGAACCGGCGACCAGGACGATCACAGCCAGGCGAAGTTTCCCGGCGCCGGTTGGCGTCGTCATCGTCCCGGCGATGGTGAAACCGGGAGCGGGAATGATGACGTCGGTGTCATTTGGGTTCCGGACCGGCTGAGAACGAACCGCAACACCTGCGAGCTCCGAACGAATGATGCGAAGACCCGCGGTCGGGATTTCCACCCGGACAAGTCGCGCCTGGGAATCGATCGTGACGCTGGCATCGAGCGGTCCGCCTGGATTCTGGAAGACCACGTCGTAGCGGCGCGCCGCAATCAGCCCAGCAGGCGAGGAGAGCTGTTCGCTCGTCATGCCCTTGACGTTCACGACGATCTCCGCTTGCGGCGCAACGTAAGCATGGAATTCAGCGCCAGCCTGTGCGCTCGCGAGCCGCGCCGCCAGCGCTTCGTAGGCGGCGAAGAAGGAGTTCGGAAGAACGATCGTTCGCGCCGAAACCTGATCCGTCTTCGAGTTGGTGGTTCCGTTCTGCGTGATCTCGTTGATCGCCGTTGTCACGCCAAACGAGGTCGCCAGTGTCATCGCACGACCTGCCTGGGTTGCTTCAATGTGCAACTCGAGCGGTTGCCAGTCCGCCGTATATTTCACTTCAAACCGGTTCACCGTCATGTTGAGCGGTGCGGCGAACTGGCCGGTCGAGGAAATGACCCAGTTGTTTGCCGCTTTCGCGAGACGAACGCGCTCGATACCTACCCGCGTGCCACCGAGGAAGACAGTGAACTCCATTTCGCCTTCGGCTGGTGAGGTCGCCGGAGGTTGAGCCTGCGGAACGGCTGCGATTACGTCACGGCCACGCGGGACGAAGACTCCTATCGTCAGCAGGGCGGCAAGCGCCACCGCGGTAGAATGTCGTACTGATTGCATTCATTCAGGATATCAGTACGCTGCTCATGGACTTACAGACCGACTATCGAGCACTTCGCGAGGCCGCGGGGGTCGTGGACCGATCGAGTCGCGGGCGAATCACGGTCGCGGGTGCCGACCGGCGAAGCTACCTGCAGGGCCTCTTATCGAACGACATCGCCGCACTGGTCGAAGGCTCCGGCTGTTACGCGACATATCTAACCGCACAGGGCAGGATGATCGCTGACATGCGGGTGTTTGACACCGGCCGCAGTCTCCTTGTCGATGTCGATGGAACGCTGGCCGAGTCGATTGCGGCGCGGTGGTCGCAGTTCGTCTTCAGCGAGGACGTTCAGATCTCAAACGATTCGACATCGACGGCCGAGATGGGCGTCTACGGTCCGGCGTCGGCCCGCGTTGTCGCGAGTGTGATTGCGGCAGAGGACCAGGCGAAAGCCGGATCCATTGAAGAGACCCTGCGCGCGCTTCCGTTGTATGCCAATCGAGCGTGGGCCGTGCAGGGTGCGCAGGTCTTCGTGCTCGCCAGTGATGAGATCGGCGTTGGCGGCTTCGATCTCGTCGTGCCGGCCGATGCCCACAGCGATATTCTCGAACAACTGCGACGATCGGGTGGAATTTCAGTTGGAAATGCCGCAGTGGAGATCTGCCGGATTGAAGGTGGAAGGCCCCTGTTCGGCGTCGACATGAGTGAAGAAACGATTCCTCTTGAAGCGGGGATTGAGAATCGTGCCATCAGCCTGACCAAAGGATGCTACGTCGGCCAGGAGGTGATCATCCGGGTTCTGCATCGCGGCCATGGCCGGGTGGTGCGAAAACTCGTTGGGCTCGCCCTGGATCCTGGAGCCGTGGTGCCAGCCGCTGGCGAGAAGATCACAGGCGGCGATCGCGAGATCGGCTCGATCACCAGCGCGGTGGAATCGCCGACGCTCGGCCGACCGATTGCGCTCGGTTACGTCCATCGTGACTTCGTGCACCCTGGTACGGCGGTGACCGTCGAAGGAAAGGTTGCGACCGTTCGACAGTTGCCTTTTGTGCCATTAGGGAATCCGGTGGACTTAACGCCTTCGAGGTAAACGTCGCTGGCGGTCCTCCTCGTCCAACTGATCGTCATCGTCGGCGCCAGCCGTGTCATGGGTCTGGTCTTTCGACGACTCGGTCAGACCGCGGTTATCGGTGAGATGTTCGCCGGGATTCTGCTCGGCCCATCACTTCTCGGCCAGTTGTTTCCCTCGATCGAATCCCGCTTGTTTCCCCAGGCATCACTTCCCCCGCTGTATTTGATCAGTCAGCTCGGCGTCGTATTGTTCATGTTCGTCGTCGGGATGGACGTTGACATCGATCGTCTTCGCCGCCGCGCAAAGGCAACGGTCTTGGTCAGCAACGCGGGAATCGTTGTTCCCTTCGCCCTCGGTGTCGGGCTGTCGTTTTATCTGCACGATTTATACGCCCCGGCCGGCGTCGCCAATCTCACCTTCGCACTGTTCATCGGCATCGCCATGAGCATCACCGCGTTCCCGGTGCTTGCGCGCATCCTTTCTGAACGCGGTCTCACAGAAACGGATCTTGGCAACACGGCGATTGGTTGCGCGGCAATCGACGACGTCACCGCATGGTGTCTGCTGGCGCTGGCACTGGCGATTGGACAGGGGCACGGATTTGCGCAGCCGGTTATCGCCGTCGCGCTCACTGGCGTCGTAGGACTGATCGCCCTAGTCGTTATTCGGCCTCGAGCCTCGGAGTTGTTTGGCGATGTTGACCGAAGTGGTGCAGGGCGGGGAACACTGCTGCGGGCGTTGCTGTTTCTTTTCGTCACCGCGTGGGCGACAGAAACCATTGGCGTGCATGCACTGTTTGGCGCGTTCATCGCTGGTGTCGCAGTCGGGGGGGCGGAATCGTTGCGCCGCCCGCTGCGCGAGGCGATCGAACCGCTCACGTCGACGCTGCTGCTCCCGCTGTTTTTTGCGTACGCCGGTCTCCGAACGGAAGTGGGCTCACTATCGGGAGAGGCGTGGTTCGCGTGCGGTCTGGTGCTGCTTGCGGCGGTCGCCGGCAAATTCGGCGCCGTTTCGCTTGCCGCCCGCGTTCAAGGGTTTTCCTGGCAGGATGCAGTCGCTCTCGGTGCGTTGATGAACACGCGAGGGCTGATGGAGTTGGTCGTGCTGAACATCGGCTATGACCTGGGCATTCTGTCCGCACCGATGTACACGATGATGGTGATCATGGCGCTGACGACCACGTGCATGGCCGGTCCGGTGTTGGCCATGTTGGCGCGCCGACCCGTAATCGTCGTCGGCGCGCGTTGATAAATGGTGAATCTACGCCAATGCTTCGACCGACTTCGCTCCGTACGCTTCGTACCACGGATGCGCAGCCTTCAGGCGCTCGTTGACGTTCTGAATGTTCTTCACGCCTTCGTCTTCGAGCCACGTTCGAAACGCACCCGCGCCCTGTTTTCCGAAAATGGCAATTCCATCCTTCCAGGTCGCGCGGCCGCAAAGCACGCCCGAGAATTTCGTCCCGGCTTCGGCGGCGAGCTCGAGCGCTTCAGTGAACTCTGGATTGCTGACGCCTGCCGAGAGGTAAATGAACGGCTTGGTCGAAACCTCAGCGGCGCGGCGGAAGTGCTCCATCGCTTCCTGCTTGGTATACGCGTGCTGTCCGGCTGACACTTTTGCGCCCTGCACGAACTTCATGTTCACCGGCACTTCAACCTTCATCACGTCGACGCCGTAGCGTTCCTTCGTGAACTCCTTCATTGCTCCGATGACGATCTCGGGCTTCTTCTTGGCGTACTCGAGTCCCTTCTCGTCCATCCCCTCTTGGTAACCAACGAACTCGAGAAAGAACGGAATGTCGTTGGCGTGGCATTCGTCGCCGATGCGCTCGACCCATGCCTGCTTGTGGTCGTTGATCTTCTTGCCATCGAACGGCGTGTAGTACAGCAAGATTTTCAAACAGTCGGCGCCCGCCTCTTTCAAGCGGCGGACCGACCAGTCGTCCAGCAAATCCGGGAGCCGTCCGGGCGTGTTCGCGTCGTAGCCGGTTTTCTCGTAGGCGAGAAGCAGACCGGCGCCCGCCGCTCTCCGCTTGCTCGCCGGCAATCCCCACTCGGGATCGAGGAGAATCGCGCTTGCGTATTTCGTGAGCACCTCGGTGACGAGCGACTTGAATTCCTCCATCTCACGATCGCTGACGTCGCTGCCTTTTTCCTTGGCGAGCGATTTCTTCAGCGAGCCGCGCTGATCCATTGCCGCCGCCGCGATGACGCCGCGTTCGTTCGATACCGCCTTCATTCCCGCAAGCTTGCCCGCTGTGATTTTCACGTTCGTATCTCCACGAAACGATTTCTGAATGAAAAGGAAACCGTCATTTTACCTTGATTGGGGATCCGTTTTCCGGGGTCCGGGATCCGGAAAATCAAAATCCTCGACAACGGCGGCAGCGGTAGCACGATTGACGATCTCGTCGATGGGCAGCGTGGCCTCGGCGCTTTCGACCTCGCGCGGCCGCGCCTTCGTCGCCGGGTGGCGTGGAGTGAACAGCGTGCAGCAATCCTGGTCGGGAATGATCGACACCGGATAGGTACCAAGTCGCTGCGCTTCCGCGGTGATTTCGTCCTTGTCCATGCCAATGAGTGGCCGCAGTACTGGCATCGACACCACCTCGTTAATCGATGTCAGGTTCTCGAGCGTCTGGGATGCGACCTGTCCGACCACCTCTCCGGTTACCAGTGCCAGCGCCCTGTTTTCTCCGGCGATTCGCTCCGCGATCCGCATCATGAGCCGCCGGTAGATGACAACGCGAAGAGGCGGCGGAACGCTCAGCGTGACCTGCTGTTGAATGTCGCCAAACGGCACCAGGAACAACCGCGAGTGAAATTGGTACTGCGCGAGCAATCGCGCGAGTTCGCGCGCTTTTTCCTGCGATGCGCGAGAGAGGATCGGATAGCTATGAAAGTGGACGAGAAGAGCGCGACACCCGCGGCGCATTAACCGCCATGCCGCAACCGGCGAATCGATCCCGCCGGAGAGAAGACAGGCGACCTTTCCGCTCACACCGACTGGCATTCCGCCCGGTCCGGGTTCCTTCCCGAAGTAGTAGAACGCGTCGTTGGTGAGTGCCTCGACGTGAATCGTCAATGCAGGATCACCGAGGTCGACTTTCCACCCGCGCGCCTCTTTGATGCGACCGCCGACCTCGCGTTCGATCTCTGGTGACGTCAAAGGAAACCGCTTGTCGGCGCGACGCGCGGAGACTCTGAAAGTACGCGGGTCCGGTAGGCCATCGAGGTCGGCGAGGATTGCGGCGGCGATCCTGTCCACATCGAGCGGCGCGCGGCCGGCTCGCGCGAAGTTAGCGACACCAAAGACACGACCGACCCGTTCGCGAACCGCCGGCCACTCGGCGCTCTCGCCGAGCGTCATTTCGATCCGTCCCATCAGGACGCGTACTTCTCGTACGCCAACGTCTGCGGTCGCTTGCCGGAGATTGCGAGCCAGGCGCGCGACAAACCACGGCCGGTTGTTCCCCTTGAGCGCGATTTCCTGATAGTGAACGACAACTGAGT
Source organism: Vicinamibacterales bacterium (assembly GCA_035491715.1). GTDB lineage: Bacteria > Acidobacteriota > Vicinamibacteria > Vicinamibacterales > 2-12-FULL-66-21 > JALZOC01. The sequence goes on along the minus strand of DATJKH010000190.1, from coordinate 42,369 downwards.
TCATCGAAAGTGCTGACTGGTGACTGCTGATAGAAAAGGTCTCTCAATTGACGAATTCTCAATTCTACTTACATCACGCCACCGCTATTCAGCATTCAGCATTCAGCAATTCCCGAGCAGCCCTATGCCCGCTGACCACCGCGCTCTCGATGGTGCCCGGCAGTCCAGTATCGATCCAATCGCCAGCGAGATAGAGTCCCTGGACAGCGGTCGTCGTTGCCGGTCGCGCCGGTTCGCCTGGCGCAAGCGAAAACGTCGCGCGCTTTTCTCGAATCACGGTGCCGCGAAGCAGTCGATCTCTTCGCGCTGCCGGAATCGCTTCTTCGATCTCTCGCGCGGCGAGACTGATCAGTTCGTCTCGAGTCATGGACGTCAACCGCGTCGCGCCGCTGGAGACGAGTGAGAGGTGCGATGCACTGCCACCGAACGCGCGGCGTTTGTCGAAGACCCACTGCATTTCACGTTCTGGCAGTCCGACGAACGCTTCGTCCATGACGCGGCCGTCGTACCACAGATTCACGGTGACGATCGGCATCGATTCCATTCGAGCGGCCGATGCGAGAAGCGATCTGAGTTCAGCTGGCGGCGCCGGTTTGAACAATTGTCCGAGATCGAACCACGGCACGGCGGCAATCACCGATCGCGTCGCTATCCGCTCACCGCGGACCTCGACCGCCGATATCCGTCCGCCGTCGACGACGACTCGTGCCAGTGCGTTGACCCGGACTTCGCCGCCGTGTGATTCGATGAACGTCCGTGCTGGTTCTGCGTACATCTCGTGCAGCGGCCGGATCGGCAACACCAGCGCCGAATCGCGCGGATCGGGACCAAACATTTGAGCCAGAACACGGACGAAGGGGGATGCGGCAGCAATGTCCGGCGACTGGTTCAGCGCCGCGACCGCGAGCGGTTCCCACAGCCACTTGCGCAAGGTTTCTCGCTGTCGGTGAGCGATCAGCCATTCGGAAACGGTGGCTGGCGGATCGGCAGTCACTGAGCCGGTTCGTTGCAGTTCCAGCCGCGCACGGCGTAGTGGACTCGCCAGTCTCAGGACCGAGACTCGATCGCGCCACGGGATTCCGGTCCAGCCGAGGACGCCGGCGAGAAGGTGAAACGGTGAGGGCAGCCGCGGACAATCTAAGACAGATCGGCGGCCTTCCCGATCGACGAACGGCACGGCCAGCGAGGCCTGCACGTGCACGCGATCTGATGCGCCGATTCGCTCGAGGAATTCGAACGTCGCTCGATAGCAGCCGAAGAGCACATGCTGCCCGTTGTCGACAAGCTCGCCGGTTTCACGATCGCGAAATGCGGTGGCACGCCCGCCAAGTTGCGCTCTTGCGTCGACGACGAGGACACGCCTTCCGCGGCCGGCGACGGCGGCTGCGGCGCTGAGGCCGGCAAATCCACCGCCCACGACAACCACGAGCTCCGATCGCTGCGCGGAAGAATCGACTCGGTCGTTCCCGGCCGGCACCGCGCTCATCTCGCGGCGAGCATCGTCCGCGCCCACGTCACGGCCGCGATCACGGCCCGTTGCGGCCGCGGAATTCGGACGACGCGAGAGAAGACGTCGTAGTCGGCGCGTTCGATGCGCGACAGAATGCCGCGGTAGATTGCGCTCATGATTTCCGCGGCAGCGAGGCGCCGCCTGTCGACGAGCGGCAGCTCGGCGGCCGCCTTGCAGTAGTACGTCCGTGCCCGATCCGCCTGTTGCCGCAGCAGCGCCTTCACGTTTGGCGACCGGACGCCATTGCCGGCCTCGCTGACTTCGCGCGCGAGATCGCCTTCAGTGCATCCGTGAGCGCGCAGTTCGTCCTGTGGAATGTAGACCCGACCGCGTGACAGATCTTCCGGCACGTCGCGAAGGATATTGGTCAACTGCAAGGCAACTCCGAGGTCGGTGGCGTATTCCCGCGACCGTGGGTCGTCGTAGCCAAAAATCTCGAGACAGATGAGCCCGATGGACGAGGCCACGCGGATGCAGTATTCGTACAAATCCGTGAACGATTCATAACGCCGCGAGTCGAGATCCATTTCAACCCCTTCAATGAGCGCCTCGAACGCCGCACGTGGCAGATTGAACTGTTTCACGAGCGGAGCGAGCATTCGCCCTTGAGAGGTCTGCGGCGGTCTTCCATCAAACACCGCGCCGAGCTCGGTGCGCCATCGCGCGACCTGGGAGCGAGCTGGTTCGCCGACACCGGCTTCATCGACGGCATCGTCGACGGCACGACAGAAATCCCAGACCGCGATGATCGCCTGGCGTTTGTCCGGAGGAAGGACGAGAAACGAATAGTAGAAGTTGGTGTCGCGGGCCATGTTCAGGGCACTGCTACGGTCTTTCTCCACCGAAGGGCTCGCCATCCGAGGATCGGCGCGTCGCCGGCGCCGAGCGATGGTCGTCGATTCACGACGTCACAGTCGACCGCTTCGATCTTTTCCAGAATCCGCATGCCACCCAGCCACGTAAAACGGAGTTCCCAGCGGAGGCGTCCAGTGACGGCATCGCATATGGGTCTTCCCGTCTGGAAGAGGCCTCTCGTGCGCCGTATCGCGTCGCGGACCGCCTCGCGCCACTCTTGTGTCAGCTCCGGCCGGTTCAGATCAGCCTCGCGTGCACCCGCGCGATTTCGCTCCTCGGCGGGAAGATAGAGACGTCCGCGTTGCCAGTCGATCGCCAGATCCTGCCAGAAATTTGTCAGCTGCAGCGCGGTGCACACCGCATCGGACTGCGCATCGAGTGCCGGGTCATCGTAGCCGGCGACGCGAAGGACCAATCGTCCAACCGGGTTCGCAGAACGCCGGCAGTAATCAAGCACCTCACGCCACGAGTCGTATCGCGTGGTTGTGACGTCCTGGCGAAAGGCGCTCAACAGATCCTGAAAGAGCGTTCGCGGCAGCCGGTGTGTCTGGATTGTGTTGTCGAGCGCGATGAAGATCAAATCGTCACCAGTCGTCGCCATGCCGGGCATGGCAGGCACGGCCCGATCCAGCCGGGCACCCCACCCGTCGAGGAGCCGCAGGCGTTCGTCGGAGTCGGGGCCGGGTTGGTCGGCAAAGTCGTCGGCGCGCCGCGCGAAGGCGTAGATTGCCGCAATGTGGGGGCGCATTGGTGCAGGAAGCAGGCTGGACGCCACCGGAAAATTCTCGTAATGCTCCCGCGCGACACGCTGACAGTAGCGGTAGGCCGCGTCGATCCGGGGAGGGAACTCGGACGCAGGCGTTGCGTTCACCATTCCAATTCCGGCGCTCCGGAACGGCGGTTGGCCGCGCGCGCCATGACGAACAACAGGTCCGACAAACGGTTGATATAGACGAGCAATTCCGGTTCAAGCGCATCGCCACCCAGCGCCACCATCGCGCGCTCGGCACGGCGGCACACCGTTCGCGCGACGTGCAGCGCCGCACCTGTCGGAGATCCGCCGGCAAGGATGAATCGACGAAGAGGTGGCAACTCCGAGTCGAGCCGATCGATCCATGCTTCGAGCCGTGCGACATCTTCCGATGTCACGACCGCCTTCGTGACACGCTCCGCGATTCGCCTTGCCGGGTCCGCGAGGCGCGATCCGACCCCAAACAGATCGCGCTGAATCTGTTCAAGCATCGTTCTCAAACCGTCATCGTCGGTTGACGCACGCACCAATCCGAGCCAGGCATTCAACTCGTCGACGTCGCCGTAGGCCGCCACGCGTGGATCGCTCTTTGGAACTCGCGTGCCGTCGAAGAGACCAGTGTCGCCCTCATCACCAGTCCTGGTGTAGATTTTCACGTCCTCATTATTTCGCCGGATGGCGCCGAATGAACACGAATCGACTGTCGACTCCCGCGTGCGAATGACCACCAGACGCCAACCGCGACACCGTAACCGTTTGCCGACGCCCGCCGAGCGACAGTGGTTCAGGCGCCGGCTCCTCGATTGGTATCGTCGCAACGGGCGCGATTTGCCGTGGCGTGACACTCGGGATCCGTACCGGATCCTCGTGTCCGAAGTGATGCTGCAACAGACGCAGGTGGATCGCGTCCTGCCGAAATATCACGAGTGGATCGAGAAGTACCCGACCCTCGGGGCGCTGGCCGCGGCGCCTGAAGAGGAAGTGAACCAGACGTGGCGACCGCTCGGATACAACGTTCGACCGCGGCGCCTGCATGCGATTGCCCGTGAGTCCGTCGCCCGATACGGCGGAGAACTGCCGGGTGATGAAGCGACACTCCGATCCTTCAAGGGCATTGGCGCGTACACCGCCGGAGCCGTGTTGAGCTTCGCTTTTGGACAGCGCGCCGCCATTCTCGACACAAACGTGGCTCGCGTGTTGTTCCGTGTGTTCGTCGGCGCCGGCGATGCGAAATCACACGCGATGCGGCGCCATCTCTGGGATGTTTCGCGAACCGTTCTGCCGATGCGGCATGTGTTCGACTTCAATCAGGCGCTGATGGACTTTGGCGCCACGCTTTGCCGGGCACGCAAACCTGATTGTCCGGTCTGCCCGCTTCGAACCGGCTGCGCCGCGTTTCCGTTCGATGGGTCCTGACAACGGTTTCGCTCGCCGGCACATCGTCGTCACCGCTGCAGTCATCGAGGAGAACGGCACGTTCCTCGTCACGCGCCGGCTCGGTGGCGTGCACCTGGAAGGCTTGTGGGAGTTCCCGGGCGGCAAGTGTGAAGCAGGGGAGTCGCACACGGCGTCGCTGGAGCGTGAGATCCGCGAGGAGCTCGACACCGCCATCATCATCGATCGCGAGGTCTTCTCTGTCGTTCACGGCTACACCGATCGCGTTGTCGAATTGCATTTTTTTGCGTGCCGACTGGTCGGCCGGCCGCGAGCTGTTCTTGGCCAGGAGATGCGGTGGGTGGCGCGGGAGGAACTTCGGACGCTGCCGTTTCCTCCCGCTGACGAGGAATTGATTGAGATTCTGACGCGGTAAGTTAGCGCTTCTTCAACGTCTCGATGCCGCTGACTTTTCCGAGGCAGGTGTTGCCCTCGTACGGCACGATGATCGATTCGGTGCCTAAAGTCGCGGTGCCCGAAAGGTTCAGCGCACACGATGAAAGTCCCGGTGCACTTCCGTTGGCCTGAGCGGTCCACTTGATCGTCGTGGGTGTAGAAAGGCTGCCCTCGGCGCTGCCTGTGAATTTCAGATCACCCGGGCAGCTCGCGCTGAACGACCCCTTCATCGACGACCCTGTTTGTTCGTTGACATTCCACTTGAAATCCGTGCAGGTGCTTGGCGTCGGAATGAGCGTCGATGAGGTCCAGTTCCCGAGCAGCGAGTTGTTGCCGGCGACGGATGGTTCAGTCAGCGAGCTCTTGTGTTCCAGGCCAGTGCATCCTGCCGCGAGTGCGGCGCATGACACCATGGCGAGCAGGGTTTTCTTCATAATCGGATCCGCAGAAACGTGATTCGCAGTCCCGCCGGGCAGCGGGAATCACGCAGTAGTTATCGGTCGCAAACGCCCTTGAGATCAGGGCTGGAAGAGCCAGAATTATACCATCTCAGCCGTCGGCCTCAGCGGATGGGATGCACGACTCCGGTATAAAAGTCTTCGAGCGCTTCGCGCGTACTGCGGAAGGCCAGTTGTTCCCATGGAATCTCGGTGCGCGAGAACAATCCTGCCTCGATTGACTCCTCGTCAACTCGCAGGTCCCCGGCAACGACTGATGCCTTGTATACGACGACCACGATCGGCCGTCCCGGATAAGAGTAGATGTTGATGAGACCGTCGAGACGGACATCGAGCCCCGACTCCTCGCGCGCTTCGCGAATCGCGGCGACCGTGATTTCCTCGCCGCGGTCGACGTATCCGCCGGGGAACACCCACAAGCCGTAGCCGGGCTCGATCGCGCGCCGTACGAGCACAATCTTGTCGTCGGTCGTGACGATCACGGTCCCGACCGCCACCTTCGGGTCCAGGTAGTGCACGTACCCACATCTCGCGCACACTGGTCGTAAGGGGTCGCCAGCCTTCAGCTGTCGCGGTTCCAGCTGACCGCCGCAGGCAGGACAGAAGCGAAACGCGGGCTCACCTGAGGCCATCGTCGAGATCCAGTTTGTACCCCACCGCATATAATTCCGCTATGTCGATCTTGAAGATCGCTCGCATGGGCCACCCGGTCCTGCGCGCCAGGGCCCGGCCGCTGCATCCGTCGGAGATCCGTACCCCGAAGATCCAGCAACTGATCGACGACATGTTCGAGACGATGAAGGAATATCAGGGCGTCGGGCTGGCGGCACCGCAGGTGCACGAGGGCCTGCGGATCTTCGTCGCCGGTTTTCCACCGCGGAAGGACGGCGACGAAGACGACGAGCGAGAAGACGACATGCCGTTGATGGCGATCATCAATCCCGAGATCGAAATGACGTCGCGCGAAACGGTCGACGACTGGGAAGGCTGCCTGAGTATTCCCGATATTCGCGGCCGCGTCCCGCGCGCGAGAAACATCGTCGTTCGCGCGTTCGATCGCAACGGCAAGAAGATCGAAATGCCGGCGTCAGGTTTCACCGCGCGCGTGATTCAGCACGAAACCGATCATCTGGATGGGATTCTCTTCTTCGATCGCATGAAGAACTTCCAGTCACTGGCCTTCCTGGATGAGTTTTCACGGTACTGGTCCAGCCACAGCGTTCGCGCAGAATGACTCAGTGATTCGTGGTTGAGCGTTTTCTTTCAAGCGCTCGCTCCGATCCCAGCCTTTCCAGCTCGACCTCTGAGTGATCGACGAACTGCATCGCGTTCGCGAGAGCGTGATGGCCGGCTCGTTCGGCGATGAGCGTGTGCATCTGCTGGCAGACGCGGCGATACGCCGGGTGACCCTGAGGTGCGCTCCGCAGCTCGAGGACATGCATGGCTTCCCGGGCATTCATATCCATGTAAAAGCGGACGCGATATGCCATCGCGACAGCGTAGGGGGCGGCGGCGGTCAGGCCAGGCTCGATCATCGACTCGTAGAGAGCCGCCGATCGTTCCATGACCCGATTCCAGTCATCGAGCGCGCCGGCCTCCGCGATCGCCTCGGGTTGGACAAAGCCGTGGCGTGGTGTGAGAGGCTGCCACTCGAGAGTCAGCAGGCGATGCCGCTGAAGATCGCGGAAGGCACCGTAATCGGTCAACACGTCGAAGCGATAACTGGTGCGTTCGAAGGCGCGGCCGGGACGGTGTCGTCGATTGGTGCGTTGGCCGACATAGGCACGAAGGATCGACAGGCGCTCGTCGGGCGATAAACGCCGTGCGATGTCGAGCAGCTGATCATCGGGGAGATCGCAGAACGCATAGAGCGCCGCGGCGACGACCTTGCTTTCCCCCTGCGGATCGAAGTCGGTCAGTGTGACCTCATCGCGTGGCTCGGGTTCGACCGCCGCCAGGTCCATGGCGATCTCTTCGAGGTTTGCCCGAATGCCGCCAAAGTAGTCACTCCACCGTCCGCCTCGATCCGGCTGATCGACGCGCGTCAGGAATGCCGGTATCACTTTTCGCAGCTCCGCCAGCATCTGATCGGCACAGGCGCGGACCTCGGTCAGCGGATTGGCGCGCATTCGTAAGAGCAGCGCCTCGAAGGCCTGACCGGTGCCGAAGATGCCAACGTTCGACTGGGTGGCTGCGGGAAGCATGCCGCGCAACGTATCGAGCGCCTTGGCGCGGATGGCGGCACGATGAACCGCATCCGAATCGCTCGCGGATTTGGGATATCGCCGCGAGAAGTACTCCTGCATCGGCGGGATCCATTTCGCATATGTCTCGAACGTCGCATCCATGGTCGCGACGTATTCATCCCGCAAACGTCCGGCGCCGATTTCCTCGGGGACGTGATACCGCCAGCGGCCGTGGAGCCTATCGGTGTAGGGCACATATCGTGTCGACTGCTCGAGATACGCCATCAAGCGTCCCCATTCGAGCACTTTGGTCAGCACGTTCGAGACGTACTCACACGCGATATGCGCGCCGCCGAGTTGCGCCACCGAGTCGTCGCCATACTCACTGAAAACGCGCGCGTACAGCCGCTCCGCGCGCTCGACCGCCGCTTCACCACCAGATGGCGGCTTCGCGGAATCAGCCGTGCCAATCTTCTCCGCGAACTCGTCAAGAAATAGACGACGCAGACTTTTTGCCGACCGCGAGTAACGGGCGAAAAGCGCTCCCTTGACCGTTTCCGGCAGGTTCGTCAGCACGAAGATGTTGGTGTCGAGATTGGTGAAGTACGGAGCGAGACGTGCGCGCTCGTCGGGTGTGAACTCTTCAGTCACTCACGAATTCTACAGTGCCCACGGGGGAACACGGAAGAACACGGACAAACACGGAAAGAGCGCCATGGCACGGAACCGGATCGCGACCGCGACCGCTACACGCCTCAAGTGCCGCCGAATCCGATGGTGACGCTGTCGCCGTCGACAATCACCGGCACACGCCGCGCGCCTTTCGAGTACTCCAGCATTCGCTGCAGATCGGCGGCGCTCTGCTTCACGTTGAGATACTGAAAGGGGACGTTTTGGCCGGCGTAATGATCGCGTGCGCTTTGCGTGTAGGGGCAGCCGTCCTTGCCGAAGATGAGCACCATCCGGAAAGCCTACGCCGAAATGTAGCGCGCCTCAACCACGTGGATTGCGGCCTGTTCTTGCACAATTGTGAAAAGGTTCACATAATCGACGGGTGAGTGTGAGGCTGGCCGCATGGATCTACCAGTGGAGGCTTCCGCTCACCGCTTTCATCATTGCCGGCGCCCTCCTGTCCATTCCGCGCGCCAACATCACGCACATCGATAACGACATCACCGCCTGGTTCTCGAAGCAGGACCCGGTCTATCAGGACTACGAGCGGTTCCGCGCCGAGTTTGGTGGAACCCGTTCCTTGATCATTGCATTCAAGGCAGAAACGCCGGATGTCTTGTTTGCCACAGACACGCTCGCGTTCATCCAGCGCGTGACCGGCGACATCGAGCGAGTCGAGACGGTCGAACGGGTCGCGAGTCTCGCGACCGCTACCATCGTCGAAGCCACGCCAGATGGTGGTCTCGATGTCCACAGACTGATCGACGACTCCGGGCCGATCTCGCCGGCTGATGTCCGTCGTCGCGCGCTCGCCGACGATCTGATTCGCGGCGACCTCGTCTCGAACGATGCGACGGTGACGGCGCTCGTCGTCACGTTTGACGAGAACCGCATCGATAGCGTCCGCGCCGGCGTCATCCAAAGAATCCACGACGTCGTGGATCCGCAACTACCGCGCGGCGTGACGGCGTTTTACAACGGCAGCCTCGAGATCAGCGAGACGTATAACCGCGTCACGCTCGCCAATCAGCAGCGGTTCACCCCTCCGATTCTGCTCTTCACCGTCGGCGCGATTTTCCTGACGTTCCGCTCCTGGCGGAAGACGCTGCTGTCGATGATCGCTGTGCTGATCAGCGTGCTGTGGACGCTCGGGCTCTATTCGTTGATGGGCTTCACCTACAACGTCCTCTCCAGCATGATCATGCCGCTCATCGTCGTCCTTGCGATCGCCGACGACGTGCACATGATGCAGCATTGGGACGAGGAGCGGCGTCACGGGGACAACGAGCACGCGTTCAAAGCGACCGTCGCGCACCTCGCCGCGCCGCTGCTGGGGGCGAGCGCGACGACGGCCCTCGGGATGCTGTCGCTTGCCACCAGCGACGTTGTCGCGGTGCGCGCCTTTGGTGTCGGTTCGGCCGTCGGTATCATGATGGACTTTGTCATCTCTCTGGTGCTCGTGCCGACGATGTTGACGTGGGTAAGACCGGAGACTGGCGAAGCTCCCCACGAGCGCTACTTCATCGCGCCTCTTCAGCGGGTCGCGCGATTTTCCTGTCGGTACCCGGGTCGCGTTGTTGCGGCGTCGCTCTTCATCGGGCTGATTGCCGCGCTCGGGATTCTCCGCCTCAGGGTCGACACAAATCACATCAACTTTTTCAGGGCGACGCATCCGCTCAGCCAATCGGCTTCGGTCATTGATAAGGAATTGTCCGGTGTCTACAGCTTCCAGATCATGCTCGAAGGGCCGCCAGATTCGCTCAAGACTTCCGACGCGCTACATCGAATCGATCGCCTGGAGGAAGCCCTCCGCGGGTTTCCGCACGTTCGCAAGGTCACATCGGTCGTCGACTACGTCAAGCGGATCAACAAGGAATTGAACGACGGCCAACCTGCTGCGAGCGTTGTGCCGGACGACGCGAATACGATCGCCCAGGAGTTATTCGTGTTCGGACTCGGTGGCGATGGTCGCGAAGAACTGGAGCGGGTCGTCTCCACGGACTACTCGCGAGCACAGATCTCGATCAAGCTCGAGTCGATGAGTTCGGATCTCGTCCTACGGCTCGTCGAAGACTCAGATGCCCTTGCCAAGACCACATTCAGTGGGACCGGGATCAACGCCTTCACAACCGGCTCCGGGCGATTGTTCAGCACGCTCGATCACTATCTGGTCACGTCGCAGTTGACGAGCTTCGTCACCGCATTCATTACGGTATTTGGCGTCATCTTCATCGTATTCCGATCGGCGCGCTTCGGCCTGCTCACCATTGTTCCCAACGTGTTGCCCGTCGTTGCCGTGCTCGGGGTCATGGGCTATCTCGACATCTCCATGAACATCGCAACCGTCATGCTCGCCAGCGTCGCGCTCGGAGTGGTCGACGACGATACGATTCATTTCATCAATCGCTACCGGAAAGAAGTCGCAAGAGGTGCGACGACCGACGGCGCCATTGCGATCGCAACGGCTCACGAAGGCCGAGCATCGCTGACGACCGCGCTCATCAACAGTTGCGGATTTGGCGTTCTTCTGCTGTCCGAATACCGTCCGACCGCCTGGTTCGGAGGTCTTCTGGCGTTGACGCTTGGCGTCGCGTTTTTGGCCGAAGTATTCATTCTGCCGGCGGTCATCAAGCTCACGCCCCGGGTTTTTGGTGCCGACGCTCTTCGTCGTGGAACCCTCACGGTCTCTGTGTTGATCCTCGTCGTCGCGCCCCTGTCGGCACAAGCCACATCGACCAACGGCAACATGACCATCGCAGGGGATCTGTTCCCGACCCGCGACAACACCGCAGAGGTCCGCTCGCGGATCTTCGTGGAGGAGCTGATCGATCCGGCGCCAAAGCTCCGCATCACCCTGTCGGGGTTCGCGGAAGGACTGGTGGCAAAACGGCAGATGCGCAATGGCGCCACCGAGAGCGTGACGGATGGTGTCGTTGGCGTTCTCGACGGCAGCGTCAGCTGGAAAACGCCGCGCGTAGATCTGCTTGCGGGATTTTCCAGGATTTCGTGGGGACGGCTCGACGAGTTGCAGCCCACCGATGTCGTCAATCCGCTCGATGCATCTCGATTTTTTTTCGAGTCGCGAAGCGAAGCGAGGCTGCCGGTCGGGTTGCTGCGTCTTCGCGGATACTTGACCGAGAACACGACGATCGAAGGGGTTTACGTGCCGTTCTTCCGGCGCGGGCGCTTCGATCAACTCGATGAACCAACATCACCGTTCAATGTCGAGCAGAACTTTACCAATGACGATGTCGCCTGTCTCGCGATCGGTTGCCCGGCGCTGCTACCGCTCCAGATCACTCGTCGGGAACCGCCGGCGACGTGGAGCAATGGACAGGGTGGGGTGCGGCTGACTGCCACGTCCGGAAGGGTTGATTGGAGCGTCAGCGCGTATCGCGGGCTCGAGCCGTTCGGATTCGGCACAGTCGGCGCGGTGCAGCCGGGAGCCGCCGCACTTCCTGTTGACCTCGTGTATCCGCGCTTTACGATGGTCGGCGGAGACTTCGAGACCGTGCGCGGCGAGTGGGGATTGCGCGGTGAAGTTGCAGCGTTGGTCGACGACAATTTCCAGGGAGCGTTGCGCATCGTGAGCGGATCGTCGATCGACGCTGGCGTCGGCGTCGATCGACAGGCTGGCGCGTATCGCGTCAGCGGCACGGCGCTGTTTCATCACGAGGCGTACGACGATCCGATTACGGCCGGGGATGGCGGCACGAGCAGCCGCTCGAACCTGTCGCTCATCCTCGCTGGCGATCGGACGTTCTCGCGCGAGCGATATCGTCTGCGAACATTTGCCGTCTACTCACCGGACGACTCGAACGCTTTTCTTCGCGCCATCGGCATCTCCGAGCTGCGCGACAACCTGGCACTTGAAGGATCGATCGGCTGGTTTGTCGGCAGCGGGCCAAATCTCATCGGCAGGTTTGCCGAAAGCGATTTCGTCTACGCTCGGCTGAAGTATTACTTCTGAATCAACCAATGCTCCTCCTGCGCGCCAACAACGCTTCTCCCTGGACCGGTCCGACCGGCAATAACACCTATCTCTTGCGCGGCCGCATCCCCGCGCTGATCGATGCGGGCGTTGGCGACGAGGGTCATTTACAGAGCATTGAGTCGGCGCTGGACGGGCAGAGGCTTGCACGCGTGTTGATCACACATGGACATCCGGATCATATCGGCGGCCTCAACAAAGTTGTGGAACGTTGGCCGTCAGTGGACGTGATTCGATTCGGATACGACGACGAGGTCGTCGAGGCGGGCGACACACGGCTGCGGCTCGTTCACACTCCAGGCCATGCGCCGGATCATCTTTGCTTCTTCGACGAGGATGCACGCGATGTGTACTGCGGCGACCTTGCCAGACGTGGCGGCTCGATCGTAATCCCGGCGAGCAAGGGGGGCAACCTCCGGCACTACCTCGACTCCCTGACGCGCGTGCGCGCGCTCGAACCGAAGCGGCTGCTGCCCGGGCACGGACCGATCGTGGAGGACCCGGCCGGACTGATCGACGAGTATTTACGCCATCGCGAACAGCGCGAAAACGAAATCATCGACGCCTTGAGAGACGGGGTGATGACGCCTGAGGAGATGGTGCCGCGAATCTACGGTGTGCTGAACCCGGCGCTGTCAGCCGCAGCCGCCGACAGCGTGCTCGCCCATCTCGTCAAGCTGCACGAGGAACAGCGCGCTTTTGTATCTGACGACGGCTGGAGGCTAGGCGGGGACCCATCCTTTCGGTAGATCTGGCGCGCGAGACCCGCGCTTTGCCGCCTTTGGCATCGCGTCGCGGATGACGTGTTCGAGTTCTTCGAGGTACGACAGAAAACGCTGACGACCATCGGCGCTCAATCGGCAGAGTGTCTGTGGGCGGCGATTTTCAAATCCCTTCCACACCTCGACAAGCCCCGCCTCGCGAAGCACATCGAGATGGCGACTCAAGTTTCCGTCCGTCAACGAGCAAAGCCGCTTGAGTTCAGAAAAGAGCAGCCCCTCGGGACGAGTGACGAGAGAGGTCATGATCCCGAGACGCGCTTTCTCGTGGAGCACGCGCTCCAGTCCCTCATACGCAAAACGGCCGCGATCTTCGTCAGTCTTCTTCTTCCCAGTCATCGTGTTCCTCGAACTCGGGCCGTGTGTCTTCTGCGCCGCGTCGTTCCAGATTCCAGAAGAGCACGAACCCTGCGAGTAATTGTCCAACGCCAAACGTTCCGCCGACCCACCACGCGTGGAGCGGCGCGGTCCCATTCGCCATCCAGAGAAGGCCGACGCCGGCCGCATAATAAAACAGCGCAACCCATCCGCTCGCGCGTGGCAGATACGGACGCGACGCGAAGATGCCGACACCGAAACAGATCGCCCAGAGCCCTGGCAGCAGCGGCACCAGGGTGGTGCTCAAACGAACGAAGCCGATCGAAATGATGGCGCCTGCCACCAGGCTCGGGAGAAACTGACCAACCACCTGGCGCGTGCGTCTCCGTTCGGCACGTGCATCGCGAACGTAGTTGTAAATGATCTCGCTCGCGCCCACCAGTGACGCGCAGGCGGCGATTCCGGTCCAGTACCTGACGAACCCAATCGGATCGACGACGCCGAGTGCCGCCGGTTGAGCCCACGCCGCGATGACCCCGATCAGACCGGACGCGGCGATCGGGACGGAGCGATATCCGCGATAGATCTCTCCCTTCGCAAGCTGCTGATGTATATCAGCGAGCTGACCGAGTGCCCTGGAAAGATCCACCACATCATTTACTTTGCAATACAAAGGCGAGGAAGTCAATTACGATGGTGGGTCATGAAAGGTTACGCCAACGCACACCTGGTCGTGAGCCCGCCTGAATTGGCCGCACAGATCGACGGCTCGCCGCGGCCGTTGGTCCTCGACCTGCGCCCGCCCGAGGAATACGCTGCCGGCCACATTCCGACCGCCATTCACCTCGATCTCTGGGGTGTCAGCCTGATCGACACCGATCCCGCGCCGCTCAAGGCGTTCATGTGGATGATCGAACACGTGCTCGCGGTGCATGGCGTCGACGCCACAACGCCGGTCGTGGTCTACGACGACCAGTCCGGTGTGCGGGCCGCTCGCGCCTTCTGGTTTCTCGAGCACTTCGGCCATCCATCTGTGCGGGTGCTCGACGGTGGATTCGGCGCGTGGACGGCGGCCGGACTGTCAACCACCCGCGAGGCCTCGCCGCCACCAAAGAGCGATTGGACGGGGATTCGAGACCCCCGCTCGCTTGCGACCTGGAACGATGTCAAGGAGGCGATCGGTCGCGACGACACTGTCGTGCTCGATACGCGGAGCGATGCCGAGCACGAAGGAACGCTGGTCAGAGCGCGGCGGGGCGGGGCCGTGCCTGGAGCGGTTCACATCGAGTGGACGCGGAACCTGGCGGAATCGGGAGAGTTCAAGCCCGCCGCCGAATTGAAGAAGATGTATACCGATGCCGGCGTGACGCCGGATCGCGAGGTGATTACCTACTGTCAGGGCGGTTATCGCGCCGCGAATTCATATCTGGCGCTCAGGCTGCTCGGATATCCCCGAGTGCGGATGTACATCGGCTCGTGGAAGGAGTGGGGCGATCGCGAGGATCTGCCGATTGACCACCCGGCACCGGCGTCGCGCACCTGATTTGTCCCGATCGGATGAGGCACCATGAACAACGTGATCGATTTCATCAACACGCATCGCGATCGTTACGTCGAGGAACTGAAGACCTACCTCGCCATTCCCAGCATCAGCGCGCTGCCACAGCACGCCGCTGACGTCAAGCGCTGCGCCGAGTGGACGGCCGACGAAATGCGGCGGATCGGGTTGCAGAACGTGAAGCTGATCGAAACGCCCGGGTTTCCGGTGGTCTACGGCGACTGGCTGGGAGCGCCCGGCGCGCCGACGATCCTCTTCTACGGCCACTACGATGTGCAGCCCGTGGACCCGGTAAACCTCTGGGAATCGCCGCCGTTCGAGGCGACGATCCGCGACGGCGAGATCTACGCGCGCGGTGCCGCCGACGACAAGGGTCAGGTGTTCATGCACTTCAAAGCGATCGAGGCACACCTGAAACAGAACGGCCGACTCCCGGTCAACATGAAAATCATTCTCGAGGGTGAAGAAGAAGTCGGGTCGGCGAACCTGGACAACTTCGTCAAGGGGCACAAAGACGAGTTGTCAGCCGATGTCGTCGTGATTTCGGATTCGCCGATGTTCGATCGCGGGATTCCGTCGATCTGCTACGGGTTGCGCGGGCTGGTGTACTTCCAGATCGATCTTCGCGGCACCAAAAGCGATCTTCACTCCGGATCCTTCGGCGGAGCGGTAGCGAATCCCAACATGGTGCTGGCGCAGATCCTGGCGCAGATGAAAGATCGCGGCGGTCGCATCAAGATTCCAGGTTTTTACGACGATGTGAGGGAGTTGACGTCGGAGGAGCGCGACCAGTGGAAGCGGCTGCCCTTTAACGAGCGGCGCTATGCGAAAGAGCTCGGTGCGCCGAAGTTGTTCGGCGAGAGCGGTTATTCGACCCTGGAGCGTGTCTGGGCGAGGCCGACGTTCGAAGTGAACGGGTTGCTCGGCGGCTTCACCGGCGAAGGTGCCAAGACGGTGATACCGGCCGTATCGATGGCGAAAGTCAGCATGCGTCTCGTCCCGGATCAGGATCCGGAGAAGATCGCCAAGCTCTTTGAAGAGTACGTCCGCAAGGTGGCGCCGAAGACCGTCGAACTCACGGTGACGCGCATGCACGGAGGCAAACCGTGGATGACGGAGTTTCAGAACCCATTCGTCCAGGCCGCCGGACGGGCAATCGAGAAGGGATTTGGTCAATCGCCCGTGTTTAACCGTGAAGGTGGGTCAATTCCGGTGGTGGCCACGTTCCAGGAGATCCTTGGTCTGCCGTCAGTGCTGTTTGGTGTGGGTCTGCCCGACGAGAATGCCCACGCGCCAAACGAAAAACTGGATCTCGGGAACTTTCACGGCGGGATCATCGCGTCTGCCTACTTGTACGACGAGATGGCGAAGACCGCCGCCTGAATGGAGTGTGCGGTTTTGCCCCGAGCTTCGTTATCTGAAGTATGGAGATACAGACAAACGAAGTACGGGACGGCTCCGCTGTCACGAACCTCGAGCCGATTCCCCGCATCTACATGACAAATCGTGAGATCCAGGTCGTTCAGCTGCTGGTTCGCGGTCAATCCAACGCGACGATTGCGGCTGAGCTTGGAATTCAACTACAGACCGTAAAGAACCTGTTATCAGGACTTTACGCGAAACTCGGCGTCTCGACGCGGCTGCAACTCGTGCTGCTGGCCCTTCGCACCGGCTTCACCGCCTCGTAGCCGCTCCAAAGGCGACCTGTACGATCGGCCCCATGTTCGACGTTGTTATCGGCATGATGCCTCCAACATTGGCCGGTGGGTTTTCGGGGCCGCCCCTCGAAACTGCCCAGGGTTCAAGCGGTGCCTCCACACCGCGCTGGCGATTCTCCCCCCGCGAGCGGCAGATTGTGACGCTGCTCGCCAACGGGTGCTCGAACCAGGAGATCGCAAACCGACTCGGGCTGCGATTGCAGACCGTGAAGAATCACCTTTCGCGGATCTATCGCAAGCTCGGGGTTCCAAATCGGGTGCAGCTTGCGGTTCTGGTGCTTCAGAGGGATCCGGCTGAAGGGATCTCCGAGTGACCGATGTAGGGCGCGATCGTTAGATCCCGCCCTACCACCGCTTTGATCGATCAGGCGTTAAGATTTACGAGTCATGAACCTCGACTCGCGAATCTTTGTCGCCGGCAGCCGCGGGCTCGTGGGCTCGGCAATTGTTCGACGTCTCGAGCGTGAGGGAGCGAGCCGGCTGCTGACCGCCACGCGTGATCAGCTGGACCTGCGCGATCAGGCGGCCGTGAGCTACTGGTTCCGCGCGAATCGGCCGGACTACGTGTTTCTGGCGGCCGGCACCGTCGGCGGAATCTTTGCGAACTCCACTCGACCCGCCGAGTTCATCTACGACAACATGCTGATGCATGCGACGGTGGTCCATGCCGCGCATCAATTCGGCGTGCAAAAGCTCCTCTATCTCGGCAGTTCCTGCATCTATCCGCGGATGGCACCGCAGCCCATGAAGGAAGAGCACCTGCTCACCGGGCTGCTCGAGCCGACCAACGAGCCGTACGCGATCGCAAAGATTGCCGGCATCAAGTTGTGCGAGGCGTATCGCCGCCAGTACGGCGCCAACTTCATTTCCGCAATGCCGACCAACCTGTACGGGCCCAACGACAACTTCGATTTGACGCAGTCGCACGTGCTCCCGGCGCTGATCCGCAGGTTCCACGACGCAAAACTCGCAGGGACGCGAGAGATTGAGATCTGGGGAACTGGAAACGCGCGGCGCGATTTTCTGCACGTCGATGATCTTGCCGACGCGTGCGTATTCCTGATGAACACCTACGACGGGCTCGAGCACATCAACGTCGGCAGCGGCGAGGACCTCTCGATCCGCGAATTGGCGGAGACGTTGAGAGACGTGATCCATCCGGACGCGACACTGCGGTTCGACACGAGCAAGCCTGATGGTTCGCCGCGCAAGCTGCTCGACGTCACTCGCCTTCACGCGCTCGGCTGGAAACATCGCATCAGCCTGCAGGAGGGACTGGCGTCGACATATCAATGGTTCCTTGAACACCAGGATTCGCTTCGGACATCAGAGACGGGCGGCGCGTTGAACTCCCTCAGTCGTTAGAACCGCTTTGCCAACGACGATGCGAGCGAGCGCAGAAGCCCCTCGGAGTGATTGATGTCCGACGTTTCCGCGCGCGCCCGTGGTCTCGTTTGTCCTCCGTTCGATATCCTCAACCAGAAAGCGGCAGCGCTGCGGCAGGCGGGACATCGGGTCATCAGTCTCGGCCAGGCGGTTCCCGGCTTTCCGCCGCCGGACGCGGCGCTCGAGGCGGCACGCGGCGCACTCACCGATCCCAACGTCCATCGTTATTCGGCCGATGCCGGCCTTCTCAGCCTGCGCGAAGCCTTTTGCGATCGCCTTCGCGAACACCTTCACATCGGGCTGGCACCCGACGAAATGATCGTGACGGCGGGTGGCAATCAGGCATTCATGCTTGCCGCGCTCACCGTTCTCGACCCGGGCGACGAGGTCGTCCTGGCGGCCCCGTATTTCGTCAATCACGAGATGGCGATTCGCGCCGCAGGCGCCGTTCCGATCGAGGCGCCGACGAGCGAGGCGTCCGGGTTTCGCACACGGTGGAGTGATATCGAGTCGCACCTGACGTCGCGGACCCGCGCCGTCGTCCTCTGTACACCGAGCAATCCCACTGGCGCCGTGATCGAGCCCGACCAACTCGCGCGAATTGTTCGTGAACTGTCCGAGCGCGGCATCACCCTGATCTCCGACGAAACCTATATGCACTTCGTCTTCGACGGTGTGCACAGTAGCGCGGCCGCGATCGCCGGATGGCGGGAGAACGTGATCATCGTCGGCACGTTTTCGAAGTCGTTCGCGATGACTGGCTGGCGCGTCGGCTATTGCCTGGCGGCCCGTCAGGTGTGCGACCAGGCGATCAAGATCCAGGACGCAATGATCATCTGTGCTCCGGTGATTTCGCAGGTGGCGGTCGAGGCCGCCATTCGCGACGACTGGAACTACATCACGCGATTCCACGAGGAGCTACGAAACCGCAGGTCGGCACTCCGGCTGGCGCTCGCTCGCATTGCTGCTTTTCACTGGGAGATGACCGGCGGCGGGTTCTTCGCGTTCGTTCGAATTCCGGATCAGTACGACTCGGAACAACTGGCTTCAGCGATTCTCGAACGCGCGCACGTGGTCACTATTCCGGGCGCGGCGTTCGGCCAATGTGGCGAACGATTTCTTCGCTTGTCGTACGGCGCCGTCGATGTCGATGCGTTGGTCGAGGCGTGCAGCCGGCTGGAGAAATTCTTCGCCGTCGGTTCCTAATTAAACCCCGCAACCCGCTTACGAAGCGTCTTGACGTGTTCCCAAATCTGCGTCGCATCGTCGAGTTCCGGATCCTGATGCGCGGCGCTGTCCGAGTCGTCACCCTCCGGTTCGGCAATCACGTCGTGTTGCTCGAGGTCGGGAAGCTTGGGCGCGCGGCGGAGGTACTCTTCCAGATCCCGTAACGCCGCCGCGAAGTCCTGGAGGTGATACGCGAGCAGTCCGCGGTCGCGCAACTCGGAGATCGCCGACGGGTCGATCCCGAGGAGTAGTGTCGAGACGAATCGCGCCTGAGGGAACGACCGCATCCGGACGTACAGCCGTTTCAGATTCACCAGAATTCGGACGATGATGTCGTGCCTGGTTGTGGGAGCGAGGAGCGAGGTGTCGAACGCCGCTTCGTCGCCGACATGCTGGCGAAGCAACTGCCGGCAGTCGTATTCGGACAAGCGAGCGCCGCCGTGGAAGGGGTCGATGATCGCCACCTCCGATCGCGGGTCGCCATTCCCCTCGCGCACACGCAGCAGGAAGTGGCCGGGGAAGTTCACCCCGTCGACTTGCAGACCGGCACGGTGCGCCACCTCCAGATAGATGACCGCCAGGCTGATGGGGATTCCTGTCCGGCGATCCAGCACTTCGTTGATGAAACTGTTGCGCGGGTCGTCGTATCGTTCGCGATTTCCAACGAACCCCTGCTCGTCGTAGAGGTATTCGTTGAAGGCGCGGATCGGATCGCCGCCAATTTGCCGGGCGCGGGCCCGGGCTTCGACGCCCATGCGATCGAGTTGTGCAAGATACGGCTTCGGATCCAGAGATGGATATTCCACCCGGGCGATCGCCAGCGCCGCCGGTGCCAGATCGTCACCTGGCGCGTCGATCGCCTTTTGCAGTTCGGCCGCGACCTCGGAGGTGCGCGCGCTTAGATGCAGGGAAAACGGCACGCGGAGATTCTAACGCGGTTCGCGCCCGAGCGAGTCGACAAGATCAGGTGTGAATTGGTCGAGTGATGTGATGATGCGGTCGGCCGCGGTGAGGCGCTCTCGAGAATAGGTTGTCGTAATCCCGACGCAGGCGAGTCCCGCCGCCTTTGCCGATTCGATTCCCCATCGCGAGTCCTCGATCGCGGCACATTCGCGCGCCGGCACTGCATGGAGTTCGGCTGCGCGACGGTAAGGATCCGGGGCCGGCTTGCCCTCCGGCGTCTCGCCAGACGCGACGATGAACTGGAAGTACCGATCCAGCTTCGCACCACGAAGGATCGCCTCAATCTCGTGACGAAGCGCGCCGGATGCAATGCCGAGGGGAAATCGGGAGGCCATCAGCTCGATACAGGCGGCTGCCCCCGGATAGAGGATCCCGCCTGAGTCGAGACTCGCTTCAATCGTGTCATCAAACACGCGAGTCTTCTCGTCGATCAACGCCCGAACACCACGATGGTCCACCGGTATCTCATACCGTGCCGTCAGCTGCGCGAACACTCCCTCGTCGTCGTATCCGAGGTAATTCGCGTAGTAATCGTCGCGCGATAGCGTGACGCCGAACCGCGACAGCACCTGTTGATAGGCGCGGAGGTGCAGCGGTTCAGAATCGGCAAGCACGCCGTCGAAATCAAAAACGATGGCTCTGATCACGAGAGTCCGATGATCAATGCTTTGCCGCGCCCATGCGCTCGCCGGCGCGGATTGGGGTCGGCAGGCGATTCTCGCGTGGCGGATACGGGCAGTCGTACTTGGGGTTGTAGTAGCAGAACGGATGATAGGCGCGATTGAAATCGAGGTCGTAGATGCCCGTCGGAGTCCGATCCAGCTCGAGATATCTGCCGCCCGGATAAGTCTCGGTGCCGTTTGTGAGGTCGCCAAATGGAACGAATAAATGGTTCGTGTCCTGTTGACCAACTTCGACGAAGGCGGTCAGGGTCAGTAAGCGACCCTTGAGCGTGAACGACAGCTTTCCGACGCGATTGTGAGGTCTGCGTTCTCCGCGCGACGTCGGGATCTCGATCACGTCATTACTGCGGTTAACCGTGAGAGACGCGGGAACGCGATATTCCGGCTCGATCGGAAAGTACGACAGAGGCGGAAACGTGCCGCGCTGCTCGGGCGGGATCGGCGAATCGGAGGACCGCTGCATGAACTGGTCCTTCTCGGCGCGCCACTCGCCAATGCTGTCGACGTAGGGCACTTCTTTCGCGGTGCAGGCCAACATTAGCGCGATGACCAAGTAGCAGGGCGTGGCGATTAACCGGCGCGAGCGCGGGCTGCTTGTCTTTGGCCTGATGTTAGCCATCACGCATAAGGATAAGCCTTGCGGTCGATGATGGCATCTGCGATCTGGCGTCGTCGTGCGACCGTGTTGACGGGCGCCGGCTTGAGGACCCGGCGAAGAGCCGCCAGGAGCGTCCGAAGGTTGTCGCCCTCCGCCATGGCCGCGAGCGCCGTTCGCGCCGCGATTTCCACTCGTCCGGCCGCGTCCGCAACGTAGACCTCTGCGGCGGCGACACCGATCGATGAGTGGTTCGGCGGTATTTGCGCAGCGCGGAGGACGACGCTCTCAGTCGCGAATACATCGATGATGATGTCGGACGCGAGCGTCAGCAGTTCCTGTTGTTCGGTGAGCTTCTCTCCGTAGGTCTGCATCGCAGTGCCGAGAACAACCAGGGCAACCTTCTTGAGCGACGCGACGGTTCGCCTGGCGTTCTCGAGTGGTTCGTCCGAAGGCGGCTCCGCGGGCGACGGTGTGAGGATTTCATCCTGCAGCTTTTTCGCCGCGGGAATCAGCGGTAGCCCGCCCTTCAAGGCGCGGCGAATCAGCATGCCTGGAATCAGCAGGCGATTGATCTCGTTAGTCCCTTCGAAGATGCGATTGACGCGCGCGTCGCGGTACGCGCGCTCAGCGGGGTAGTCGCGAACGAAGCCGTTCCCGCCGTGGATCTGCACATTCTCATCGACGGCGTAGTCGATCATTTCGCTGCCGGCGACCTTCAGGATCGACGCCTCGATCGCGAACTCCTCGAGCGCGGCAAGGACGGCCTCGCCAGAGGATGCGCTTGTCTTCGACTCGATTGCTTGATCGATGAGCGCAGCGGTGCGGTAGAGCATGCTCTCGACGGCAAATTCCCGTATCGCGATTTCTGCAAGCTTGTGTTTGATCGCGCCAAACTGTGCGATTGGCTGCCCGAACTGCTTCCGCTGGCTGGCGTATTTCGCCGCCTCGCCGACAATCGCTCTCGCGCCGCCGCTGCACATGGCCGCCAGCTTGAAGCGACCGTAGTTCAGCACGTTGAACGCGACCTTGTGTCCTTTCCCAATCTCTCCGAGCACGTTCTCCGCCGGAACGCGCGCGTCCTGCAGGATGAGCGGAGTCGTCGAGGAGCCGTGCAGCCCCATCTTGTGCTCTTCCTTGCCGTTGCTGACTCCCGGAAAACCTCGTTCAACCAGGAATGCGGTGAATGCGTCCGGACCGTCGCCGACGACTTTCGCAAAGACGATGAAGAGATCGGCAAAGCCGCCGTTCGTGATCCACATTTTCTCGCCGCTGATGGCGAAGCTGCCGTCCGGTTGACGAATGGCTCTTGCTTTGGCGCCGAGTGCATCCGAGCCTGAACCGGATTCACTGAGGGCGTAGGCGCCAACCAGTTCGCCATTGACGAGCTTGGCGAGGTATTTCTCCTTTTGCGCCTCCGTGCCGAAGCACAGGATTGGCGTGATCGCGAGCCCGGTTTGCGCGCCAAAGGTCGTCGCGAATGATGCCGATCGCCCCATCGCCTCGCCGACCAGGATCGAGGCAACTTTATCGAGGCCGACGCCACCGAATTCATCCGGCACGTCCGTTCCGAGAAGTCCAAGTTCGCCCGCCCTGGCGACCAGGCGACGGGCGAGCTGCCAGTCCTTCTGCTCGAGTTGTTCGATTGCGGGCAGCACTTCGTTGGTCATGAATTCGTCGGCGGTCTGCCCGATCAGACGATGCTCGTCGGAGAGCCGCTCCGGAGTAAACACGGATTCGAGAGGTGTGTCCTCGATCAGCCACCAACCGCCGCGCACAGTTGTCAATGTCGTCACGTCTCACCTACATGCTTTCGAAGATGCCGGCGGCCCCCATGCCGCCGCCCACACACATTGAGACCAGGCCGTACCGCGCCTTTCGCCGTCGCATTTCGTAGAGAAGCGTCGCCGTCAGTTTGGCTCCCGTGCAACCAAGGGGATGACCCAGTGCGATTGCGCCGCCGTTGACGTTCAGTCGATCCGGATCGATCGGCAGCTCGCGAAGACACGCGATCACCTGTGCCGCAAACGCCTCGTTCAGTTCGACGAGATCCATCTGATCGAGCGACAGGCCGGCGAGCTTCAAGGCTTTCCTGATTGCGGGAACCGGTCCGATGCCGAATCGTTCCGGCTCGACACCGGCCGTGGCATACGCGACGAAACGCGCCAGCGGCTCGAGCCCCAGTTCGCGCGCGCGATTGAGCGACATGATCAGCACCGCCGCCGCGCCGTCGCTGGTCTGTGACGAATTGCCCGCGGTTACAGTCCCTTTGACATGAAATGCTGGACGAAGCTTCGAGAGCGCGTCGAGCGACGTATCGCGTCGCGGGCCTTCATCGACTTTCAGTTCCGAGAGCGGAACGATCTCGTCGCCGAATCGGCCGCAATCGATGGCAGCAACCGCTCGCTGGTGTGAACGCAGCGCGAACGCGTCCTGTTCTTCTCTCGAAACGGATGCCTCACGTGCATGGTTCTCTGCGACCAGACCGGTGCTGAGATACACGTCGGGGTAGTTATCGACCAGCGCCGGGTTCGGAGCGACCTTGTTGCCTCCCATCGGCACCAGGCTCATCGACTCAGTCCCGCCGGCGATCATGGTCGATGCAAACCCGGCGATGATCCGCTCCGACGCCGATGCGATCGACTGCAGTCCCGAAGAACAGAATCGGTTGACCGTCACCGCCGCCGCGGTCACAGGTAGGCCGGCGCGGAGACTGGCGATTCGGGCGACATTCAGGCCCTGTTCTGCTTCGGGCATTGCGCATCCAAGAACGACATCCTCGATCTCGCCGGGATCGACGGCTGGAACGCGGCGGAGAAGTTCCTTGATGACGACCGCGCCCATTTCATCCGGTCGCGTCGTCCTGAGCGCGCCATTCGGCGCTTTGCCGACCGGCGTGCGCACGGCGGAGACGATGACAGCTTCATTCATGGTTGAGAACCGGAAAGTCGGCGAGCAGATCCTCCAGTGCTTCGCCAACCTCTTCGGCCTTCCCTTCAAACAAGTGATCCGCTGCGTCGATGACGACGAGCTCTTTCGGTTCTTCGAGTTTTCCGTAGAACGCCCACATGCCTTCGATTGGGCAGACGTCGTCGGCCTCTCCCTGAACGAAGAATCTCGGCTTGGTGCTTTGCAACGTGTTCTCAAACGTGTAGTCGTGGCCCGATACTGACGTGGCGACCGGGGGAGCGATGCCGACGAGCGCCGTCACGCGTTGGTCAGCCGCCCCGACCTCCAGCGCAACCCACGCGCCAAACGAAAAGCCCGCGGCCCACAAGGGTGACTGCGGGTATCGTGTCGCCATGTAATCGAGTGCCGCCTTGAAATCTTCTTTTTCCCCGTCGCCCTGGTCGAACGTGCCGGCGCTTCGACCGACGCCGCGGAAGTTGAACCTCAACACCGCACACCCGATTCGCGCGAGCCCCTTTGCTCCCCGATAGACGACCTTTGTATGCATCGTCCCGCCGAACTGCGGGTGCGGGTGCGCGAATACGACGGCTGCTTTGGGCGCACCGGCAGCATCGAGCCCTTCCGGTTCGTCCAGCAAGGCTTCCAGAGGTCCGGCGGGTCCGACAAGATCAGTGACCGTTGCCATTGATGAATCCGGTGACGATGTCAGCAAACTGCGCTGGATGTGTGAGCAGGCCGATGTGGCCTGAGCGCTTGATCTGCACGTAGGTCGCGCCTGGAATCAGCTGCCGATACCGCCTCGTGACCTCCGCAGGCACGACGTGATCCAGTCCGTCCTCGCCGGTCACGATCAGCGTGGGCGCTTTGATTCGCTCGCAGTCCGGAGCGAAGTTCAGCTGCTGCTGCATCGTGACGCGCGTCGCCATGCGCGGTGGAATCACAGGAGCGGCCATGACGCGAAGCCCGTGGCGCAATGAAAACGCCAGGCGCTCGCGGGTCGTGTCGTATGCAGCCTTGATTTCCGGCCACAATCGCAGCGGTGACGACATCACGAACGCCGGCGTCGACCGCCACGGGTGCGCGAGGTAGCGTTGCTGCCGGTCGTTCGGAACCCAGCCCGGTGCCGGAGCCGACACGAACACCAGCGACGTGACTCTTTCCGGCCGAAGCGCCGCGTAGCGCAAGGCGATAAGGCCGCCGTACGAGACTCCACACAGCGCGGCTCGCTCGAGCCCGGTACGGTCGAACACTTGATCGAGCTGCTTGATGAAGTTGTCAAAGCCCAAAGCTGGATCGAACTTCATGTCTGAACCGAAGTCACCGCAGAGCGTGTACGACATGACGCGGCATCGCTTCGCGAGCTCCGTGAGCGCAGGTTTCATCCATTCCCACCGGCCTTGCACCCCCGGGATGACGATGAGCCCGGTCCCTTTTCCTTGATCGAACACTGGCTCAGTTCCTCAGCGGCTTTCCCGTCTTCAGCGTGTGCGCGATGCGTTCCTGAGTTTTGCGCTCGCCGCAGAGGCTGAGGAAGGCTTCGCGTTCGAGATCGAGCAGCTGCTGCTCGGTCAGGGTCGTCGCGTGCGGAGCATCGCCGCCAGCAAGAATCCAGGCCAGTTTTCGCCCGACGATTGCATCGTGATCGCTGATGCGGCCGGCACGCCAGGCGAGATGCACGCCGAGTTTGAGCGCCGCAAGCAAATTGCTCCCGCCGACGCGTATCGCGCATCGCGGCAGCGGCCTGACATACTCGGGGACTCGTGCAAGTGCCACGGCCTTTGCATCCTGCTGCAGTCGATCGCGGTTCATGGAAATGCTATCCGCGTCGCGGAGATAGCCGAGTCGGCGCGCATCCGGACCGCTGGTCGACACTTTCGCGAAGGCGATTGTCTCGAAGACGCCCTGGACAGGGCGGAGAGGATCGGCTGTGGGAGGTGCGCTCTCCATGGCTCGCGCGAGCATTTCTTTTGTGCCGCCACCGGCAGGGATTAATCCCACGCCGACTTCGACGAGCCCTATGTAGGTTTCGGCAGCCGCCTGGACGCGGTCGGCATGCAGGGCAATCTCGCATCCGCCGCCAAGCGCCAGACCAGCCGGCGCGACGACAACCGGGACATCGGCGTGCTTCAGCGCCATCGTGGCGCCCTGAAACGCGCGGATCATCATGTCGACCTCGTCCCAGTTTCCTTCCTGCGCCTCGAGCAACAGAAGCATCAGGTTGGCACCGGCAGAGAAGTTGACCGCGTCGTTCGCGACGACGAGTGCAGCGAAATTCGCGGCGGCCTCTTTGACCCCGGCCTGAAGCATCTGAATCGTGTCGCCGCCGATGGCGTTCATCTTCGAATGGAATTCCACCGCCAGGACACCGTCGCCGATGTCGACGAGACTCGCCCCGGGATTTTTCTTGACGATATTCTTTGACGGAGCCGCCAGGACTCCCAAGGCTCCTGGTTGCTGCGCGTTGCCGAGGGAGCGCATCGTGGCGAACGGTCCCAGCTCCCACCCGAATCCCCACCGCATTGCGTCGTCGACATCCGCCGGGTCGTGCGCAATCTGCGGCGCGACACGTTCGGCGTACTCGAGCGTCGGTACGAGTGTCGCTTTGAGGAAACGGCCGACCTTGTCGTCGCCGTTCACAAGCGTGCGAATCCGCTCGCCGATGTTCTCGATGCTCTTCGCCGCATCCAGCGACGGCAACCGGGCCGGCTGCTTCGATCGGTACTCCATAGACGCGGGATCGAGCGTCAGGATTTCGCCATCAGCCGTCTTTTTGTAGAAGCCCTGACCCGACTTCGCGCCGACCCAGCCGCGGCGGACCAGATCCTCGACCAGTGGTGGCAAGTCGAAGTGTCGTCGATCGTCGGCCGACCCGAGTCGCTCGCCAAGGTTTCGGGCAACGTGCGCGAGAACATCAATACCCGCGATGTCCATGGTCCGGAAGGTCGCGCTCTTCGGCCGGCCAATCGCTGGACCCGTAATCGCATCGATTTCCTCGATCGTGTACTCGCCGGTGGCGAGCGCGCGGAAGATCTGCATCACGCCAAACAGGCCGATGTGGTTGGCGATGAAATTCGGCGTGTCTTTCGCGACCACGACGCCTTTGCCGAGTCGGCGATCGGCGAAGGCCAGCACCGCATCGACGACGGCGGGATCGGTCTCTGCGGTCGGGATGATTTCCAGCAGATGGAGATACCGCGGCGGATTGAAGAAGTGCGTGCCGAGGAAGTGGCGTTTAAAGCCGGCGGAGCGACCCTCCGCGAGGGCAGCGATCGGAATTCCTGACGTGTTCGAACCCACTATCGCATCGGCACGCCGATGCGATTCGATCTTTGCCAATAGCGCCTGCTTGATGTCGAGACGCTCGACGACGGCCTCCAGGATCCAGTCGCATTTCGCGATGCCGGCAAGATCTTCGTCAAAGCTGCCGGTCTTGATTAGCGTGTGCGTCGTTGGCGTGAAGAACGGATCGGGACGAAGCGCCCGGGCGCGGTCGAGTCCTTCCCGTGCCACGTCGCGCGTGATATCGAGAAGCAACGCGGGGATCCCGGCGTTGGCAAAATGCGCGGCGATTTGCGCTCCCATTGTTCCCGCGCCAAGCACCGCGACTTCGCGAACGTGCCGCATCATCGTCCCAATCCGCCGACAAAGAGATCGACCACTTCGTCGGCCTGCGCCGCCAGCGAATACGTGCGCTTACTAAGCATCCAGTTGGTGGCCATCTCGTCCAGCGCGCCAAAGAACATCTTGGCCGCCAGGGTCGGGTTCACGCCGCTGCGGAACGCACCCTCCGCTTGTCCTTCGGCAATCACGTCTCGAATGATCCCGAGGTACTGACGAAGATAAGTGGCAGAGAACCGTTCCATGAATTTCGTCGATTGCCGCAGCTCGACCTGGAACACGACGGCGAGGTTGCGATCGCGTCCCATCCGTTCGAAGTGGAGGCGGGCGATTTCGCGGAGTCGTTCGACCGCACCGCGTTTTCCCGCGACGCTTTTCCGTCCTGCCGCGATCGCCTCGGTCATCGTCCGCTCGAAAATCGAAATCAGCAGGTCGTCCTTGCCTCGGAAGTAGAGGTAGACCGTGCCGGCGGCAACCCCGGCGCTCCGTGCGACGTCCGCGACCTGGGCGTTGAAGAATCCGCGGGCGGCGAACGTCTCGATGGCGGCGCGAAGGATTGCGTCCCGTTTATCCGCCTTGTCGGGGCGCTCCGCGAGGGCCGGCGGGCGCCGCGCTGGTGCGGTCGCGCTCATGAATGAATGTTCATTCATTTTGATGCATTCTGTCAATCCTGCACTTGGAACTGTGAGGCTTCCGGGTCTTGGGCGGAGATCTACTTCCACCTCGTCAGGATCGTCTCCCGCTCGAACAGCGCCATGCTGAGCAGAATCAACAATACCCAGATGATCGCGAGCACCACAGCCACCATCAGGAGAATCGGGACGGTGATGACCAATGCGCCGGCAACCTGACCGATGAGCATGACCACCAGCGGAACGACCAGGAGAACCGCGATCTGCTGCGCGCTGCGTGCGTCGTTCACGCGTGATGAAACGGCGATCGTCATCTGCAACGCCGCGAGAGCGGCGAGCGGCCCAACGATGCCGACCAGGACTATTGACCTGGTGTTCATCAGCACTCCGGGCACTCCGGGCGACGCGAGCAGGAAGACAAGAACCACGTACGCCAGTATTCCGACGGCTTCGATGGCGATTGCGGGAAGAAACGACGCAACGACTTTGGCGACCAGGAGTTCAGCCGTGGTCAACGGCGTCGCCAGCAGCGGCTCGAGTGTCCGCCCTTGTTTCTCACCCACCACGCTGTAAGCGGCCAGCGAGACGGCGCCGACGATCGGAGCGACCAGGAACAGCAGCAGAAACTGCTGATACATGAATGCTTCGACCGCCGCTTCCATCGACAGCGCGGCCAGCCGCGGCGATGATGCTGCGGCGCGTTCGACAATCTCCCGCAACGTGCGATCCGCCGACAGACTTTCTCCGGTCACCTGCGGCAGGACGACAAGGACCAGGAAAGGAACCGTCAGGCAGAAGGTCACGAGAATGGCAACGGGAAGAACTGCCGACGGATTCGAGCGCAGTTCGCGCAGCTCTTTCTCGACGATCGCGCCGACCCGGCCGACGTTCATGCGGTCGCCGACAGCAGCTTCAAGTAGACATCCTCCAGCGGCGGCTGATCGTCGAACGCCTCGCGAATTTCGGCGCCATGCTCGACCAGCGCTCGCACGATCGCAGGCGCGGCCTCGGGCACATCGACGAGCATCGAGAATCCGTCCTCCTCAATCTTGACGTCGCGTGCACCCGCGCGTTCGACAACAGTCGCGAGTTCCATCGTCGGTGATGTCCCGAGCAGCCTGATTCGAAAGCGCCGACCGAAGATCTGGCGCCGAAGCACGCCGGGCTCGCCGATCGCAATCAGCTTTGTGCTGACCAGAGCGATCCGATCCGCGAGACGCTCGATCTCATCGAGATTGTGGGTCGAGACGACGACGGCCCGTCCGCGCCGGCGAAGCTCGACGAGCATGTCGCGAACGCCGCGCGCCGTCTCCGGATCGAGGTTCGCCGTCGGTTCGTCGAGCAGTACGATCTCAGGGTCGTGCTGCAGCGCGCGGGCGAGCGCAAGCTTCTGTTTCATGCCCTTGGACAGGAGCGCCGCCCGGTCCTTGCGCCGCGACCATAAATCGAATCGCCGAAGGCTGTCGCCAACGGTCCCCTCGAGGTTCGAGATGCCGAACAATCGTCCATAGATCGACAGGTTCTCCTCGACCGAGAGGTGGTCCCAGAGTCCGGGAGTCTCGGTAAGGAAGCCGATGCCTCGCCGAAGTGATTCCGCTGTTTGGCGATTGACCGCGATACCGCGGATCCGAACCTCACCTGACGAAGGCGGAATCAATCCGCCCAGCATTCGCAGCGTGGTCGTTTTTCCGGCGCCGTTCGGTCCAAGCAAGCCGAACACTTCGCCGGCACGAACTTCAAACGTCAGGTCGTCGACTGCAATGCGTGATTCGAACGCCCGTGTCAGGTGCGATGCGTTCAGCACGCCTTATCCTAAGCTGCGATGTGGGCACCAGCCGCTCACCGGCCGCTCCATTGCGCCCCGGTTACCTGGCGTGTGAGGCACATTTGCGGCCAGCACACAAGAATGAGGCGAATTCGGCCAATTTTTACGAAGAAAGCTGTGTCACTGGAGCCGAGCCGGAGTATACAGGGGGATGCTCGACGAGACGCAGCAGCAATCCATCGTGACGCGGTTGAATCGCGTCGAAGGCCAAATTCGAGGTATTCGGCGGATGGTTCAGGAGCCGAGACTGTGTGTCGAGCTTCTGCAGCAGCTTTCCGCCGCGGAAGCGGCGCTTAACCGCATCAGTCTCGCGGTTTTCAAGTTCCACGTCGAGCGATGCGTGCCGGACGGCATCGTCCAGGGAGAGCCTGAGAAGACACGCCGGCTGGCCGAACTCGTGGACATCTTCGACCGCTTCGCGAAATAGCCCCCTGAACCGAGCGACGCGCCGCTGCTCTGCTGGCAGCGCACGTTTTTCTTGCGTTCCAATCGACAATCGGAGTTTCATTAAAAGACGTGCGTACGCGCAAAGGCCGCGCGCATACGCATGGGCTCCGACCGGGGGAGCACGACGTAAGGAGAGATCAATGAACGCAGTTCGCATCGCCATTCCCGTCCGCATCGTCGTGATGGTTGTTGCCCTCGCGATGATGGCGACGTCAGCGACGGCGCAGTCGCGCGGGAATGCTCGCTTGAGTGGGAAGGTCGTCGATGACCAGGGACAGCCGATCCCCGATGTCACCGTCCGCGCCCAAATGACAGGACAGACAGACGTCCTCTCAGGGAAGAGCGACAAAAAAGGTGAGTGGCAGATCAAGGGAGCGGCCAACGGCGAGTGGAAGGTGGAACTCTCCAAGTCTGGTCTCGAAACGACAGTTGAAGTCGTCGAGATCAAGGGAGAAAATGCCCCACCGCTGAACGTAACGCTCGTCAAAAAGGGCGCAGCGCCGAAGACCGACCCGATGGCGGAAGTCAACGCGCAGGTCAAAACGGCGGCGGAACTCGCACAGGCCGGCAAGATTCCCGACGCGCGGAAGATCTATGAGGATCTGCTGGTGAAGTATCCGCAGATTTATCAACTCGAAGGATTCATCGCCCGAACGTACGCGGCAGAAAACAACATCCCGCAGGCGCTCGAGCATCTGAAGATCAATCTGGAAAAGGAGAAGGATCCCGCCCAGGTCACCGAACTCAAGCTGTTCCAGGCGGAACTGCTGATGGAAAGCGGCGACAAAGCTGGCGCGAATGCGATCCTCAGTGCGATTGACATGAAGGATGTGAAGGATCCCTACACCTTCATCAACCAGTCGATTAACCTGATCAACGACAAGAAGGGACCCGAAGCCGTCGAACTTCTCACCAAGCTGATGACGCAGTTTCCCAACGCCAACGAGTTGTACTACTACCGCGGGCGGGCTTATATCGCGTCCGAGAAGCTCGACGAGGCGCGCGCCGATCTGGAAAAGTTCGTGTCGCTCGCGCCGAACGCGAAGGAAACCGCTGACGCGAAGAAGATTCTCGAACAGCTCAAGAAGTAGTCACGGCCGTGAAGCGCGTTGTCGCGGCCGTGGTGTCGGCGCTGCTGGTATCCGCTTGCGGATCCAGCAGCGGCTCCCCCAGCAATCCTCCCCCCACCACGTCTACCAATCCGTGTGTGTCCGCTGCGGATGAAGCCGATCAATCCGACATCGTAGTTCCCGCAGAGGAACTGGCCGCGCGCCGGGAGCGGAAACTCAACGTTCCCGACGGCAACCCGCGATGGCGTGTGTTCGACGCGTTGTGGACGCATCGCCAGTACGCCGATCGCAGTCAGCGCACTCCGGGCGAGCGCCCCACGCTCTCGTCCCGAAACAGTGCCGACGTCGGCGAGATTGCCGTTCTCCAGGACGAGGGGGATCTCATCCTTCCGCCAAACAGCTACGACCTCCGCAGCCTCGGCCTTCGGTTCACCCGGAACGGTTCCGGTGGCTACAACGTGACCCGCTTTGACGGAAACTTCCGCGCCGCGCTCGGCACTCGCCTGACGCTCGACGATGACGACAGCGCGCCAGGGACGATGCCGTTTGGATTCTCCTTCTACGGCAAAGGCCAGACGTCGGTGTTCGTGAACTCCGACGGGAACATCACTTTCGAGGAAGCCGACAAGTCGAGCACCGAACGGAACGTGGCGCGCCTGCTCACCGGACCCCCGCGCGTCGCTCCGTTTCTTGCCGATCTCGATCCGTCCACCGGCACCGGCCGCATTTTTCTCAACACCGCATCGGATGGGTACACGGTGACGTGGTGCAACGTACGCGGATTCGACACCACCCGAACCGTCACACTGCAGACGACCCTGCTGCCTAACGGCAGCATAGAAATGATCTACGGCGGGACCGTCAACGTCGGCGCTGCTGTCGTCGGGCTCTCACCGGGCCGGACCGGCATTTTCAAGACCGTCAATCTAAGCGATGCCGGTCCGACCGACGGAGGAAACGCGGCTGTTGGTGAGCGGTTCGCCCAGGACGCGCAGCTCGATGTTGTCGCACTGACAAAGAAGTTCTTTGCGTCACATCCCGACAACTACGACCAGCTGGTGCTCTGGGCCGACGCGCCGGTCATTACCGACGCGTTTGCCTACGAGACGACGGTCAAGAACGAAGTGCGCGGTATCGGGGTCAACACTTACGATCTCTCGGCTGAGTTTGGCAGCGGCGGCCGGCTCCGCAGCATCGCAGTGATGGATTTCCTGGGAAAATATCCGGATAATCCGCTGCAGAAGTTTCTCGGCGAGAACAACACGGTCAGCCTCATGGGCCAGGAGTGCGGTCATCGGTGGCTGGCGTTTCTCGAATTCCTCGATCGCACACGGCAGTCGTCCGATGCCCTTCTCGGCCGCGATCTCGCGCACTGGAGTTTCTTCTTCGATTCCGATGCCTCGGTGATGGAAGGGAACGACATCGAAGACCTCGGTGGCGGGTCGTTTCGAACTGTCGCCGCAGTGCAGCGATACAGCCTGCTCGATCAGTACGCGATGGGTCTCGTTCCCGACACTGCGGTGCCGCCGTTCTTCTATGTCGAGAGTCCGACCAACATGTCGTCAAACCGGACGCGCGAGTCGGCGCCTGAAGTCGGCATTACGTTCAACGGCACGCGCCGCGAGGTTCTCATCCAGGACGTCATCGCCGCCCTGGGCGCGCGTTCTCCGTCGTCAGCCGATTCCGCCCGCGTCCATCGTCAGGCGTTCCTCTACCTTGTTTCTGCCGGCAAGACCGCCGACTCGGGCCAGGTTGCGAAGATCGACGGCATCCGCCGCGCGTGGGAGACGTTTTTCTTCCAGGCCACCGACAGACGGATGCAGGCGATCACGACGCTCCGATAGAGGATCTATTGGGCGCGGGCGCTTATAATCGCCGCATGAAACAGTTCATGGTCGCGGCGCTGATGGCGCTCGCCGCGGTGCCCTTTGCGGCACAGAATTCGCGGACGCAGTCGGCGGACCAATCCCTCCAGCTGAAGAATCTCGATAACATCGAGCCGCTCGTCCGCCAGGCAATCAGCGAGAAGAAACTCCCCGGGGCAGTGGTGCTGATCGGGCGTCGCGATCGCACGCTTTACGAGAAAGCAATTGGCAATCGTGCCCTGGTGCCGGCGGCTGAGGCGATGACGCTTGATACGGTTTTCGATCTCGCGTCGCTGACGAAGGTCGTTGCGACGACGACGAGCATCATGATCCTCGTCGAAGAAGGCAAGGTTCGTCTCTCGGATCGCGTGTCGACTTTCATACCGGGGTTTGAACGATACGGAAAGGCTGATATCACCGTTCGCCATCTGATGACCCACATGTCGGGCCTTCGACCCGACGTCGATCTTGGAGACGCGTGGAACGGATCGGACGTCGCGATCAACATCGCCATTGAAGAGATCCCGACGTCCTCTCCCGGCGAGCGCTTTGTCTACAGCGATATCAATTACTTCCTGCTCGGCGACATCGTTCGCCGCGTGAGCGGCCAGCCGCTGGATCGTTTTGCCCACGACCGCATCTTTGCGCCGCTTGGTATGAACGACACGACATTTCTGCCTCCGGCGAATCTTCGCGCGCGCATCGCACCGACGGAGAACTGCACGCCGCTCGGGTGGCCGTGCGAGGGGCCTGGTTCGTCGATGCTGCGGGGTGTCGTGCACGACCCGACGGCGAGACGCATGGGAGGCGTTGCCGGGCACGCCGGACTGTTCAGCACAGCTGCCGATCTCGCGATCTTCTGCCGGATGCTCCTCGACGGCGGCGCCTATCACGGCACCCGGATCATGTCGCCATTGACCGTCGCAAAGATGACGACTCCGGGAACGTCGCCATCCGACCGCAACGTCCGCGGACTGGGCTGGGACATCGATTCGGCGTACTCCTCGAACCGCGGCGAACTGTTGCCCGTCGGATCGTTCGGACATACCGGATTCACCGGCACATCATTGTGGGTGGACCCGGTGACCGGCATCTTCGTCGTGTTTTTGTCGAATCGCGTGCATCCCGACGGCAAGGGGGACGTGACGCCTCTCCGCGCGCGCGTGTCGACGATCGCCGCGTCGGTCGTCAACGATGTCTCTCCCGAGGCGCGCACCTCGTCGGCGTGGACCGGACGCGATTTTGGTCCGTCCGGCGCGGCTCCCGCACCGCCGCCCCCGGTCCCCGTGCTCAGCGGAATCGACGTGTTGCGGACGAATGGATTTGCCGCCTTACAGGGAAAACGGGTCGGCCTCCTTACCAACCATACGGGCCGCGCGCGCGACGGAGCGACAACCATCGATCTCCTGCACGAGGCCAAGGGTCTTACGCTCGTCCGTCTCTTCAGCCCGGAACATGGCATCCGCGGCATTCTCGACGCCGCCGTGCCGTCGGCGACCGATGAGACAGGACTGACGATCCAGTCACTCTATGGTGAGACGCGCCGACCAACCGCCGCCATGCTCTCGGGAATCGACACGATGGTCGTTGATCTCCAGGACATCGGGACACGCTTCTACACCTACATGACGACGATGGCATACGTGATGGAGGAGGCCGCGAAGCATAAGGTCGCTGTCGTCGTCCTGGATCGCCCGAATCCGATCAACGGCTTCCAAATCGAAGGGCCTCTTCTCGACAAGGCGGCTCTCAGTTTCGTTGGTTATTTCCCGATGCCGATCCGTCACGGCATGACACTCGGAGAACTCGCGCAGTTGTTCAACGCGGAGAACAAGATCGGAGTCGACCTGACGGTCGTTCCACTCCGCAACTGGAAGCGCGATCACTGGTTCGACTCGACCGGCCTCCCCTGGATCAATCCGTCGCCCAACATGCGCAATCTGATCCAGGCGACGCTCTATCCAGGGATCGGTGCGATCGAAGGCACCAATGTGTCGGTCGGTCGCGGCACCGACACGCCCTTTGAGCAGGTTGGCGCGCCGTGGATCAATGGCGTCGCGTTGGCCGACGCTCTCAACGCGCGAGCAATTCCCGGCATTCGCTTTTACCCGGTGCGCTTCACCCCGACGTCCAGCAAGTACGCGAATGAAGAATGCGGCGGCGTGTTCATGATCGTCACCGATCGGGCGGCGATTCGTCCGGTGCGAGTTGGCGTCGAAGTGGCGGCAATGCTGCACAAGCTGTACGGCGCGAAATACGAGCTCGAGGCAGCCGACAAACTGTTTGGATCAAAGCAAGGTCTCGCTCAGATTCGCGCTGGTGCAGATCCGATGGAGATCGTGAATTCATGGGGCGCCAGCGAAGCGAAGTGGCGACTGCTACGGGCGAAGTATCTCCTCTATCGATAGTTCGTATACCAGCAGCCGAGAGCCAACAGCCGAGATCATCGCTTCTTATTCCGATACATCCTTTCATCCGCCACTTTAATTAGTGAAAGGACATCGTCGTCCTGACCGCCAATTTCCGCACAACCGACACTCAGGCCGACGCCGTCTGGCAATCCTTCCGCGTCAGGAGAGGTTGCGAAGGCCGCCTGGAGCGCGGTCGCTCTGCGCATCGCTTCTGCCTCGCGGCATGACATCAGAACCAGGAATTCATCACCACCCCAGCGAAACACGTAGTCGACCTCGCGCACGTTGCGGAGCAGAAACACCGCGACGCGCTGGAGTACCCGATCGCCTTCATCGTGGCCGAGCGTGTCGTTGATGGTCTTGAAGCGATCGATGTCGACGAACACCAGCGACAGTGGAATGTTGTAGCGGCGATGACGCTGGACTTCGCGGCCGATGATTTCATCGAAGTATCGTCGATTCCGACAGCCGGTCAGCGCATCGGTTGTGACCATCTGTCGAAGTTCGTTCTGTGCCGCCTCGAGCCGTGTGTTCGTGACCCGCAGTTCGTAGGTCATATCCTCGAACGCCATCAATTGCATGCCGAGCGCGGCCACGAGATACAGCCCGACGTCGATGTACGTGAGACGGCTGATTTCTTGACTCGTATGGGTCCCGAAGAGCATCCACAAGTGTGACCCTGCAACGGCGAGAAACGTGACGCCCACCACCAGCGCGCCGAGCAAGCGCGTTTGGCGGAGTACACGCAGGTGTCCGAGACCTGCCGTCGTGAGCGCCCCGGCAATGAGGAGATGCCCCGGGACGAAGGCCGCGGCCCTGCGCAACGCCAATGGGGCAAGCGAGAACCACAGAAACACTGGCAGTAACACCAGCGCATAGCTGCCAACGACCCGAGGACGCGCGCGATACGCGTCGGCAGCGAGGACGAAACCGAGTGCGCCAACGATGGCAAGGAACTGCGAGATCCCATAGGCAGCGTAGCCGGCCTTTTCCGCCTGGAATCCATGTGCGGCGAGTAGCAGTGAAAACGCGATCACAATCCAGCCTGAGACCCAGCAGACGATGTAGGTTCGTCGGCGGTAGACATAAAGCAGACAGAGAAGGGCGGCGACGAGAAGGGTGGCTATCCCGCCGAGTGTGCGAGGATCGATTTGTGCGTTGCTAATCAAAAGCGATCTTACAGGCGATAAAGCATGAGATAGACAATGACGCCGGTGACCGAGACGTAGAGCCAAATCGGAAACGTCCAACGCGCGATCGCGACGTGACGATCGAAACGGGCGCGCAGCCCGCGCGACAGCGTGATGACGGCCAGCGGGAGAACTGCCGCCGCGAGAATCACGTGCGTCAGGAGGATGGTGAAATAGACGATGCGAATCGGCCCGCGACCTTGAAACGGTTTCGACCCGATGTTGGCGTGGTAGATGACGTATGAGATCAGGAACAGTGTCGAGACGGCGCACGCCGAGATCATCACGGCGCGGTGCCGGCGGATCTGACCGGCGCGGATGAACGAATACCCGATGACGAGCAGAACCGCGGCGGTCGCATTCAAGAATGCGTTGAGTGCCGGTAGATCGGAGAGAGTCACACCCTTCCGACGATCATCAGGATCCAGAGGAGAGGCAGATAGATGATCGATGCCAGGAACAGACGTCGGGCGTCGGCGACCGCACGCGTGCGCGCGAACTTGAGCGTGAGACCGAGGAAGAGCAGACCGAGTCCGAGCGCCGCTGCGAAGTACCACGTGTTGGTGAGCCCGATCAGTGTTGGAGCAAGACTGACCGGCAGGAGCGCCGCACAATAAAAGACCGCCTGCCTCGCCGTGCTCCGGCCGTCCGGTTCAATCACCGGCAGCATGACGAAACCCGCGCGGGCGTAGTCGTCGCGATACATCCAGGCGATCGCAAGGAAGTGCGGAAGCTGCCACAGGAAGACGATCGCGAACAGAACCCACGCGCCCTGCGACAGCGCGCCGCGCGCCGCCGCCCAGCCAATCACCGGAGGCAGCGCTCCCGGGATCGCCCCGATGACGGTCGCGAACGATGATCGGCGTTTCAGCGGGGTGTAGACCAGCGCATACGTGAGCAGCGTCACCAGCGCAACCATCGCACTGAGCCGATTCACCGCGGCGCCGAGGAATGTCAGCCCTGCCAGCGCCAGCGCGGTGGCAAACACCAGCGATTCGACCGGCTGAAGACGTCCGTCCGGAACAGGACGAAATCGTGTCCGGCGCATGAGGCTGTCGGGAACCCGCTCGATGACCTGGTTGAATGCGGATGCGCCGCCGGCAACGAGCGCGGTGCCGATCACCGTGGACACGACCACCACGGCGTTCGCCAGATCGCCGCCGGCCATCACGTAGCCGGCAAGCGCTGAGGCGACCACCAGCAAGTTGAGACGAGGTTTTGCCAGCGCCACGAAGTCGCTGGCGCGGCTGCGCGCCGCCGTCAGCGCGATCGCCTCGCCCTTCATCCACGCACCTCGCGAAGCTCCTTGTCGAGCAGGGGAATGTCTGCCCGGCGTGACGTCTTGACGTCCCCGATCACCGGTTGTTGAAGTGTGCGGCGGACAATTCGTAGCGTCAGCACCAAAGATGTCCCCAGTACCAGCGCGCCGTTGACCACGTGCGCGGTATTGATGATCGGTTGAAGCCCAGACATTACCACGAGCGCCCCCAGTGTTGCCTGTGAGCAGACCAGGAGGAACAGCAAGGTCGCCGGTCGAATAAGGTCCCGCTGAGGGCGATGCCAATGCCAGATATGAGCGGTCGTGAGGGTGATGGCTGCCAGGACCAGGACGCCTCCGACACGATGTGCGAAGTGAACCCCGATTGCGGCAGTCCAGTCGGGCGGCAGCACGTGTCCGAAGGCGAGCGGGAAGGTTGGAATCGCCAGTCCCGCGCCGATGTGCCGCATCGTCGCGCCGACGAGAATCTGACAATAGACGAGGACCGTCGTCACCAGTGCAATCCGTCGAAGCATCGGATCATTGAGAGAGGTCGTGCCGGCCGTCCACGAGCGAGAGGTCACGAGCGCGAGCGTGATCGTGATGCAGAAAAACAGCTGGGCGAGTCCGGCGTGGCCAATCGACACCGCTGGCGGCAGTAGCAGAAGCACCGTCAATCCGCCAAGCAGGCCCTGCAGGATGACAGCGCCCAGCGCGGCGAACCCGAGCCGTCGGACCCATGCACGCGGCTCGACCCGCCATGTCCAGATCGCCAGAATGATGGTGAGGAAGCCGACCGTGCTCGCGATCAGCCGATGCGTGTGTTCGTAGCGGATTCCGCCGACCCACTTGTTCATCGGAAACGTGAACATGAACCAGCCGTAGGTGTTTGGCCAGTCGGGAACGGAAAGTCCCGAGCCTGTGCTCGTCACCATCCCACCCGCTGCAATGAGCAGAAGCGTGGAGGCGACGACGAGCTTGGCATAACGGTTCAACCAGATCATGATCAATTGGAGCGTGGCGCGGCCGTTTTGAATGTGAACGTGAGTTCTTTCGATTCCTTCTCGCCCAGCGTGACGGTCTGGATCTGGGTCCCGAGCTTTTCGTGCCACGCTTCGACGGTGTAGGTTCCCGCTGGAAGATCCTTCAACTCGAACTTTCCACCGCCACGGGTCACCGCGAAGTACGGGTGATTGAGCACGCCGACAAAGGCGTGCATCCAGTTGTGCACGTCGCACTTGAAGTGCACCATCACCTCGGGCTTGGTGAAGACCTTTTCGTCCACCATGTTCTTGATGTGTTGCCCCTTGTTGAAGTCGCGGTTCGCGGTCGCCAGTGCATGAACGTTGTGGACTGTATCGTCGCTGTTTGAAATCGCCAACTTCTGTCCGGCGCGAACACCGAGCACGTGTGGCTGATACCGGCAGGCCTGCTGATCCAGCTTCACTGGCTCGGTCGGCACGTCGAACCAGTAATCGCCCAGGCCGTCCTTCACGTAGACGAACACGTTTTCGAGGCCGTCGTTATCGACGACGAAGTTCTCCGATTTTGCTCCACTCGGATTCTGCTGACTGCAATACGGATCGCCCTCGATCTGGAGCGAAGGATTTGCCGGGACGGCCCCGTCAATCGTGACGCGTCCAGTGACGTTTCCTGCCTTCGATTGATCGACGCGTTTGGCGTTCGGCGGCGGCGCACCCGGTGCCTCGTCTTTCGGTCCGCCGCACCCAACGCCGACGACCATCAGCGCGACAGCAAAAAACGGCCGCAACTTATTCACATGCATGGAGTTATTACAAAAAATACCACAAAAAGGTGCCAGCCACCTTTTACGGAAAGGTGCCAGCCACCATTTACGATTTACGGCTTCAGCTTGCGGAGAATGCGGTCCTGGATCCAGTGCTGATCCCACCACTCGATCGGGTTGACCATGTGACCGTTGACGAGCATCGTGAAGTGGAGGTGATCGCCACCCGCAAGCCCGGTCATTCCGCTCTTGCCGACCTCTTCCTCTTTCTCGACCATCTGACCCGCTTTCACACTGATGGACGATAGATGTCCATAGAGCGAGTGCAGGCCCATCCCGTGATCGATGATCACGCAGTTGCCATAAATACCCAGCTCGTCGGCGAACACCACCTTGCCACGATTTGCGGCAACGATTTTCACATTGGCGAGCGACGCCAGGTCGAAACCGAGGTGCACCTGCTGATCGACTTCCTTGCCGTTATAGATGTAGGTGCGTTGGTCGGCGAACGCAGACTCGACGGCGTTGTTTCCGAACGGATGAAAGACGACGCCGCGCCACAAAATTTCCGGCGCTGACTCCTTGGCAAAGGACGCGATCTTTTCCGCGTTCTTCCGCCGCAGTTCGCCATTGATCACGAGGAACTTTGCGAGGTTGTCTCCCTCGGCCTTGACCTCGGTGGTTCCGGCAAGAATGGCCGGGACGACGCGGTCGAGGAGCTTGTCGTCGATCGGAATCTTGCTCTTCTTGAATGGCTTGGGAAACGTGGTGTAGTCGAAGTCGCCCCTTGCGGTGTTGCCCGCTTCGTCACGCGCGAACAATCGGATCGGCGTCTTCACGTCCTGATCGTAGCGAAGCGCGAAGAACGCAATGCGGAGCGATGGATCGTCGAGCTTGACGCCTTCAACCGTCGACGCCCCGGTTGCCGGATAGCCGGGATACTCGAGATCTCCGACAAGCACCCCCGACGTAACATCCCCAGGCGTCACGCGGTACACCACCATTTCGGAGCCGCCGAGATTGATGTAATGCTTCGACGAAACGATCGAGACCTGCGGCCGTTCGAGCCGAACCTGGACGTCGTGACTGGCAGACGACTCGAGGGTCCGGAACCCGCGCAATACCGGACGCGACGCGGTGACGACGATCCGTGCCGGACCGGTTTTCAGATCGGGGACTTCCTGCTTGCCGACGGTCCGAGTCACCTTCAGCTTATCCGGCCCATCCAGCTTGATGCCTTCACCCGACGGCTGCCCACCGATCATTTGGTACAGCGTCGTCTGCTTGCCGTTCTGATCGAACGTGATCTTCAGTGCTTTGAGATTTGCGCCCGGCGCGCCGACCACAACCTCGACCGGTGTGCTCGCGCCGACAAATTTCTCCGGCTTCGCGATTTGGATTGTGGGACCGCCGCCGCGACCAGCGACGACGTACGCCACGCCGGCGGCCAGCGCGAGGAGAAGAATGAGTCCGAAGAGATATCGCATCGCGCTTATTGTTTCAGAAAATCGCCGATCGTTCAGGTAGGTTTCTCGCCTTGCGACGACGGTCGCCAGCTTGACCCTTGTTTACAGCGACTGCTAACATTGAGGGTTCCTGTCAGGCCCGTGTGCCGGTATCGTCTAGGGGTCAGGACACGTGGTTCTCAGCCACGGGACCGGGGTTCGAATCCCCGTACCGGTAAACCCATCGAGCGTAACGCTCAGCAAGTCGGTTATTCTTTGTCGCTTACGCTGAGATAGCCAGCAAAGTCTCGGCGTCAGTTGCGGCGAATGGGGCAAACGACGGGTCAGAGATCGGTGTCGTCAATTCTGCGACAACGGGTTCTCGTCTCTCGAATCTCTCACGCTGTCTTTACCGACGCTGAAAGGGCCGCTCAGAGCGTCAGCCCGCATCAGCGGAAGCTCTCCACCAGC
>DATJKH010000189.1:0-14225 GCA_035491715.1 Vicinamibacterales bacterium | reverse complement strand
CATCAATTCGCCGCGTGGACTGTGCACAGCGGGCTGAATGCGAAGCCGCGAGACCTTAGCTGTGGCACCAGGAGCCGGACGGTTCCCGCAGCATGACGGCGATCTGCTCGAGGATTCTTGTGGTGACCGTCGTGAATGACGATGATGTCGCCGGCCGACGCTTTCGTGGCAAGTTTCCTGGCCACGTCGTCGGCCTGCGGTTTGCGCCACCAATTCCAATCCCACATTCCCCACGACCAGCCGGTGAGCGTCAGTCCCGCTTTCTCGAGCCCTTCGTACATCGTCGCGCTGCGCCACCCCGCGTGTGGGCGGAACAGGGGGCAGGGTTGCGAACCTGAGATCGCCTCGATGCGCGCGGCTGCGTCACGGAGGCGCGCAGCGAGGGCGTCGGGCGATGTGATCATCAGGCGCCGGCTACCGGAGTGCAGCGCCATCGCATGTCCCTCGACGGCGATCCGTCTGACGATGTGTTCTGTCTCCGACGTGATGTGTTCGTCGATCAGGAAGAACGTCGCGCGGACACCCGTGTCCGCCAACGCGTCCAACAATGCCGGCGTCCAATCCGGATTCGGTCCGTCGTCAAATGTCAGGTAGAGCGTTGGTGGGGTGTCCGGTTTCGGCGCAACGTGCCACAAGGAGCGCGACGGGCGGAAGGCCTCGAGCAGGAAGGGGAATGGAGCGGTATGCGCGAGCCCGGCCACGGCTGCGACGACCACGACAATGACGATCGCCATACAGCGATCGTAGCGCTACACCTGCGAGGAATAGACATCTTCCTCGACACGCCGACCCGCGCGAGTAGTGGCCGATTTCACGCGGCCGCGATAGAGGAGCACGATAGCGATAAGCATCGAAACAAAGGCGTAGCGTGGGTGCCGCAGGAGCAGGACGAAAAAGAGCACGAGAAAAACAACCGGCATCGTACTCGCGTCAATGGCAAGTCGATTGCCAACACCGGAGCATCAACGGCATATCACTGGCATTGAAAGACGAAGACTCCCAAAAAGGGCGAACCTGTATGCCGTCCACTGCCGCGACAAATACGGTTTTCGCGTTTTTCGTACGAAATCTGCAATTCGAGGTTTCCTACGGCGCGGCCTTGGCCTTCATCGTTGTTTGCGCCGGCGCATGGGTCCTCACCATCATCGACATCCGCCGTTCGAGCAAGCGGAGCGCTAACCTGCCGCAACCCTCTCTAGAAGAAATCGACCGCGAATTTGCCCGCCTGACTCGTCGTCCTTGATCGGCCCACTCAGCGACGGATGAAACTCTATGCGAAGAGCGCGATCTGGTCCGTCGTCATTACCGTTGTAGCGACGATCGCTACTGTCGTTGATCTGCCGCCGGCATTGAAACTGCTTTCGTTGCCAACTTTTCCGGCCTTCCTTCTGGCGTTCTTTCTCGAACTGGGACCACGGACCGAGGGCATTCCGAAGCCAACCAACATCGCGGTGTACATCCTGACGTTCGCGGTGTGGTGGTTGATCATTTATGTTGCCGTGAGGCGGTGGCACGGTCGTCGACGCACATTCTAGAGAACCCGAGAAGGCGTAAATAACCCCGGGCGTCAACGCGTGGTGATCCACTTCGGGGGGCTGGGCGTCGGCACGGGCTTCCGGCCTGCGGTGATCTCCCAGTGATTGAACCAGGAGTTGCCCGGAGCACCAACGAACTGATCTGGCAATCGATACGCCGGGTCTTCGAGAGCCGCCGCGAGAGACACAAAGCGATACCCGCGGCGCACCAGCGCCTCCGCCAGCGAAGCGAACCGATCCGCGTTGAGTGTGTTCGCGTGCAGCAAGAGGATCTGGGGGATCTCGCGGCCAGTCACGCGTCGCGACACGTCCTCGAAGAAGGAGAAAACCTCCTCCATGTAGCGCAAGTAGTCATCGGCAATGCGATCTGCCCGCGCGGCCTCGCCAGGGCCAAGCGCTTGCGCGTACGCGGCGGCGTACACGAAATCATCGTTGTCTACTGTAACGGGAGCCACGACATAGTCATGTTTCGCCAAAAACGCCTCGAAGGCGCGACGCGTCGTCAGATCAGAGCCCACGTGGAGAAAGGGATGGCGGAAGTACCGCAGCTTCATGCCCCTGGCTTTCAGGAGCTCGCGTGTGATGGTCTCACCGCGCAGCAGGTCAGTTTGGAATTGCTCGATGGACGTCGTGTTCAAATCACGATGAGAGTACGTGTGGTTGCCCAGTTCGAGTCCGGCATCCAGCCACATCTTGAGCAGCCCGATGCGGCGATTGACGGACTGCGCGGCTGCTCCGTCGATGAACAGCTTGTCTTCATTGACGAAACCGACGGCGGGGACGTTGTACTTGCGCACGGCGGTCAACAGCCTCCGCGTGAG
Organism: Vicinamibacterales bacterium; assembly: GCA_035491715.1. Lineage (GTDB taxonomy): Bacteria > Acidobacteriota > Vicinamibacteria > Vicinamibacterales > 2-12-FULL-66-21 > JALZOC01. The sequence goes on along the minus strand of DATJKH010000189.1, from coordinate 11,869 downwards.
TTCCTCGAGGTTTGTCGGCTGGTTGACAACGACACCCGCGTGGGTTGCCGGCAAATCGTCGAACGTCACCGCAACCGCCCGCGTTGCGGTCTTTTGCGGGACCGGCATGATTACGGGGAGAAACACCGTGCCCATCACCAGAGCGCTGAGGACCATCGAGTGCAGGCCGGTCATGCGCGGCAGTTTACTCTGCACAGGGTGCTTCGCGTCCTGAATCGTCCTGGTACTGTGCGGACATCGAAGTAGACTGGCGACGCCAAGGAGGCACGCAGTGAAACTGTGTCCATATTGCCAGAAGGAAATGGAACCTGCGGCGGTGATCTGTCCACATTGCGGACGTGACTGGAAGAGTGGTGTCTCGCGCGGAAGCCCCGACGCTCCTGACGACGCCAAAGACTCTCGCCCTTTCGTGGCGAAAGGGCTGCTGTTGGCCCTGGTGTATCTTCTCCTCGTCGCGGCGGCGCTGGTGGGTTCGTCCGGACCACCTCGCGAGATGCCATCTCTGGTTGCGCTTCCTATTCTCATTCACCTGACGATGCCGCTCAGTTATGTGATCTCCTTCCTCTTTGCGTGGTCGACAATCCATGGAGCATCGCTCGCACCCATGCTGGTGATGCTCGCCATCTCCGGGTTCATCAATGCTGGTTTGATCGCTTGGGGAGTGGCTCGATCGACTGCCGATTGAATGGACAACGGCCTCGGCGTCCCCTACACTTTTGACACATGAGTCACGTTTCCGGGTCCGTGCGTCTGCCAACGCGCTGCCCCTCGTGCAAGGGCGCCCTAATCCAACGGATGCCAGGTGCGAGGCACGGGTACATTTCCTTCCACTGCATGTTCTGCAGTCACATCTGGAAAGTCCGCACCGACGAGCCTCGTCCGACACCGGATGGCGACCTGCTGGGGGACCTTTCCATCGTCACGAGAGGCGGCAGGAAGCACAAGCTTGCTGCAGTCACGGTGAGTGCGATCCCGGAAGATAGTTTCAAGAAACACCTGGCGAGCAAGAGACTTCAAGCTGAACGCGACACCGAAAAGCTCGAGCAGGACATCGAGGGGCTGGCCGCATCATTGCGAAGTGCTCAGGCGGAGGAGGATCGGCTGTGGAAGATCCTGCAGCGTGATGAAAACAATCCGCAAAAGCGCGATGCGTGGAGCGTTGCCTACGACAAAGCCAAGAATCTCCCGAGACGGATCGAAAGCTTGAAGGCGCAGCGGCAGTATGTGGATTCGGGGGAGTTTTTCCTCGAGGGGCTTCCACCCGGAATTGCTACGGCAAAGACAGATGCCAACGGCAAGTTCTCATTGATCCTTCCAGTGCAGGGGCGATTTGGCCTGGTCGCGAGCGCATCTCGTGAATTGCTCAAAGGGAAAGAAACGTATTACTGGTTCGTGTGGGTCAGTCTCGATGGTGATCCCTCAAAACGCCTGGCGCTGAACAACGAGAACGTGATGGGCGCAGGATCGCCTGATTCGGCGCTGCAGTAGCTGTTGGCCAGCCGGTGAACTGCGGCTGTTGCGTGAGAGTGTCGGTGACAAGCCACTCTATTCCGCTTACACTTTGATCACTCCCCCCTTTTGCAAAGGAAGACCCGTGTTCACAATTCGGCATTTCGTTGTACTCGGAAGTGTCCTTTGTGTGTCCGCGGCCGGGACTCTCGCACGAGACAATCCAGGGGCCCAGGACAACGCGGATCTGATGTCTGTCTTGCTCGCACAAGGTAATCCAGACCACAAAGCCATGGCGAACCATCGCCTCACTGCTGAAAACCTCCGCCACACATTCGCCGTCGATCGTGAGCTGCTCAAGTTGATACAGGAGACTCCGGAGTGGGAGGAGCGCGCCGGCGAACTACAAAGACGCTTCGATCCTCAACGTCGCGGCGGAATGGTGAGTATCGGTGCGAAGGTGTACGAAGCCATACCGGAGACGAAGCAGATCCTTCAGCGAAATGGCATCAGCGGCCGCGAGTACATGCTGACCAGTCTGGTCGCGATGGTGACGCAGATGGCTGACGAAGCTTTAAGCCAGGAGGCTCCCGGACGTGATGGCGGAAACGAGGTTCCGAAAGAGCTGATGACGCCGGCGTTGAAGTTCTGGCGGGAGATGGACCCTGCCCTCAAGGCGGAAGCCGCCGAATGGAAGAAGGTCCGCGAAGAGATGATGAGGGCCGGAGCTTCGAAGTAAGCTGCTGCCGAGCCGGATTCTGCGTCAGTTGGAGCGGGAAACACAAGCGCCACCGCGCCAACCTTTTGAAACAGCGTACCGTCAAAGTCTTCATGTCCAACCTGCTGCACGATGCGCGATATGCGCTTCGCCTGCTTCGCCGCTCACCGGGATTCACCATTACCGCGGTGCTGACACTCGCGCTCGCCATCGGCGCCAACAGCGCGATTTTCAGCGCGGTGAAGGGCGTCCTCATCGCGCCGTTGCCATATCCGGATCCTGACCATCTCGTCCGGTTGTTCGAGGAATCAGATCGCACGCCGCATTTCCCGATGGCTCCAGCTGACTTTCGCGACTATCGCGACCAACTGCAGTCGTTCGCCGGAATGGCGGCCTACGTGCGCGGAGATCTGCAGATCGGCGACGCGAATCATCCCGAGCAGCTCCGGGGCATGCAGGTCACTTCCGGGTTCTTCGGCGTACTTGGCTACCGACCGCTGATTGGACGGGATTTCGAAACGGCCGATGAGATCCCTGGCGGTGACGCCGTCGTGATCCTCAGCCATGCGTTGTGGATGCGCCGATTCGACGGCGATTCCGGCGTGGTCGGCCGGCCAATTCGTCTCTCCGGGAAAGACTTCCGCGTCGTCGGCATACTGCCGGAAGGAGTGCAGCACGTTGGCAGTACCTATCGATCGTACGGACATGGAGAGCCGGTGGACATCTGGTCGGTTCTCATCGTGCCGCGGGAGGAGAGACCCGGGCTTCGGTACTCGCATTTCTTCAACGTGGTCGCGCGGCTTCGTCCGGGCGTAACGTGGGCGGCAATGGAGGAGGACCTGCGCCGAACGGGACAAAGCGTCGCGCGGCGATATCCAGTGTCGCCGAGCCCCTGGCGCTCGCGGGCCGTCCGATTGAAGGATGAAATCGTCGGCACTGCCGAATCAACGCTCGTCGCGCTCGGCGGCGCGGCGGTCGCGGTGTTGATCCTTGCGTGCGTCAACGTCGCTGGTCTTCTGCTCGGGCGCGGCGTCGCCCGCGGTCGTGAGATTGGTGTCCGCGCGGCGCTTGGCGCCACGCGGTCGCGTCTGACACGCCAGCTGCTGATCGAAAGCGTCGTCCTCGCGACTCTCGGCGGTGCCATCGGGGTCACCCTCGCCTACGGTGCGATCGCTGCGCTCTCGAGATTTGGACCTGCCGACATTCCGCGGCTTGCCAGTATCTCTGTCGATACTGACGTTCTTTTGTACGCGCTGGCTGCCACCCTGGCGAGCGCACTGGTGTTCGGGCTTGCTCCAGCGGTGCGGCTTGCCAGCACCGGTGTCGCGGAAACGTTGAAGGAGGGCGTCCGTTCGATTGCCGGTTCACCGCATCATCGGGTTCGCCGTACGTTGGCGGCGGTTCAACTCGCCCTCGCCTTCATGCTCGTCGTCTCGAGCGGTTTACTGTTCCGCAGCTTCGTCGCCATGATGACTACCAATCCTGGCTTTGAGCCGGCTGCGGCAATAACGGCGAGCATCGAGCTGCCGGTCGCGCGTTACGATCGGGACGCGTCAACCGCGTTTTTTGCACGCGCATCCGAACGCATTCGGGCCCTGCCAGGAGTTGTCGATGCGGCGTTTACGTCCGATCTTCCCTGGACCGGCTACGACGAGAACACAGGATTCACGATCGTCGGGCGGCCGGAAACTGACGACGACACGGGAGCACGGTATCACTTCATCACGCCTGGCTATCTTCGCGCCTCGGGCGTGCCGCTCGTTGCCGGTCGCGATGTGACGACGAGCGACGTCCAGGATGCGCCACTGGTGATCCTCATCAACGAAAGCGCGGCACGGAAGTATTGGAAGACCGCCCAGGCTGCCGTCGGCGCGCGGGTCAAGGTCTGGGGGTTCGAGCGGAACATCGCCGGGGTGATTGGCGACGTGCGCGACATGCCCTGGCACCAGCGCGCCGAGCCGGCGTTGTATTACCCGGTCGCGCAGACGTGGAATGCGCAGCGAATGCTGCTCGTCGCGCGGACGACCGTTGATCCCGAATCAACGGTCGACAGCATCAGGCTGGCTCTACGAGAGCTTGATCCTGAGCTCCCGATGGCGAACATCAGGCCGTTGACCGCTGTTGCCGGCGCCGCCGTATCGACGCGACGATTGACGCTGTGGCTGGTTGGGTTGTTCGGTGTCACGGCGCTCGCACTGGCAGTGGTCGGAATCTATGGCGTGATGGCGCAGGCGGTCGGCCAGCGTGCCCATGAATTCGGTGTTCGACAGGCCCTCGGCGCAACCGCCGCCGACATCATCAGGCTTGTGTTTTCGAGTGCGGCGATCATGACGTCGATCGGTCTTATCAGCGGCATCGCTCTAGCGCTCGCCTCGACGCGCCTTCTTTCATCATTGTTGTACGGCGTGACGGCACTCGATCCGCTGACGTTCGGAACAGTTGCAGTGCTGCTCGTGGCGGCCGCAGCAGCGGCGGCGTATCTGCCGGCGCGGCGCGCCGCTCGCATCAGCGCCGCGGAGGCGATTCGAATCGCTGATCACTAATCACTCATCTTGAATCCTTGGATCGGTAATCCTGGAATCAGCGAATCGTCGGATCGGTGTCACGCTTCAGGATTCGACATTCGACGCTTCAGGATTCGATGATTCGCGGATCAGGGATTGAGCGATCAGTGATCAGTGATTAGTTGACCGTGACCTTCATCAGAAGGCTCTGGTCGTTGAGCAGCATGCCGGCGCCGACGACGACGGTCGTCAATGGACTGTCGGCGACCACCACGGGAAGACCAGTCTGCTGATGCAGGTATCGATCGAGCTTGCGCAGCAGCGCGCCACCGCCAGTGAGCACGATGCCCCGCTCGTAGATGTCGCCACTCAGCTCGGGGGGAATACACTCGAGCGCTTCCCGCACGGTCTTGACGATCGTACGGATCGGTTCTGTAAGCGCTTCGCGGATCTCGGCGTCGCTGACGTGCACCGTGCGCGGCACGCCTTCCGAGAGATGGCGCCCTTTCACTTCGGTGGTGAGAGGTTTCTCGAGCGGCACGGCGGATCCAATCTCGCATTTGATCCGCTCGGCGGTCGGTTCCCCGATGAGCAGGTTGTACTTCCGTTTGAAGTACTGAATGATCGCCTCGTCCATGTCGCCGCCGGCGACACGCAGCGACCGGCCGTAGACGAGCCCTGCCAGTGACACGACGGCGATATCGGTGGTCCCGCCTCCGATGTCGACGATCATGTTGCCGGTTGGTTCGGCGACCGGAAGGCCGGCCCCGATCGCTGCCGCCATCGGTTCTTCCACCAGCCTGACGTCGCCAACCTTCATTCGCTTCGCGCTTTCCTTCACCGCCCGCCGTTCGACCGGCGTGCTCGCCGGCGGGACGCCGATCAGCATTCGCGGACGGGAGTACGTGCGCCCCCTGGCCTTGCGGACGAAATGGGCGAGCATTTTTTCCGCTGCTTCGAAGTCGGCGATGACGCCGCTTCTCATCGGCCAGACCGGTTTGATGTTGGCGGGTGTCCGTCCGAGCATATCGTGCGCGTCGGTGCCGATCGCTTCGATGTTGCCGCGCGAGATGTTGAACGCCACGACCGAGGGCTCGTTCAACGCCACCGTGCCCCGCGTGTAGATGCAGGTGTTGACCGTGCCCAGGTCAACGGCGATGTCCGACTCGGAGGAGAAGAAGCCCACGGCAGCCAGGCAAACAAATTCGATTCCCGCCGCGTCGTGATGCGAAATCCCTTGTATTTGCCACGGCAGCGTCAATCGGCCTCGCCGGAATCGGATCGGCCGGCGACGGATCGGGCCTCGCGATGACGATTGTGATCGCGACGCTTCGTTCGCGCGTCCAGATGGCTGAGCTAGTAGAGCCCTGCAAATTCCGGATCGCAGGCTCAAATCCGTCAGCGATGCGTGACGCACAAAAAGGACACGTCGTCGCGAAATGCCAGTGTCGAGTGGGGTTGCGCCCGGGGCGTATCGATTGCACGCCGCCACAGGACCCACACACTATGAGAACGAAGGCGATTCTGGCGTTCGCCACGGTAATCCTGACGATTCCGCTCGCGGCGTCAAATTTCATGGTCCGTCGATCCAGCGCGGTACCGGCCGCGCCCGCGATCGACGCCACACGTTCTGCAGACGAGATCGTCAAGGTCCGCCTGCGCGCCGACCTGGCGGCGATGCGAGCGTTCAGACCCGCGTATCCGTTCTGGCGTCACGTCTTCATGATTCCCGATGGCGCGATCGCGTTTGGCAGCGCCGAAGACGGCCGGTTGCTCGCAACGTTTCCCGCGAAAGGTGATTGGTCACGTGGGGCGGTCTGGAGCGATGTGACGATCGCACGGGCCCTCGACCGCCAGTCGCTTGCGGCGAAGCTTCGCGACCGACGGGAGCAAGTCGCCCTTCTGATCGAGCACGCAGCCGGGCCCGTCCTGCACAACTCGACACGTGGAGACGCGCTCCTGATGAACACCCCCAAGTACGGTTCGTTCCTTGCGGAGTGGGGGGCTATCTACGAACGGTTTGGTGTACCCGCGGATATCGGACTCGCCCAGGTCATTTTTGAATCAGGCCTGAGCGGCACGCGGCGCTCGAATGCCAACGCGGTTGGCTTCTGTCAGTGGCAGCAAAAGAACTGGAAACGACTCGGGGCCTTGACGACGTTTCCGATTCAGGAGCGCAATCAGACGACACAGGCACCTTACTGCGCCGCGTACTTGTCGATCCTTGCCGCGAAGTACGGATCGTTCATTCCCGCGCTGTCCGAGCACAATGCCGGCGGCACGAACGTCGGGCGGGCGCTGATTATCGGCGAGCGCCTGGGTGGCGCCGACGTTCGCGCTCGATATCTTCTCGGGTCACAGCTTGCGCGCGATCTGCGGACGCTGCCGGACAAAGAGTACGGACAGGTGTATGGCAGCTATGGTATTCGCTCGTCTCTCTACGCCGAGATGGTGTTCGGCAATACCGTCAACGTCAGACAGTTGATCGCGTCGACGCCGCAGGTCTCGATTCACGCGATGCGGGCGCCGCGTGCGATTACGCTGACCGAAATCGTCGCGCGCACCGGCCTCGCGGCCGATGAAGTGCGCCGTTTCAACCCCGCGCTCGTGGATCGAGTGCCGGCTGGCGCCGCGCTCTACCTTCCGTTCACGGTCGCCGAGTTTGGCTCCGATGTTGCGTTTTGGCGCCAGCCTCCGAGCCCTTCCTACATTCGCGTTCTCGATGACTTCATGCGGCTCGCTCCGGATGCTGAGGGATGGGACGACCCGACCTTCGCGCCGGTGCTGGCCGACTTCAAACGCCGCTTCAAGGACACGAACACCGCGGAAGGTGCGGTGATGGAGACGGTGCTCGCGTACGTGATGGACCAGGCCTATACGAGCAGCCGACGCACGTTACTTGCCGAGTATCGGAACAGCGGGAAGGTTCGATCGCTCATCGAACGCGGTGTGCTCGAACTCGATGCCGTTCGTCACGCTGCGGCGCTGCGGGCCGCCGCGGCCAGTCCCGACATCATCGGGAGACCCGCTCCCATTTTGGAATAGAGCCCACAGAGCAGCATTGTTTCTGCGGTCGGCTTGCGCGCGCTCAACTCCCGGTCACTTCTTTGACCAGAGAGAAGAATCCCCGCTTCCGCGATGAGCTGATGCCCCAGTTCACCGGCACGCTTTGATAACCCTCGTCGAATCCCTCGCCGGCCATGCGGTAGTCGAAGTACCCCCACGAGGCGTATTCGCCGACGGCGGCAGCAAGATTATTGCGGGGCTTGTCGAAATCGAAGTGATCGTCCTCGTTGAAGACAATCGGCATCCGACGATACCCGGTAACGTTCCGCGTGTTCTTCACCATCTGCGCGATGCGATCCGGCTCGCCGACACCATTGCCATGTATCAGCAGGAAATCGACTGCCGACACGACATTGGGGGTCGGGATGGATCCACCATTGAAGCTCGTGCTAACCGGGAAGCGCCAGCCGTCGTGGGTCATGGACTTTGCCAGCTCTATGAGTTCATGAATGCGCGGCGCGCGAATCAGCGGCTGGTCGTATTGGCGGTTGTCGCATTCGTTCGCAATCTCGATCAGGATGTGACGATACCGCTTCGCGAGCAGCCACGTGGTCGCTTCACGCACCGCCCGCCTGACGGCCGCGTCGTTCTCCAATCTCTGGTCCTGCCCGAAGTAGAAGTAACCGACGATGACGACCATGCCGAGTTCGTCGGCCCGATCGAGCACGCGCTCGAGACGCTTCAGATAGGCGGCGCGCAACGATCCGTCGGAGTCGAACGCGCTATTGTGCCAGGGCTGCGTTTGTGAGTAGCCCTGCGGGCTGCCTCCCTGAAGATTCAGTGTGAAGGCGAGGAGCCCGTGTCGGCGCCATTCTGGCATCGCGGCGATGAACTCTTGTGTGTTCCGCTCGGGATCCCATCGTTTTGTGTCCGGGTATGCCCAGAGTTGCTGAGTGTCCGGGTTGAGATCGTCGAAAATTCCCTGCACCATGCGCGAGTTCATGAGCAACCCTTCGATCCGGTTGCCGCGCCAGGTGCGGCCCTCGTACGTCGGCCGCCCATCGATCAGAAAACGGTCGCCGTCAATCGTGACGGTTGTGCCCTTCAGTACACGAGCGCGTGGCCGCGCGGAGAAGAGCGCAGCGGCACACGCTCCCAGCCAGGAGCGGCGCGTCATCCGCGATCGAAGGCCGATCGATCCATCCTGCATTGTTGACACGGTCGCGGTCACGCGGCGCGGTGGCCGGGAATGTACCACACGGGACACGGCGCCTTGTAGAGAACCGCGCGCGAGGTGTCCGTGCTGAACCACCGTCGCAGGGGTTCGCGAGTGTGTTCTCCCATGACGACGCACGCCGCGGAGAGGTCCTTCGCCCAATGCAGGATACCCTCGACCGGGTCGCCGACGCTCACGTGCACTGATGTCGACTTGGTGCACTCCGGTGGTATCAGCGCGGTTAGATGTCGCTCGGCGTCGGCGATGGCCTGCTCCTCGTTCCGGCTCCGCAGGCGGTGTCCGACGAGATGCAGCAGGTGAGTCTCGAGCGGCACCGTGCGAGAGAGCTCGAACGCGAAATGCACCGCTGCTCGAGACTCTGCGGTCAAGTCAGTCGGCACCAGGCTGACCTGGCGGGTGTCGGCCGACGGCTGAATTGTCAACGCATGCCGATCGGCGCCATTGTCGTGCACGGTAAGAACGGAACGTTCGCCTGAGCCGAGGACGAGTTCCGTCACTGACGCGTGTTCTTCGGCGGCCATGTTGTGCGCGCTGAGGACGACCACATCGGCCGCGACCAATTCGCTCACGGCCAGCACGGATGCGGACTTCGGCCCGCGCGTGACATGGACTTCAACATCGACTCCTGTCTGCGCTTCCGCGAGGCTGGCAAGGCGCGCCTGAGCGCTCTCCTCGGACAGCGTCGGGTGATCGACCGCATACATCCAACCGACGGCAGCACCAATGGACATCGCGTTGAGGTTGTGATGGAGGATGAGCCGCGCCTTGAACGCCCGGCACAGATCAGTGGCGAGCTGCAACTGTCGCCCGGTTGCCTGCGACAAGTCGACCGGACAGAGAACGGTTCGAATCGCAATCATGGTCCACCTACGATTCACGGGTGAACCAGCGCGAAGGGGAAGAGGGTCGGCACGACGTCGCCACGGACTCCCCGCGCGCTGCCGCCCTGAGGATCATTGTGGTCCTCTCGACGGCAGCGAGCAAGGCCCGAGTGCTATCGGCCGTATCGCGCCGTCAGCGTCGCTCTCCCGATTTCCTGCATGTGAACGTTGAACCCAATCACCGCTGCACTCGTTTGAACATCGACGTCGAGCTTTTCGACCTTGAGCGCGTGAAGCGTGAAGATGTATCGATGAGGCTTGTGACCCGCCGGGGGGCACGGACCGCCGTATCCTGGCGCGCCGAGATCGGTGCGGGTCTCGAGGGTGCCGGCCGGCAATTTCGCAGCGCTGCGGCTCGCCCCGTTTGCCAACGCTCCGGCAGATGACGGGATGTTCACGACGACCCAGTGCCAGAAGCCGGATCCGGTCGGCGCGTCGGGATCGAACATGGTGAGCACAAAGCTCTTCGTACCGGCGGGCGCATTTGCCCACGAGAGCTGCGGCGACACATTCCCTCCGCTGCATCCGAATGTGTTCAGCACCTGGGCCTCGGTCAGGACGCCATTTTTTACGTCCGTACTCGAGAGCGTGAAGGTCATCGAGTTCCGCGACGGCGGTCCGGTCACGGCAGTGTTCGCAGCTGTTTGTGGTGCGAGTGCCGTGCTCGAAAGGAACAGAACTGTGCACAGGACTCCGTGTCGTGAAATGTTCATCGAGATCATCCTTTGATTACTTGGGCGCGATGTGCGTTTTTCTTTCGTTTGTAGGATCCTGCTCGCGGTGCTCAGAACCCGAAGATGTCGCTGCTGGTGGACAGGCGACGAGCCACCCCAGTTATGACGACGCCGTCGCGTGGCTGACCGGAGGGGCCGCGGTTTAAACGAAGGCCTGTTCCACCCAATGCGAGGAACAGAGCTCAACCGCACCGCTTCATGCCGCACGTTCCTTCATGAGCTGGCGCTATCGATCGGTCGATCGCGATCGAAGGGCTAACGTAATCGGTAAGAACGGGAAGACGACGTAAGGAGTATTCGTGACCCGTGCTCGCTAACATCAGAAAATCACTGAGAAGACTCATCGCTGTTCGGGGCTCCGTGTTTGCTCGTTCCGCCCACCGAAAGGAGCCCCAGCAATGTCGATACGTTTCCACTATCTCATCATCGTTCTTGCCGGCGCCGCAGCGGTGTTCGTTGGATGCGAAAAGAATGCGGCCCAACCCGCCGCACCCTCACCTCTGACAAACGCTCAATCGGTTGGAGTGGGCGAGCCGGCCCAGCTGGCTGCGAACGGAGAGTCGCAGCATGCGGTGACCATCTTCGACGCCTGCGATCCCGAGACGTTCAATGCCGAGCTCGGAGCAGGAACCTGTACGAGGTCCGGAGGCGTGCGCTTCGCCTCGTTCATCGAGCAACTCGGAAAGCATCACTCCATCGGCGCGTGGCACTTTGCCCCGCCGGAGGTGACGATGCGAGTGGGGCAGATGCTCGTCGCCACGAATCGTGGCGGGGAGGCGCACACGTTCACTGAGGTCGAAGAGTTCGGCGGCGGGATCATTCCGTTACTGAACCAACTCACCGGCTTGACGAGCGTCGCGCCGGAATGCCGTCAACTGGCCGGCGGAGACTTTCTCGCGCCGGGCGCGTCGTTCAGCGAGAAAGAGGAAGACGCTGGCGTCGAGAAGTATCAGTGTTGTATTCACCCGTGGATGCGGGCCGAAGTTCGGATCTCGCAGAAATAGCGGATTGAATCGGCGCGCAGTGGGCTCGCCCTCTCGGAACAGGGCCTAGCGGTCGGTGTTGCTGCCCGACGGGCCGTGAACGGGCCTTGCGCAAGGTAAAATGACGCGTCCTCGACCATGAATGGGGTTGGTACGATGCATACGATGAGACGCGTCATTTGCCTCTTCCTCGTCTTCTTCGCGTGGGTGTCCACAGGACAGGCCCAGCAGGTGACACGCGATATCCGTTATGCCACGGTGCACGAGCGGCAGGTCCTCGACGTGTATGCGCCTGCCGGCGCGAAGAAGCTGCCGGTCGTGTTCTGGATCCACGGCGGCGGGTGGCAGGCAGGCGAG
>DATJKH010000188.1:0-11002 GCA_035491715.1 Vicinamibacterales bacterium | reverse complement strand
CTCGCCCTCGTCCGTCTGCGGCACCAGCTCGCTCGGAATCGTCGGCAGCAGCAGAATGGCGCCCACGGTGAGGGCCGCCGTGCCCGCGAGCACCGTCGGCCGGTGCTGCAGCGCGACGTGGACGACCGACTTGTAGAAGTCGTCGATCGCCACGAACATGTGCTCGCTCTTCGTGAAGAGCATGCCGAAGAAGCCCTTGCGCTCGCTCTCGGGCGGCGGCAGCTTCAGCAGCCGCGAGCAGAGCACCGGGACCACGGTCACCGCGACGAACAGCGACATCGACAGCGAGAACATCACCACGATCGACAGCTGCGTGAACAGGATGCTCGAGACGCCGGTGAGGAAGAGCAGCGGCACGAACACGGCGATATGGGTGAGCGTCGATGCGAGAATCGCCGACCACACTTCTTCGCTGCCGTCGATCGCGGCCTGCATCCGATCTTTGCCGTGCTCCATGTGCCGGAACGTGTTTTCGAGCACGACGATCGACGCATCGACAATCATGCCGATGCCGAGCGCGAGGCCGCCGAACGTCATGGTATTGAGCGTGTAACCGGCGAAGTAGAGCAGCGCGAACGTGCCGATGATCGAGATCGGAATCGAGGTGCAAATGATCACTGTCGAGCGCAGGTTCCGCAGGAACAGAAAAATGATCGCGACGACCAGAATCGCGCCGACCACCGCCGCTTCCTTCACCGCCGAGATCGACCGCTTGATGAAGATCGAACTGTCGTCGAGCACGGCGAGACGCAGCGTCGGAATTTCCCGATTGATCCGCGCGACTTCCGCGTGCACCGCATCGGCGATCTCGACCGTGTTCTGGCCGGACTGCTTCGTGACGCGCAGACGGACACCCGGCTTGCCGTTGATGCGGGTAAAGGAGCGAAGATCCTCGGTCGAGTCCTTGACCTCGGCGATGTCGCGGAGATAGACCGGCACGCCCTGCCGGGTCATCACCACCATGTCGCGAATCTGATCGAGATTCTCGAACTGTCCCTGGCTCCGGACGAGGTAGGTCGTGTCCCCCTCGTCAATCTCGCCGACCGGAACGTTCTGATTCTCGGTGCGGAGGAGATTGATGATGCGATCGACCGGCAGGTCGAGCGCGCGGACTTTTTCCTTGGAAAGTTCGACGTGGATCTGGCGGCGGAGGCCACCTTCGACGCTGACCGAGGCGACGCCAGGCACGCGCTCGAGCCGCGGCGACAGATCGTGCTCGGCCATCTCGCGCAGCGTGACGCGATCGAAATCCCCTTCGACGCCGACGCCCATGATTGGCTGGGCATTCGCATCGAACTTGAACATCACCGGCGCGTCCGCCTCTTCCGGCAGTCGGCCGCGGACCCGATCGAGGCGATTACGCACGTCGTCGGCGGCTTCGTTCAGGTCGGTGCCCCACGCGAAATTCAACGTGACACGGCTCGAACCTTCCTGTGACGTCGATTCCAGCCGTTCGAGACCGGCGACAGCGCTCATCGCTTGCTCGATCGGGCGCGTGACGAGCTCTTCCATCTCGAGCGGGCCGACGCCGGCGTAGCCGACACGAACCGTGATGCTCGGGAACGTCACATCTGGCATCAAGTCGACGGGGAGACGCAGCAGAGAGATCGTGCCCAGCAGGATGATCACGCCCGAGAGCATGAACATCGTCACCGGGCGATGGATGGCGAGACGCGGGATGCTCACTGCCGTGTCCCTTTCTGTGGGCCGCTGTCAGTCGTCGCCGGCGCGGTCGGCCGACCGTTCTCGGAACTTGTGCTCGCAACCACGCGATCGCCGTCTTTCAAAGCGCCGGCGCCGGTCGTGATGACGCGCATGCCGTCGCGAACACCAGCGACGATCTCGACCGCATCGCCGTCGCGAATCCCCATTTCCACCGGCACGAACTTCGCCGTCATGGTTTTCTCGCCGCCTTCACCCGCACCGCTGCTGCCGACGCTCTTCGCGTCGGCTGCCGGCTTGGCGTCATTAACGGCCGAACGCTGACCGTTCCCGTTCGCGCCGCCACTGCGCCCCTGCACGGTGAACACACCGGGTTTTCCATCGAGCCGGACGATCGCGTTGCTGGGAACACTGACCGCGTCACTCTTCGACGCGACGGTGAGTTGCACGCGTGCATACATTCCGGGCTTCAGTCTGAAACCTGGATTCGGCACCTCGATCTCCATCTCGGCGGTCCGTGTTGACGGGTCGAACACCGGAGCCACACGACGGACGCGGCCGTTAAATGTTTCTCCCGGGAACGCATCGACATCGATGTCCGCGTGCGTGCCCACGGAGACGCGCTTCATGTCTTTCTCCACGAGATTGGCCACCATTCGCACGGTCCGGATGTCGACGAGCGACGCAACCGGGACGTTCGGACTGACGGTTGCGCCCGGATCGAGAAACCGCTTCGCCACGAAGCCATCGACCGGCGACGTGATCGTCGTGTTCGCCAGATTGATCTTCAGTTCTTCGAGCCGTGCTTTCGACTGCTCGAACTGGGCCTTTGCCAGATCCAGTTGTGCGTCCGCTGCCTGATAGCGCGCGTCGGTGTCGTCGTACGACTGCTTCGGGAGCAGCTGCCGATCGAGCAGGCTCTTGTTCCGCTGAAGATTTGTTTCCGCAAGCTTCAAGTCCGCTTCGCGCTGGCGGATCGTCGCTTCGCCGACTCGATATGCCGCCTCCGCCTGACGCACTTGCTCCTGGATTTCTCGATCCTCGACCTTGGCAATCAGCGCACCGCGACGCACCTGATCGCCCAGTTGCACGTCGACGCTCTGCAGGCGGCCGTTAATCTTCGGGACCGCCTGCACGGTCGCGGCACCAATCAGGTTGCCGACGATGAGGACACGTTCAGAGAGCGCTGAGCGCTTCGCCGTGGCGAATTCGACCGGCATCGGCGGACGTCCGGCACCGCGGCCACCTTGACGGCCGCCACCGGCGGCGACCGCCGGGCTCGCCGCGTCGGTTGGAGTGTCTCCGCCGCGGGTGAACGCCATGAACGCGGCCACCGCGATGACCGCCACGACAATGCCGATGAGTGTCTTACGCATGTGCGAATCCCTGATCACTTTTACTCCGAGGGGCTGCGCCTCTCGGACTCCCGACACGCTCTCTCGCGAGCCGCTTCGCCGGCTCGCTCCGTTCGCGTGGGCTCACTCGCGCGCTCGGTCGCCGAGCCGGTTCAGCGCCAGCCGCCAGCCGCCAGATTACTGTCCGCCTCCGCCGGCGGCTGTTGCACCACCGCCGCCACCGCCAGTGACCGCGGCGCCAACACCGCGCGTGCCGACGCGCTGCACGGTTTCAAAGTTCACGATCGCCTTGCGGTAATTCAAGATGGCGCGCAGTTCCGCGTTCCGCGCATCGGCAAAGTCGCGCTGGGCCTGCACGACTTCATAGTTGGTCGCCATGCCGACATCGGCCTTGCTCTGGGCCGCTTCAAGCCGTTTCAACGCGAGCTCGCGCGCGGCAACCGTGGCGCCGACGCTCTCGAGCGTGCTCTGCACGGTGAGGCCGGCGTTCATGACGTCGGTCGCAATCTGGAGTTCGAGCGCCTTCAGGTTCACTTCCGTCTGCTGCAGCGACAGCTTGGAGCGCGCGACCGTCGCTTCCTGCGCGCTCGCACCCAGTGGATACGCGAACGTCAGGCCAAGCGTCCAGGTCGGCGCATCCAGCCCGCCGATATTTCGCAGGGAGTCGAAATAGCCCGAGCGTTGCAGCAACGTGGCGCTCGTCGTCTGAATACCGGTGATGGGATCAGTGATGCGCGACGTTGTGAAGATGTTGCCGCCCAGGCCGTTCAGTCCGTATGCGCCGGTGAGGTTCAGCTGCGGGCGCGTCGCGTCAACCTGGTTGCGCAGGTTGATGTCGCTGATCTTGAGGTTGTTCTTCGACTGCTGCAGGTCGGTGCGATCCGCGAGCGCTCGCACGACCGCTGCTTCGATATTGATCGCTTCGGGGGCGGTCGACGGACGATCGACCGGGTTGATCGAAGCCGTCCACAGCGGATCCTCGGTGCCGCTGACGATGAGCCGTTTGAGCACGAGTTCCGCGGTACGGACTGTCGCCTGCGACTGCACGAGCGTGTTGCGACGCGAGGCCGCTTCGGCCTGCGCCGAGACGACGTCGATGGGTGCCAGTGTACCGATTTCAACGCGGCTCTGGTTGTCCTGCACCAGGCGGTTGGCGAGATCGAGCGAGTTTTGCGCGGCCTCGACGGCGCCGAGCGCGTACACCAGATCCCAGTAGGCATTGCGGACGTTCGCGGCGGTTGTTGCCGACGTCGCCGTCAGGGTGATCTCGTCATTGTTCTGCGAGAGACGGCTGGTCTGCAGCGACGCGCGCGTCGCGTCGATCTTGAACCCGCGCAGAAGCGGCTGAACGAGGTTGAAGCTCAGCCCCGACTGGAATTGCGGGTTGCGGATGTTGACCGTGCTCGGACTGTTCAACCGGCTGTTGGTCCAGTTGAGCGTATAGCTGCCGCCCCCCTTCCACAGATTCTGCGCGATACCGGCGGACCACCCTTCGCGCATGCTCGTCGTCGGCGTGCTTATGCCCTGAATCGTCTGAGTGGGGAGGGTGGTCTGGCGCGTGTTGTTCACCGCCGACGTCAGGTTCAGCCGGTAATTGGCCTCGAGCCCGGCGATCGAGAAGTCGGTCAGACGCGGTGTGATCCGCGCGACGGCGATGTCGATGTTTTTGTCCATCGCCTTCTGTACCGCGTCTTCGATGCCGACGTCGACCACCGTACCGGGCGTCCGGAACGGCGCGCTGGTCTGGGGCACCGGCGCGAGCTTGGACTGGGTCGCGGGTTGTTGAACCTGCCCCTGCGACTGCGCTTGTGCCATCAGCGCTCGAACGTGTTCGAGACTGGGTTCCTGCGCGGCGGCGGGAAATGTGGACGCGAAAATGAAGCCGGCGGCTGCCAGCAAACGAACGGTCTTACTCACGACTAAAGCCTCCAGAGTTGTGTGCGAGCTAGCGAGATGGCCGCCTATCGGCGGCCGTTGGGATCATTCTTGCGACGGTCGGCCTCGCGCCTCGCGAACATCGCGTCCAGCTTGACACGCTGTTCGGGGGTCAACAGGCGGTGCATACGGTACAACATGACGGTCCGCTTGGTCGTCAGATTGGCCCGCGCCTGTTCGGCCTCTCCGACTTTGCGCGCGACGACCGCGTTGTCGGCAGTGCCTTCCTTGATCAACTTCGCGACCGCGTCGTCCAGTTTGTCCAGTTCTTCCTTGGCGGCGCGGAGTCCCGGGACGGTTTCCTGAAAAATGTCGTCGATTTCTTTCGACTGCTTCTCTGAGATTCCGAGTTCCGCTCGCGTATCGGGCGCTTTCCACCACGGGAGGCGGTGTTCGTCCTTACCTCGTCCATCAGCGCGCCCGTCGGAACCGCGGCCATCGCCACGGCTCACCCCCTGCTGGTCGGGTTTGGGCGGTGCGCTCTGGTCGCACAGCACGGCGGCAGACAGCGGGTTCGCGCATACCAGCGCGGCCGCAAAAAACCAAGCTGTTCGGCTTGCCATACTTCGGACTTTCTCCCGGGATGGGTTACGCGTCTTATTACGACCCAGGGAGGCATGCCGTTTACCCTCCATTGTGAACGACGATACCCGGTGTGGCTCGTTTGTCATACTTAAATCACTGATTCGCTGAGAGATCTGCGATGGCCGCGTCCTTGCACGATCGCCACGTAGCCGGAAGGCCTGCGGACGGGAGACAAACGGCGTGCGGATGGCGATGTTGGCGTGGTGGACAGTGGCGTTACTTCTTCTGGGTTTCAGTGTCGGCCGTGCATTCGACCGCGACGAAACCTCCCTCACAGTGCAGGTCTCTTCAGCGGATCACGAGCAGGAAGAAGGCTATTTCTCCCTCGGCGACCATGCCGCCGTGATGGTGAAACCTGGCAGCGATCTCTACCGGTTCCTCACGCGGCAGCGTGGGCACAAGATCAAGGTTGTCTTTCAGGAATCAACCGGGCCGGAACTCTCTCGGATTGAAAGATAAACGCTTTATTCGCAGAATCGTTCCAACTTCCGAATCACCTCTCCAACAATATTGTTCGGCGTCGACGCCCCAGCCGTTAACCCTACCGTGACCGACCCTGAGTCGGCCAGCCATCCGCGGGCAACTGCCTCTACGCCGGTCGTGGTGGAGGGGGCGCCGACGGGCCGATGCCGGATTTCTTCTGCCGACAGCATGCAGGCCGGGTCAGCGATGTGATAGGTGGGAACCTTCGCGGCGCAAATTCTCGCCAGGTTGCACGTGTTGCTGCTGTTATAGCCGCCAACGACAAGCATCAGATCGAGCCGTTCCTGCTCGAGCAGCGCAATGACGGCATCCTGTCGTTCCTGCGTGGCACTGCAGATAGTGTCGAACGCGCGAAAGCGCGCCGCCAGGTCGTCGTCTCCATATCGATCGCGCATCGCCGCCCGGAACATTTCGCCAATTTCGAGCGATTCAGACATCAGCATCGTGGTTTGATTGGCGCAGCCGACGCGTTGCAGATCGACGTCGGGATCGAAGCCGGGTGATAGCGCGCCGTCGAACCGCTTCAAAAACTCTTCACGATTGCCGCCGTGACGAATGTAGTCGCAGACGATCCTCGTTTCGTCGCGATCGAGCACGATGAGATAACGGCCGTCCGGATACTTCAACGCCTGCGACGCCGTCGCGCGAGTCTCTTCGTGTTTGACCTTGCCATGGATGATTGAGGTGAAACCGTCGCGCGCGTAACGAACGACGTTCTTCCACACATTCAACACGGAGCCGCAGGTCGTGTCGACCAGCGTGCATCCCTGCGCCGACAAGTGCGCCATCTCCGCGACAGTTACCCCGAACGCCGGAAGGATGACCACGTCGTCGGGTCCGAGACGATCGGGGGCCTCGCCCGGATCGGAGAGAAAGCGGATGCCTTCACTCCGAAGCCTGTCGTTGACGTGCGGGTTGTGAATGATTTCGCCGGTCAGGAAAACGTTCCGGCCGGGAAAGCGTCGCCGAGCCTGGTAGGCATAGTCGACCGCGCGATCGACGCCGTAACAGAAGCCGAATTCGTGAGCGAGATGAACCAGAAGCCGGCCGCTGGAGTACTTGAAGTCGTTGGCGCGCACCCGATCGACGAGCGCGCTGTCGTACGCCGCGGCAAGTTCTCCCGCGACGGCATCTTTCATGTCGAGGCCCTTGCGAAAAATCAAGGGCTGGGAAGAGCTCACCGGCTCTTACCTGGACAGGTCGCTCGCACGCGGCGTGAAGGCGTCCAGCGCGCGAAGCTCGGGAACGGCCGCGCGCGAAAGCGAGGCGTCAAGTTCAGACAGGAATGCCTCGTCGCGCGTGACGTTGACGGGCGACAGGCGTGGATCCAGTCTTTGCGCCGCCATTGTGGTCGGTGTACCGCGCGATTCGACTGTGGCTCGCGACAACGAATGACGAAGATCCATCAACTGACCGACCCCAACTCCGACAATCAGTCCTGCCGCAGCTGCCGCGGCGATCCACCGTGACGCGTGCGACGTTCTGGAGGTCAACGGCTGGGCAAATCGAGGAAATGCGATGACGCGCGCCGGACGCTCGGCTGCCTCGAGGCGCCGGAAAATCTGCGCGTGCTGTATCGCCAGCCGCTCGGGAGGAAAGCTCTCGTCGGCCTCAGTGGTCGCGTCGAGCCGAAGAGTTTCCATCCACGAGGCCAACTCGGCGAATCGTCCTCGGCATACCGGGCAGCTCTCCAGATGCGCGTGCGGCGGCCGTACGCCGGTTGCCGCGGCATCGGTCCAGATCGCCGTGAGCCCGGCGTCGTCCAGGTGTGCAGTGAGTCTCAATCGATTAAGAATGGACACGGCGTTTCTCCACCTTCGTTTCGGCCGCGTGACCTTCCCCGAGTAACGTCCGTAACTTGCGAATCGCTCGAAAGAGGTGCACGCGAACCGTGGACTCGTTCAAGCCGGTCACCACGCTCACTTCGCGCGACGTGCATCCCTCGTAATGGCTCAACATGAACACCGACCGCTGCCGTTCCGGGAGCCTGGCCAGCGCCCGGGCGAGCCGTTCACGGCGCTCGCGCGCGAGTAACTGATCCTCAGGAGATGGATCGTTGCCGGCGACCCGCTCGGCGAAATCGCGTTCTCCTGCGGGGCCGTCCGGCATTGGCGCGATCCACCGTTCGCGCCGAGTACGCGCCTTGATGCGGTCCAGGCACCCGTTGATCAGGATCCGTGTGAACCAGACTTCGAACGGGAGCTCTTCGCGGAAGGATGAGAGATGCGAGTATGCCTTGACGAAGGCATCCTGCACGGCTTCGTCGGCCTCAGCGACATCGCGCATGTAATGAAACGCGATGCGCGACGCACGCCGCTGGTGCCTGCCCACCAACTCGGCGTAGCGTTCGCGCGCTTCGGCGTGCCGTCCCTCGGCCTGGAGGGCTTTTACCGCCGAGGCAGCACTACTATCTGCTTCGCGGCCCGAAAAGCCCGCCGCCTGAGCTCCTGTCATGGAATACGCCTCGATCGCCGCAACGTTTACTGGCGTCGCAGGAACGGCCTGAAAACGCGCGGAAAACCGACCCTATTATATCGAAGCGAGGAGCTTGCCGCCTTCCGGCGGAGGTTCATTTGTTTGTGCGAAGTGTTATGAGGCGCGTTCCCGGGAAATACTGCTGAAGCACGGCAGGCAACTTGGCCCCGGAGCGAATGCGTGCGAGCGCGCCAGCCTGGCAGAGTCCCACTCCGTGACCGAAGCCACGGCCGTCGAAAACATAGGTCGAGCCGCGGCGCCGAATCTCGAACCAGGTACTCTTTATTGCGCGGCTCCCAAAACTCTGCGCCACCGCGTCACGAAATTCTTCGCCGCGGACGATCCGCTCCTGAGAACCGTGAATGGCAATTCGCTCGGCGCGGCCTGCCGCGTCGCGCTCGAGCACTTGAATGCCGCGAAGTGCAGCGCCGACTCTCGTCCGCGCATCTTTATTCAGGGCGGCGATCATTGCCGCCTCGGTCGGTTCGTATCGCCACGTGGCATGCGCGTTCGCCGCCGGCCCATCATCGTCGATCGAAACCAGGTAGGGTTGCCCGGTGCCGGTCCACACTTGGTCGGCGCGGCTCGTCCGGCCACCGCAGTCTGCGTGAAAGAGGGCTTCCGCCGGACCATCCCGAAACCACAACACAGTGGCGGTGGTTCGTCGCACGGCCTCTGCCGACTGCGCCGCCCACCTCGACGTCGTCAAACGCGACGGCTCGAACAGTTGACAGTGAGTCGTCGCGCAGACGTCGAAGCCGTCAGACCCATGCCGGTTGAGATGAGCGAGCGCGTACGTGCGTCCAATAACCGCTTGCACCTCGAACATCCGTTCAACCATGTCCGGATCGCCGCTGGGCGGCGCGAACTCCGACAAGATCGTGGCCTGGACGTAGTTCTCGAACGGCACTTTGCGAATCGTGATCCGATTGCCTTCTTTGACACCGACGCGGATCGCGGCCGGCTCGGGTGCTCGCGCCGATGGCAGGGTCGCGCGCGTGGCGGGGGCCGAACAGCTTGCGGAAAGCACAGCAATGGCGACAAGCAAAGGGCCGCGAGGCATTAACGAATTTATCGGTGTCACGACGTAATAAACTTAGCGCGCAAGACCCATCTGCCGATACCTTACACGATGGCGCGGATCCTGATCATTGACGACGACGCGGCGGTGCGCGAGAGCATCGAACGAATGTTGCGTTCGGCTGGATATACCGTCCGTTCCGTCGGCAGCGGCGAAGAAGGGTTCGCGCTCGCGCGAGGCGGCGCGTTCGACGTCATTCTCTCCGACATGCGCATGCCCGGCCTTTCGGGCATCGACGTGTTGCGCAAGCTGCGCGAAAACCGCGTCGACTCGGTGTTCATGATCATGACCGGCTTCGGCACGATCGACACCGCAGTCGAAGCGATGCAACTCGGCGCCGTCGACTTCGTGCAGAAGCCGTTTTTTCGAGACGAGTTGTTGATGCGTGTGCGGGCGGCGGCGGATCGCCGTCAATTGGCTCGCCAGGTCGATCTACTCGAGCGGCACATTCGCGCCGGCGAGCCGCTGGACAATCTCATTGGCGAGAGTGCGCCGATGCAGCAGGTCAAAGCGCTGATCCGTCGCGCGGCGCCTGCCGTGGGAACGGTGCTCATCACTGGCGAGACTGGAACTGGAAAAGAACTCGCTGCCCGCGCGATCCATGCGGCCAGTTCGCGCGCCGGCGGACCGTTCGTGGCGTTCAACTGCGCGGCGCTGACCGAGTCGCTGCTCGAGAACGAATTGTTTGGCCACGGCAAAGGGGCCTTCACCGGCGCCGAAGGGGCGCGCGCCGGGCTCATCGAACACGCGTCGGGCGGCACGCTCTTTCTCGATGAAGTCGGAACGATGTCGACCACGTTGCAGGCGAAGCTGCTTCGCGCGGTTGAGGCGGGCGAGGTGCGCCGGATTGGTGAGAACGACCCACGCACTGTCGACGTGCGCTTCGTCGCAGCCACCAACGTCGATCTCAAAGCGGCGGTCGACGCGGGAAACTTTCGCAGCGATCTCTATTACCGGCTGAACGTCCACCGCATTCACATGCCGGCGCTGCGCGATCGCCCCGGGGATTTGCGCCTGCTCGTCGACCACTTCATCAACAAGTACGGCCCAGCCAGCGGTGTCGAGCAATGCGGCGAGGCTGCCTGGTCGCTGCTGGCCGCGTATTCGTATCCAGGAAACGTCCGGCAACTGGAACACCTCATTCAGCGCGCGGTTGCCATCGCGCGAGGTCCGGAGCTCGGTGCCGATGATCTGCCGGAGGAGGTCGTCGCGAAGCCGGAGCCCGCGCCTCCGCGTGAGAGTACCGTTGCCGCCGCGCGCGAGCGGGCCGATCGAGAAACGATCGTCGCGACGCTGGCAAAGAACGCCGGCGAGATTGGCGCCGCCGCCCGTGAGTTGCAGATCAGTCGAACGACGATGTGGCGGTTGATGAAGAAATACGGGATCCCCAGTCCGTAACATCAGACGTTTCAAGGTTGAAACGTTC
>DATJKH010000187.1:0-8377 GCA_035491715.1 Vicinamibacterales bacterium | reverse complement strand
CATCCGCGTTCTCGTGTCGGGCTGAGGGTGATGGTCCCGTTTGCGTCGGCCGTCAGCTTTGTTCGAGGCTGATAACCATCTCTTGAAAATCGAACGACATCGGCTGGACGCGCGAGGCTGAATCGGCCGTCCGCGTCGGTGCGCGTGTCCTCCCACGGGAGGCTCATCACCCGCGCTCCAGGAACGGGCATTCCGGACGGATCGATGACCCTTCCACTGGTCTGGGCAGATGCGGCGACCGGGACTGACAACACGAGCAACAAAAACGACGAGACCGGAATCGTGTTCATATCAGACGGCAACATCAGTCACGTTTGCTTGACTCGCTGGAACTGGTTTCAACCAATAGTCGGCTCGGTCCGGACCGAGTTGGGTATTGGCACAACATCGGTACCACGCGGCGTACCGTCACACTATTGAACGCCGCCTTGTGGACCGCGAGCAACCCGGACGATGGATCCCGACAAGCGAAGTCATCCGTGGTAAAAACCTCGAGCGGAGAGATGACATGAGCTTCTGGGGACGCCTCACCCGCCGGCGCGCCGATCGAGCACGCAATCTGGTCCAAGAAGACGTGCGCGCCGCCTGGGGATGGTCGCGCGCGGAGCAACTCGCGCGTGACGCGCGGCATGGACTTCGCCAGGTTCGCCGCAATCCGGGATTCTCCCTCATCGCAATCGCGACGCTCGCGCTCGGCATTGGCGTCAATACCGCCATGTTCAGCGCCGTTGACACGATTCTGATTCGTCCGCTGCCCTATCACGATGCCGAACGGCTCGTGATGATCTGGGACGAGATGAGTCACATCGGTTTCCCGAAACACTATTCAACGCCGGCCGAGTGGCAAGCCTGGCGCCAGCACAACAGGGTCTTCATCGATATTGCCGCGACAGAGTCAGGCGAGGCGGCGCTTTCGGGTGAAGGTGAGCCCGAGCAAATCCCGTCCCGCAAGGTCACCGGAAATTTCTGGACCGTGCTTGGTGTGAAGCCGGTCCTCGGCCGAGTCTTTACCGAGGACGAGGACACGCATGGCGCGCGCGTCGTGGTGATCAGTCATGGGCTGTGGCAACGCCGTTTCGGCAGCGCGGCAGACGTGATCGGCCGACGCATCACCTTGAATGACACCTCGTATGCAGTGATCGCCGTGATGCCGCGGGAGTTCTACTTTCTGCCCGCGCGCGATGTTGACATCTGGATGCCTGCATCCTTTTCCCCGGATCACTTGACTCGGTTCTGGTGGCACGACGAGCAGATCGTTGCCCGTCTCAAGCCAGGTGTCACGTTGGCGCAAGCCCGGGAGTCGATGGCGGCACTGAGTCTCCGCGTCACGACAGGACACGTCACGCCGGCGCGCACTGCAGTAGTCGTTCCTCTCCGCGAAGAGTTGGCCGGCAGGACGCAAACCTCTCTGATCGTGTTGCTCGCCGCATCCGTGGCGGTGCTGTTGATTGCCTGCGTGAATCTCGCGAATCTGTTGCTGTCGCGCGGCGCCGCGCGTCGTCGCGAAGTGGCGGTGAGAGTGGCCCTCGGTGCGGGGCGCGGCCGATTGATTGCGCAGTTCATGATCGAGAGCCTGGTGCTCGCCGGATTGGGAGCGATTGTTGGAATCTGTCTGGCACTGCCGGTCATGCGGTTTCTGGAAACGCTCGTTCCCGATACGATGGCCGCCGCGCGCCTGACCCTCGACTGGCGAGTGCTGACGTTTTGCACGACGATAGCGGTCGCTGCGGCGGTGACGTTCGGCCTGGCACCGGCACTTGGCGCATCGCGCGTCGCACCGCAACAGGGCCTGCGCGACGGTGGCCGGGGCACCGTCGGCGTTCGCGGTCTATGGTTTCAGAATGCGCTCGTCATCGTCGAAACCGGCCTCGCAGTGGTTCTCTTGACCAGTGGCGCGTTGTTGCTGCAGACGTTTCAGCACCTGCGCCAGATAGATCTGGGCATCAAGAGCGACCAGCTGCTGACCTTCGTGACACCTCTCTTCCGGTATCGAGAATTCGATCGACGTGTTGCGTTTGTCAACGCCGAACTGGAACGCATTCGCGCGATCCCTGGCGTGGTCAGGGCTGGAGGAATCTCAAAGATCCCTCTGACAGAGATCGCTGGAACGACGCAGTATCTGCTGGCGGGACAGCCGACGGACCGAACGCGTAGTCAGGACGCGCTCTCGAGGGTGGTTACTCGTGATTACTTTGAAACCGTCGGTGCCGGGCTCCGCGAAGGTCGCTTCTTCGACATCTCCGACCGGCGTTCGGAGGCGCCCGTCGCCATTGTGAACGAGTCCTTTGCCGACCGAAACTATCCAGGACGCTCGGCCCTGGGAGAGCGCTTCAAGTTCGGCGCCACCGGCAATCGAGGCTACTGGTACACGATCGTCGGGGTCGTGAAAGAAGTGCGTGAACGGGGGGTGGCGGAGGAATTGAAACCCGCCGTCTACCGTATCCACGACCAGTCCGATCAAACCAACGACGCGCCCAGCGGCATCGTCGTTCGCACGGCAATCGCGCCGACGTCAATCGTTTCAGCGGTTCGGGAGGCGATCTGGTCCATCGACGACAAGCAAACGATTACTGATGTGCGTACCGTTGACGACATCATCACCCACCAGTTGTCGACGCCCTCACAGAGCACGGCCTTGTTGACGGCATTCGCACTGCTCGCCCTGCTGCTCGCGTCGATTGGGCTCTACGGCGTGCTTTCGTACTCAGTCACGCAGCGGACCAATGAAATCGGAGTCCGCATCGCGATGGGCGCGACCTCACGCAACATTCTGCTGTCGTTTAGCCGTCGCGGCCTGCTGCTGACGCTCGTTGGTCTCGCGGTTGGACTGGCACTATCCGCCGCGGCAGCACGATTGATGACGAGCCTTTTCTACGACTTCGTGCCTGCCTATCTGCCAGCAGTCGCTGTCGCCTCGTTTGTTCTATTGACGGTGTCCGCGCTGGCGTGTCTTATTCCCGCCCGGCGCGCATCACGGATCGATCCGATTCGAGCGTTGCAATATGAGTAAGTAGAACCCCCAGCAATGCGCCGACTGTTGCTTCGAACTGCAGATGGTTCGCGCACGGTTGCTTCGTCTATCATGACCGTTGCGTCTCTCGTGTCCCGAGGAGTCGCCGCATGCTCGATCAGCTAACTAAGGATCTTATCTATAGCGCTCGTGGACTTGCGCGCGAGCGCTCCTTCACTGCGACCACGGTCGCGACGTTGACGGTTGGGCTGGCACTGGTCACGGTCGTCTTTGCCGTGTTCAATGCGTACGTGCTCCGTCCCTATGCGGTGCGAAACCCCTACAGCCTCTACGAAATCCGATGGAGTGCGAGGCAAGGAAGCGCCGGGTCGGCGGGGCGGACATTTCGCTGGGCCGATTACCAGCAACTGAAAGGACGCACGGATCTCTTTGATGACGTTCTTGGTGAAAGAAACCAGTCTGTGCTGCTGGATTCGCGGCCGGTGCTGGTTGCGTTTGTCACCGGCAACTATTTCCACATGCTCGGCGGTCGGGTTCTTGCCGGACGGGCGCTCGCGGATTTTGACGCACGTCTCGATGGCGCGGATCCCGTCGCCGTCCTCAGCCACAATGCGTGGACGCGTGTGTACGGCGGCGATCCCGCCATCGTCGGCCGGACGATTCGGCTGAACACTCAGGTCGTCACGATCGTCGGCGTCATGCAGGAGGAGTTTCTCGGACTCAACGACACCCCACCCGACATGTGGGTGCCCGTGACGATGTATGGAGCGGTGTTGAAGCAGGATCTGTTTGGTTCGAAACAGCCGCGGGAGCTCGCGGTCATCGCCCGACTTCGCACCGGCGTCACTGCTGACCAGGTTGTCGCTGCCCTCTCGCCAGACATGGTGAACCTTTCGGACAGGCAAGGGACCGTTCGAGCTGAAGTCCTGCCGCAGGCGACACCCGCACCGCTCACGCCTGGTCTACTCGCCCGGTTGTCCCCGGTGTTCGCCGCGTTTGCCCTCGTCCTGATCGCGGCGTGCGCCAACGTGTCGAACGTGATGCTCGCGCGGGCGAACACGCGTCAGCGCGAAATCGGGATCCGGCTCGCGCTCGGTGCCGGTCGAGGCCGAGTGGTGCGGCAGCTATTCATCGAGGGACTCCTGATTGCTGCAATCGCAGGCGCGATGGCGCTGGGTGTGGCCAGCCTCGTCCTTCGCGCCGGTCTCGCGATCTTTTTCATGTCCCTGCCTCCATCGTTTGCGGCGATCGCGCGAGTGTTGCCGCTCAGCGTCGATCACCGTGTGTTTCTGTTCACCCTGGTTGTTGCCGGCCTCGCCACGATCATCTTTGCCCTTCTTCCAGCCCTGCACGGGACCCGGCTGACGCTGACGAGCGCGCTGCGCGGCGAGCTCAGCTCCGGCGTCCGCGGCTCCATGTT
Organism: Vicinamibacterales bacterium; assembly: GCA_035491715.1. Taxonomy (GTDB): domain Bacteria; phylum Acidobacteriota; class Vicinamibacteria; order Vicinamibacterales; family 2-12-FULL-66-21; genus JALZOC01. The sequence goes on along the minus strand of DATJKH010000187.1, from coordinate 3,986 downwards.
GCGCCACGCTCTCGTCATCAGTCAGGTCGCCGTGTCCCTGGTGTTGATCATCGTCGCGGCGACACTCGTGCGGAATGGACGCGTGGTCCAGGACACTGACGTGGGATTCGAAACGCATTCACTCGTGTCGATCACACCACGCGGCGCAACGGCGAAGCCCGATGCGTTCAAGCGTGCCTACGAGACGCTCGCCTCCAGCCCTCACGTCGCTCAGATCACGGCGACCAGTCACAATCCGCTGACGGGTGAACTTCCGATGTCACCGATTCGCATGCCTGACGGCAGAAGCATGGTTCCGGTGTCATACATGTACGTCTCACCCGAGTACTTTTTGACGCTGCAGATTGCGTTGGAGCGAGGTCGCGCGTTTGCCGCCGATGAAGCACGCAGCGAGTCCAAGGTGGCAATCGTCAGCGCGGCCGCTGCGCGCGCGTTGTGGCCGGATACGGATCCGATGGGCAAGACCGTTCGGGTGTGGATGCCGCCAGAGGATCGACCCGACGTGATTACCCACGATCGCCTTGTGTCGACCACTCAAATCGACAAGGAAGGTGACGACATGGTCGTCATCGGTATCGCGAAGGATGTGGTGAATGGACTCGTCTACGATGGAAGACGCCCCCACATTTATCTCCCGACGAGCCCGGGCGCACGTCACGCGAAGGCGCTTCTGGTCCGCGGGCGCTCCGTCGCAGACATTCGTCAGGACGTGCTGCAGTCAATGCTTCAAAGTGTTGACTCGAACCCGCTTGCGTTCAGCATTGTCTCGCTCGATGAGGCACTTGCGCTTCAAAGGTATCCGATGATGATCGCATCGTGGATCGGCCTTCTGCTCAGCGCCATCGCGCTCGCGTTGAGCGTCTCGGGTCTGTATGGCGTGGTGACGTACGGTGTGAGTCAGCGGGTCAAAGAAATCGGCATCCGCATCGCACTCGGTGCGACGCCGGCTGCGATTGTCCGTCTCGTCATGATGCAAGCCGGCCGGCTTGTCGCCATTGGCTCCGGTGTCGGCCTGCTCGTGTCCTTTTCAGTGCTTGGAGTGCTTGCCGCGATTGTGCCGCTTCAGAACGTGTCCATCCTGAACCCCGCGGCGTTTACTGCGGGAACTGCGATCGTCGGGCTTTCCGCAGCGCTCGCCGCCTTGTTGCCATCGCGTGCCGCCACTCGGATCGATCCCTCCCATTCGTTGCGCTCCGACCAATGAAGGAGTAGTACCACACGCCATGGCTTACACGCGTCGCCAGTTTTTCGAAACTGCCGGAGCTCTTGCCGTCGCGAGCGGGTTCCGGTCCTCAGCCGGGTTTGCGCAACAGTCGTCAACGGGTCCGCGAGGCGCACCGGGCGTGGACCTGAACGTCGATGTTGCCGCATTGCCCGACTATTCGCGTGATCTCGAGAAATACCTGATCCGCCTGGCGAATGAAGCGCGCGATCGGCGGAAACGGATCATCAACGCCATCTCGACGCGCGAGCAGGTTCTCGAGCGGCAGAAGTCTGTCGTGGCCGAGCTCTGGAAAATGCTCGGCGGTCCGCTCGATAAAACGCCACTCAATCCGCGAGTTGTTGGCACGGTCGACCGTCCTGGATATCGAATCGAGAAAGTCACCTTCGAAAGCCGTCCGCATCTTCACGTTACGGCCAACCTTTACGTCCCCGCAGGGGCCGGACGCAAACCAGGCATTCTTGGTCCTTTGGGACACTCCGTGAATGGCAAAGCGTGGCCGAGCTACCAGAAGCTGTTCTCGAACCTCGCGCGCAAGGGATACGTCGTCCTTGCGTATGACCCGTTCGGGCAGGGGGAACGAATCGAATATCCCGGCAGCAGGCCGGGACAGACGGCGATTGGCGGCGGCGGAACGAGTGAGCACGAATATGCGGGACGCCGACTGATCCTGCTCGGTGCCAATTTCGGTCTCTTCCGCGCGTGGGATGGAATCCGGGGCATCGATTACCTGCTCACCCGCCCGGAGGTCGATCCGGAACGTATTGGCTGTTGCGGTCAGTCGGGTGGTGGCACGCTGACGCAGTTTCTCGCCGCACTCGATAATCGCATTCGCGCCGCCGTCGTCTCGATGGGCAACACCGAGAACCTCGCCCAGGTAGACGTCGAGCCGCCCGGCTCCGCAGACGATGCCGAGCAGAACATCGTCCCGGCACTTGCACGAGAGATCGATCGGGCGGACTTGCTCTATGCGTTTGCGCCGAAGCCGCTGCTCATGGGGATTACGCTCCACGATGCCGGCCACACCTACTCGCCGGAATACGTCAGCGCGTCGCTGGACCTTCTCGACGAATACAAACGCGCCTACGGGATTCTTGGTGCCACCGATCGAGTAGCGCTTCAGGCGACGACTGTCTCGCACGGATACGTCTACGAAATGCGCCGCGCGACGTACGCGTGGTTCAATCGCTGGTTCGACATGAAGAACGCCGACGACAACGAAACGTCGCAGGCGGTTGAGTCGGATGCGACGCTGTTTGTGACGCCGACCGGTTTCGTGACCACGTCTCTCGGCGGTGAGACGGCGCTCTCGCTGACGCGTCAGATGGCTGACGAGATCCATACGCCGTCAACGCTTGGCGCCGACCAACTGCGCCTCCGCGTTCGACGCGTACTAGGCGTCGACGATGCCCGGGAAGGGAAAGTCACAGCAAGAGTGATCGCGACCATCAAGAAACCGGGGTATAGAGCCGAGCAGATCGAGATCGCCAGCGATCGCGAGATCAGGACGCCCGGGTGGGTGTTGACGCCGGACACTGCAGGAGCTCGAACTCCCACTCTGCTCTATGTTGGCGAATCAGCCGCGTGGAGCGCGATCGCGGAGGATGCCTTCGCCGAGCGGGTGTGCGCGAAGGGAGGCTGCCGGGTCGCCGTCATTGACGTGCGCGGCCGTGGTGACTGTGCGATCGGATATCCGCAGCGAGGGCGCTTTTACTTTCCAGGCCGTATTGCAGACGAGGCATACCTCGCCTGGTTTACGTTGATGCTCGGCAAGCCGCTGCTCGGCGGACAGGTCTACGACACGCTGCGCGCGCTCGACTATCTACGTTCGCGGCCGGACGTTGGGAGTGGTGTATCGCTCGTCGGCGATGGCGCACACGGGGTGATCGCGTTGTACGCGGCCGCACTCGACACCGGCGTCCTCAAGGTCGCCCTGCGACAGACGATTATCGACTATCGTTCGCTGGCGACTGCCGAACGGTATACGCAGCCCTTTGGCATTTATGCCTACGGCCTGCTTCGCGAATTCGATCTGCCTGAAGTGGCCGGGGCGATCGCCCCGAGGCCGGTGCTGTTGATCAACCCGGTGAGTGCCCGCGGAGAGCCGGCCGGCCCGGCGGCGGCGGATCGATACAAGCGTGCGCCAAACACCACCGTCCGCACGTTGCAGGCAAGCGACGATCCGGTGCAGGTGGTCGCCCAGTGGGTGTCTGCGTGAGATCGCCTTCAGGGCGCGTGCAGATCGAACAGCACGATATCTGACTCCTCGCGCGTGCGGTCGAAGACGATCGTTCCGCCGTCCCGGGAGATGTCGAAGTCTCCCATGACGAGCCCTGACTGCAACTCGGTGATCTGCTGCTCGCGACCGGTTTTGAGATCGAGAGACCACAAATCCTTGTGTGAAAGATCCCCTTTCATGAACACGAGGATCTCTCCGGTCAAAAACATCAGCCGCCTGGCGCCTCTCGAGAGCACTATCTTCGGCAACTGCCGCGGCGCGCCGTCAGCGGTGATCGCCTTCACCGAAAAGGTCGTGCCGACGTCGGCGCCTGAGTAAACGAGAAACTCTCCATTCGGTGACCACGCCGGATCGGTCGAGTATTCCTTGACTAGTGGGACCGGCGTTCCGCCGTCGAGCGGAATCTTGAACAGATGCGGCTCGCCGTGCTCGTTGACGCCGATGGCCACGGTTCGACCATCAGGGGACCACGCGGGTGCGCCCCGCACATCGAGCTGTTCCGCCACTCGCCGCGTGCCGGTCCCA
>DATJKH010000186.1:0-7025 GCA_035491715.1 Vicinamibacterales bacterium | reverse complement strand
CGACCTGAGCCCATTCGATCCGATTGCGTATGTCACCGTTGGAGCGGTGCTGACGATTGTTGCCATTGCTGCGACGATCCTTCCGGCGCGTCAAGCGCTGCGAATCGACCCGGCAGCGGCATTGCGCGCCGAGTAATCAGGTTGTCCATGGCAAAGCTGCTCCGTCGTCTGTCGTACTTCCTGCGGCTGCGTCGTGTCGAGCGTGATCTTGTCGAGGAGGTCGAGTTTCATCGGAGGCTGCATGCAGAGCAGCTTCAGCGAAGCGGCCTCGACGCCGAGGCTGCTCGGCGCGAAAGCGCACGCCTGATGGGAAACATGGCGCTGGCGCGCGACGATGCACGAAGCATCTGGATCGGTCACGGGCTCGACGGCATCCGCCACGATGTCGTATTCGCAGCCCGTTCTCTGCGCCGGAACGTCTTCTTTGCCGCCGTCTCCGTCGTGACGCTGGGTGTTGGCGTTGCTGCCAATGCGGCGATGTTCAGTGTCATCAATGCCATCCTCCTGCGCCCCTTACCCTACTGGGATGCCGACAGACTGGTCCTCGTCTGGGTGGCGGACCCGGCACGAAACATCCACGAGGGAGCGACCTCGTTCCCGACGCTCACTGACTGGCGGCGGGAGAGCAAGAGCTTCACCGATCTCGCATTCTGGCAAGAGCGCGCCGGCAACATCACCGGAGCGGGTGAACCTGAGCGCGTCGTCGGAGCTCTCACATCGGCCAATCTCTTTCCGCTTCTCGGTGTGCCGCCGCTTGTCGGCCGCACGTTCACCGCCGAGGAGGAAAGAAAGCGTGAAGCTGTCGTGGTGTTGAGCCATCGCCTTTGGCAGCGCCGGTTTGGTGGAGCAAATAGCGCGCTCGGACAGATACTCGAGGTCGATGGCCGGCCGCTCCAGATCATCGGTGTGATGCCGCAAGGATTCCAGTTCCCGACGCGAGACGTTCAACATTGGGAGCCGGCGACGCTGATGTCCGGCTGGAGTTCCAAACCCGCCGTGGCCGAACGATCCTGGAGCAATCGACAGGCAGAGCTCTGGCGCGTCGTCGGACGGCTGGCGCCCCGCGTCGCGATCGGCGACGCCCAATCTCAAATGGATGCGATCGGCCGGCAACTGGCTCGATCGTACCCATCGGCGGACCCCGATTTCATCGGGTACCGAACCGAGCTGATACCGCTTCTCCAGCAGGTGACGGGCCGAAACCTGCAAATCGCGCTGTGGACGCTTCTCGGCTCGGTTGGAATGGTTCTACTCATTGCGTGCGCAAACGTGTCAAATCTGCTGCTGGCGCGCGGTGTCTCGCGGACACGCGAGCTCAGTATTCGCGCGGCTCTCGGGGCCGGTCGCGGTCGTTTGATTCAACAGCTTCTCATCGAGAACAGCGTCATCGCCTGCGCAGCCAGCATCGCCGGTTCCTTGGCGGCGGTGGTAGCAGTTCGCATGATTGCGGCATCGACGACGCCGATTCCGAGGCTGGATGAGGTGCGAATCGACACGACCGTCCTCGTGTTCATGATCGTTGTGTCCGTTCTGTCGGGGCTGCTATTCGGTGTCGTGCCCGCATGGAAGCTGTCGGTGGGACGTCCCCTTGATGGTTTGAAGGAAGGCGCGACCGACGGCCGTCCAGCCTTACGTGCGCGCGCGACGCTCGTCGTCGTGGAATGCGCGCTCACGATCACGTTGCTCGTGGGTGCGGGACTGTTGATACGAAGTCTCCTGCTCGTACGATCCGTGAATGCCGGGTTCGACACCGCCAACGTGCTCGTGGCCCGCGTACACCTTCCGATTCCCGTGTCGCCACAGTGGCGGTATCAGGAGTGGGATACGTTTGGCGAGATCGCGAGCCGGCTCGAGAAGTTGCCCAGTGTCCGCGGCGTCGGCGCGATTACCAATCTGATGACCTTTGACCACGCTGAAGAAGCGATCACGGTCGAAGGCCGCCCATCCCCTGTAGATCGGACCATCAGTGTCCTCGTGACTACCGCGGACGTCACGCCCGGATTCTTCCGGGCGCTGGGTATCCCGCTGGTCAGCGGGAGATTCTTCACCGCTCAGGAGCAGAACGCCCGGATCGCCATCGTCAACGAATCTTTCGCGCGGCAATTTTTCCCAGGCGAGAACCCGGTGGAAAAGCGCTTCAAAGAAGGTGGTCCCGAGGCAAAGGATGCATGGATTACAGTAGTCGGGGTTGTCGGCGACATGCGTCGTCATGGACTCGAAACCCGTCCCGTCCCGGAGTTTTTCTTTCCGAGCACTGAACCGACGATGGACGTGGCAATCAGAATGGATACCGATCCGAGATCGCTTGGCACATCGATTCGCGACACGATCAGGTCGACATATGCTGGTGCGATTGTGTTGCGGATGCAGACCATTGACGAAGTTTTTGGTGATCTCACGGCTCAACGTCGATTTCAAGCGTGGCTCATGGCGGCGTTCGCCGGGGTCGCCCTAGTGCTCTCGGCCGTTGGGATTTTCGGGATTGTTCATTTCACGGTCTCGCAGCGCCACCGCGAGTTGGGCCTGCGCATTGCGCTTGGCGCCACGCGTCGAGATGTGTTTCGTCTCGTGGTGACCTACGGGCTGCGTCTCCCCGCAATTGGCGCCGCCTTAGGCTTGATCGGCGCGTTTGCCGTCACACACCTGATCGACCATTTGCTGTTTCAGGTCAGTCCGACAGATCCGTTCACGTTCGCGGCTACGGCAACTCTCCTGATGGCCGTGGCGCTGTTGGCGTGCTGGATACCCGCGCGGCGCGCCACTCGCGTCGATCCACTGGTCGCCTTGCGATGCGAGTAGCTCGGCCGCGGGCGTCGGCATCTCTATTGCGAACAGCAGCGCTGAACGCGGTACGGACCCCGTAATCGTATTGCACTCAGACGGTCAGCACTGAAACGTGTCTCCGGGGGAGACGAGGGTTTCAATGTTCGTTCACAGTTCCACAGCTGAGCTCTGGACACATGGCGCGGTGACGTGTGTCCTCGTGCCTCATGGGCACAACGTCGATGTCGAACTCCGCAACGCCGATGGATCAGCCTTCCTCAGGAAGACGGCTCCGAACCGTCAGGCGGCGCTCAACGAAGCGGAATACCTGCGGCTTCTTCTGCGCCCGGCCCAGCATGTAGCGAGGACCAGCGAGCTCAAGCCATTTGCGCTGGTCATCGAGGACGATGCCGACAACCGCGATGCGTTGAGTGAAGCGTTGAAGATGACAGGGATGCGGGTGCTTGGCTGTCGCTCTGGGGCGGAAGGGGTCGCTCTCGCACTCGAATTGTCGCCAGACCTGGTGGTCGTCGATCACCGGTTACCTGATCTGACGGGGGCAGAGGTGTGCCGACAGTTGCGGAACCAGCCGCAGACCGCCACAACGGCAATTATTGCCGTCACCGCCGCGCCGGAAGCCCTGCGCTCGGAAGGCTGCGACGCCGATGCTGTGTTGTCAAAACCCTGCCAGCTCGACACGCTGATCGCCGCGGCGCGACTGTTCGTCAGAGAGCTTGGCTCCCCCGCGGACCCGTCGGCGTGAGCATTCCCCTGGCATCTACGATCGCTGGCCGAACCATCGCAACGTAATCTCGACCACGAGAAATCCGAGGGCAAGCGTTGCGATCAACGCCACGGCCACCCACGTCATCATGCGACGGAGTCCAGGATCGTCGGTCCCTGTGGGCGGCTGTTTGTCGGTGGCTTCGTTAGACGAAGCCCGATTGTGCTCGATCATCGTATGAAAGGAATACTGACAGAGCGGGTATAGGTGCGTTTAGTGAGAGAAAGGAATCAACGGCACCGCTCGTCGAAATCGTTCCCAGTCGAGGTCGACCGTCGGACTCGCCGGATTCTCTGGGGCATAATACGCGTATGTCGTTCCGCCCGGAAGAATCCGCATCGAGGCTTGCCGCGATCGTGGCTTCTTCAGACGACGCGATCGTGAGCAAGGATTTGAACGGCGTGATCATGTCCTGGAACGCTGCTGCAGAGCGGATGTTCGGCTGGACTGCCGCCGAAGCGATCGGCAAGCCCATCACCATCATCATCCCGAAGGAAAGGATAGACGAAGAGGATTTCGTCCTCTCTCGTATTCGGCAAGGACTCATCGTCGATCACTTCGAAACGGTGCGGCAACGCAAGGATGGCTCGACCATTCAGATTTCAGTCACGATCTCTCCAATCCACGCGCCAGACGGCACCGTCGTCGGCGCATCGAAGATCGCGAGAGACGTCACCGAGCAACTCCGCCTGCGGCAGGAGGCCGACGAGGCGAACCGGATGAAGGACGAGTTCCTGGCGACGCTGTCGCACGAGCTTCGGACACCGCTGAACACGGTCGTCGGCTACACGGCGATGTTGCGCAAAGGCGTGATGGGGCCCGAGCAACAAGAGAAGGCCATCGACGTCATTCACCGGAACGCGCAGGTCCTGACCGACCTGGTCGGGGAGCTTCTGGATACGTCGCGGATGGTGACCGGCAAGGTGCGACTGGATGTTCACGAGACCGACTTGTCGCTTCTCGCGACCGAAGCGGTCGAGAACATTCGCCCATCCATCGCGGCGAAGGGATTACGTCTCGAAGTCCAGATTCAGCCGGGAATCAAGATCCTGGCCGATCGCGATCGCCTACGCCAGGTGATGTGGAATTTGCTGACCAACGCGGTGAAGTTCACCCCGACCGGGGGCCGCATCGAAATTCAGGTGCATGCCGAAGCGCCGACTGCGTACATCGTAGTGCGCGACACCGGCATTGGCCTGTCTGCTGAAGCGCTGCCGCACATCTTCAAACGCTTCTGGCAAGGCGAGACTGGACAAATGCGAGAGTACGGTGGCCTTGGACTCGGATTGTCGCTGTCGAAATATTTGACCGAGCTTCACGGAGGCTCGATTCAGGCGGTGAGTGCGGGACGGGGGAAGGGGACCGAATTCCGAGTATCGTTGCCCGTGCGAATAGCCGAGGTCGCGCGAGCGGGCTGACTGTGGAGCACAGCAGGCACGAAGCCTCATTCCCGAGACTTCGTGCCCGCCATGACGAACTGCTTACTTGACGACGAGATTTCCTTTCATACCCGCCGTGTAGTGGCCAGGGAACGAGCACAGGTAGGGATAGCTACCCGGCTTGGCGGGAACCTTGAACGTCACTTCGACCGTCTCTCCCGGTCCGGCCAGCTTGGTTGACGCAACAACCTTGGCCTTCTGATCTGCCGGAATGTAATCGGTGTCGCGCGCATTCATCGCCGACTTCAGGAATCCATCGACGTCGGCACCGAGAATGAGCAGCACGAAGTTGTGCGCCATCGCGATCTTCGGAATCGACCCCGTCGACTTCAGCACGACGTGCAACGTCTCGCCGGGTTTCGCGTTGATGGTGGTCGTGTTGTATTTCATATCGTCGCCGCCAGTGATTTCCACCGTCCGGCCGGCGCCCGGTTTGGCCGCCGCCGCAGGCGCAGGCGCGGTTGCGGGTGGTTTCGCCGCCGGCTTTGGCGCGGGCTGTTGGCCGGGAACTAGCGCGACGAGCAGAGTCAATACGCCGAGCACATGCATGTCGATCTCCTCGATTGAAAGAAAAGGCCGATGGATCTTAAAGGATTTTCCGAATCGTCGGGTGTGATCCCACTTTTAGTCTACGATGCCCGTTGACCTGAAACAAGAGGACCTAGCTGGGCCGATCCAGCCGTTCCGGAATCCGATCCGCAACGCGACAGACGATCCAGTATTCGACTTCGACTCGTGTCCGTGCGGGAATCCACCGGAATCCCGGCACGCCGAATAGCTGGCCGCGCTCGATCATCGCTCGTCGCGATTCCGGGAATGGCGACACGCCAAATTCCATTCCACGCGTGACCGTGCGGCCATTCCAGGGCTTGTGCGGACGGCTCCGGTTCTCTTCCCAGATTCCCATCCACGGAAAATCCTTCTGCTTCCACACATATCCGAACGACAGCCGGTAGGTCGGGGAGAAGGCGACGAAATATGCATCCGGTTCGTTGGGATTCATCAAGTGCGTCGTATAGGCGCCGGACTTCTGCCGTGCCGTGAACGTGCGGAGGTCTTCGCTCCCGCCGTCGCTGCGCGGAGCGTGCGGCCAATCGAAGATGGCTCCGGTGGTTAGATAATCGGCTGAACCAAACGTGGTTTCCAGGACCTTCGATCGCGTCGCGGATGCACCGAATGTGGTAGTGCCGTTTTCCAGGAACGGCGGTCCGAGGGTCACGTGCTGAGTCCAGGCGACCGGCCGGTCGGTCGCAGAAAGATTCTCGACCGATTCACGGACGCGAATCGAATCGCCGCGCAGCTCGAGCCGCCGCTCCACTCGAAGACTCGACTCGGACAGCGGGGCCGTTGCTCGAAGGTCCGCCGGATCGGCTTCGAGCGCGTAGGTCGCCATGGATGCCTCGCCATGCGGTTGCAATCCTGCGGCGTACTCTTCGTCTGACGGCCCGCCGAAAATGTCGAGGCACAAGTTGTGCCCCATGATTCCGGAAAGCAGACGCGACTCAACGCTTGCACCGTACGCGTCGTCGCTCGACGCGACGTAGTCGCCCGGTTCGATCGACGGCCAGGGCGGGATCCACAACGGGCTTACTCCCGCGGCCTTGTGAAAGACTTCAGCGATGTGGCCGCCTCCCTCGACGACCGTGAGTCGCAGGTCATTGTTCTCGATGGAGGCCGCACGGCGTCCGCGGAAGAGCGATGTGTGAGGCATGAAGCCGAGTATTATGCCGCGGCGGCTTCCCATCCGTGTTTGTCCGTGTCGTTCCGTGGCCCCCATCCGTGTTTGTCCGTGTCGTTCCGTGGCCCCCATCCGTGTTTGTCCGTGTCGTTCCGTGGCCCCCATCCGTGTTGGTCCGTGTTGTTCCGTGGCTCCCATCCGTGTTGGTCCGTGTTGTTCCGTGGCTCCCATCCGTGTTGGTCCGTGTTCTTCCGTGGCCCCCATCCGTGTTGGTCCGTGTTCTTCCGTGGCCCCCATCCGTGTTGGTCCGTGTTCTTCCGTGGCTCATTTCCGTGTTGGTCTGTGTTCTTCCGTGGCTCAT
>DATJKH010000185.1:0-4509 GCA_035491715.1 Vicinamibacterales bacterium | reverse complement strand
GACACCTTCGTGGAGGAGGCGAACCTCACCTTCACGGTATCCGCGCTTCGTAAAGCGCTCGGAGACGGCCAGGACGGCGAGCAGTTCATACAAACCGTCCCGACACGGGGTTACCGCTTCGTCGCTCCCGTCAGCAACGTTGGGATGGGTGCGGTCGTCGACGCTGAGGCGGCGGTCTCACAGCGAGACGGTCGAAAATCGCGATCGGTGCTCATCGGTGCCGGGGTGCTGTTGGCCGGCGCGGTCATCGGCGGTTTCGCGGGATGGAATCTGAAGCCATCACCGCATCCCACCACCCACGCAGTCGCCCGACTGGTACTGCCCGTGAGCGCCGATGAAGAGATTGCGACGGATTACCCAGCCGTCGCGGTGTCGCCCAATGGCGCGCACTTGGTGTACGTGATCAGACGCCATGGGATCCAGCAGTTGCACCTGCGCTCTTTAGACGGTCAGGTGAATAAGGTGCTCGCGGGTACCGAAGACGCCCGTGCGCCTTTCTTTTCACCGAACGGTCAGTGGGTTGGTTTCTTCGCGCAAGGCAAGTTGAAAAAAGTTCCGGTCAGCGGAGGTGCCCCCACGATTGTCACCGATGCTCCGAGCTCCTTTGCCAGTGGCGGAAGCTGGGCACCGAATGACGTCATCTATTTTTCGCCAGGTCAGCGCAGTGGGCTTTCTCAGGTTTCCGTCAGGGACGGTGGTACTCCTCAACCCTTCACGACGTTGCAACCAGGAGAGATTAGTCATCGATGGCCACAGGTCTTGCCGGGAGGGGAGGCAGTCCTGTTTACCTCTCGAACCGGCCCGGGGTTTGCTGAGCGGCAAGTGCAACTCCAGCGAGTATCGAGCGGTGAACGGCGCATACTGACGCAGGGCGATACCGGCTATTTTGTCCCAACTGGTCATCTGGTCTACGCCCGGCCCGAAACGGGGGCGTTGCTGGCGGTGCCCTTCGATCTAAAACGTCTGAAGGTTGGAACCGTCGCGCCCGTGACGATTGCAGAAGGGATCTTGACGGGCCCGGAGGGCGCGCACTATGCCTTCTCCAGCGATGGGTTGTTGGCGTACGTGACAGGCATAGACAACTTCGATGATCGGACACTGATTTGGGTAGACCGAAGTGGGAAGACGGACTCGCTGACTGTTCCCAGTCGTTCTTATGAAATGTTGCGGATATCGCCGCTCGGAACCCACGTGGCCGTCGGGACCCGGGGCGCAAAGTATGACGTGTGGATCCACGACCTTGCCCGAGGTCAGTCTACGAAGGTCATCTCGGAAGGAAGCGACCAAGCTCCCATCTGGACACCGGATGGCAAGAAGTTGACCTACCGCGCCACGCGCGATGGTACCAGAAACATTTTTTGGAGAAACGCCGACGGCAGCGGAATCGAAGAACGTCTTACGACAGGCGGAGGAAACCAGACCCCGAATTCTTGGTCGCCGAACGGAGAAGTACTTCTCTTCACGGATGTTTCGATGAGCCGCGACATCCTCGCCTACAAACGCAGCAGTCGGACGACAGAACCGTTTCTTGCGACGGCATCCAACGAGGGAATCCCACAATTCTCCCCTAATGGCAACTGGGTGGCCTACGTTTCCGACGAGTCCGGCCGTCAGGAGATCTACGTTAGGCCTTACCCGGGTCCGGGCGGAAAATGGCTAGTTTCCACCGATGGAGGGACGGAGCCAGTCTGGAATCCAAACGGTCGAGAGCTGTTCTACCGAAGCGGAACCAGGATGATGGCTGTGGACATCACGACCGAACGGGGATTCGCGCCGGGTAAACCCGCTGAGCTCTTCCGTGGGGACTATGTGCCGATTGGGGCCGCGGCAACAAACTATGACGTCTCCCGCGACGGGCAACGTTTCCTAATGGTGCAGCGGAGCGCGCGAGAGCACGTGACACTGATGCAGATCGTCGTCGTCCTCAACTGGTTCGAGGAGCTGAAGGGGCTCGTCCTCACGAAGTAGCAGCACATGTTCGCAACTCGTCTCATGCTGGTGGGAGTTGCGGCCGCGACACTGACGGTCGCGCGAGCCGATCAGACGCCGCGGGCTGAATCAAGCGTCGTACAATTCCGCAACGTCGCCACTGCCGCGGGTCTGCGTTTCACGCACAGCGATTCACCAGCAGGCAGCAAGTATTTCGTCGACAGCGCGCCCGGTGGCCTTGCCGTGTTCGACTACAACGGCGACCGACGTCCGGACATCTTTTTCACCAACGGCGCAGCAACTCCCTCTTTGCAAAAGACATCACAGATCCACTGGAACCGGCTGTATCGCAACGATGGCAGCATGCGTTTCACCGATGTGACTGACGCGGCCGGCGTGCGAGGTGTGGGTTACGCAATGGGTGCCGCCGCGGCGGACTATGACAATGACGGCCACGTCGATCTGTTCGTGGCCGGGGTGCGCGACAACCAGCTGCTGCGGAATCGAGGCGATGGGCGATTTGAGGACGTGACCAAACAATCGGGCATTACAAGCGGGGAGTGGGCAGTCGGCGGCGGCTGGTTCGATTACGACAACGATGGCCGGCTCGACCTGCTCGTGGTGAACTACGTCGAATGGTCAGTTGAGGCGAATCGGTCGTGCGGCGACGAAGCGCGCGGAGTTCAGATCTTTTGCGATCCGCGCGTCTTCAAGGGCGTGCCCAATCGGCTGTATCGAAACAAAGGAGACGGAACGTTTGAAGACGTGTCCGCGAAGTCAGGTCTGCTCGCGCACATTGGGAAAGGGATGAGCGCAGCATTCGCAGATTTCAATCGCGACGGCCGCCTGGACATATTCGTGACCAACGACACTGTTCCGAACTTTCTCTTCAAGAACAATGGCGACGGCACGTTCACCGAGGATGCGCTCATGACGGGCATCTCGGTGACCAACTCCGGCCGTCCGATTTCCAGCATGGGCACCGACGCGCAGGACTACGACAACGATGGCTGGCCGGACGTGCATTTCACCGCGCTGACCGGCGAGACGTTTCCGCTGTTTCGCAACGATGGCCGCGGTGCATTCATCGAAGAGACTCAGGCGACCGGCCTCGGGCGATTGACGGTCAAGCGGTCGGGCTGGTGCTCGGTGTTCGCAGATGTGGACAACGACGGCACGAAGGACATCTTTACCGCCAACTCTCACGTCAATGCGCGCATCGGCGACTTTCAGGCGATCGCATTCAAGCAGAACAACAGCGTGTTTCTCAACGACGGTCGCGGACACTTCAGCGATGCGTCGGACGCGTCAGGTTTGAGTGCCGCCATTGCGGCGCACCGCGGCTGCGGGGTCGCGGACTTCGATGGCGATGGTCGCGTGGACGTTGCCGTCCTCACACTCGGCACGCCGGCCGAATTGTGGCGGAACGTCGCTACGACGAACAATCAGTGGGTGACAATCCGATTGGTTGGGACCAAATCGAATCGCGATGGCATCGGTGCTGTCGTACGCATCGGCAATCAGGTGCGGACAATGACGACGGCGATGGGTTACGCCTCCTCATCGCATGCCGGCCTGCACTTCGGCCTGGGCACGTCGGGTGGTCCCGTTCGCGTCGAAGTGGAGTGGCCATCGGGCACGAAGCAGGTCATAGAGGACGTAAAAGATCGGGCGATTGAAATAGTTGAAAAGTAACGCACCGTCACCCTAGTGGCGCGTGCCCGGACCATACAAAATGCGTCCCGGCCTTGCCGCGGTCACCGCGCCCTTCTCGAACACTATCTGTCCATTGATTACGACCAGCGAGACGCCTTCCGAATATTGGTGGGGCTGGTCGTACGTCGCGCGGTCGCGCACCGTGTCGGGATTGAAAACGGCGATATCTGCTTTCAGACCTTCTCGAATGACGCCGCGATCCAACAGTCCGAGCCGCTGCGCCGGGAACGAGGTCATCTTCCTGACCGCGTCTTCGAGAGTGATGACCTTCAGCTCACGAACGTAACGGCCGAGCACACGTGAAAAGGTGGCGTAGTTGCGCGGATGCGGGCTGCCCTCTCCGAACACCGGAATCCCGCCGTCGGACGCGATCATGGTCGCCGGGTGACGGAGCACTCGCTGCAGATCCTGCTCGTCGATGGCGTGGTAGATGCCTCCGCAGCCTCCGCGCTCGACCAGCCACAGAACTGTCTCGGCCGCGTTCGCCACTGTCGGCTCGAGCCCGCGGCCTTTCGTCACATCGCCGAGCCGTTTGCCATCGAGCGATGGATCAAATTGACAGTGTGATAGCTGCACGTTCTGCGGATCGCCGCCGCCACGGGCATCTCGCAGAAGCGCGATTGTCTCGATCAGGATCTCCTGGCGTGAACCAGCGGCCTGTATCCTCTTCAGTGTGGCTTCGCTTCCGCCCTCGAGCGCCCACGACGGCAACAGCGCCGCCGCGATTGAGGTCGCCGACGCGGTGTACGGATATTGATCAATCGTGGCATCGACGCCGCGTGCGCGCGCCTCGTCGATGAGGCGAAGCGTGTCGACGGTCTTGCCCCAGTTGGCCTTGCCGATGATCTTGTGATGCGTGACCTG
>DATJKH010000184.1:0-41312 GCA_035491715.1 Vicinamibacterales bacterium | reverse complement strand
CGTCATTCACGACGGTCACCACAAGAATCCTCGAGCAGATCGCCGTCATGCTGCGGGAACCGTCCGGCTCCTGGTGCCACAGCTAAGGTCTCGCGGCTTCGCATTCAGCCCGCTGTGCACAGTCCACGCGGCGAATTGATGGTCGCGCCGATGGTCCTCGCGCGGCCTTGGCTCTGTCATCTGCGGCGTTTCAGCATCGGTTGCATGATGCGAGCAAGAGCGAGCCACGGATGGTCGTCGCTAACGGCGACGCCATCCTCACGCAGCCAGACGGCCGCCAACACAGCCTGTGCGAACGCCCATCCGAGCACCCGATCGGCATTCAACTGCAGTCGATCGGCCAAGCAACTGAGTCGCCCCTCGATTGTGCGTGGCTCCAGGAACACTTCCGGGTGCTCGATTGGATTTCGGAGGGCCGCGCCAATCTCGTACTCCGGTTCGCCCAGCACGCCCTTGGGATCGATGGCGACCCACCCGCGCTCCGAATCGTGCAATACGTTGCCGTGATGCAAGTCGCCGTGCAGCAGGCGGCGGTACCGCTGCGATGAACACAAGTCCAGGTACAGCTGGTGAGCGTCGGCAACCAGTCGCGTCGGCAACGGCTGGTCATCGCCGGCCTGGTAGCGTTCGAAACTCTTCCCCCATTGTTCGATTGTTGGCACGCCGGGACAGGCGGCGGGTGACAGGCGGCCAATCACCGAGGCCAGTACTTCGGTTGCGTTCTCGTCATGTCCGCTTGCCGCCATCGTCACGAGCGACTCTCCGGGAATCAGCCGCTCCAACAGAAGTACGCCCTGAACCTGATCGAGGATTCGCACCGTGCTGTTGCCAGCGAATGCGCGCAGCACGCGTCCTGCCAGTATTTCTTCGTCGCGTTGCTTGAAGAGCTTAAGTGTTACTCGTTGATCCTCGCGATGACCGAACGCAAGGACGGAGTGTTCGGTTTCCGTCACGCCTTCAATCGCGACTCCCCAGGCAGTCGCGTGATCTCTCATGCGCGCGAAGTGATCACTCACGCATCAATGCGGCGATATCGAAAATGTCCGAGACGGATCGTAGGAGTGAAAGAAACCGTGGAGGGACTCGTCGCACAGCTACGGCTGACGCTTTTTCTTCCGCGAGATCTCCGCTGCCTTGTCGCTGACGTGCCTGACCCGATTTCTGATTTCCGTCGTCATGTCGACCGGGACGACGCGCGCTGGAGTCGTGTCGGCCACCGGCTCGGCGTAGCCGCCAACCATCAGGTACGTGGCGATCGATGCCGTGACGTCGTACATGGCTCCGAGTTCGAAGCGGTGGAGATCGACTCCGTCAACTTGCCCGGGCGGCCGACGCACGATGCGAATTCGCATCAGGCCCGCTCCGCCCGGAGAGGCGTGCGCAGTTCTGCACGATTCTGCGCGTCGGGTTCCGCCCATCGCGGCAAGCCACGCGACGAGATTCCGCTTGGAATCGACCACTCGTAGGAACAACTCAGACAGACGTGGGCCTCGAACTCGGGACTCGCGGGAATCCCAAACGCAGCCCGATCGGAGCGGCAGTTTGGACACCGCACCACAGGCGTCGGCTCAGGACACGGTGTCGGTTTCCAATACGAGCGAAACCAGTCAAATGCCCACATATGTACACGGTCCCGACAGATCTGGGACGGTTGCTGGGGAGCAAAAGGAATGGGAGCACGAATGATGCCGCGGCGGCTTGCCCCGGAGAATGCGGACGTGTAGAGTCTCACGCGACGCTACCCAAAGGAGCCTTGAACATGAAACGTCGAGACTTTCTTGCGCGTGCTACTGCCGGTGCTGCGAGCGTGATGGCCTTACGGGCCCAGGGAAATCAGACGCCTGCTCCCGCCGGCCGGCAAGGAGGTCCAGGCGCGCAGGGGCGTGGGGGGGCTGGCGGTCGCGGCCGCGGCCCGGCGCCGGTTGCGCCGGAGAAGCTCGCGCGCATTTCACTAATGACGCTGAACTTCAACCAGTACATGAAAACGCCGAGGACGCAGAATCCGACGCCCGAGCAGACTCTCACGCCGTTCGACCTGCCGAAGATGTACGTCGAGAACTACGGCGTCCACAATATCGAGTATCAGCACGAGACGATCGTCGAGTCGGAAACCGATCCGGCGTTCATCAAGGAACTGAAAGCGCGCCTCGACGAAAACAAAGTGACCATGACCCAGATCAACCTGGAGTTCGGGACGGTGCAGTCGATCTCGAACCCGGATGCCGCCGGACGGCAGCAGGCCGTCGATCACGTGAAGCAGTGGATGGACATCGCGTCGCAGTACGGCTGTGCGCGCGTCATGATCAACCAGCAGCAGGCGCAGCTCACCAAGGAAACGCGAGATGGCGCGGTCGCCGCGATGAAGGCCATGGCGGAGTACGGGCGCACCAAGAACGTAAAGGTCTCGTTCGAGACGCGCGGCGTCGGCACCCCCGAGTACGTCCAGGCAATCGGGATGAAACCGTGGGAGTTTGGGCTGACCGTGTTTCGCGATGCCGGTGCAAACTCAAATGTCGACATCGGCAATGTTGGCGCGATGAACCAGCAGGAACTGCACGACTGCATCAAGGCATGGTTCCCTTATTCGTCGGGCAACATGCACGTCAAGTCGAGCCCGTTCTGGGATATCGGGCAAGCCGTCAAGTTTACCGAAGGCCTCGGGTACAAAGGCTTGTACGCGATCGAAGTTGCGCGCCACGAAGGCGTGCGCATTGTCTACAACACGATCCTGGCGAACCTGGCGTAGCAACTTAGCGCCGAACCAGCGACTGTTCGAGCGCCTCCATTCGTTGATTGAGATCGATCCATCGGCCCTGCTCGGTCGCCAGATCGGCATCCATCACAGCTAATTCACCAGTCAGGCGCTGAAGGTCCGCCCCGACTCGCGCGAGTTCGCGTTCGGTGTCGCGTTGCATCGCCTGCAGTTCGGCCGCCGGCGGGCCGTCGGGCCTCGGCTCGCGAAGTGCCTCCTGAAGGCTGCGAAGCTGCTGCTGCGTCTGGTCGTACTTCCGCTGTGCGTCCGCGAGATGTCCGCGCCCTTCTTCACTGCGACGCAGCAGATTGTTGACGCGCTGTTCCTGCAACTGCACGCGGCCAAGCGCAAGCTGCACGCGCGGACCGGCGGAGGCCATCTGCTCCATCGCCGCGCGAAGCCCCCGGACTTCGGCGAGCAGGGCCGGCAGCACGTCCTCCTGCTGCGTCGTCGCTCCCCGCGTATTGGATTGCGAGGCGCTGATGCTGACAGCGAAACCCACGATGGCGACGATGAATCCTGCGAGAACGACGCTACTCCACCTCATAGCTCCTCCTCGAAACGTGGCGTACGCTGGATCCTAGCCTTGATCACTTACCAATTCGTAATGTGGCGTGAACAGTGACGCTGAAGGGTGTCGGAACAAGAATTCGAATTGTGCCGCCGTCCCGGTTATGGCATCGTAGAGCTATCGTGGATCAGCGCCCCCTGGACCCTGGCGAGCCGGGTCGGTTTCTTTCGTGTCCGCGTTGTAACGCCGTGTCCGCGAAGGCTGACTCGCTTGGCCGCACTGTTGTATATATCCGCTGCTCCGCCTGCGGCGAGACCTGGACGATCCCGGAGCGCCGCAAGACCGTGCGTCAGAACAATCGGTCTGCGCGTTTTCCGATGCCGCCGGCCGATTAACTCCCCCACAGTCTGGCCGCGCATCGCGGTCGCGCCGATATACAAAACATGATTTGGCTGTTTGAACGCGGCGATCGCGTCGCGCGACTCATCACACGATTCGACACACCCACCGGAGAATATGTTCTCGAGATGGAATGGTCGGACGGTCTCGCCACGACCGAACGCTTCGCGGACTTCTCTCAATTCCAGGCACGCATCATTACGCTCGAGCATCAGTTGCTGTCGGAAGAGTGGCGTCAGGCCTCAGGCTCGCCGCAGCTCATTTCCGGCGATTGGTGGAAGCCCTAGTTGAATCAACTCGATCTCAAAGACCGCGTCGCCATTGTCACAGGTGGCGCCCGCGGCATCGGCTATGCGATCGCGAAACGCGCGCTGCAGTCGGGAGCGACGGTTGCGCTGTGGGATATCGATTCTGAGCGTCTCGAGTCAGCGCGACAGCAGTTGTCGCCCCTCGGGACGGTTTCCATCGACCGGGTGGACATCGCCGATGAACAGTCCGTCGCGCCGGCGACAGCCGCGACGCGTTCGCGGCACGGCCGCATCGACATCCTGGTGAACAATGCCGGCATTACTGGCGGCAACGGCCTTACGTGGGAGCTCGATCCCAGCGTGTGGCGCCGTGTCATCGATGTCAATCTTGTCGGCTGTTTCCTCGTGTCGCGCGCCGTCATTCCCCATTTGCTCGCGAACGGTTACGGCCGGATCGTCAACGTCGCATCGATTGCGGGAAAAGAAGGAAACCCCACCGCGTCTCACTACAGCGCGTCGAAGGCTGGAGTGATCGGACTGACCAAGTCTCTCGGCAAGGAACTGGCGACGAAGAACGTTCTCGTCAACTGCGTCACACCGGCAGCAGCCAACACGGAAATCTTCGCGCAAATGAAGCCGGAACACATCGAATACATGCGTTCCAGGATCCCGATGGGACGCTTCGTCGAGATTGACGAGATCGCCTCCCTCATCTGCTGGCTCGCATCGGAGGACTGCTCCTTTTCAACCGGAGCCGTCTTCGATATCAGCGGCGGCAGAGCAACGTACTGACCAGGTCACTGTCCTTGCACCTCTGATCACGGCGTGCGTGTGAACAAGAGCTCATCAGAGGAGAAGCAAATGAAGAGGTATGGGTTTTTAGCCTTGACGCTGACGGCTGCATTGACCGTCGCGTGCAACTCGAACGATCACAGGGATACGACGGCGGCCAATCCACCGGCTGGTGGCGCGGTTGGCACCGCCGGCAACGACAACGTCAGCAGCGGTGACAAGGATTTCGTCAAAGACATCGCGAGCGCCAGCATTGCCGAGGTCGAGCTCGGCCGAATGGCGTTGGACAAGGCGGCCAATCCGGATGTGAAGAAGTTCGCCCAGATGATGGTCGACGATCACACCAAGGCCAACGAGGAATTGACGAACTTTGCTTCGCAAAGCAATATCCCCGTGCCATCCGCGACTGACGACAAGCACAACGATCTGCGCGACAAGCTGGCGCAGAAGACCGGCGCGGACTTCGACAAGGACTACATGGATGCGATGGTCGACGGCCACAAGGACGTCATGGACAAGCTCGAATCACGCATCGACAAGGACACGCTGAGCAAGTACAAGGCAGACGCCCAGGATCCGTCCGGGAAGAAAGTCGAGACGAAGGTCGAAGCAAAGACGGTGACGCCTGAAAAGAGCGACAACCCGGTGACGATGGGCCTGAATAGCTGGGCGGCGAAGACCTACCCGGTCGTCAGCGCCCACTACGATGCCGCGAAGAAACTGCAGGACGCAGTCAAGAAACGGATGACCAACTAGCACACGCACGCGGTGGACCGCGGCCGGCGCGGTCCACCCGCACATCCAGCGCACACCGCCGCCGACAATCTCGTCGCGCGGCTCACAGTTCTGCTCCCTTTCGCCCCGCGAACTCGTGAAAAGGCCAGCAAATCACCCGATTCGCGAGGCGCGCAATATGCACGCAACGGTGCGGGACTTTCTCCCGTGAAGCACTACCTCATTCTGGTCATCGCGTTAGTGGCGTGCACCGCCCGAACAGCGTCGGCGCAGTGCGCCAGCCCCACCGTCACGCCGACCAGCGTGTCGGTGCCCTCGACCGGATCGACAAGTGCGGTATCAGTCATCACCGGGACGAGTTGTTCGTGGACAGCGACCAGCACGGTGAGCTGGATCACGGTCACGAGCGGCGCGAGCGGTTCGGGGATTGGCCAGGTGAATTACGCCGTTGCCGCCAACAGCACGAGCGCTCCGCGCACGGGCACACTAATCGTTGGCGGCGTGACGGTCACGTTCACGCAAGCCGCCAACAGCTGCATCTACACCGTGACGCCGACCAGTTTCACCGTGCCGACGACAGGAACAACCAGCGCGCTCTCAGTCTCGAGCGGCACGAGTTGCTCGTGGACTGCCGTGAGCAACGTCGCCTGGGTCACGATCACGAGTGGCGCAAGCGGCTCGGGCATTGGCGGCGTCAACTTCGTCGTCGCGGCAAACACCGGCGCGGCCCGGACTGGAACCTTGACCGTCGCGGGAAAGACCGTGACGTTCAGCCAGGCGGGCGGCGCTACCGGCCCCCCACCGATTCCACCGACCAATCTGCGCTTCGTCAAGTAGCTCGCGGCTACTGACTCTCTTCACGTGACACGTGTTCGATCACGCTCGCGGCTCTGACGAACGCGTCGACGACAGCGGGATCGAAATGCGTCCCCTTCCCCGCCATGATGAACTTCACGGTGTCGTCGTGTGACATGGTGCGGCGGTAAAGCGTTCGAGTGACCGCGGCATCGTAGACGTCGACGATCGCCATCACGCGTCCAGGAATCGGAATGCCTGTGCCGCGAAGTCCTTGTGGATACCCTGTCCCATCCCACCGCTCGTGGTGGGTGTAGACAATGTCCTTTGCCATCGCCAGCGTCGCGTCGTCGTGAACACCGACCTGCTGCTCCGCCTTGACGATGACTTCGCGACCGAGTGTTGGATGTTTGCGCATCTCCGCCATTTCGTCGGGCGTCAGCGCGCCGGGTTTGTTGAGGATCTGATCGGGGATTCCGACTTTGCCAATGTCGTGCAGCGGCGCGAGGCTGGCCAACAAGTCGATCCGCTCAGCGGTCAGATAGTCGCGGTACTCAGGATGTGTGGACAGCTCCTGCGCCAGGATGCGCGCATACATCTGGGTGCGTCGCGAATGACGGCCGGTCTCCGCGTCACGAGTTTCTGTCAATGACAGGAGCGTCTGCACCATCAGACGCTGCGCCGCTGTTCGCTGACGACCGGCAGTCTCCGCCCGTCGTCGCTCGACGGTGAACTTTGCAAAGGTCATCAGCGCGAGCGCGGAAAGGATCCCAATCGTTGGAAACAGCGGAGAAACGAAAAGGCCACGGGTCGAGAGCAGCCAGACTGACGTCGCCCACAGGCCGCCGATGCCTGCCGCGCCGAGCGCGACGCCCGGGGTGACGCCAATCAGCGCCACGACGATCGAAATCGCCAGGCCCGACGCGACGACGAGCTCGACGTCGAGAACGGTGCCCAGCGGTGAACGCCGAATGAACGAGTGCTCGAGAAGGTTGTCGGCAATCGTCGCCTGGACTTCGACGCCGGCAAACAAAGTGTCGAGTGGGGTTGCCACAACTTCTCTCGTGCCCAGGGCCGTGGTGCCGACAAACACGATCTTGTCGCGCACGGTTGCCGCAGGGAGACGATTGTTCAGGATATCTGCGGCCGACAGCTGCGGGAACGTGCCCTTCTTCCCGCGATAGCGCGCCAGCAGATTGCCCTTGCCATCCACCGGCACTGCCAGCGTGTCGATGGTCAAGGTCGCGGCGTTGACGGTGTCGACCCGCAGTGTCAGGTCACGAGCGCCGGTAGCTGCCTTCACGGCGGCAAGCGCGAGACCCGGATAGAGCCGGCCGTCGAGTTCCGCGAGAAGCGGCACCCTGCGGAGAATGCCATCTGGATCCGGCGCCGCATTCAGGAACGCGGACGAACCTGCGGCCTCGGCGAGAAGCGGCAGGCTGCAGACGGCCCCAGTCGCATGGAAGTACGGCAGTAAGCCGGTCTCCTCACGCGGATGTACCACTGCGACGTTCACCGGGTGCAGCACGCACAGCGTGCGAACGCGCCCGGCGGAATCGAACGTCAGCCCGTAGCCCAGTATCACCTTGCCTTGGCGAAGCACGTCGGCGAGCAACTGATCGGGATTGGCGTGCGACGCATTCGTTTCGCGGATCTCCAGTCGATCCGATTCGGCGAAGATGATGTCCATCCCGATCACTGCCGCGCCCATGTCGCGGAGCCGCGTGACCAGCTTGCCGATGACGTCGCGACGCCACGGCCATTGTCCGAGCTCGTTGAGACTTCGCTCGTCAATGTCGACGATGACGACGCGCTTGCCGGGCGATTGAATGCTGCCCGACCGCATCACCGTGTCGTAAATGCTGTCGTCGAGTCTGGGAAAGAAAGCCGGCCGATAGACTGCCAGTAGCGCGGTGACAACGACCGGAACGATCCCGCAGAGAAAGACGCGACCCCGGCGCGTAGCAGCGTCAGTTGGTGCGGTCATTGAGTGCGGGGATTACCGGACCGAAATCTCGACACGGCGATTGCGGGGTTCAGCCGTCTCGTCCGACGTTTTCACCAGCAGATCGCTCTCGCCATGCGATCGCACTTCTATCAACGTGGCATCGAGACCGACCTGGATGAGCAGATTGCGTACGGTTGTCGCCCGCGTCAAACCGAGGTCGATGTTCGCCCGAGGCGTCCCCATCGTATCGGTATGTCCAACCACCAGGACTTCAGGAATCGAGCGCTCCTTGACCGTTTTGAGAATCTCGGGCAGTAACGCGCGCGATTCATCCGTCAACTCGTCGGATTCGAATTTGAAGTAGAGCGTGAAGTGAATGGGAGCGGGGGGCAGCGCCGAGAGTGTCTCGCCAAACACCCGCTGGACTTCCTCTTCGCTCATCGTCGTCACCGCGGTGGGAGCGGTCGATGGGCTCGCGGTGGAGGAATCACGGGTGGCATCCAGGTCGGTCGTACCGACCTTGTTTGTCACAAACGCGCGGCCGGTGACGCCGGTATCGGAATCTGGCAGCAGCACGACCAGAGTTCGTGCGGTTTCCGGCGGCGCCGGAGCGGCGTGCTTACCAGCGCACGCCACTTCCAGCGCTGCGGCGAAAGCCGCAACAAACACCACCCGGCCGATGCGCATCCTCACCCCTCAACGCGTATAGCGAGCGTCGTCCCACGAACGCCGACGATGGCCGACGGTGTCTCCAGACGGACGGAATCGGGTGCCAGCTTGGCCAGTCGACCCGAGACGTAGGCGGTGACGCCTCGCACGAACTTCAGCACCATGCCGAGGCTGGCCGTTCCAGGCGCATACGCGAAGCGCTCCAGACGCACTTCACTGCCGGGACCCAGGGCAAGGCGCGTATCATCCTTGAGCGTTACGCCAATCTTGCCGTCAGGGCCCGTGCGAAGCGCATCCGCCTCGTACACAACCTGACCCACCTCCGCCGGAATGACGGCGTTGTTGCGGACGATGAAGGCCGTGCCGGCGACGGTCTTGATGCGACCGGCCGGAGACGGCTCCTGCTGCGCGGCGAAGACCGGCGTCGCGAAGCCGACAACGACTGCAAGCACGGCGAGCGACCGTCGAAGAGTGTTCATAAAGCCTCCTGCCGAATCGATCACAGTTCTGTGCTGATCCGCGCAGCCCGGCCGTATTCAGGACACTAGCTTACAAAAATGGCTGGCTTTCGCGGCACTTTTCTGAAAATTCCCAGAATTTTTCTCGACCGGGGCCAACCGTGCAGCCAGCGTGCCGTGTGAAGTGAAGTTCCGCGAGAGAGCGACAAAGACCGCGGTAGGATGTGGTTTTCATACAGCGGGTCACATGATTTCTAACGAATTTGCATCCGCCGTACGGAATTTGTTTTGCTCACTCCGGCACGCATGAACGCCGACGTGGTCATTGGACGAACGCTCGCCTGCTGCCTTCACCCCGCCGCCGCCTGGCGGCGTGTCCCTGGTTCGGGTAGGGCGCTCATCGTCGGGACCTATTTCGTAATCGGTTATCTCGGCGTGCTCGCCGTTCTGTTCGCGAAATAAATCCGGTCCAGATCCGGCTCTCCGGCGGCCTCGCTCGGGCCGCAGGTCCTTTCCCTTTTAGCTTTTACCCTTTACTATCGTGCCGCATGAACCTGCAGCTGAACGCGTTCACCGTGTTCCTGGCGATCGCGGCGGTTGGCTTTTTGATTCTGATGATCTCGCTTTTTTTCGGCGGCATCTTCGACCACTTCGAAGGCGGTGTCGATGATCACGGCGGGCCGGGATTCTTCAGCACGCGCGTCATCAGCGTGTTCGTGACCGCGTTCGGTGCGTTCGGCGCCATCGCGACGCACTATGGGCTCAACCCGCTTGCCGCATCGACCGTCGGGTTCGGTGGCGGCGTCGTGTTGGCCACTCCGGTACTCCTGTTTGCGAGGTTCCTCTACAGCCAGCAGGCGTCGTCCGAATCGCGCGCTGCCGATCTCGTCGGCCAGACCGGCCGTGTCATCGTGACGATTCCAGCCGGCGGCGTCGGCCAGGTGCGCTGCCGGATTGGCGAGGAACTGATCGACAAAATTGCCCGCACGCGGCAGGGCGAATCGATCCCAGAGAACACGTCAGTGCGGGTTGAAGAGGTGCTCGGAGAGACGGTGATCGTGGCGCGGCAATAACACGAGGGCCCCATGTTCCTTCCCAATTCCGACATATGGCTTCCTGTCCTGATCGTCGCCGTCGTCCTTGGGTTCTTTGCGGCGATGTGGCTGATCAGTCGCAACTATCTGAAGGTTTCTCCCAACGCCGTGGCCGTTCTCAGCGGCCGGCGGCGCAAACTCGCTGACGGCCGGGTCGTCGGCTACCGCATGGTGCGCGGCGGCGCGGCCCTGCGCATTCCGCTGCTTGAAAAAGTCGAATACCTGCACCTCAATGTGCTGACGATCCCACTCGAGATCAAGCGGGCGTACACGTTGAAAGGGGTCCCGGTCTCGGTAAAAGCGGTAGCGAACGTGAAGATTCGCGGCGACGAATCATCGCTCCAGGCCGCCGCGGAACGATTCCTCGGGATGACACCCGATCAAGTGCAGAAGGTGATCTTTCAAACACTCGAAGGACACCTGCGATCGATTCTCGGCACCCTCACGGTGGAAGAGGTCAACAGCGATCGGCAAAGTTTTGCGCAGAAACTCACGAGCGAGGCGACAGTCGATCTCGAAAAGATGGGCATCGGCGTTGACGTTCTGACCATCCAGGAAATCAGCGACGAGGAAGAGTACCTGAATGCGCTGGGCAAGCGGCGCACAGCGGAGGTGAAGCGCGACGCGACCATCGGCGAAGCGGAAGCGCACCGCGACTCGAAGATCAAATCGGCGCAGGCGTTACAAGAGGGAGAGCAAGCCAAGTTCAAGGCGGATGCGGAAATTGCGCAGGCGTCGCGCGACTTCATGATCCGGCAGGCGCAATATCAGGCGGAGATCGAGACGCAGAAGGCCCGCGCCGAGCAGGCCGGCCCGCTGTCGCAAGCGAGCGCACGTCAAGCCGTCGTGGCCGAAGAAGTCAAGGTCGAACGAATGCGCACGCAGGAATTGATCGCCGTGCAGGAGCAGGAAGTCCTTCGCAAGCAGAAGGAACTCGAGGCCACGGTCATCAAACCGGCTGAAGCCGATCGACTTGCCGCCGTCGTCCGAGCGGAGGCAGCCAAGCAGGCGGCGATTCTCGAGGCCGAAGGACGCCGCTCGGCGCTGATTTCGCTGGCCGAAGCCGAGCAGGAAAAGCTCCGCAAGGAAGGAGCGGGACGCGCCGCCGCAGTCGAGGCGGAAGGGCGGGCGGAAGCGGCAAAGATCGAAGCCATTGGTCTCGCCCAGGCAAAGGCGATCGAAGCGCAAGGCGTGGCGGAAGCCGCGGCGATTCTGCGAAAGGCGGAGGCCTGGCAACAATTCAATGATGCGGCGCGGCTCCAGACGATCCTCGAGAAGCTTCCGGCGATCCTGAGCGCATCAAGCGGCATCTTCGGAGCAGTCGCGGCGCCGATCGGAAATATCGACAAGCTCGTGGTGATCGATCAAGGTGGGGGAAGCGGCGAGAATGGCAGCACTAGCCTCGGTCGGCTCGCGAACACCAGCCCCGCCGTCGTCTTCAACCTGCTACAGCAGCTCGAAGCGCTCGGGCTTAGTGTGCCGAGCGTCCTGCAGCAACTCGGGCTGGGGAATCCACCGGCGACGACCGCTGCGACGACACCAGTCGTTGAAGTCCAGTCGGCCCCTCCGTCACGGAAGTCTGCCTCCTGACGCGCCCAACGCGACGCGGCGGTGCGTTCGCGCGGATTCACGGGCAGCATCGAGAATCTCCGTGACGATCATGTTGTTGTCGAGTGACGACAGCGCGTTTGGTTTCCGCGCGCCGCGGGCGATGGCGATGAGGTGGGCAATCGAATCGCGCTCATCCGCCGGTCGAGGCGGCGGCGTCAGCGTCTCCTCGGGTTTCTTGGGCAGCGCGACCCGCACGCTGTTTCCGCCGGTCGCGATCGCATAACCCCGCTCGCCGTACACCTCGAGATCCTTGCGATTCACCGGCCAATTCCACGATGCCTGAATGATGCCCTGTGCATTGGGATACTCGACAAGGATCGTGGCCTCGTCGTCGACACGCGGATACACGGCTGGTTGAAAGTGTTGCGTCACTGCGGTTACGGCAATCGGACGCCGGGCGTCCATCAGCCAGGTCATCAAATTCGCACCGTAGCACCCGAAGTCGTACAGCGCGCCGGCGCCGTTTCTGACTGGATCGGACAGCCACGCAAAAAACTCAGGCTGCACGTTGATCAACTTGGGACCCTGATGTCCGTCCATCGCGACCATCTTGCGGATCTCGCCCGCGACTTTCTGCTCTTTCATCAACGACCAGATCTCACCGTGACTCGGATACCACGTCGTTTCGTAGTTGACAAAAACCTGCACACCTCCCCGATCTGCGGCGCGCTTGATGCGCTGGGCATCGGCGTTGCTGACCGCGAGCGGCTTCTCCATCATCACGGGAATATGGCGGCTCGCCGCAGCCTCGACGACGAGTGCATGGTCGAGCGTGTTGGTAAACGACGCCACCGCTTCCGGCCTGGTCCGATCGAGCATCTCTTCGAGACTTGTAAATAAGACTTCGGGCGGAATCTTGGAGCGTTCGCCGTACTGTTGCAGCAGTGCTTTGTCGGGGTCGTAAAGACCGACGATCTCGACGTCTTTGCGTCCCTGGGCGCCCCGGAGGAACCCGCTGACGTGTCCGTGCACCAGTCCCGCGATCGCGAGTCGAAGCGGACGATCAGGCGACGGCTGCTGTTGCGGTGCCGGGGCGGGAGCAACAGCCAGCGCGAGCAACAACGCGATGACACAACAGGAACGACACATCATCGGCTCGTCTCACTTTCCGAGGATCGACCGAATCGTCTCCGCCGGCACGGCGACGCTGCCGACTGATCCGGTTGCCGGATCGCGAACAGCAATGCGAAGCGTGTGCGCGCCCGGATCGGGCCGGATTCTTCGATTGAGATTCAACCCTTCGCGCAACGCCTGATCGCGCATTGCCGTCGTCAGTCGAAGCGGGACCGTGGTGTCCAATGCTTTCGCAAGTTGACCACTCGGGAGCGCCTGCGCAATCGCCACGTCAACGCTTCCCTCCCACAGGTCAGATGCGGTCTGACTGAGCCGAATTGCGCTGGGACTGAGGCGAAGGGTCACGGTCAGTTCTTCGGTGCCTGCCCGCTCGAGGGCGACGGTCAGCGGAAACGCGATCGCATTCAACGGACTCGCAAGCGCGCGGACGAGCGCGTTCTGTCGCGATTCGCGGGTCTGCGGCGGAGGCGGAAGCGCGAGGTACCCGCTGCGGTGGCGAACGTTGACGCCCGACCGTCGAACCTTGATAGAGATCTTTCGATAGTGACCATCCCACGTTACGTTCTCGGGGTAGTAGCCGATCGTATAGGTGAACTTCGCATCCTCGACTGCGCGTGAAATCGCACGACCGAGATCGTTGCGGTTCGTATACGCGACGCCGCCGGTGCGCTCGGCCAGCATCTCCATGCTGTCTGAGGCCGGCATCTCGTTCCGAAGGCTCGCATAGGTCGGTTTTCTGGTCACGACGGCAGAACTATTCATGAGGCCTCGCGCGTCGACGGGATAGACCGATACGTTCGCATCGGCGATTGCGCGGGTCGCGATGTTTACTTCCGTATACATCGACCGGGTGCCAAAGCCATCGTTGAACGAGAGCGGGAACGAAGACGAAATCCAGATGAGGTTTTTGCGTCCCGGAATGCCTGCGAGGTGTCGCGCGACTGCTTCCAGCGCGCTGAGTGTCGAGTCGGCGCGATTCTTGACCGCGTCGGCCTTGATCATCTCGTCCATGCGCGCGAGGGCCGCATCCAGTTGAGCATCCATGGCGGCACTCATGCCCCCGCCCGAGGCGATTGTCGGCGTTTTCTCCTCCGCAATCATCGTTTCACGGGAGATCTGCCCTTGCACACGCCCGAGTGCGCGCAGCAGCGACCGCGTGTCACTCGTGAAGTCGTGAACGATCGAAACGCTTGACGAATCCAGAACGTAGAAGCCGATCCGCTCGGTGGGTGCGACCTGCGAGAGGAACTTGACGATGTTCTGCTTTGCCTGTCCCTGATCACTCCAGGCAGTGTTCAAGCGATCGAAGAGGATCACCGTCACGCCGCCGGTGGTCGGCACCTGATTGCTGACGATCACAGTTCCAGGCACAACAGTCGTTGCCGGAGTGCCGGAGGCGCGTGAGTCGGCGGAAAACAAGGCGATCGGCTGTTGCTTGCCGTCTTCGAATACTTGGAAATCTGCTGCGGTGAGATCTGTCAGCGGATTCAGCCGTCCGTCGCGGACGACGACACTGACCTGGACCAGATGCGTGTCGGCGCGAAAGATTGACGGCTGTTGATTTGCTGTCTGGCTCAACAGAGGGACGGCGACCATCGCGCACAGTCCGGCACCCAACGCCACCCGTCGCATGGGGTGAATGATACTTCCGTGGTATCCTCCCCCTCAGCATTTTTGACGGCCCGGCCGCCGTCCGGAGCACGACATCAGGAGCACGTTATGACGATGAACCGAAGAGATTTCCTCATGAGCACGGCAGTCCTGACCGCCGGAGCGACGGTCAAAGGACTGGCCAGTCCGAACGAAACCGTCCGCATGGCGGTGGTCGGCTGCGGCGGACGCGGCCAGAGCCATGTTTCCGCCTGGTCGTCGATGCCCAATGTCGAAATCGTCGCTCTCTGCGATGTGGATGAATTCCGCATCGGCGAAAAACTGAAGTATCTCGAGGGCAAGGGCGCCAAGAAGCCGGCGACCTACGTCGACATGCGCAAGATGCTCGAGGACAAGAACATCGATGCCGTGTCGATCGCGTCGCCCAATCACTGGCACGCGCTGCAGACGATCTGGGCCGTGCAGGCGGGAAAAGACGTCTACGTCGAGAAACCCGCCACCCACAACATCTTTGAATCGCAGCAGATCATCGCGGCCGCACGCAAGTACAACCGCATGGTCCAGCAGGGCAGCCAGAGCCGGTCGTCACCGGCACTCCGGGAAGCGGTGCAGCGCATGCAGAGTGGCGAGTTGGGCGAGGTCTACATGGCCCGCGGACTCTGCTACAAGTGGCGCGACACGATTGGCAAGTATCCCGATGGTCCGATGAACCCGAGCGAGAAATTCTCGTTCACGCCTGGAGGCAGGCCCGAGCCCTGCTACGACTCCGCCTATCTGTCCAAGGTCGACTACGACCTGTGGCTTGGACCTGCCCCGAAGCGGCCGTTCAACCGGAATCGCTTCCACTACAACTGGCATTGGTTCTGGGACACGGGGAACGGCGATCTCGGGAATCAGGGGATCCATGAGGTCGATATCGCCCGCTGGGGCCTCGGCGTGACGCACCCGACGAAGGTCAGCGCCATCGGCGGCAAGTTCATGTTCGACGACGACGCCCAGGAAACGCCGAACACGATCAGCGCGAGCTACGAGTTCGACGTGAACGGGAAGAAGAAGATGATGACCTTTGAAGTGCGGCATTGGATCTCTCCGCACGAAGCCGGCATCGACGAAGGCAAGCCGGGGAACACGATCGGCAATCAGTTCTATGGCTCCAAGGGCTACCTGGTCATCGACAACTACAACAAGTACTACTCGTTCCTCGGCAAGGACCAGAAACCCGGGCCGGCCGCGACGGCCAAGGATGAGCACTGGGCGAACTTCATCAATGCGGTTCGCAGCCGAAAGCGCGAAGATCTGAACGCAGAAATCGAAGAGGGCGCGCTCTCGTGCAACCTGATGCACCTCGCCAACATCAGCTATCGTCTCGGCCGCACCCTGCACTGGGATGCAAAGACGATGACGATCGTCAACGATCATGAGGCAAACAAGATGTTGACGCGCGAATATCGCGCGCCGTTTGTGGTGCCAAAGAATGTGTAGGTAGGCTGTTGGCGATCGGCTGTTGGCTTGGTCGGACTCGACCGCAAGCGCCATCAGCCAGGAGCCAGAGGTCTGATAGCCGAGGGCGCGTGAAATGCGTGCCCTCGGCTTTTTATTTATGACGCCGACTTCAGTCGCAAACGCGTCACCGCGCGGTAATTCGCCTCGAGGTGATCGACGCCGTCGGCGGTGATCAGGATTCGCGAGTTGTCATCGCGTGCGATGTACTTCCTGGTGGCCAGATACCAGATCGTGAACTCCAGGTGTTCGCGCGGACGGCCGATCATCTCCTCGAGATCGAACGCGTAGATCGCCGGCTGACCGGGTTCCATGCGGCGCTTCGTATAGAGCACTTCGAGCACCGTCAGCCGCACCGACTGCTCCATGTCGAAGTCGTTCTCCGCATGGCTGCCGGTCGAGACCAGCTTCCATCGGCCCCGTTTCTGCTCGGCGTGGACGATGTCGTACCGCGCGCGCTCTTCGGCGTTGCTGAGCACGGTGTAGGCTTCGCTGATCTGCCGAAATCGGGCCGCGTTCCCCGTTTCCTGATTGTCCGGGTGAAAGCGCTGCGCAAGAAGCCGATAGACGCGATGAATCGTCTCGATGTCAGCGGTCGGGCTGACCTGCAGCAGCTCGTAGTAATCCATCGGCTGCGTCTCGGAGGGTTGTGTTGTGTAGTTCTGGCTCATAATCTCCGCTTTCGCTCAATGTTCAATGCTCAATGACGCCCATTGAGCATGACTCGTGATCATTTCATCCCTATCCGTCGCCGCCACTCGGCGTAGAACTGCTCCGGTTGTATGTTGTGCGTGCTCAATGCCTGATCGACCGTGTGTCCGCTGCCGAGCATCTGCAGAAACGGACCCAGGTTGCCGCCGAGCCGCTCGCATAGGAGTTGCCCGGCGACGAGACTCTCCGCGTACGCCACCAGCGCGGTGCCGCCATCGAACTGTCCAAACCCCTCGGTCAGGTCCTCCATAGAGATGCGGCCGTCGGCGCGACGAAGCACCTGTGGCACCCAGGTGTGGTCGGTCGACTCCATGTAACTGGCAAGTCCCTCGTTCACCCACGCCGGCGCGCTCGTCCCGGCGGCGTTGTGAATCAGCGCATGCACGAACTCGTGGGTGACCACGCGCTCCAGCGTTTTCGGCGACCGCAGGGCGCCGCCGACCGGCAGACGAATGCGCCCGTCGTAGCCACCACCGGCCCACGCCGGGGCACGCGTGATGTCCTGGAACTGACGGTTGGTATACAGGATCACATTGAGCGTTTCGGACGGGTACGTGTTCATCGTCTTGCCGATGCGCCAGTACGCGGCTTCGAGAATCGATGCCACCCGCTCCCCGATGACTTTCTCCTGGGCTCCCTCGAACAGCACCGTGAACCGCGCCGTCGATCGCGCCTCGAAGCGGTTATGCAGTGTCGCTTCACTCCGCCATCGTTCGAGCTGCTGCGCAATCGAGCGATCCTTTGGGACAATCGCAGCCGCCTTTTCCAGCGTCGACACCGCGAGATCCAGATCGGCCGCTTGATAGGCGATCTGTGCCAGCAACACCATCGCCTGGACAAATCGTGGATTCGATTCGATCGCGTGCTTCAGATATGAGATGGCTGCGTCGGTTCGACCGAGCGTGAACGCCGCGTAGCCTGCGCCGTAATTCAGCGCCGCGTTCCCGGGCCTGCGATCGAGCTCCTCACGGAAGATCGCAGCGGCCTTCTCGGCCTCGCCACGCTCGAGCGCTGCCCAGCCCTCCGGCGCCGGCAGATCCTGAGCGAATGCTGCCGCGGGCAACGGTCCGACGAGCAGTGCAAATGTGAGAGTTGCTGCGAAAAGAGACCCCGGGCGCATCAGCGCGCATGGGGCAATCGACGTGCCGGCTCAGCTGCGATGTTTTCTTCAGTGCTCGCGACAATTGTGGTGGCGAGCAATTACGGTTCCGTGACCCGCCCGACAAAAAATGTGCGCGCGCGTGTGTCACTCCGGGCTGAGCCGGGTGTGCGCTGTCGCCAAATTGATCACTTCAGGCGCTCGAGCGCGCGCGTCAGTTCTTGCCATTCCTTCTTGTGTTTCTTGGTCTCAATGGGCGCGGCCGGATCGGCATAGAACGCGCGAATGTCGGCGACGAGCGGCGCCGGTGCGCGGACGCCGCGGTCGCTCTCGGTCGCGAGCCGCTCGACCAGCTCGGCGTAGGTGTCGTCCGCCGGCGGATACTGACCTGCTTTGGTGGTATCTCCTGTGTCGAAATTCCGGTTGGCGATCGAGAGGTTCTTTCGCCGCGCGTCATCCACTAACGATCGGTAATAAGCCACGGTTCGCGTGAAACTGTCCAGGAACCACTTTTCAGTGGCCGCCGTTGGCGGCTCGAATGAGAGAGGCTTGAACGGTCCGAACCTCGGGACGATGTGCATCAGCGCTGCCAGACACTTGTGTATCCAGCTCGGTCGCTTGTACTCAGTGCCCCATCTCTTCTCGTACTCCGCTTGTGTCTGCGAAAAAATGAAGTCCCGGCGGGTCACCTGAGGCGCCAGCGCCACAATCTCCTTCTCTTTGAGTTCCCACGCCACCTTGGTCATGCTCGGGATCGTCGTGTTGACGGTCCACCTGAAAGTGGCGATCGAGACATCGATGGCAGCGAAGACATCGTCGAGGTCGAGACCATAGGTGGCTCTGAACGCCCGTTCCATGATCGGCTTCGACACTTCGAAGCCGATGAAATCATGAAAGGCCCCACTTGCATACTGACCGCGGGCCACCTGGATGACGTCGAATCCGAACTCAGTCTTGAGATGCGCGGATGGGCTCTGTGCATAATTGACGACGTCGCCAAATCGCGCGCGCAACTTCGGGTAGAGAACGGGCACGGCACGGTTGACGGCGCGAGGATGGCCGGTGGTGTCAGCGGCGTAATGCGCGAGAGCGCCGAGTGCGAACGCGTACTCGGTGACGTCGGCGGCCTCTCGGATCAACGCCTCCACGAAGTCGCCGCTGCGCACGTAGTGGGTCAGGTCGCCAAAGAACCGGCTCGAGAACGGGTAGTACCCAATATCCTGGATGAGACTCCCGCCGTAGGCGAACGCGCGCGCGCGCTTCAGATCATCGTCGCTGAGCGCGAATCGCGCTCGGAGTGCGGGAACGATGGATCCATCCCACGCGGCGTCAATGATGGCTTCATGGGCGAGCGCAGAATATGCGCCGGCACGGGCTGGCGCCGCCAGCGTCCACGCGACCGCGAGAGCGACTGGCACCGCCTGGCGCAACCACCGGGCACGAGAGCGCATCCGGTTACTTGGCGCGGGTTGCCGACCAGGTGCCATCCCCGGCACCTTCGAATGACACCTCGCCGCTCATCGTGTCGCCGTCCACTTTGCCAGCGAACACACCTTGCGTCTGCATGCCCTCGGCAACGATCGACACCGTGAACTCGATCTCCTTCTCCTTGATCGCGCCCTTGAGTTCAGACTGCCCGTAGCGACCCTCGTAGGTGCCAGTCAGCTTCTCGCCATCCTGTTTGAGCAGGATGATTGGATGTCCGGTAATCGACTCGAGTTGCATCGTCACGTTCCACTTCCCCGCGACGTTGGCGGGTGCGGCGGAGACAGCAGCCGCGGATAGGCTCAGTGCGAGGATTCCTAGCGTTCTCATATATCCATTCTACTCGGCCGCTGGCTGCTGGCTCCCGGTTCCCGACCTTCTTAGCCCCAGCCAACAGCCGATCAGAACGGAACAATCGGCATCACCTGGTACACCGTCACCAGATGGAGATTCCCGAGCGCGAACCAGGGCCAAAAGTGCCGGGCGCGTGGCTCTCGGGCCAGAAGAATATTGAAACCGAACGTAAGCGGCAGCATCACCCGCGTGATCGCGGCGGTCGACGGCGCAACCAGTACCGGATCAAGGAAGAGCAGCATGATTCCGTAGACGCAGGCGACGCGCCACCACGGCGCAAGATATTCGCGCCGAAAGAAAATGAACGCGGCCTGGACAACGATCGAGAGAAGAATGCACGCGGGAAATAGCGACTCGAGAACATGCCGGGACGATGAGAGGCCGGCGAGCACTATTCGGCAGTTCTGCGCCAGACCACTGCCGAAGAAGACGAACGAATCGGTGCCTGCGAGTGTTGTCGATCGGTAAATGGAACGGAGATAGTCCATCCAGATCAGCGATGGAACAACGGCGAGGAGAAGCCCCGCGGCAAATCGAATCCATGCCGCGCGTGTCCGCGGGACTGGCTGGGCCACCGCGACGAGCAGGTTCGTCTCTCTCCCAAGGGCATTGACGCCGACGATCAGCGCCGACCCGAGTGCGCGTTCTTGCTCAGCTGCCGCAACCGCGCACATCGTCAACAACAGGCTCGGCCCATCGAGCAGCGCGAATCTGACCGACCACAACAGGCCGTGCGAGAAGAGGCACGCGGTCCAGAGCAGCAGTCCGCGCCACGAGACCGGTGAAATCCATCGCGTGATGAGGACGGCAATGACCAACCAGCAGACGACGTTTTGCAGCGCGTACGCGTCGAGGATCCAGGCCGGACGGCCGAGGCCGAGCACGTAAGCTGTCCAACTGAACAGAATCCGTCGGGCGCGGAACGGCGCGAGGTCCATCCCGCGGTCGACTGTCGGGTCGCGCAGGAGCGGATCGAGCGCGCGCTGCGCATAGAACTGACCGTCATAACTCGCGAAGATGGGGTACTGGTAGTGCGGAAGCGACCTCAGCACTGGCGGTTCAGAGTCACCCGCAGGGGGAAACCCGATGAGCGCGGTGAACCCGGTATCGCGATGGTAGAATCGCGCGACTGCCGCGACAAACAGCATCACCAGCACGATCACAATGAATCGGCACGTCCTTTCCATCGTGGTCGTGATCTTATGCGCCGGCTGCCGTCACGTCGAGAACACTCCCGTCCCGGTCGTCAATCTGCTGCGCGAAGTTGACCACGCTGAGAAACGACCACCCAACGGTTTCGAGATCGCGGCGCTGGAGGTTGACGGACAACCTCGTCCATCGATCGTCGCACCCGTCCCCAGCAGGCTGACGATTCCGCTGCCGCTGCCACGTCGCGGCGTGCTGCGCGCATTCGTGTCCCTCGATCCGAACAGCACAGGCGCCGTTCGTCTGCGCGTCGGCGTGAGCGACAATCGCATCTACGAGCGGCTGACAGATATCGATCTTTCGCCAGGCGATCGACGGTGGATTCCTGTGCAAACAGATCTCTCCGCTTACGCTGGGTGGAAGTGGAGCCTTTTCTATCATCCCGAGCGCATCGTCTGGCATGTCGTCCTGGCGGCAGATGCAATGGGCGGCGGGCCGGCACGTGCTCTGTGGGGATCACCGGAGATCGTCACTGACAAAGAGGCGGCAAAAGAATACTCAGTGCGCCGGCAGCAGTTCCGATGAAATAGAACCTGTAGCGCGCGGTCTTTAGCCCGCGCATCATGGCAGATGCAACACCGCGCGCTGCGACAGGAGCTTTGCCGACAGCGCTTTGGTATCAACATCCTGCACTGCCTGCTTCCCTTCGATCGCCATCTTGACCGCAAGACCCGCCGCCTGGCCAAGGATCATGTATTGCGGCTCCATGCGCAGGGTTGAGTACGCGACGTGAGTCGCCGAGAAGCACACGGGCACGAGCAAATTGGTCGCCTGCGCACGTTTCGGAAGCAGCATGCCATACGGGATCTCGTAGGGCTTCACCGGGACTTGCATGTCCCCTTCGTTTTCAACGGCGCGGCCATCTTCTGTGGGCCGGCGCTGGACGTTATGCGAATCGCTGTTGTACGAACCCATCCCAATCGAGTCCGGTTTGGTCAGCTCCGTCTGGATGTCTTTCTGCGACATCACGTACTCGCCGATCATTCGGCGGGCCTCACGCACGTACAACTGATACGGCCAGTGATCGTTGTCGACGAATTCGTCCTTACAGAGCCCCCATTCTTTCATCTCCGCTGACAGCGCACTCGGAATGCGTGGATCGCTGGCGAGGAAGTACAAGAACCCCTGGATGTAGTCGACGTGCGCCTGGCGGATGCGCGCGCGAGTCGCGTAGTTGCCCTGCGGGTAGTCGTAGCTGCCGCCGATGTAATCGGTCGAGAACGCGCCGTTGTTGTTCGTGTCAGTTTTTCCGTTCTGAAGAATGTCGGCCTTCATCACGTCATTGATGGCGAGCGGTCGTTTGAGCTCCTTCTCGAATGCCGGCAGGTACCGCGCGAGTAGTTCGTAGCGCGCTGGCGAGTAGTTGGCCGGCTTCGGCCACGGGACGCGATTGTCTGCGTTCTTCGTCATGCAGACGCGGAAGTTATAGGCCTGAACCCGCTTGTCGGCCGCACCGACAGGATCCTTCGATCGCGCCATGATTTCAGGGAGGAGTTTGCCTGATGCATCGACCGGCGACACCTCCGCTCGAAACTGATGCAGCGGCGTGCGATCGCGAACGCCAGCAAGCGACTCGTTGTATTCGCTGATGCCCTCACGTCCCCATGTGTAGGTGACACTGGCCTGCGCCATGAGGTCGCCTTCGTAACTCGCGTCGGCGAACATCCGGCCGCCGAACGACGCGCCATTTTCGGCGATAATCTCGTCGACGATCGCACCCTTTTTCGTGACGCCGTTCTTCTCGCGAAGGCGATGCTGGAGAAAGACCCTGACGCCCGCCTCTTTGATCAGATCGTTGAAGACGGCTTCCGCCACATGCGGTTCAAAATGCCACTCGACGTCGCGGCCGTACTTCGCGCCGACCCGCTGGAAAAACTCGAGGGAGTACCCGCCAATCACTTCCTTCTTGCCGTAGTCGGTCCATCCGAGTCCACCACTCACCATCCCCCCGAGATGGCGGCCGGGCTCGAGGAGCGCCACGGTCAACCCCTCGCGGGCGGCAGTGACGGCCGTCATGACACCGCCAGCCGTGCCGCCGTAGACGACGAGATCGAACGACTGGGGTGAACGTTGCTGCGCGAGAGTGACGGCGACCGCGGCGAACGCCGCGATCGCCGTCGCAAGGAGCGTCCTGTTTCGACGGCTGGTTGAGTGGATCATCGAGTGGAGTGGCTACTCGCCGAGGCCGCGGTTGTCGTGGTCCGACACATCGTTGTCGGCTTGGCCGCAAGAGCCATCAACGACTCGTCGATCTTTTCCTCGTCGTGAGTCGTGGCAAGGCGCGCGCGGACGATCTCCGAGATCGGCTCGAGGAAGCGGCCGTACTTCCGAAGGGCGACCTGATCCTTGGCGCGAATGGCGGCCGCCACTTCGGATTCAATCTCTGGCGTGACGACCTCAATGCGCCCGACGAAGACGCGGGTGATGGCTGCTGGCTGCGGATCAATGTGGAGCGGAAGAATGCGATCGACGGTCACCTGGGGCACAAGATAAAAGAGGCGCGTGCCTTCCTCGAACCACGAGTCGCGCCACGTCTCAACCATAGCCGCCGCTTCGCGCGGGTAGAGTCCGCGCTCGATCAGCATGTTGCGCAAGTCCTGCTTCAGCGATTCGAGTGTGCCGTCCAGCGTTGGCCGTGCAATGGTCAACTCGCTTCGATCGGTAGAAACGACTCGATACCCGAAGCCGTCGCCTCGACGCTCGAAAAGAATGAACGTATCGACCAGCTGATCGGTGCCTTGTGCGACCGCAATATTGCCGTCGCGGGCAACCGTCGCCTTCACCGGAACCGGAAAACTCGCGATGCCTCGATAAAAGAGGAATTTCTCCTGTTGGCTGTTGGCGGTGACAGGAGCGGCATCCGTCTCGCGAGCCGCGTAGTAGTGGCTCCCGTCAGGCTCGGTAGGAAACGCTTCCTTTGCGCCCGGTGCGATCTCGACGTTCGACCACTTGATTTGCCACCGCAACTGACGGCTGTTCTCCTCCGGGGCGATCCCGACGGTTGCCTGCGGATACCATTCGGAGAAGAGCCCCTTCGGAAAGTCTACGGATACGCGCGCCGTCGTTGCCGACGGCGAGTAGAAGTACAGGACCGGCGTCTCCATCCGCACCAGCGCCTTCAGGCCAGGAATGCCACCCTGCACATTCAGTTTGACGCTGTTCGGATTGAGCGTCGTCACGAAGCACGGTAAGTCTGAGGGACCGGTCAGCGGTCGCCATTGGACCGCCTCGCCATCCGGACCGGCCACCGAGGTGAACGTCCCCCATTCATGGACTGTGAGGCGTGAACCGTCGCTCGCGCCTGGTGTGCGGGGCACGGCCGCTGGGGCGCCACCAATCGTCGTAACGGTCAGGACAACGACACCCAGACGCTTTTTCATGACGACCTCCGCGTGTTTTGACCGGGTCCCGCGCCAAATAGTTTTACGCCTGTAAAAGACGTCTATGCAACTACTCTGTTAACAGGAAGCTTGGCACTATAATTCGCCGCCATGAAGCGACTCAGCCGTCAATTCACGCTGCTTTTCCTGATTTGCTCCGCCATCCTGTCGTTCAGGCTGGCCGTGCCAATCGCCGCCATCCCGCAGAACACGCCCTCCAAAGCGGTTCGAAACGTCCTCGTCGTCACCATGGATGGGATGCGATGGCAGGAAGTATTTGCCGGGATGACGGCCGATCTGCTGACGCCGAAGGACGGCGGCGTTTCCGAGTCGGCGAAGAAGAAAGTCGAGGAACGCTTCGGAGGCGCGACTGCCGAGGAGCGTCGCGCGAAAGTGCTGCCGTTTATCTGGACCACGATCGCGAAGACCGGTCAAGTGTTCGGTGATCCATCGAAAGGAAGCGATGCACGTGTCACGAATGGGCTGAGATTCTCATATCCTGGCTACAACGAAATCCTCTCCGGGTTCCCTGATTCCCGCATCGACAGCAACGACCGAAAGCCCAATCCGAACGTGACGGTCCTGGAATGGTTGAACGGCCGACCGGGCTTCAACGGCAAAGTCGCGACATTCGCATCGTGGGAACTGCTGCCGTGGATCGTGAACACCGAACGAAGCCATATCCCGGCCAACGGTGCTGGCGCACCAATCACGGATCCGAAAAGCGACCGCGAGCGCGCGATCAATGAGTTTGCGGCCGAAATGCCGCCTTACTGGGGAGAGA
Source organism: Vicinamibacterales bacterium (assembly GCA_035491715.1). Taxonomy (GTDB): domain Bacteria; phylum Acidobacteriota; class Vicinamibacteria; order Vicinamibacterales; family 2-12-FULL-66-21; genus JALZOC01. The sequence goes on along the minus strand of DATJKH010000184.1, from coordinate 16,096 downwards.
CACGGGCTGATGCGCCCACAGGTTTTGGCGCTCTCGAATATCTGAAGAAAAACAAGCCGCGTGTTCTCTACGTCATGCTGGGGGAGACCGACGAGTGGGCTCACGGTCGCCGCTATGACCTGTACCTGGACGCTGCGTGGCGGAACGATCGATTCATCCGGCGGCTCTGGGAAACGGCACAGGCGATGTCGGAGTATGCCGGTCGGACGGCCTTGATTCTCGCAACCGATCATGGGCGCGGGAACACTGGCGAGAACTGGACCAGTCACGGCGAGAAGGTCCCGGAATCCGATCAAATCTGGATGGCGGTGATGGGCCCTGGCGTCGCGCCGCTCGGCGCGCGCGATGGGCTGAAGGTCACGCAGTCGCAGGTGGCGGCCACGATCGCGATGTTGTTGGGTGAAGACTACAACGCCGCGCAGCCGAAGGCGGCGAAGCCCTTGCCGTTGAATTAGATGAAGGCGCGGTCTGAAGACCGCGATTCTGTCGCTGCACCATTGACCGGAGCGGTCTATACTCCTGCTGGAGGCTTCGACATGAGTCCAGTGCGAGTCCACATGTTCGCGCGAGTGACGTTCGTTTGCGCGATTGCTGCCCTTGCGAGCCAGCCATTTGCCGCGGCGGCTGATGCAATTACGCGAACCGTCTACCTCACCATTACAGATGCCAAGGGCGCCGCCGTTGGCGATCTCACGCCAGCCAACTTCAAAGTGAAAGAGGGCGGCAAAGATCGCGAAGTCGTGAAGGCTGCGCCGGCGACCAACAAGGCGCGTCTCGCGCTGATGGTAGAGGATCGACTTGTCGGAGACCACCAGACGCGTCTTGGGCTGTTCGAGTTCGTCAAGAAGATGAACGGCATCGCGGAGATTTCGCTCATCAGCATCGGTCTGAGCAACACAACCATCGTGCCGTTTACGACCGACACCAACACGTTGCTGAAAGCGATCAACGAACTCACGCTCAACCCACAGCCGACGTCAAATCTGACCGAATGCCTCTCCGACATGGCCAAGATTTTCCAGAAGGACAAACCGGAGCGCCCGGTCATCGTCGCGGTGGCGTTCTCGGGCGGACAGGCGGGAGGTGGAACAGCAAGTTCGGTGCTGACGGAGCTGCGACAGAGCGGCGCCACGTTGTTCGCGGTGACCTTTGGTCCTCCGTCTTCCGCCAACAATACCAATCCAAACCTGAGCACGATGGGAGACGAGAGCGGCCGCGAGCAGGTACTTGGCGATGGCGCCAAACAGTCGGGGGGCCGTCGCTTCGAAGTGGTGACCACGGCAGCCATTCAAAAAGCCCTGTTCCAGGTGGCCGATGATCTCGCCGCGCAGTACCAAGTCTCGTACGCGTTGCCGGACGGTGTGAAGCCCGACAAACGGTTCAACGTCAGCGTCGATCGCAAAGGACTCACGGTCCGAGCGCCGCAGGGACTGCCGGATAAGTAAGTCTGTTGGCCGTCAGAAATCGATAGCCACCACCTCATGCACATCCACTGACGGCACGGTCAGCATGACGGCTGTGCCGCTCACTCTATAGTCGACCGTCTTCCCCGCCGTCAGCAGCTGGACTTTCTTTGGCCTGGCGCCTTCAGGCAATTTCACGGTGACCTGCTGCGGCCCGATCGGAATCACTTCACGCAACGGTCCTTTCATCATCATCGGATTGGTGAGATTCACGAGATGCACGGTCATCGAATCGCGCTGGCGCCAGACGGTCACGTCGACCAGCCCTGGCCCCTTCACCGCGACTGGCGGCGGTTCGTTGGCGGTCCACTCGATCGTGTTGCGTAGCAGCCGCAAGTGATCGACGCACATCACATCCCAGAGCGATCGGTCGATGTCCCACGGGATGTACGCGATGCGACTGCGTCCGAGATCGCGCAGGTAGAGCTCGCGCGTCGCGGTGTGTGTGACGCGAGGATACACGTCCTCCATCGGCAAATCGGGGTAGGTGGGAATGAGCGTGAGCGGCGACGGAAAATCGATGGTCGGCCGAACATCGAGCCGAAAGACCCCATTGATAATCCGCGGCGTCCCATCGAGACCGGCAAGGACGGGATGCCGCGCGCCGCCAGATGGCTCGGGATCAAGGCTCAAATACGAGTTCTGCATCGGACCGTCGACTTTGCCGGTGAACGTGACCCCGAACAGATCGGCGAGCCCGAAGTTGTCGCGACGGACACCGGACTGGTCGGCAAGTGACGTCGCGAACGTGGCAAGCACACTGCCACCGCGAGACACGTACTCACGGATTGCCCGGCACTGAGCGTCCGATAAGGCCGCAGCATCCGCCAGGATGAGGAGCTTGAAACGGTCCAGCCGATCCGGTGTAAGAAACGCCTCGTGCACCAGTTCGAACGGAATGCGCGACTCGACCAGCGAGTGATACATCCCGAGCATGTGATCTTCGTGTCGATCGCCTTGCGCCATCCCCGGGTGTTCGGACGCCGTCTGCTCCGAGTGCAACAGCGCTACCCGCGCGAGCGGCGTTTCGTTGCGGAGGTATCGTTCGTGCGCATAGTGCCAGTCGTAAATGCGCTCGACAATCGGCAGCCAGCGCCGGTCGTAGAGCACGCCAGAGAACTTGGTCACCCATGGACGCATTCCGTTTGCGGTTCCTTCGGCGACCCAGAGTCGGATTTCCGGTTCGCTCTGCACCGAGTCCTTCCAGCGATACGCCTCTTCGAGGCCGACGCTGAAAATTCCGCCGATCGGCCGGCGTCCCATGACCGATCGATACTCCTTCGCACGGCGGCCGTTCGCCCACGGCGGTGTGACGCCGCGGCGTGCCTGGTTGTCGGTAAATTGAATCGCCGCCAGCTCTCCTGCCGTCTTCAAGTCCGGGGGACCGTTCGGAATGAAACTCGCGTTTGGATTTGCCGCCCGTACGGTGGCATCCCATTTCTTCCAGAGCTCCGTGAGCCTCGCCTTCCGCCAGGCGACGTACGCCCGGCGCGCGGGATCGCGGCGATCGGCGGAGCGTGGCAAGTCCATGCCAGTCGCATCTTTGAAATTCTTCTGGCAGTTGGCGCAGTAGCAGTCGCCGCCCTGCTGGGCCCAGCGGTTTGAAAAGATCCCGTCGACCTTGTAGTTCTCGACGATCTCGCGATGCACCTGGTCCATGAAGTCGAAGTTGTACGGGCCCAGCGCGCAGGTCACCCATAGCTCTGGATTCGCCCAGTGACGCCGGAATTCGCCGTTCGCATTGCGAGCAATCCAATCGGGATGCGCCGCCCGGACGTCTTCGCGCACCGCGTGCGGATCGGTTCGCGCAACCACGCGCATGCCCATCGATCGGCACCCGGAGACCAGGACGCCGAACGGATCCGACGTGCCAAGCCACGCGCTTCGGTGATGGAGCGGCACGTTGGTCGGATAATAGGCGACGATTCCGCCGGCGCTGAGCGTCGCGGCGTCGGCGTGCAGCGTCCGGAAATAGTCGAGCCAGAACTTCGGATCGAAGGTGCCTGGATCGTTCTCGACGAGTGTGAGCTGCACCCACCGCATCGGCTGGTCGAACCAGCCGGCGCCGATGGCAGGCGGCTGTTCAGTGGGATCAGGTGTGTGATGAACGATCGGCGGCGTCAGCGACGCGAACGCTCCGGCACCGGCGGTCACCTGGAGAAAGTCACGGCGAGACAATCTGTCCATTGTCATAATGCACGAAAGTGTATACTCCCCTTTCGGCCGGATGATGGCCTTCACAGATGAAAGGACATGATATGCGTCTGGTATATGGTTCCGCGCTAGCCCTGGCAATCGCCTCTCTGGTCCCTCTCACGACTGCGGCTCAGGATGCCAACCGTACCGTCGCCGGTGGCGGCATTACCGCCAAGGGTTGGCAGGGGAAAGCCGACGGCACCGGGCAGGTCAGCGAAGCCAAGCTCTCAGAGGAAGGCAAGGACCTGCACGTCGTCACGGGGCCGGCTATCACCTATTGGAATCCTGCCAATAAGGCCGCCGGGAATTACACCGTCAAGGCGACGTTCACCGAGCCGAAGTACATGAACTTGAACAATCACCCGCATCCATACGGCATCGTGATCGCGGGCAACGACCTCGGCACCGACCAGCAGAGCTATCTGTATTGTGCGGCCTATGGCGACGGCAAGTTCATCGTCCGCGGGTTCGGGCCGGCGTCCTTCCAGATGAACGGGCGCGGCGAACCGAATGAGGCGGTGGCCAAGGCGGCCGGCAAAGATCAGCCGGTCAAGCAGGAAATAGCGATGTCGGTCAAGGGAGACAAGGTCGAGTGCGCGATCAACGGCAAGACGGTCGCCAGCTACGACAAGGCTGCTCTTGTCAGCGCCGGCAAGCTGAAGTCAACCGACGGCGTCTACGGCGTCCGCTTCGCGCACAACACGGACGCGACTGTGTCGGGCCTGACGATGACCAAAAACTAAGCCACGGAAGAACACGGATTAACACGAGCCACGGAAGAACACGGATTAACACGGATGGCAGAGGGGGTTCGACGAATCTCCTCTGTCAAACGCATCACTTTCCCGTCACGATCTCGAACCGCGCCGTCCTCGTGACATGACGCGCGCCGGATTGCGCGTCCACTTCCAGCAGATACTGCCCCGGCGGCAAATGGTCGAGGGGCACCGCCACTCCGAAATCCGCGGCGCGGTGTTCCGAGAAGTTCTCCACCTCCAGCATTCCTTCGTGATTGCTCGCGACGGCATTCTTGTCGTTCTTAATCCGCGCAGTCATCCGCACCGGCACGATCTTGCCTTTGCCACCTTGGTAGATTCTGAGAAACACCGCCACTTCGTCCGAGGCGAGAAATTGACGATGTGTCGTCGGGACAAGAGGAACCAGGTCGGCAATGAACTTGTCGTGGCTGGGGCGAACCGGCCGACGTTGCAGTATCAATCCCGATGCTGATAACGGATCCTTCGCGAAGTCCGGCACATCGAGATCGACGAACACCGCCCCCGATCGTCCCTCAGAGGCGGCTGCCACACGCAACATGTATCGTCCGGGTTGAAGAGGAAAATGGCCGGGAAGATCGGGCTCGAGAGACGCTCCCGCCGTCGGCGTGATGGTGATGGTTTGATGCAGCGTACCGCGGGCCTTTCCCTCCAGGTCGTAGGCCGTGCTCGTTAGTTCAACGGCTTGCGGCGCTGGCGGAGCATCGGGTGCAGCTATCCGCGTAGCGACAAGGACTTCCGCTTCGCGCCGCCCTGCTACCGCGACCGGTGCGACGCTGACATAAACCGGTAGTTCACCGCTTGGAATGCCGTTGATCGTCTCAGCGCGCGCGTTTTTTGACGCTGGATAATAGCCATTGCGGGTGCGAACCTGAACGCCGGGCCGATTCACCTTGACGTCAATCTTGTGAAAGCTTTTGTCGTTCGATGCCGTTGTCCGGAATCCAAGGAAATAGTACGTGCTGCTCTCTCGAAACGCGTCGGCGACAAACGACTCGGGATCATTTCTGAAGGCAACGGCGTGTCCGCCGGTGCTTTCGGCAAAGGAATAGAGCGACTCCTTCGCGACCATCGAGCCATCGACCTCGAGCCCGTGCGCGTCGTACGCATAGACGGTGACGTTGGCGCGCTGAAGGTCACTGAAGAGCCGCACTAGATCCGTTCCCTCGTTCCGAGATGAAGGCTCGCCGATTGTGCCGAACGTGAAAGCCCTGCCACCGGTGATCAGAATCAGAATCTTTCGTCCGGGCGGCGCGCTCAGCAGCGTCGATGCAACATTGGCGAGCGCATCGACGTCACACGAGCGATGCCGCAGGTCACAAACTGCCGGCGGCCCCATGGTCCCGGTCATTTTCGGTGAATAGGATTCGATCGCTCGCAGCAGTTGAGACTTGTCGGCCGTGAAGTTCTGCGCGCGGCCGACGAATGTGAAGACGACTGCCGCGAGATCTCCCGGCCCCAACTCGTTGACGGCATTGCGCGCAATCTGCTGCGCCCGCTTGTTTATGTCCGGTTCCACCTTCGCGTACGCATCGTCCATGACGATGGCGACGAGGCGTCGGTTCTCTGCGTTTGACACGACGTCCAGTGGTGCGTCGCGAATCCAAGGAGCGACGTGAGCAGCGGGCGCGGGGACGTCAACGGCGGAGAATGCAACGATTGGCTGCGGCTTGCCCTTGTCGAGAATCGTGAAGTCGTCGGCGGTCAAGCCGCGAACTGGCTGGCGATCTTTATCGAGGACCGTCACATCGAGCTGGACGATGTCGACGCCTGTACGAAATGTAGGAGGCTGTTGATTTACCGACGGCGGTGCCTGCGGCAACCCGACAACAGTGACGACGACGGCCAACGCTCCGAGGCGGAGCATGCTTACACCACGCCTGCCTTTTTCATCGCCGCCATCGTCGTATCGAGCGCCAGCTTCGCGCCTTCCTCCGGCGACATGTCCTGCGGCACGCGACCCAGTGGCTCAGGACTGATGCCACCGTCGTAGCCGATCTTCTTCAACGCCTGGAGGAAGCCGGTCACATTAATGACGCCCTCACCGGGCATTAACCGCTGATTGTCGCGCACTTCCTCAGGAGGTTGCGCTTTTGCATCGGACAGATGGATGTGGACGATGCGATCCTTGCCTGCCGCGACAATATCGTCGATGCTGCTGCCTGAGTGATGCCAGTGCCACACGTCGAGGATGACACCGATGTTCGGGCCGCTGTCTTTTGCGAGGGCGACAGCCTCCGGCAGATTCCAGATGAAAGGATGTGTCGGCGGGCCATCCGGCCGTTGAGTTCTGAACTGTTGCACGCCGAGGAATTCGATTCCGAGGCGGACGCCGGATTTCTGCAGGACCTCGGAAATTGCCGCGAGGCGGTCGCGCGCGACCTTGCGCTGCTCCTCCTTCGGCAGCGCGCTGCTCGCCGGCAGGACGACCATCATCTTCTGGCATCCAATCGCAGAGCAAAATGCGACATCGTCTGCCAGCTGCGTGAGTGCCTGTTGAAACGCCGGTTGTTCACCGCTGAAAGGGAACGGGCGCGCCATCGGCAGGCTCGCGATGGTTGGCTTGATCTTCAGCTCGGCGAAGAGTGCCTTCGTCGCATCAGCGCCGGCGGTCTTCATCGGGCCGAAGTCCCAGTCGACGCCACCGAAGCCGACCTTGGCGGCGAGCCGCGCTTTCTCGACACCGCTGACGCCACGCGTCACCGCGCCATTCAAGGAGACAAACATCGTCTCGGCGGCGCCAGCGCGGGCTACGTACGCGACCGCGGCGCTAGTCAGCGCGGCGCGTTCCAGAAATTCGCGGCGTGTGAGGGTTGAGGTCATGGGTGGAGGATATCATCCAGCGCTACCCGCAGCGACTCGAGGCTCAAATACGCGAATCCGCCGCAGCAGCAGGTCGATGAACCACAGACACAGCGCTGCAATAGTCAACGCCGGCCAGAGCGGACGACGTTCACTGTGCCGATCGGTGGGTGCGGCGGAGAGCTGCGACATCTCGGGCTTCCAGGTTCCTCCGGTCGCCGACGCGATCGATCGTAGGAGTGCTTCATCGGTCGGCCGAAACCGGTATTCCGCGGCCGGATCGGCCACGACCACGCGAGAAACCGTTCCGCCGGGATCTGTCGTCGTCAGCGTCACCGGCCGGATCGCGTCGGCCAGAACGCTCGCCTCGTACCGCCCTGGGGCCACCTGCCGCAGCGAAACAGTCGACGTACGCGACTCAGACGTCACCGTCACCGTTGGCCGAAGCAGGTCGCGATAGCCGCCGCTTTGATCGCGCGCTTCGATTGACACGCGAATCTCGCGTCTGCCCTGATCGATTGGTCCACTGACGGCCTGGAGATCCAGGAGCCGCGGCCGCTGACGCTCGATCGCATGGACCACCGCCGCAAAGAATGGACCGTACCCACGCCATTTGATCCAGTTCGCCGCCCACCGATCCTTGACGTCCGAGGCAAATACGGCCGTCCGGCCAAGACCGATCGGCCAGAAGGCGAGCAACGGGTCGCCTTCGTCGGTCGACATGACCTCGAGCGCCGTGTCTTTCAATACGGTTGCGGTGATGCCTTTCAACTTCGGCGCGTGTGCAGCGTCTACCGCACCCAGAAAGGCAGGCGCCTTCACGATCGGGGTAATGTTCTTTTCGTCGAACGACGGCGTCGCTGCGTTTTTCGCCTCCTTCACGAACACTTCGGGAAGTTCCTTGGCGTTTTGCACCGTGTAGTCGCGTCCCTTGCCCCAGACCGCAATGTTGTGGAGCAACTCGCGATCGGCCGCCGGCCCGACGGCAACCGACGACACGGTAATGTGAGCGTCCGACATCTTGCGCACAAGCGATTCATGATCGTCTGGCAGCGATCGCCCGTCGGAGAGCACCACGACATGCTTGGCCCGCGCCTTCGTCGAACGCAGTGCGAGGTACGCCTGTTCGACGGCCGGGTAAATGCGCGTCGGACCAGAGGGAACGATGCCGGCAATCTTCTCGCGGATGCCCGATCGATTCTGGCCGACGGTGCTGAGCGGGACGTTCCAGTCGTACTGATCGTTGAACGTGATGACGCCAACCACCTGCTTGTCGGTCAGCACGTCGACGGCCGCCTGCGCGGCCGCCTTGCAGAGATCAATGGATGGTCCCGCCATGCTCCACGATCGATCGAGGACGAGTACAAGCGCCACTTCCGGTTCGTCTTTTCGTTCGAATGTGACCGGCGAAATCCTCTCGATCGCGCTTTTCTGGTAGCCGGCTTCACCAAACACCGACTCGCCTCCGGCGACGAGCAGTCCGCCTCCCCCTTTTTCCACCCACTGTGTGAGCGCAACAATTGAGGCATCAGGGATCGCGGAGCGCGCCACGTCGCTCAACACGACGACATCCCACGCATCGAATGCCGCAGCGGACGCCGGAATGCCAGTAGGCGGCTTGAGGACGACATCAAAGCCTGCATCGCGCAGCGCGCCGGTCAGGTAGCGCGCGCTCTGCGGCGCACCCTCGACATACAGGACACGTGCCCGGGGCATCACCTCCGCGGCAACTTCGAGGGTATTGTTCGCCGCAAGCGGGTCATTCGCCACCGTCAGCGACGCGGAAAGCACGTGACTTCCCGCTGAGTCGATCTGCCCCTCGAGCACCACCGGCGTCAATCCCTGCCGGAGCGTCACCTCGCGAGTCGCCACGATCGCGTCGTCGGCCCGGAACGTGATGGTGCCAGAGGCAGCGTGTTGCGCGCCAACCACGATCGTTGCCGCAAAGGTGCTACCCGCCGCAATTCGCGCAGGCAAATCCACGCGATCAATCCACGCATCACCAAGTGAGCGGACCACCATCGGCTCGACAAAGACAGGGATATGGGCTGTCTGGAGCCGTGCCACGGCGTTTTCGACCGTTCCTTCCGTCGAATGTCCGTCGCTGAACAGGATGACTCTCGGCGTTGAATCCGGCGCGAGTTGGCCCCGTGCGGCGTTCAGTGCCGCCTCGAGATCGGATCCCGATCGATCGACGGATTGCGTGTTGGCTGCGGCATCGATGGGCGCCATTCGCCGGAGGGCCGCGGTATCTGAAACCGTCGCCGTCGTCGACCCGAAGACCAGAATCCGCGACCATGCCGGCCGGAGGCTGCTGTTCATTTGATCGATCGTACGTGCCGCCTCTTCGATGGCGCGGCTCGCTATGCTGTGCGACACATCGACGACGTACACGATAGATTGACGAGGGGAAGAGGTCGACAGGACGGGACGCGCTATGGCGAGCGCTAATGCGGTCAAGAGCAGCGATCGGGCGGCAGCCTGCAAAACGCGCTGACGCGGATTGAACGTGGTCCGCGCAACCAGCGGCGCCAGCCAGATCAGTGGCACCAGAGCGAGCAACCACAGTGCGACGGGAGCCGTCCAGTTGATCATCGCGTCACACCGTGATTCTTCGCTGCCACGTCCACCATTCGGCGAACACCAGGACAAATGCAGCAAGCGCGCACGCAAGCCACCAGGGACGTTCGAGCGGATTGCGTGGTGGCGCTGCGTTCGCACCCGGGCCAAGAGTCGTCTTCGCAACGTTGGAGCGCTGCGGATCCGCGGCGTTCACGGCCAGGGTGTTACGCGCCCCTGCACTCTCGATGGTGTAGAGGCCTGGTGCGGCAAGGACGCCAAATGACGACTCCGGCAATTGCGTCAGCGGAACCGACTCACCGTCGTCTCGCGTGATACGCGCAGACCCGACAAACGGCGTGAGACCCGGGCGCAACGACAACTCACGGTTCGCCGGACGTCCAAGCCATTCCAGCGCATTTGCCACGAGAACCGGAAACGCCGGGGCAGTTGCGATATTCGAATCAGCGGGACCGAAGCCGACCACGACCAAGCGTCGATCGCTCGATTCGCCGACACAGATGATCGGCATGCCGCGCGATGAACGCGCGATCGGCGCCAGCGAAGTCGCTTCACAATTCCGCGCGCGGTCGATCCGAAGCGTCACCGGATCGACGCCTCGCAACACGGCATGGTCGCTTGGGAAGTCCCAGCGAGGACGGCGCTCGTCTTTTGCCGAGTCCCCTTCCATCGCCAGCCATGCGGTGTCGTCGGGCGGCGCAAAATACAGCGCCGGCTGCGCCGACAGTTTCGCGGGAGCCCACCGATCGAAAATGGTCACATCCTGACCGCCGTCTCGATACGTGTCTGGCGTCCAAAACGTGACACGAATGTCTGGATCGCCGGTCAGAAGACGACGTATCCACTCGGTGTGCTCGCCGACAACGAAGACCGAGAGCGGCCGAGCGCGGGCAATCCACGCGTATCCATCATCGTCGACGTCCAGCGCGTTGTCGGGTGCTTCGATGTGTGCGTGAAGCGCCGGATCTCCCTGTCTCGCCAGCGGAACGACCTGACGGTACGCCTCACCTGCGGCGAGATTCGTATTGCTGTCCGCGATCTTCCCCCTGCCCCGGAACATCGTGACGTGAACGGTCTGCGGCTTCGATGCGAAGTTCGCAATCTCGAGATAGGCGGTGCTGACTTGCGAATCGGTTCCGCGACGTCCCGCAGTCAGCGTGGAACGAACATCGAATGCCGTAATCGCCACGTTGTTGACCGGTTCGAACACGGAATGAATCACCACGGAAGGATCGAGATGGTGCGGAACCGCGCCGTCGGTCACGAAGTGCACGCTCTGGACACCAGAGACGGTGGGCCACGACGTATCAGCAAACGCGGAGGGCGCCAGGCGCGCAAGCGCGGATTCGATGAGCACCGAATCGTCAGTCAATCCCTGGACCAGACCCTCGGCGGTGGTCGCGATGGCCACCTGGTCGCTCGAGGCGGCAATGCGCCTCGCCTCGGCAATTGCACGATCCCATCGCGTGTCGCGCCCATGCGTCCGGGCGCGCATCGACCACGAAGAGTCGAGGACAACCAGCGTGCGGCCTTGTGCGGACGCGCCGGCGCCGCCAATCCGCGACGGTCGCAGAATCGACAAGGCAAGGACGATGGCGATGGCGATGGTCACGATGAGCGAAACCACCCGGCGAATCCGTTCCCACAGCGTCAACTCGGTGGATGCGTCCAGGACGCGCTGCCAGAGCGACAGCGATGGAATGAGGATGCGTGGCGGCCGCAGCTTGATGAAGAAAAGCGCGGCGGCCAACGCGGCGGCACCAATGAGAACCGCCCAGGCCTGCCATGCGGTCAAGGACGCGAACGTCATGCGAGGAAGCGTCCCTGGCGAAACGCGCGAAGGATGACGTCTTCGAAGGGCCTCTCCGCATCTGCCCGGACGTACCCGATGTCGTAACGGCCGCAAAAATGCGCGAGCACCTGGGCATGCGCCTCGGCTTCTTTGACATAGGCCGCGGCAAGCCGCGGCGTGACCTCGATTTCGCGGACCTCGCCAGTCTCGACGTCGACGAATCGGACGGTGCCAAATACTCCGGGATCTCGATCGCGTTCCGACGTCACATGAACGGCAAACACGTCATGACCGATCGTTCGAAGGATTTTCAGACCCGCCTGCGGTCCGATGGCATCCTTCGTCGCCGACCCGGCGCCTTCACTTGATTCGTGTGTCGGAGCGGAGCCGGGCTCGAGAAAATCCGATATCACCACGACGAGCCCGAGCTGGCGCGGTCTCGCCGCGAATGCCTTGCAGGCAGCGCGCAAGTCGGTCGGGCCTCCGGCCTCGAGCTGTTCGAGCGCGTCGAAGACACGGAAGATGCGTCCCTTGCCTCGTCCTGGCGACGACTCCCTGCCGAGATCGCTTCCGAACGGAATGATCGTCAACCGATCGAGATGCGCAAGCCCGACATAGCAGAGCGCAGCCGCAATACGGCGCGCCATGTCGAACTTCGCCGGCTCGACCATCGACCGGCTGACATCGAGCAGAAGATAAATCGACAGATCGCGCTCTTCGTCGAAGAGCCGGAGCAGAAGGCGGTTCAGGCGCCGGTAGGCTTTCCAGTCGATATGACGGTAATCGTCGCCAGCCGCGTAGGGACGATGATCTGCGAACTCGAGACCACGGCCCCGTTTCGGTGAAAGGCGATCGGCGCGGTTCTGCCCCGCCAGCGCCCGCTTCGAGACAACGTGCAGGTACTCGAGCTTTTTCAGGAAGTCGTTTTCAAAGCGGAGGGACATAGGACAGCTTCCAGCTGTCAGCTACCAGCTACCAGCTTCCAGCTGGACTGATTACTCGGTTGCAACACTCGCGATCAGCTCATTCACTATCGTGTCGGTGTTGACTTCGTCGGCCTCCCCTTCGAAGTTGAGGAGGATCCGGTGCCGCAAGGCGGGCAACGCGGCTGCCCGAATATCTTCGATCGACACGAAGGCCTGTCCGCGATTGATCGCGGTGATCTTGCCGGCAAGCACCAGGGCCTGCGCGGCGCGCGGGCTGGCGCCGTAGCGCACGTAGCGCGTCACCAGCGGCGTCGCGTACGGAGAACCCGGATGTGAACCAAGGGTCAGGCGGATGGCGTAAGCCTGAACCGGTCGCGCGATGGGTACCGCGCGCGCAACCCGCCGCATTTCGAGAATCTCCGGACCATCGACCACGCGTGTCACCGTCCGATCCGACACGGTCGTCGTTCGCTCGAGAATCTCGTGCAGCGCATCCTCTGCCGGGTAGGAAACCTTCAACTTGAAAAAGAATCGGTCGAGTTGCGCCTCGGGCAGCGGATATGTCCCCTCCATCTCGATTGGATTCTGTGTCGCCATCACGAGAAACGGCTGCTCGAGCGGATACGTCGTCTTTCCCACCGAGACGCTGACGTCCTGCATCGCTTCGAGCAGCGCCGACTGGGTCTTCGGCGTCGCGCGATTGATCTCATCGGCAAGCACGACATTGGCGAAGATCGGTCCGGGCTGGAACTCGAAGAAGGTACCGCCGTGCGAGTGTTCCTGGATGATGTTCGTGCCGACGATATCAGCGGGCATCAGGTCCGGCGTGAACTGGATCCGCGAGAACTTGAGGTGCAGGGCATCTGCCAGCGTGTGCACCAGGCTCGTCTTTCCTACTCCCGGGATCCCTTCGAGCAGCACATGACCACCGGCCAGCAGGCTCGTGACGGTTCCGTTCACGATGTCGTCGTGACCGACGATCCGCCGCGCTACCTCCTGGGTGATGCGGCTGAAACGATCCCTGAATTGATCGATGGATTGAGCGACAGCGGTAACAGTCATTGTTTGCGGGTGAAGTAGGTCTGGACTCCGGCTCGACGTGTCTCAGGAATTGGAGGCGGCGCGACGGCGCGACTGCCGTCAGAATGGCCAACCGCGGTGCGCGAATAGGCGGTCGCCGCGGTTCCTCGCTCGGTCTTCCGGCGGTCCTCGCTGTGCACATCGCCACTCACATCGTCTTCATGCGCTTCAATGACTTCGTGGCGCAGCGCCTTCGCAATATCGGGCATCGTGCCGCCGCCATTGGGCGACGATGATGCACCGCCGGCACCGGCTCCCGGAGGCGCATCCGCCTGTGCGGAATCCTGCTTCGAGAGTGCCACCATTCCGACGCCCGCGATCGCATTCGCATCGCGCGCCGATTCGGTCGCGCCTGCCATGTCGACGCCACCGTTCGGTTCCTTTTCGTCGCTCTTTTCCAGGCCGGCTGAATCGAGCTCCGCATCATCCTTTGAAAGATTCTTGGCGAGCTGATCCAGTGCATCCTTGAGTTCGGACGAAGAGGTCTTGCTGGCATCGCGCTGGGCGCGCTGGGCCAGATCCTTCATCGCCGCTTTGTCGTCGAGCTGCTGGAGCCGATCGGAGGCGAGCGCGCGCGCGAGCGCAGCCAGCGCCTCCGGATCCTTGATCGACTGAAGTTTGTTCAAGGCGTCCAGCAGCGCGGCGTCTCCGGGGCGAAGCGCGGCCAGCTGTTCCTTCTCGATCGCTGTCAGAAGATCCTCGAGTTCCTGCGGCAGGTCTGCCGGCAATCCCTCGACGGCAATTGTCGGGACCTTGCGCGTGGCCGCAGCGGGAGTCGCTTCCGGGATCGCCGTGACCGCTCGCGGACGCTGCGGAAACGCGAATGCCAGGACGAGCGTGACCGCAATCATGACACCGGTGGCAATCCGGGCGCGCGGTGCGCGAACTGCCGGATAGTGTTGACCGAAGTCGATCGATTCGAGGCGCGTGGCCGCATGTTGCAGATGGAACTCGGCCCATGGATCACTCCTGCAGTGAGACGCAAACCACGCCGCACTTCGCAGCTCGCCGTGGAGATGCACTTCGGTATCGATTGCGGCGGCCGTTTGATCGGAGACACGATCGATGCGACGGCGCACAATGGCAAACACCGCCCATGCCAGGCAGGCGAAGACCAGGAGCGCGAGCGGGACGATCGGCGACGCGTGAACCCAACGAACAACCAGTGATAAGACGAGAACCAGCGCGGCAATCGCAGGCGCGATTCTCCAGAGCAGCCGGCTTGTTTCTCGTGCGCGACGCTGGCGCACTGCGACGCTAATCGCAGACAGCACTCGCTCTTCAGGTCGATTCAGGCAAACCCCCAAATATCTATTCTACTTGTCTCTTACGGCAGTTCCTTGATCCCGAGGTTCCGCCAGCGCCAAAAACCCCCCTGCACCCACCGCGACGGGCCGCCGTGGACCTGAATGGCGACCGGGCCTTCGGTAATCCCGCCAATGGCGTTATTGGCGACGTCGGTGAAGTCGGTGATCTGCACGTCGTTGAACCACACCTGGACGTGAGGGGTTTCCCCTTCCATCCGGACCCGAACCGCGTTCCAGTCGTCGCGCTTCCAGGCCTTCACCCACGGTCGATCCGCCTGATTCCCCTGACCGAACCCCGGCGGTGGTCCCTGCGGTGCGGCTGCCGCACCTCGCGCAGGTGGAGATGCAGCAGTGCCTGCCGCCGGCGTCGCCGCGCGCCCACCCGGCGCAGGAGCGCCAGCCCTTCCCCGTCCGCCGACGCCAGTCATGCCGCCCTCACCAATGACGCTCCCCATGCCTCCATTTGGCAGGAAGTCCATCGTCACCTGGTAGGCAGCACCGGATTCGGTGCTGCGGAGAAAGATGCCGCTGTCACATCCCCAATCGGGCTTGACCTCCATGTACAGTTCGAAATTCTTGTACTTCTTGTCGGTCAACAGAATCCCTCCGCCGCCAAGTGGGTTCTGCGTCGCGACGATCGCGCCGTGCATGACGAAGAAGTCCGGCGTCCGTCCATGATGGTTCGTCCGGCTGACATGCCAACCGGAAAGTGTCGTGCCGTTGAATATCGGGATGAATCCGTCCGGAACTGTGACGGGAGGCGGCGCGACGGCGGAGCCGATGAAGTTCGGAGGAAAGAACGTCGGAGGCGCGTCCGCCTGCGCCGGTTGCGGTGCCGTGGTCGGCGGCAGCCGCGTTGATGCTGGCTGCTGCGCAAACACAACTCCGACGGTCACCACCGGGACTCCGATCAATAGCAAGTGATGCACGCGCATGCTGATGCTCCTGAACAGAGCAGAGAGTATATGGCAAGTGGCAATGCCCAATGATCAATGCTCAATGCTCAATGCTCAATAAGAGAGCTGCCATTGATCATTGAACATTGATCATTGAACATTCAGCGTCGGCCGCTGCGGTTTAAACGCGGGGTACGGCAGCGTATCCGGCAACACACGGATGCCCGTGGTCTCCTTGAACGGATGCTTCCCATCTCCGGGGAACGTCAGTTCAACAA
>DATJKH010000183.1:0-85662 GCA_035491715.1 Vicinamibacterales bacterium | reverse complement strand
GATGCGGCTGCGTACGCCATCTGCACACTAGGCGTCCCGCCGGGCATGACGCCGGCCAGCGATGTCGTTAGCAGCGCGGCGGCGGTGCCAATCATCCGTCCTCCGACATTCGCGGCAAAGCTCTCACCAGTGCCGCGGAGGTAGGTCGGAAATACTTTCGGAATGTAGTTGCCCCAGAAACTGAACTGCGAAACCGTGCACACGGCGACAGCGAAGATTCCCCACTTCGCCCAGGCAAGCGGCTCGTGTGGCGCGATCAGGAACACCAACGGCAGGATGACGAGACCCGGCACCTGAAACACCCACAACAGCGATCGGCGGCTCACGATGCGAAGGGCGAGAAACGCCAGCAGGATTCGACCGGTCAGTCCACCCATCTCCTGAAACCATTGAACGGCGGCGACCGCCTGCTGTCGCGCCGCGGGAGGCAGTGTGCGCACGTCGGACAGTCCCGGTGCAATCTGCTGCGGCATTTGTTGAATGGCGCCGAATGCGGCGCCGAAGCTGCACGCAAACATCACCGTCGTCACCACCGTCGTCCTGCGGAACTCCGGCGTGAATAGCGCGGCGACGCTCGGACGCTTGAGCGTTCCGGCTGCCTTCTTCTCCCGCCACGTCGGCGACTCGGGGAGAAATGGACGAATGATGATCAACGGGATCGCCGGAATGACACCCGACATGAGCGTGTAGCGCCACGGCTCGTGCTCGCCGTGAATCGCGGGCAACGAGGCTGTGTGAGTGACGATCAATGAGTACATACCAGTGACAAGCACGCCGCCGATGGAACCGAATGCCTGGGTCCAGCCAAGCACCCGCTCCCGCTGCGCCGGGTCATGGAAGAGCTCGGCAAGCCAGGCGGTGGCCGCTACGAACTCGACACAGACGCCAATGAACGTGGCACAGCGAAGCACAAGCAGCCAGGGCAGGCTCGTCGTGAAGCCGGCAGCGAACGCCGAGAACGCATAGACGAGAATGCTCCACGTCAGCACGCGGCGGCGACCAAGCCGATCCGTCAGATAGCCGCCGAGCAGCCCGAACACTCCGCCGCAGAGGGCCGGGACGTAGAAGAGCAATCCGAGCCAGCGGCGGTATTCGGGACTGCCGAACTCGAGATGACCGAGTTCGGTCAGCGCAGGCCGGTTGATCAGCGGGAACATCAACAATTCGTACGTGTCGAATGCGAAACCTATCGCGGCAATGACACAGATGAGCCATTGAACGGCGGTCATTCGGTTCGATGTGTGCATAACTCCAGCATCGGATGGCAGTTCGTGGGAATGGTAGAGTCTACTTCAGATGGTTCCGTTCGATTTTGAACCACGCACACGTGTGATTTTCGGACGAGGAACCGTTCATCGCGTCGGGCCGCTGGCCAAGGGCCTTCAATTCACACGCGTGTTGCTGGTTGCCGATCACGGGGTCGTGAAGGCGGGCCACGTCACAACAGTGACGAGGGCACTCGAGAGCGAAAACATCGACGTCCTGCCGTATCACGACTTTGGCGAAAACCCGGACAGCGAGATGATCGAGGCGGGCCGCCGATTCGCGCACCCGCTTCGCATCGATTCGATCGTCGCGCTCGGCGGTGGCAGTTCGCTCGACTGCGCGAAGGGCATCAACTTTCTGCTGACCAACCGCGGCCGCATCGCCGACTACCGCGGCTACGCGAAGGCCTCCACACCCCTCCTGCCGGCGATCGGCATTTCGACGACGGCCGGGACCGGCAGCGAAGCGCAGAGCTACGCGGTCATTTCCGACGCGGCCACCCACATGAAGATGGCGTGCGGCGACCCTTCCGCCGCAATGCGCGTCGCGGTGCTGGATCCTGAACTGACACTGACCGCCCCGCACCACGTCACAGCGATGGCGGGATTCGACGCGATCGCACATGCGGTCGAAACTGCGGTCACGGCGAAAAGGACGCCCCTCTCCGACACGTTCTCTCATCGCGCCTGGCACCTGTTGAGTGAGGCCTTCGAGCGCGTGCTGCTGCATCCCGCCGACATTGAAGCCCGTTCGGCGATGCAGATCGGAGCGCACCTCGCCGGCATGGCCATCGAGCAGTCGATGCTTGGCGCGGCTCACGCCTGTGCCAATCCACTGACCGCGCGATACAACCTGTCACATGGCCTGGCGCTCGCCATTCTGCTTCCCCACGTCGTGCGCTGGAACGCCGATGTCGCGAGTCAACGCTATGCCGCGCTGATTGGATCACCCCGTCGCCGGGCGCGCGACGAGGATGCCGCCGAAACGCTCGCACTGCGTCTCGAGGATCTCGCGCGGGCTGGCGGTCTGGCGATGAGGCTGTCGGACATCGGCGTCGACGAAGAGGCCGTTCCACAACTGTCCGCCCAGGCCGCGGCGCAATGGACCGGGACGTTCAATCCACGCCCACTCGACGCCGACGGCGCCGCCGAAATCTACCGCGCGGCGCTGTGAATCGCTCATCACTGATCACTAATCGTGAATCCCTGAATCTCTCATCCTTGAATCTGGGAATCCTTGAATCCGGGATCCTTGAATCGCTGAATCTCGCCACCGCTTCAACGCGACTCGACGATTGGCGATTCGAGGAGTCGAGAATAGGTGATTCAAGGATTGAGCGATCAGTGATCAGTGATGAGCGATTCAATGCGATAGAATGGCGCGCATGCATTGGTTGGCATTTGTGGCGGGAGCCGTGCTGTCGTGGGGCGTGTACGGCGCGATGCTTCATCAGGGACAGACCAAGCTCGGGAGTCCGATGCGTGCGCTGCTCTGTGTTGGCATTGCCTACTTCCTGATTGGTGTGCTCGTCCCCGTGATCACGATGCTGTCGCAGGGACAGCTGGATTCGCGTGGCTGGAACTCGTCGGGCGCAACGTTCGCCACGGTTGCCGGCGCACTCGGCGCGATCGGCGCAGCCTGCATCATCTTTTCTTTCCGCGCCGGCGGCTTGCCGACCTACGTCATGCCGCTCGTCTTCGGCGGCGCGCCGCTGGTGAACGTGCTCTACACCATGGCGGTGCATCCACCGAAGGTGGCACCCCATCCGCTCCTCTACGTCGGGTTTCTCGTGACCGCCATCGGCGCCGCGATGGTGCTTTACTTCAGGCCCGCGGCGTAGCGCCACGGAACAACGCGGATTAAACGGCTACGGAAAACACGCATTAAAGCCACGGAACAACACGGACGAACACGCATTAACGAGCCACGGAACGACACGGATGAACACGCATTAACGAGCCACGGAACAACACGGATGAACACGGAGTTCCCAGGCCACGGAACAACACGGATGAACACGGATGAAGGTTGTCCGTGTTCTTCCGTGTTCATCCGTGGTTGTTTTGATCCGTGTTCTTCCGTGGCTTACGGCTTCCGCGTTCCAATGGCGAACAGGTGCTTCGCGGTGCGAATGAAAATCTGCCCCTGCGACACGGCTGGCGAGCTCAACGTGTAGTCGTTCAGTGGATTCTCCGCCAGCAACTCGAATGACGCGCCGGCCTTGAACACCGACGTCGTTCCATCTTCGTCGGTCGCGTAGATCCGGCCATCGGCGAGAACCGGTGACGAACTGTAGGTGCCAGACTTGAGCCGACTCGGGCCCCACACGGTCGCGCCAGTCTTGGCATCGAGCGCATAAGCGACGCCGTTATCAGTGACGACGAACACATGCGTACCGTCGCTGACGGGTGTTGGCACGTCCGGGCCGCGCGAGAAACTCCACAATTTATGTGACTGCGTAACGTCGCCGCGACCGCCGGGACGCAGAGCGATGAGCGGATTCTGACGCGACGGCGCGAGGATCATGCCGCCCGTCACAACCGGTGACGCAACGATGCGGTAGGCGCCGTGGTTGGTGGGATTCAGTCCATTGAGCCGCCACAACTCCTTACCGGTTCCGGGATCGTGGCCGGTGACGACGTCGCCGCCGCTGATGACGATCTCCATGTCGGATCCATTGCGCACGAGCGCCGGCGTCGTGTACGCATCCGGCGACTCCAGGACAGCGGTTGTCGGCCGGTCGACTTTCCAAAGCGTGCGGCCGGTATTCTTGTCGATCCGCATCACGTAAGAAGGATCGTCGGTTTTCATCCCGTGCAGCACCTGCACGTACAGCGCATTTTCGTGGAGCAGCGGTGACGACGCATACCCCCAATTCAGTCCGAAGCGTCCGTACTCGCGCTGGATGTCGCGCGCCCACAGCTCCTGCCCTTTGAAATCGAAGCCCTTCAGGATCCCGGTCCCGGTCATGACGTAGACATGCGACCCGTCAGTGACCGGAGATGGGGATGACATGTTCTGTTTCTGTTCCTGGTGATTGCCGGCGCCGAGGGATGCCTTCCATAGAACAGTCGGTCCGCGGCGATCGACGCACCACAACGACAACGAGCTGCCTTGCGCCACGTTCAGGAAGATGTAGTCGTTCCAGATGATCGGCGTCGCCCCGCTCCATTCTGGAAGAGGCAGTTTCCACGCGATGTTCGACTCAGGGGTCCACTTCAGGGGTAGATTGGTTTCACCACTGACGCCGTTCAGGAGGGGACCTCGCCACTGAGGCCAGTTGTCCGCCTCGAGCGAGACGAGTGACAGCGCAGCGATCGACAGCGAGATCAGGATGCGAGCCATGATCGGCAGAATATCAAACCGCTGAAAATTCTGATGGCTGATTGAGATGTCACAGAAACGTCACGAGTAACCTTCGATTCCACGCCAATACTGATCGATTTCATCTCCGCTATGGATTTACGCGATCGACGCCGTTTTTACGCTGATGAGATTGCCACTGCCGCCAACCTCAGGACTGCGAGTCTCGTCGAGGCGCTGGCCCGCGTTCCCCGCGAACGATTTCTTCCGCCCGGACCGTGGCTGATCCGGTCCGAAATCGACTATGGCGGCGGACCACGGCAGACAGCCGACGCCGACCCGCGCCACGTGTACCACAACATCGCCATTGCAATCGATCCGGATCGCCAACTTTTCAACGGTGCACCGAGCCTGGTCTGCACTTGCCTCGACGCGCTGGGGCTGGCGGCCGGCGCACACGTGCTGCACGTCGGCTGCGGCACCGGGTATTACTCAGCGCTCATCGGACATGCGATCGGCGATTCCGGCTCGGTCGCGGCCATCGACATCGATGAATCACTCGCGGAGACAGCACGCACGAACCTGCGCGACATGGCGTGGGTAGAGGTTCAAAACGGCAACGGAACGGACGTGCCTCGTGAATCGTTCGACGCCATCTTCGTCAACGCCGGGGTGACTCATCCGCACGAGTGCTGGCTCGATGCGCTCAAACCAGGAGGCCGCCTCCTCGTTCCGCTGACGTTTACAGTGCCGGCCATGGGACCGATTGGCAAGGGAGTGATGACGCTGATTACCCGGGACGGCGAAGCGTGGCACGCGCGGGTCGTAACGATGACGGCGATCTATTCCGCCCTCGATATTCGCGACAACCGTATGAACGATCGCCTGCGTGAGGCGTTCATGAGAGGCGGGCTGCTACCCGCGTTCTCGCGAATGCGGCGCGACGCGCACCAACCCGCACCGGCGTGCTGGCTTCACGGTGAGACGTTCTGCTTGAGCACGTAACCAGAATCTTTCTACTCGGAGCTGAGCGCGTCGAGCATCCGGCCGCGAAGCGCCGCGCGCACCCCGACAATCGATGAAAGCACGCCAGCGAAGATCACGGCGCCGAGCAGGAGCAACAGGCCAATCCCGGGACCACTCCCCTCGCGGCCGAACCATGCGGGCGCTACCGCGACTGCCGCACAGGCCACTCCGGTGACGACTCCGGCTGTAACAAGGAGTGACGCCTCCGCCGCGATCATCGTGGAGAGCCGCCGCGCGTCGAACCCTACCGCGCCGAGCAGCGCCAGCTCGCGACGACGCTCCAGCACGTTGCGGAACATGATGGCTGAGAGACCAATCGTGCCAAGCAGCAACCCGAGCCCTCCGAGTGCCTGAAACGTCGACAGGTACGTGTTCTCCACCTGGTGAAACGCCGCGAGCCGCTCCGCCGTACTCACCGCGTCGAAGCCGAACGGCGCCAGGTCGCGCTCGAGTACGCCCGCAAGGGCGTCTGCCTGGCCCGCGGAATGCACTGCTGGATCTTCGATCAAGAAAAAGCGATATCCCTGCTGCGATGGAAACAGCCGCGTAAAGTTCTCTTCCGAAACAATCAGCTGCCCCTGCAGAACGCTGTCGCTGATCGCTCCAACGAACCTGAACACGATCGGCTGCGCTGCTCCCGTGTCCATCGAGAACGTGTCGCCGACGGCGGCATGAAGGACGTACTCCAGGGACGTGGCATCGGCGACGACCGGAATCGCGTCGTTTGTCGGACGCCGCAGCAACAGCCAGGGATTCGCCCGCTCGGCCTCGGTTTCGGCAAGCGAGCTGGCGAAGGAAAAGCGCGCCTGTTCAATGAATCCCGTTTCGGCCGCAATGATGGTCGGGGCCGTCGGGCGATACAGATTCAGGCAGCTTGCATCGTCACCTGGTCTCAGCCGGAAGCGGGTGAACTTCACTCGCTGGAAGTCCGGCGCGTTGACCACAAGCGCGTCCCTGCCCTCTGGGTCATTCGGATTGGCGAGGATCGGCATTTCCGATTGCGCCAGCAGGGCAAAGCCACCGGTGCCGGAATGAATGTCGGTGGCGAAGCTTTCGCCACGCCGAAATGCGTCGACAGCAACAATGATGAAGGCAGCTGAGGCGATCAGGGCAATCGACATCACGCTGCGCGACGGCCGGAACGCGGCGCTGCGAAAACCGAGACGGCAGATCGCCCACGCGCCGCGGCCAACGAGCGGCGCCGGATGTCGCGCGCGAAACCACGATGAGATCTGACACATTGACGCACCCAGCAGTGTTGCGCTTGCGCCAAAGAACATCGCCGTGCGCGCACTTCGATTGGTGAACGCGGTCACGAGCATCGCGACCCCCGCCGCAGCGAGCAGCCACTTCGCGATCTGAACTCGTCGCGATCGATGAGCGACGAATCGGTCACCTTCAATCGCCTGGGCGTTCAGCAGCGCGCGCGGGCTGAGTCGCGCTACCGAACGAAGCGACATGCCGACGCAGGCGATTGCCGTCACGACTCCCGCGACGGCGCCGATTGCCAGTGATGTTCCCGACAGATGCAACGACAACCTCGTCGTCCCGACCGCACCCACCCACCAGGTGCGCAACCCCAGCATCATCAGGCTTCCGTAAGCGACCGCTCCGGCCACTCCGATCGCGCTGCCCACGATCGCCAGCACCAAGGCTTCGGCGATCAGCAATTTTCGCAGCTGCGGAATAGTGAAGCCGGCGGCGCGAAGGATCCCGATTTGACGGAGACGCTGTTCAACGCCGAGGCGAAAGAACAAGACAGTAAGAAGGAGTGCCGAAGCGACGAGGAAGAAACTGAAGTAGGTAAAGTATTCGCCGAAATCCGTGGCACCGCCTGATGCAGAGAGCACTTCCTGACGAACGTCTCGAATGCTCAGGCCAGCGGCCTGCGGCGCCAACAGCGGCGAGAGTGTGGCACGAAGACGCTGTGCCGCCGCCTCGGGATCGGCACCTTCAGGCAGGGCGAATCGTACGGAGGTCGAGCCGCCAAATCGTGTGGTCCAGAGTTTCTGTCCGCGGGTGAAGTTGATGAACGCTTTCGGTGTCGTTCGATATTGCTTCCAGTACGCCTCGTCCTGAGGGCGCACGCGCGACAAGTCCACCGGAAACGGCGGATCCCAATCGGAGAGACTGATCGCCGTGGTGATCCCCGGATACTCCGGCGCAAGGCGCCGGTCGGCGGCAAGGCCGTCGATCGGAATCGTCTTTGTCAACGTGAACTCGGCACTGTGAGTTGTGAGCCCCGTTGCCGTATCCCAGAGGAAGTAGTCGAGCGCGATCGCATCGCCTGGCGATGCGTTGAGCTCTCGCGCCGCCCAATCATTCAGGACGATCGAATCGGCCGCTGTTGCGGCCGGCGACAGTGGTGACGAGCCGGCGACCGCATCGAGGTCGGTTGCGGCAACTAATGAATAGGGAATGCTTCGATCGCCTTTTCGGATGGTGTTCGCGAGATACGTGAATACCGGGATCGGCCGCCAGCCCAAACCCGTTCCCGCCTGAACCACAGCCGCTTCAACGGCCTCACCCATGATGCCGCTGTGACCTTCGACGATCAGGTGCGCCGGGTTGCCGCTGATCGCTATGCCCGCGCCGAGATCTTCGAGCGTCGCCGTGCGACCGAGTGCTGTCGCGATCGCATTCGCGTCCGCGCCGGCAGTCAGGATGGTGTTGGCACGCCCCGCGACACCAAGCTCGCGCTGCACGCGCGCAAGCGGCAAAAAGAGCGCGCGCACCTCCGCCTGTCGTGGCTGCAGCGAGAACTCTCCAAGCTCGTTTGCCGGCAGCACGGCCTCGAGCGTCAGGCGCACCGTCCGCGCGACATCGTCTTTTCGTCCAAACAACGATTCGATCGGAATCGCGGAAGGCTTTTGGAGACGCACCAGGATCGTGTCCCCTGTCCCGGCACCAATTTCTGAAACCAATGCCGGTGACGACAGAACGCCTGAATGGTTCGTTCTGTGGTGGAAGGCCCAGAATCGGTCGTCAACGCCATAGACGAGTACGCTCGCGGCGCGGCGCCCTGATCCTTCGTGCGTGACAAACCCCGTCGCAACGATCACCGGGGCTGTCCTGGCACCGGGTGTTGCCGACTGGATCTCCGCCGCAAGCGCATCACGGAAAAAACCTGTGGAGGAAATCACGACGTCGGCGCGCCCCAGCCGCGCCATCGCCAGATCTCGCAAACTGCCGCGCACCGAATTGCCGACCAGGAGCGCTCCGGAGAGAACCGACACCGCGACAGCGACCCCCGCTACCATCGCGAGATTGGTCCGCCAATGATGCGTCGCGCTTCGCCAGACCAGGTGCGTCGAGTTCATGCTTTTGGCTCTTAGATCCTGGCTCCTTAGCGACTCACAAGCCGGCCCGCATCCATCTCGTACTTCGTTCGAAAGCGCTCCGCCAGCGCCGCGCTATGCGTGACCGTAATCAGAATGGTCTTCCGAGCTGCATGCAGATCGACCAGCAGATCGGCGACTCCATTGGCGGACGAACGATCGAGGTTGCCGGTCGGCTCGTCACACAGCAGCAGCGTCGGATTGAGAATCAGCGCGCGGGCGACTGCGGCGCGTTGCTTTTCACCTCCCGACAGTTCCGCCGGCCGATGATCGAGTCGATCGCCAAGCCCCACTTGCGCGAGCAACTCCCGGGCACGACGATCGTCACTGGTGACAGTACCGTTGCGCGATGGAGCCGCGAGCGTCGGAGCGAGCACGTTTTCGAGAACCGAACACTGCGGCAGCAGCGAGTGATCCTGAAAGACAAAGCCAATGTGCTGATTACGAAACGCTGCCTGCGCCCGCTCTCCGAGGTCGTAGGGATTCGAACCGTCCAGCGTGACGATTCCCGAAGACGGTGGTTCGAGCGCGCCCAGAATGTAGAGCAATGTGCTTTTGCCGCTGCCGGAAGGCCCGGTAATCGCGACTGCGTCACCACGGTTCAAGGTCAGGGACACACCGTTGAGGATTGAGAGCTCGCCCCTGGGTGTCGGATACGACTTACTGATGTCCTTCGCAATGAGCATGTGTCGGTCGTTTTGGCGCTAAAGGATGTCAGAGCGTCGGCAACGGGGGCGATCGGCGAACCACGCCCGCATAGATCCGCTCAACCGTCTCTGCCATGTGGCCCGCGGTGTAATGCGCGCGGACCCCGGCGGCTCCGGCGTCTCCCAGCGCCGAGGCCAGCGACGAATCGTTCTGGAGTTGCCGAAACCCCTGCGCCAGTGCGTCCGAATCGTCGGCCTCGACGAGAATTCCGCCACCTGTCCTCTCGAGGATCTCAGGAAAAGCGCCACGCCGCGGTTGCACGACTGGCACCCCGACGGCCATGGCTTCGAGAAGAAAGATCCCCTTCGGCTCGGCATAGGTTGCCGGCACCGACATCACATCGAGGCTCTGGAGAAACGCAATCTTGCCGGCGCGATCCAGCTCGCCGCGATACTCGAATTCCGACCGAAGACCAGCTTCCTTCATGCGGTGCGTCAGATCGTCGAGATACGCGGAATGCTCCGGGGCCAGGTATCCAGCGGCGAGGAGCCGCGCGGGTGTTCCTCGAGTCTTCGCACGGAATCGCTGATAGGCGTCGCACAGCACATGCAGTCCCTTCTCGGGGGAGATGCGGGCGAAGAATCCGACAGTGAATGGACCCGATCGGTCGCGATGACGCGACGTATAGCCGTCGAGATTGATTCCGAGTGGCGCGAGATGCATCTTCGACGCCGGCACGCCAAGGTATCTGGACATGTAATCAGCGTAGTAGCGGCTGACCGGCAGGAACGCATCGACAGAATCCGCAGCCGCTCTGATGAGATCGAGCGACTGCGATCGATACGGTTCGCCGAGTCCGTCCAGAAACAGATCCTCGCCCTGTAGCGTGCAGCAGATCGGCACCTTCAGGACCCGCTTCAACGGCGCCGCCAGCCCCAGCAGCAATGCGTAGGGAAGGTTCACCACGTCAAAACGCGGCTCCTGTCGCAACCAATCAAGCAGCTTGCCGATCTCTTTCTTCTGAAAACCCTGCTCCCCCCGCAGCATCGACACGGTCAATTCGCCCAGGCTCTTTGGATCGACGCTGATTTGGCGTTTCGTCGCCAGCTTGAGTGCCCACGTCGAATCCCACAGGTGATCCAGAAACTTCGGTGTATACCGAAACAACGCGGCGTGTTGTTCGAGGTAGACGCTGATGCCACCGAAGAACACGTGGGCCCCGCTGACGTTTCGTTCATCGGTTCGCGTTGGCGTGTACACGGGAGTCAGCACGACATCGTGGCCTCTCGCCAACAGCTCCGCGGCCAGCGCGTTGTCCCGCAGGCAGCTGCCGCAATACATCGCCCCGGCCCCGCCCGTGAATGAGAGCACTCTCATGCTTACCGGCTGATGCGTTCGCTACGCCGTCTGGAACGCGCGCGCGCGATAGAGAAAGTCGACGATATTGCCTTCGTGCGGTTGGAGCCAGTTGAGCTGAATCGTCGGCACCGGACCGAGGTTCAGGCGATCGATGTTCACGGCATCGACGAGTCGCTTGCGGAACTGACCATCGTTCGTGATGGCGCTGCACACGAGTGTCGGGCCGATTGCCTCGATCATGTGATCCTGCGGGCACTCGACGACCGTGGCGAACGGAAACATGTATTCCTTGCGAACGACCGCGGCATCGGCCGACGTGCTGTGCACGATGGTGGGAAGCAGGAATTCCGCGCGGCCGTCTTTGATGATCCGTGAGCCGTTGCGATACTTCGCGCTGACATCGGTCACGCCAGCCGCCTGCAAATCGGCATCGATCGATTGCGAGATCGCCGTCGCGACTCCCGGAACCGTGAAGGCCGCCAGTGTCGCCTCGGGATGATCGGCGGGCAGCGGCCGCACATCGGCCAGTCGCTTCGCGATCGCCTCTGCGATCTCGCGAGTGTGCCGGCTCGCCCAGATCCCTGAACAGTTGATGCAGCCGCGTCCACTGTTGGCGAAGACGCTGTCGACCATCACATCGAGATGCGACTGCCAGTCGTCGACGACGTCGTCGCCGAGCAGAATCTTCGAGAAGCCGGGTCCGTGCGCCTGCACTTTGGGATTGCCGCGATACCGATCCACTGTTGGCTGCCCGCCGAACACGAGGCTTCGCTCGCAACTCGCCAGGACCGCGGCACCCACATCCGCTTCACCGGGGTAGACGGAGATCGCTTCGCGCGGCACGCCGGCTTGAAAGAACGCCTCGGCCATGCGAAACGGTGTCCAGGGTTCCTGGGGGCCAGGCTTGAGTACGAGTCCAATCTGCAGCGGAATGATCGGCAGCCACAGCGTGTGCACGCCAGGCGAATTGGATGGCAGGACCAGTCCCAGCACCGGACTCTGCGCCTGATAACTGATCGGCACGCCACGTTCCTCTCCAAATCCGCGCGTGAGCACTTCGAGATCGAGCCCACGGGTCAGCGACGTGAGGATGCGACGCATTTCCGTCAACACGAACATGTTCTTCTTCATGTTCGCGCGGCAGAGACGCTCCGGCAGGCCCGTGCTCGCCGACTGCGCGTGCACGAATGCATCCGGTGTCTGCGTACCGTCACCCATCGGGAGTTCAGCGGTCGCATATAACTCGCCGGCCTTGCCGACGCGCGCGATCAGATCGTCAATCGCGATCTCCCGGAGGACGTCGCGCGCGCGCTGAGCGCGGCGCATATCGCGCTGGATCATGCCGCCATTGGCGCGGCTCACTTTCGCAATCGGCTCGCCGGTCTGAAAGTGGACGACGTCGTCCACGTCCATGCTGGTGTACGGCTGCCCCCATCGAAGCACGGGTAAATGAAGCATGGCCTGTCAGTGAAGGATATCGCATACACTGGCGCTCGCATGCCCATTGCCCCGGCTGCGGAGTCCTTGCTGCGCCCGCCATTGAAGTGGGCCGGTGGCAAGCGCTGGCAGGTTCCCCACCTTCGCCCGCTGTGGAAACCCCATTGGCGGTCCAGGCTCGTCGAACCCTTCTGTGGCGGCCTCGCGGTCGCGCTGGGATTGAAACCGTCACAGGCTCTGCTGAACGACGCCAATCCGCACCTGGTCAACTTCTACACCTGGTTGCAACGCGGCCTGCAGATCCGGATTCCGATGGAAAACGACGAGTCGTTGTTTTATCGCCATCGCGATCGGTTCAACGATCTCCTGGCGTCCGGTCAATCGCGGAGCGAGGAAGCCGCCGCGCTTTTCTACTATCTCAATCGAACGGGATTCAATGGCCTGTGCCGCTTCAACCGGCAGGGGCTGTTCAACGTGCCGTTTGGCCGATACGCGCGCATCCGTTACACGAGCGACTTCTCGCCGTACTGCAAGGCGCTGGCTGGCTGGACGTTCACTACCGGTGACGTCGAATCGCTGCCGCTTCGCGCTGGCGATTTCGTATATGCCGATCCGCCGTACGATGTGCCATTCACGCAATACGCGCGCGGAGGTTTCAGCTGGCGGGATCAGGAGCGGACCGCGCGTCTTCTGTCGCGGCATGACGGCCCGGTGATCATCGTGAACCAGGCGACCGATCGCATGGAACGGTTGTACCGATCTCTCGGATTCGACGTGCGGTTCCTCAATGCGCCGCGCCGCATCAGTTGCACCGGCGACCGCACTCCGGCGCGGGAGATCATGGGGATGAGAAACGTCTGGGCACAATCGACAGCCTCCACTGAGTAAGAAGGGACAGGAGAAAAGAGAAGGGAGGAGCTTTTCACTTCCTCACGACATGACTGGGTTCTTCCTTTCTCCTTTCTCCTTTCTCCTGTCCTTCTCTAAGACAGAGTCGCCGTGTGACAGTGAAGGTTGATTTTTTGATCTGTAGAAATAGCTCTCCAGTCAGGAGCCGCTCATGAATTCCCGCATCGTCGCTTTGATCGCCACCGTTCTCCCAGTCGCAGCACTTCACGCACAGAACGATCGGACAGCAGCCTGCACGGCGCTGGCGAACACGCCGTTGCCGAACACGTCAATCACGGCAGTCGAAACGATTACGGGTGGGTCGTTCACGGCGCCTGGATCGACCAGCGCCCTAACCAATCTGCCACCGTTCTGTCGCATCGTCGGTGCGATCAAACCCACCGCGGAATCCGATGTCCGGTTCGAGGTGTGGCTCCCGCTCGACAAGTGGAATTCCAGGTATGCGCAAGTGGGAAACGGCGGATGGGCAGGGGTCATCTCGTACGGGCAAATGCAGGATCAGCTTCGACGCGGTTATGCCGTGGCGTCGACCAATACCGGTCATCAGGTTGGGCCGGGTCTCGATGCGGCGCGATTCGCGTTCGAGCATCCCGAACAACTCGTGGATTTCGCCTATCGCGCGCATCACGAGACGACACTGAAAGCCAAGGCGCTCGTCAACGCCTTCTATGGAAAGACCCCGGACAAGGCGTACTGGTTCGGCTGCTCGTCGGGTGGGTACGAGGGATTGCAGGAAGCGCAGCGTTTTCCCGCTGACTTCGACGGGATCTTGGCGGCCGCCCCCGCAAACAATTGGACACGGCTGATGGCGGCGGACTTCGACGCGACGTTGGCCGTTCTGAAGGATCCGGCGAGCAACCTGCCGCCATCGGCATTGAGCGTGCTGTATCGAGGAGCGCTCGCTGCGTGCGACGCCGGCGATGGAGTCACCGACGGTGTGCTCGAGGATCCGCGGCAATGCCGCTTCGATCCCGGAACGCTGCAGTGCGCGCCGAATCAGAAGCCGGACACGTGCCTATCGCCAGCACAAGTCGAGGCAGCACGCCGCGTCTATCGAGGACCGGTAGACCCGGCAACCCGCGCGACGATCTATCCAGGAATGGCCTATGGCAGCGAGCCATTCTGGCCGAATCGTGACGCGGCCAATCCCTTCCCGATTCCAGTGTCGCACTACAAATGGCTGGTCTTCGCCGATCCGAACTGGGACTGGAAAACGTTCGACATGTCGAAGCCATCTGATTATCAGGCGTATCAGAAAGCCGAGGCGAAGTTTGCGCCGGTCCTGAATGCGACCAATCCCGATCTCCGGGAGTTCCGGAAACGAGGCGGCAAGCTGCTGCAATGGCATGGCTGGAGCGATCAACTGATCGCGGCGCAGAACAGCATCGACTACTACGAAAGCGTCGTTGCCCTCTTCGGCGGAAAGACCGCTGACGTGCAAACGTTTTATCGCCTGTTCATGGCGCCCGGGGTGACTCATTGCTCAGGCGGTCCAGGCCCGAACACATTTGATGCGCAAGCCGCACTCGAAGAGTGGGTCGAGAAAGCGACGGCACCGGATCAGATCATGGCGACGCACTTGACCGCCGGCGTCGTCGATCGATCGCGTCCGCTGTGTCCGTATCCGCAGGTCGCGACCTACAAAGGAAAAGGGGATACGAACGACGCCGCGAACTTCAGCTGCGCGGCACCGGCAAAGGGGGCGCGCTCGAATCGCTGATCGTGGCGACCGCCTTTAGGCGGAAGAACCAACTCAGTACACCCCGACCGTCGTCGTCGCGGCAAAACCGCGGAACGGGCGAACGCCGCTGACCCCGTCCCACGCGAACCGGTCGGTGGCAGGTTCGCGCTCTCCCTCGTCGCGCTCGAGGAACCCGGGCATGAAGAATTCTCTGGTCAACGTCGTCAGCTTGACTCGTCCGGTTGCACCGTAATCGACGATCTTCCACGGGTTGTCGAAATCGACGACTTCGACGACGGCGCGCGGCTGCGGGGCGTAATACGCGATCTTGTAATTGTTGAACGGGCCCGACGGCGCGCTTGCCGCGAGTCCCATCAACGTGTTGCCGTAGGTTGGCGTCATGTAGGCGCCGTCGAGCAGTTCTTCCTGCGCGAACCGGTTCCACTGCGGGGTGAACTCGGTGCCACCAGAGAAGATGCCGGTGATCCCGGACTGGCGGATCGTCGTGCCCCTCGATTCGAGCCTGAGCGCGAAGGCCTCGAGAAGCTTGGGCGTCGTGAACATGCACCGGATGTCGTGACCCGCTCCGAGAATCGTGACCGCCTGATCGATCACGTGGTTCTTGTACGCCTCGAGTTGATCCATCCAGCCTTTCTGAATGAGCTTGATCACCCACCGCGGATCGAGATCGACGGAAAAGCAGATGCCACCACGATGCTGCGCCAGATGCTCGACGGCGAGCCGGAGACGACGCGGTCCGCTGGGCCCGAGCATCAGCCAGTTCGATCCCTTTGGAAACTTGTCATCCGGCAGCGTCTCACTGAAGAGTTCGTAATCGATCCGGAAATCGTCGACGTTGATCCGTGATTTGGGTACGCCGGTCGTTCCGCCAGTTTCGAAGACGTAGATCG
Source organism: Vicinamibacterales bacterium (assembly GCA_035491715.1). Classification (GTDB taxonomy): domain Bacteria; phylum Acidobacteriota; class Vicinamibacteria; order Vicinamibacterales; family 2-12-FULL-66-21; genus JALZOC01. Next base: position 69,784 of record DATJKH010000183.1, on the reverse strand, counting down.
GTTTGTCGGCGTACGCCTTCGGCACCCAGCGGCGCACCGGGCCGCCGCGCAGCCACTCGTCCTCGAACAAGCCAAACTTCTGGAGATCTGCAAAACCTTTGACGTCGTTCACCGGATCGAACGTGAATTGCTTCGCGCGTTCGAGCCAGAAGGGAGAACCGGTCGCGGGATCGAAATGCCAGCGGACGATTTCGCGTAGGTGTTGATCGAGCCGCTCACGCGCGGCGCGGAGATCGGTTTCGGACATGGCGGGGGAAATCTTATCGCAGGTATCGTCCGGAACTTCTCGACAGCTCGCGAAGAAATGCCGAACGCTCGCGCGGCGACGGTTCGTTTTTCAAGTCTTCAACCGGCCACGGCATTCGCCATCGCCAGTTCACGTCGTCGACAACCGCCGGCGTGTTGATGCGATCCGTCCAGCCAAAGATGTCCTGCACTGGAACGACCACGAGATTGGATCCAGCGCTGAAGAGGATGCGCAGGAGTGCATCGCGCAGGCAGTCGTCAAACGCCGCGTCAGGCTCGCGCCCGGTGGCTTTCAGCTGGGGCCATTCCATCGCCTTCTGTCGCTCATCGGCATCGGCCTCGTCCCACCATTCAGCGAGCGTCTCGGTATCGTGGGTGCCGGTCGTGGCGAGCGAGAGCGGCGGAAAACATGTCGGATCGCGGAACGGCTTTCCCTCGACCTCCCAGTGCCGTTCCCATCGTAGAACCTTGTAGCCTGGCACGTGCAATCGCGCCAGCGATGCGCGCACGAAATCCGGAACGCTGCCAAGGTCCTCGGCGACGATCTGGGTGGCGAAACCGCCGAGCACACGCAGGATGCGTTCCCCCTGCGCGATCTGCGATGGTTCATCGGGTGGGACGAATGCGGCCCGTTTGTCGCGTTCGCGATAGTAGGTGCGATAGAAGCCGATCAAATGATCGACGCGAAAACCATCGTAGAGATCCGCTGACCGCTTCCCCCGCTGTTGCAGCCACTCGTCGCCGCTTTGCTCGATCACGTCCCATCGATAGAGCGGCAGCCCCCAATCCTGACCGGTCGCAGAGAACGCGTCGGGAGGGGTCCCGACCGAGGCATCGATCCGAAACTCGTGCTGACGGGCCCACACATCGGCACTATGCGCGCTGACGACGAAAGGAAAGTCACCGAAGATGGCCACCGGCTGCGCGTCGCGACGCGTCCGATGCCACTGCTCATCGGCGATCCACTGCAGCCACGCGCGGTAGCGTATCTCTCGTTCAAGCCGGCGCTCAGCCTCGGCGAGCGCCTCCGGTCGTCGATCGCGGAGGCCATCTTTCCACTCGAGCCAGTACCGCCCACCATTCTCCTGATTCAGGGCGGTAAAGAGCGCGTAGTCGGCCAGCCACCACGCCTCACGTTCCCTGAACGCCTGGAATTCACGAGCCCGGGCCGAGCGCGTGGCCCATTCCCGATCTTCAAAGGTTCGAAATGCCGCAACGAGCGCGCGCGACTTGACGTCGCGAATGCGGTCGTAGGCGACACGGGGCGCGCGCCGAACGTCGTCGAGCGTTGCCCGATCCTTGTTGGACAGCGCCAGCTCCCCACCCGCAGCCTGGAACTCTTCGACATCACGAAGCGCGATGTAAATCGGATCGATCGCCATTGCGCTCAGGGCCGAGTACGGCGAATTCTGGCCAACCGCCATCTCGTTGACCGGCAGGAGGAGGACGAAGTCGAGCCCCGACTCATCCAGCCACTCCGCGAATCGCGGCAGATCCGGGATCTCTCCAATCCCCCAGCTCGCGCGTGACGGGATTGAAAAGAGCGGCACCAGCGCGCCGCCGTGTCGGAAGTCGGCGAAATTGGCTTCAGGCATGCGCCATCTCCATCACACGCCGAATTCCGTCATCAAACACAGCCGGCTCGGGAAGAAGGCTCACGACCAGATACGCTTCGTGAGGAAAATCAAAGAAAAATCCTGGATGGACGACCACGCCCGCCGTCTCCATCATGGCGATCACGAGGTCCTCTTCCGAGCGTGTCGATGGCACGCGTAAGACGGCCGACCATCCTGCATCGGCGGGCAGCGCTTCGATCGATCGGTACTGCTGCGCGATGTGACGCAGGGCGCCAGCGTTGGTGCGAATGCGGTCCAGGATCTGGGCGCGCACGCCGGCGCCCGCCGCAAGCAATTTCGCCGCAGCGTGTTGAACCGGCGTGGAGACCGAGAGATATGTGTCGCAAATCAGCTCGAGCCGATCGAGGGCGCTCTGCACAAACGGCTCTGGACCATCGACAACCATCCAACCCAGTTTGACCTGCGGAAGACCAATCGACTTCGAAAGGCCTCCGAGTCGAAAGGTCAGGCATTCGGGCACTGGCGTCGTCGGACCCGGCGCGCTGAACAACGGATAATCAACAAAGACCTCATCGACAATGAGCGCCGCGTCGCGTTTTGCGCATCGCCCGGACAAGTCTTTCATCTCGGAATCGGTGATCATCGAACCGGTCGGATTATTCGGGCTCACGGCGAGCACGGCTCGGACTCTGTCGGTCCACTGTTGGTCAAGCGTATCGAAATCCACAGCCCAGCGACCGTGAAAACCCAGCCGGTACGGAATCGACCGAACTCCGTCGAGATCAGTGAGATGCTCAAAAAGGGGGTAGCTCGGAACCGGAACCATCACCGCGTCGCCGGAGGGTTCGCACAAAAGTTTGAACAGCAGCGAATACGCTTCGCTCGTGCTCGACGTCAACACGACACGGTCGGCAGCAACGTTGATGCCGTTTCGCTGGTAGTCACGCGCGATCGCTTCGCGTGCCTCGATCAGGCCGAGCGGGGCTGGCGTGTATGTGAATGAACGCGCGTCAGCCAGAGCGTCAAGGATCGATTCAGGATATTCGATGCGCGCGGTGGTCGGGTTGGTGAGGGTCAGATCAATGAGGGGTGCCCCCGTCGCCCGAAGCCGCCGCAAAACCTGAGTCAGCCGGTTGGGCGCGAGAGCCCCGGGTACGCGCGAAGAAAACACCGCTTGATAGAGTATAGGAATGATCCGCCGCTTGCTTGCCGTCGCGCTTCTGATTCCGCTAAATCTCGTGGCCGCCGACCGAGGACCCACGAAGGCCGCACAGCGTCCCGCGTCGACCGCCCCGCCGGTCACACAGCCCGCGCGCCGGCCGTCGCCACCCGCGACGCGACCGGCAACACTGGCCGTGCCGTTCACGCAATTCACGCTTCCCAACGGGTTGCGCGTGATCCTTCATGAAGATCACACTGTGCCGCTCGTCACGGTCAACATGTGGTACCACGTGGGATCCGCGCGTGAAAAGCCCGGACGCACAGGCTTCGCGCATTTGTTCGAACACCTGATGTTCGAGGGATCCGGCCACGTGAAAGAAGGGGAGTTCGACACCCTGCTCGAGGCCGCCGGGGCGACCAACAACGGATCGACGCAGAACGATCGGACCAATTACTACATCGACGCGCCGGCCAACGCCGTGGAGCTGGCGCTGTTTCTCGAATCCGATCGCATGGGATACCTGCTCGACGCGATGTCTCCGGAACGCGTCAGCGGCCAGCGAGACGTCGTCAAGAACGAGCGGCGCCAGAACTACGAGAACGCACCGTACGGAATGGCATCGATTGAAATCGACAAGATGCTGTTCCCTGAAGGACATCCGTATCGCTGGCCGACGATCGGGTATATGGAAGATCTGACCGCCGCCAGCTACGAGGATGTCGTCGAGTTCTTCCGCAAGTATTACCAGCCGGCGAATGCCAGTCTGGTGATCGCCGGCGACATCGATCCGGCAAAAACACGGGCACTGGTCGAAAAGTGGTTCGTCGACGTCAAACCCGGCAGCGGTCCGGTGCCGCCGATCGATTATCCACACGCGATGCTCAGCTCCGTCACGCGAAAGACGATTGAGGATCGCGTCCAGCTTCCACGACTCTACCTCTCGTGGCTGACGCCGGCATTGTTCAAGCCAGGCGACGCTGAGCTCGACGTGGTGTCGCAGATTCTCGCCGGAGGCAAGAACTCGCGGCTGTATAAGCGACTCGTTTACGACCTGCAGATTGCTCAGGACGTCACGGCGTACCAAGCCTCGGCCGCGCTCGACTCCCAGTTCCAGATCATCGTCACCGCTCGCCCCGGCGATCCGAAGTCGACTCCGGCTGCGCTCATCGAGCGGATCAAAGGGATCGTCGACGAGGAAATCGCGAAGCTGCAACAAACGGCGCCGACAACGCGAGAATTTCAGCGTGCGATCAACCAGATTGAAGCATCGTTCTATAACCGCATGGAAAGCGTCGGCGGATTCGGCGGGAAGGGTGATCAGTTGAACGCCTACTACACAGCCACCGGGAATCCCGACTACTTCAACGAAGACCTGTCGCGATATCGCGCGCTGTCAGCGGGCGACATTCAGGCAGCTGCGGCGTTCTGGCTGCCGGCAAGCCGCCGCGTGGAACTCACCGTCGAGCCAATGAAGACGGCTCAACCGGGCAAGCAGGAGTCACGGCCATGAAAATCCTGCGCCTCCTGCTTTTCGTCACCGGGCTTTTCGTTATCGCGCCATGGCTCCTCCTTGTAACGGCGGTGGCGTTACAAGCGCAGGCGCCCGATCGATCCGTCGCTCCGAAGCCAGGCATGCTGCCGGCGCTGGAACTGCCGGCAATCCAGAAGCGGACGCTCTCGAATGGTCTTCCCGTGTGGATCGCCGAGCTGCACAAAGTTCCGGTGGTCCATGTGTCGTTGATCGTCAAGTCCGGTTCTGCTGCCGACCCGGAAGGCAAGTACGGTCTTGCCAATCTCACGGCTGACATGCTCGACGAAGGAGCCGGGTCGCGGGACGCGCTCCAGATTGCGGACGCGGTCGACTATCTCGGCGCGAGTCTTTCGACCGACAGCACGTCCGATGCATCCTCGATCGATCTGCACGTCCCGGTCACGCGGCTGGCCGAGGCGTTGCCGATCATGGCTGACGTCGCGCTGCGGCCGACGTTTCCGGATGACGAACTGAAACGTGTGCGCGCCGACTTGCTCACCTCGTTCATCGAGGCCGAAGACGATCCAGAGTCACTGATCCAATTCGCGTTTCCGCGACTCGTGTACGGCCCGCGTCATCGATATGGAACGCTGTCTCTGGGAACTGCGGCGACGGTGAAGGCACTGACCGCCGCCGATTTACGGCAGTTTCATTCGCAGCGCTACGTGCCGTCGAACTCGCTGCTGATTGTGACCGGCGACGTCACTGCTGCTGATGCCGTCGCACGGCTGGAATCGGCATTTGGCGCGTGGAAGGGGCCCACCGGGTCCTCTCCCGCGATCCCCACGGCTCCGCAGTTGAGCTCACGTCAAGTGTATCTGGTCGACAAACCGGATGCGGCCCAGTCGCAGATCAGAATTGGGTGGATCGGCGTGCCGCGATCCACGCCAGACTATTTTGCGCTGCGCGTGCTCAATACGATTCTGGGCGGGTCGTTTACATCGCGATTGAATCAGAATCTTCGGGAAGAGCACGGATACGCGTACGGCGCCAGTTCGACATTCGACATGCGTGCTTCCGCGGGCCCGTTCTACGCGTCTGCCGGAGTGCAAACGGACAAGACATCGGAAGCCCTGAAGGAGTTCTTCAAGGAACTCGACGGGATACGCAAAACGATTTCGCCTGAGGAAGTCGACAAAGCCAAGAACTACGTGTCGTTGTTGATGCCGCGAAGCTTTGAAACGACCGAGCGCCTGGCCGGGTCGCTCGCCCAGATCTTCATCTACAACCTTCCTGCGGATTATTTTGCGACATACATGCAGCGTGTCCGCTCGGTGACACCGGCGGACGTTCAGCGCGTCGCCGAGCGGTATATTCAGCCCGACAAGTTCGCCGTCGTGATCGTTGGCGATCGAAAAGCCATCGAGCCCGGGATCGCGGCACTCAATCTCGGGCCGCTCAAGATTGTCGAAACCTCAGAGGTCATGAAATAGCGATGCCGCTGGCGATGACATTCGGCGAACTGGTCCGTTACACGAATGGAGAACGCGAGAAATGGCGGCGCTGGTTCGGTGAACACCCGGCGGCGCTCGACGCGCCCGTTCAAGGCGAGGGACGTCTGCCGACGGTCGGCAAACTCATCGATCACATCTTCCTCGTCGAGCGGCGACATCTACAGCGGCTCACATCGCAGCCGCTCTCGGAGAGCACCGGCTTGACCGGCAACAATGCCTCGCCGCTGTTTGATTACGGCGCGTCGGTGCGGCGCGAGCTGGAGCAACACGTCGAGGACCTTGACGACGACGCGATCGACACGATGCGTGAGTTCGAGGTGCGCGAAAAGAAATGGCCGATGACGCCGAGAAAGCTGCTCTTCCACATTCTGCTGCACGAGACGCGACATTGGGCACAGATCGCGCTCGCGGTCAGGCTCGCTGGTTTTGAACCACCCGGCGATCACGATCTTTTCTTCAGCAACGCGCTGGTGTAGACGGAACCGGGTTAGTCCTAACGACCGCTGCCGGCGGCGCGTTCGTACTCAGCGATCCGCTGCTTCCGCACGCGTTCGGCATGCGCGTACGATCCATTCAACTGCAGCAGGCGTGCCGCGACGACGACAAGATTGATTCCGAGGAGTGTCGGGAAGATCTGCGCGCCGGGTCCGTGTCGAAAGTCGTACCAGAACGACACCGCGGCGACGGCAAACAGCGCGATCGCACCCTGGGTGCGGAGCCGTATGCCTCGCGGGTTTCCTTCGAGCTGCCCCTGCTTTGACGGATGAACGATGACGACGAGCGGCGGCTGGGCACGTCCGGCGGAATCGAAGATTTCGAAGCGAACACCGGGCGCGCGATTCACCTGCTCACGGCAGAACGCGTTCGCCTCGGCGAAGTGGTCGAACAAAAAGCAGCTGACGTCCTCGACCGTCGCGAATGGCTTTCCATCTGCATCGCACGCCGCCCCTGTGTCGAACGTCTTTGCGAACGCGGCGAACTGTCCCGGACCGATGATCTCGGTCCAGCTGCTTGGCGTCCGAGCGCGATCGTAGAGCCGGAGTTGAAGCATGACGGCCGAGTTGGCGACTGGCGGTTGGACTTCAGTTCACGTCGATCGATAACGGGACAACCACCGTCCCCCAATGCAGCACAAGTTCAGCATGGTTGCCGTCAACCACCGGAAAGTAGTAAGCCAGCGTTTCCATCTGCGGTCCCTGACGTGCGGTGGTCTGAACGCGGAGCACGTCCTGATCGGCCGGATATCGTGTGTGGAACACCGGCTGCGCGCGATTGAAGATCATCGTCCAGCGTTCCGGCTGTGGTTCGGCCCAGAGAGAATAGGTGCCCGCGGCAAGCGTCTGGCCATTGAATTTCACATCCGTGGAGATGTGGATTGTGGTGCAGTAGTCGGCGCCGGGACACCAGACGCGGCCGTACGGCACGAGCGATCCAAAGAGCGTTCGCCCGCGCGCAACCGGGCGGTTGTAATCGATCGTGATCGTCGTGTTGGCGACCTGCTGACTCACCGTCCCATGCTGACTGGGTTTGGGCGCCTGCGCCCAACTCGGCGCTTTCAGCGCAAATGCGGCGAACGCCGCAGTCATGACAACGAGCGATGCAATCGTCTTCATCACAAATCCCCTTAATACTCCTGGCACCCCTGGCACCCTTGGCACCCCTGGCACCCCTGGCACCCTTGGCACCCCTGGCACCCCTGGCACCCAGTCACTATCGCAGCCTCTTCCCTCTCACCAACACCATCACGTCGCGCGCGCCGAACGCGTGCGCGTAGGTCGGACCGTCCGGCCCCTGAACAAAGTTGACGGCCGAACCGGTCTCCATGTTCTGCCAGATGGCCTCTGGAACATCGGGACCAAACTTGAATGTCACGCGTTCCGCTGTGTCGCCGTGATTGATGGCAATCAACACAATCGCATTCGACGATTCGAGAAACCGTGCCTCGACGCGGCCGGCACCCCCGTCGATACGGATCTCCGGCGCGACACCGGCACTGGCAATCAGCCGCTGCAGCAACTCTCCCGTGCTGCGCATCTTATCGGGATCCTGTTCGAACGCGGCGGACGGAAATGTTCCGATCAAGATGGCGCGTCCGGCGCCCTGCGAGGTCGTCACCATCGCGGGATCACTCAAACGTTCGCCATCGCCGCCAAAGCGTGCGAGCACACGCGTGCCGGTCGCGGCAGGATCGAGATGCTCCGCGAACCCGAGCCCGTGAAATGTCCGCCCCGCCAGCGGCGCGAGCGGACCCTCGAGCGTGGATTCCATCGTGAACGGAATCGAATCGGCGGCGCGCAGTTGCCGCTCGCGAGCCCCGAACGTTCGGTCGAGCCCGGCACCCGGGATGCGCTCGTTTGCGAGGCCGCGCTCGTCATTCCACGCCGGCCGGGCTTCGCTGATCAGCGTGCCGCCGCCACGAACGTATGCGTTCAGCGCATCCGCAACCGGCTGTTGCAGCATCACCGGATAGCTGAGATAGATCACGGCATACTTCGACGCCGCGCCGGCAACGACATCATCGGGATGAATAAAATCGACCTGGATGTTTTGTTCGAAGAGTGCGCGATAGAGGCCAAGCATCGAATTGCGGACGATCGTGCCAGGGGCGACGGTATTGCCGCCGACGAGATACGAGAGCCGGTTGTAGAGAATCGCGACTCTTGACGGATGCGGCTGAAGCGGAGCGAACAGGGCGGCGTTTCGCGCCACCACACCAGCGAACTCGCCCGCGATGCGCGCGCGATCGGTGATTGTTCCATCCAGCTCGATCATGCCGTACCCGTTCGACTCGTAGCCGGAGCTCATGGGATACCACGCGTAATAGCTGATCGCGCGGGCACCCCGCGAGATGGCGGCCCATCCCCACAGGCGCAGATCGGCACCGGTCACCGGCGCCGCGACGCGGACGCCGGTTGCACCCTGACCGGCCTGCAGCTCGCCAATCCACCATCCACGATCGCCAGCAGCCGATCGAATACCATCGAGCGCCGAAGTCAGCCGCACGGCTGACCAGGGTGTTGCGGCAGCGGCGTGCTTTGGATAGATGGAAGTGCCGTAATAGTCGACCGCGCGCGTCATCCACCAGTCATCGGGATTGCCGAATCCCGAGAGCGGACTCAGCATGATTGCCGGCGCGTCGGAATGACTGGAAACAGGCCGCGCTCCGCGCGGCGCGGACGCATCAGCCTTGATCTTGAGATCTTCCTGCAGCTTCGTCGCGATGAACGTCTTCCAGTCGATTAGATCGGTGTACGAGAGGATCGTGCCGAATCGCGGGGCTTCAACCTGGTCCCAGGCCGAGAACGTGCGATACCACGCTGCGTTGATCGCATCGAGCGACTGGTATTTGCGTTTGAGCCAGTCACGAAATCGCGCCTGGGTGTTGGCGCAGAAACAGAATTCCGCGGGTGTGTTGAACCACACCCAGTTGACGACGTGCGGCTCGCTCCAGACATCAACGCCGTAAAAGGACGAATGACGGGCCGCGGCGGTTGATGCCGCGCCGATAAAAGCGATCATGTCTGCGCGGACGCCGCCGTGATCGAGACAGTAGCCCGGAGATGCCTGCGATCCAATCCGCGCACCTTGATCGGTCACGAAACTCGAATCCGGATAGCGCTTTCCCAGCCATTCAGGGGCGGCGTCGGTGTAGATCTGGAGGATGACTTTCAGGCCGACTTCGTCGCTCAGAGTGAGCAGCTGTTCGAGGGCATCGAAGCGATAGCGGCCGCGCTCCGGTTCGGCACTCGCCCAGTCAACCCACGTCTTGACGCTGTTGAATCCAAGCGACTTGATCGACACGAGGTCGCGGCGCCAGCGATCCCTCTCGGCGGCTGGATTTCGGGAGACCATCGGCGCGCGAGTCGTCCCGCCCGCGTACCACACGCCGATGGGGACGAATGGCTCGGTCGGCTGCGGGTTGTATGCGGCGACACACAACACGCCCGCGACCGCGGCGCACACGCCAAAGCGCATATGTGAGATTGTAATGGTGCGTCTAGTGACTCTTCCACCTCGTCGCACCGACCAGGAGCGCACCGGCAGCAATGAACGGCAGTGCGCGGGTGATGTCGGACATCATGGCGCGAGTGTAAAGGCTCGATTGCATCACGTGCCCGTCGTACGGGCCGCTCGCCTGTCCGTCGCGCGTCGGTCGATACAGACTATCGAGCGGCGGCATCGGTCGGCTCTGGTCCTGCTGCGAGTCGAACAACGTGCGCTCCATGACCGCATCGGTCGTGCGCGGTGCCAGACGACCGAACGCGGTAATCATGCGGCCGCCGCCGCCGACGGTGATTTCACGGATGCGACGCTCGGCACATTTCAGAATCGCGCGCGCGACGACTTCCGGCGCGTAGACGGGCGGAGGAAACGTCGGGGCGCCGGCCATGTAGTTGCGCGCATGATCGATGAACGGGGTATTGATCGAGGCAGGTTTCACCAGTGTCACGGTAATCGGAAGACCGTCGTGCTCGAGCTCCATGCGAAGCGCATCGGTGTAGCCGCGCACGGCGTGCTTCGACGCCGAGTACATGCCCTGGAGCGGAATGGCGCGATCGGAAACGACGCTGCCGATATTGATGATCGTTCCGCCGCGTCCGGCGAAATAGCGCACGGCCGTACGGCATCCATTCACGACACCCCAGAAGTTGGTGTCGAACAGGCGCTTCTTGTCCTCCATCGGCACATCGATCAGTTTGCCGTAGATCGAGACGCCGGCATTATTCACCCAGGTGTCGAACCCGCCGAACTCGCGGATTGCGACATTGGCCACTCGGTCCATTTCTTCCGGCACGGCGACATCCGCGACCACGTGCGTCGCGCGGCCGCCGCGGGCATCGATCTCCTCGACCGCCACACGAAGGTCTCGTTCGTTGCGTGACGTCAGGACCACACACGCGCCGCGTCGCGCCGCCATGCGAGCTGTCGCCAGGCCAATGCCGCTCGATGCCCCGGTGATGACGATGACCTGATCGCGTAATCTCTTCGGTTTCCACCCGCGGCTCAACAGTGCCATGGTGCTCCTCCCAATGTGTACCGGTAACTGTGCAACGCCCGGGCCAGTTGTTGCGGCCGAGGTGTAAGATCCCTTCCGAATGACTCAGCTCGTTAGCCTTGACGACATCCGCGCGGCGGCGACGCGTGTTGCGCCGATCGCGCGGCGCACGCCCCTTCTCGACGTCTCAACACAGGCAGAGCAGCCGCTGCTGCTGAAATGTGAAAGCCTCCAGCCGAGTGGCGCGTTCAAGATCCGCGGCGCATACAACATGGTGGCGCAGCTGACCGACGACGAGCGCCGTCGCGGCGTGATTACCTACTCGTCGGGTAATCACGGACAGGCGATGGCCCTGGCCGCGCGCGAGCTTGGCGCACCGGCGGTGGTGGTGATGCCGAAAACCGCGGCGCGAATCAAAGTCGAAGGGGCGCGTTCTTTCGGCGCCGAAGTGATTTTCGAGGGAACGACGTCAGTCGAACGACGGGTTCGCGCCGAGCGCGAAGCGGCGGCGCGCGGGTTGACGATGGTGCCGCCGTTCGATCACTCGTGGATCATCGCTGGCCAGGGAACGGCGGGACTCGAGATCCTCGAGCAGCGACCCGACATCGGGGCTGTGATCGTTCCGATCGGCGGCGGCGGTCTCATCGCCGGGATCGCAGCGGCAATCAAGCTGTCGCGGCCCGATGTGAAGGTGATTGGGGTCGAACCTGAAGGAGCGGCCAAGATGAAAGCGTCGGTCGACGCCGGCGCCGTGGTCACGCTCGAAAAGACGGAAACGATCGCCGACGGTTTGATGCCGGTGCGTCCTGGCGATCTCACGTTTGCTCATGTCCGTCAATTCGTCGACAAGATCGTCACCGTCAGCGATCTCCAGATCACGGATGCGGTGCTGTGGTTGTTTACCCAGGCGAAAATCGTCGCCGAACCGTCCGGCGCCGCATCGGTGGCGGCCGCCCTCACTGCCAAACCGCGCCTGCCCGCACCAATGGTCGCGGTCGTCAGTGGCGGCAACATCGGGATGGACCGGCTCGACCAACTGCGGAAGCTCGCACGCTGATGCCAATAGAACTCTTCGAGATGGAGCGGATGCAGTCGACGTGGGAGAACCTCGTCGACTACGACATGAGTGAGAGCGGCGTGCGGCCGTTGACGCTGCGCGAGCTCGTCGCCATGGGATTCGATCTCGATGAGTTCCTCGATCAACCGCTCGGCTACAGCCAGTCGAACGGGACGATCGAGTTGCGCGAGCGGATTGCGGCAATCTATCCAGGCGCTCGGCTCGAACAAATCGAGGTCACCAACGGCACGTCGGAAGCGAACTATCTCGTGGCGCTGAGCCTTCTGCGGCCGGGCGACGTGTTCGGCCTGGAACTGCCGAACTACATGCAGATGCCTGGTGTCGCGCGCAGTCTCGGCGCCGAGGTCATCGCCTTTCATCTGCAGCAGGCCGACGGGTGGAACCCTGACTGGGACGAGTTCGATCGCGTGATCGCCGCGCGTCCGCGGCTGGTCTACCTGTCGAACCCGAATAATCCGACCGGATCGGTGCTGCCGGACGAAGCGATGCAGCGCATCGTTGAGGGGTGTGAAGCCGCCGGTGCATGGCTTCTCGCAGACGAAGTGTATCTCGGCGCGGAGATCGCACGATCCCGAACGAAGAGTTTCTGGGGGATGAGCGAACGCGTCATCGTCACGAGCGGCCTGTCAAAAGCCTACGGTATCCCCGGCGTTCGCATCGGGTGGATTGTCGGCCCTACGTCATTGACCGAGCACTGCTGGGCACAGCACGACTATCTGACGATCGGTCCGAACAAAATGTCCGATCGAATCGCGCGCGTCGCGGTCGAACCGGCGAATCGTGAGCGGTGCTACGCGCGCACGCGCGAGATTCTCTGTCACAACCTCCCGCTGGCGCGCGCATGGATCGAAGGTTTTGCCGGACGCCTGACGTGGCGTGAACCCGAGGCGGGCGCAATCGCGCTGATCAAATACGACGCGCCGATTGCCAGCGTCGCCCTGGCCGAACGGATCCGGGCGCGTCAGAACACGCTCGTCGTTCCCGGCTCTCACGTCGGCCTCGAAGGGTATTTGAGAGTGTGGCTCGGCGCCCGCGAAGACTTTCTCCGTGAAGGACTTCGGCGGATTGGCGTCGAGCTGAGGTGGGTGTTTGACGAGCCGTTGTTAACCGAATCCTCGCCCGTGCGTAATAGATGAGCGAGGAGTCGATTCTCATGTCCTACACCGTCGGTCAAGGCTTGCTTCGCTTCGTCGGCCCCGTAGTCCTCCTGCTGGCGCTGACCCAGTCCGCGACGGCGGCTCAGAAACCGTCCGGTTCTACCGCACGGCCGGGCGGTCCCAGCGTGGGACAGGCGGAATCGGCTCCAATACCCCAGGATGCACCCGCCGAACAAACGCGGACACAGTTGGAGCTCATCCTGGAAAAGTATCCGCCTGCGGTCGGGCGGGTGCTGAAGCTCGATCCCTCGTTGATGAGCAATCAGGCGTACATGTCGACCTACCCGGTGCTGTCGAACTACCTCGCGCAGCACCCTGAGATCAGCCGCAATCCAAGCTACTTTCTCGAGAACGTCAATTCACCAAACCACTATTACAACGATCCGAAATCGCGGCAGCGTGAACAGTTCAACGGCTTGCTGGCAGGGGTGGCCGCATTCCTCGTGTTTCTGGTGATGACCGGCATCCTGGTCTGGGTCATCCGGCTGATCGCCACCTCGCGCCGATGGAACAAGTTGTCGAAAGTGCAGTATGAAGTGCACAGCAAGCTGCTCGACCGATTCACGTCGAACGAAGACTTGCTCGCCTACATGCAGACGCCCGCCGGCCGCCGCTTTCTCGAGGCCGCGCCGGTGCGTCTGCCAGAAGAACCGCGATCGATGGCGGCACCGTTCTCACGGATCCTATGGTCCGTCCAGGTGGGCGTCGTACTCCTGCTGACCGGGATCGGCCTGCTCTACGTCGCCTCGACCTTCATCGACGAGCCGGCGGAGTTGTTCCGCGTCCTCGGCGTCCTCAGTCTCGCACTCGGCAGTGGGTTCCTCGCTTCGGCCGTCGCCGCCTACGCGCTCTCGCGGCGGCTCGGCTTGCTCGATCCGGCACCGGTCGACCATGCCTGATGTGACACTTTCAGAGATCGAACAACTTCGCGCTGAGGCTGGTGCTTCCGACGCAGTGTTCGAGATGGACGAGGCCGCTTTCCGCGCGTTGTACGATCGGACGGCACGCGCGTTGTGGGCATATCTCGCCCGAATCACCGGAAGCCCGGACCTTGCAGACGATCTGCTCCAGGAAACCTACTATCGGTTTCTTCGCTCTCGCTCCAGTTACGAGAACGATGCCCACCGGCGTAACTCGCTCTTTCGGATCGCAACCAACCTTGCACGCGATTGCCGCCGCCGCGGCATTCGCGCGCATCTCGTGACGATCCCGGACGAAGAGCTGACTGCCAGCGTCGATGTGGCGGCCGAAGCGGAGCGCCGGGCCGATCTCTCGCGCGCGTTGTTGCAGCTCAGACCCCGCGAACGCGCGATGCTCTGGTTGGCCTACGCGCAGGGATCGACACACCGGGACATCGCCAGCGTCCTCGGCGTGAAGGCTGAGAGTGTCCGGCTGCTTCTATTTCGCGCGCGTCACAAACTCGCGGACATCCTGCGCCGCGGCGTGGACCGGCGGCCGAGGGGCGAAGCCCCGGCGGAGTGATCATGACATGCGATCGTGAACAAGACGTGCTCGATGCGGTCGCGGCCGGGAGATGGCCCGAGCGATGCGGCGCTGACCTTCGCGGTCACGTGAATGCCTGTGCTGTTTGCGCCGACCTCGCGGACGTCGCCGTTGCGGTCGTCGACGATCGAGAACAGGCATGGACTGAAGCCAGCATTCCCTCGGCGGGGCTCGTCTGGTGGCGGGCGCAGCTCCGCGCCCGTGAAGACGCTGCACGGGCGGCGGGACGCCCGGTCGCGTTCATCCAGGGTGTCGCAGCGTCGGTCGCAGTGTGGTTAATCGTGTCGCTGCTGAGAGCGCTGCCCTCGGGATATTTCTCGGCGTGGCGAGCGTGGGTGAGCAGCGCTCTTCCCGCCGTCACGATGCACGAGCTCGCGCGCGTCACCGCGACGGTACCACTCGTGGTATTCGTCGTCGTCGCGGTCTGGCTCGTGCTGGCGCCGGTTGCAATCTACTTTGCTGCTGCCGATGAATGAGGTCCGCCAGCGATTCATTTATTCACGACAGAATTGGCAATGACCTGCCCGGGAAGTGCGCCGGTGTGCGCCCCTTTGCGAACGACCACTATTCCATTCACGACGACGTAGGGAATTCCCGCCGCATAGGCGTGCGGCTTCTCGAACGTCGCCGCATCGGCCACAGTCGACATATCGAAGACCGTCACATCAGCAGCGTAGCCGGGTTTCAATAGCCCGCGACCCTCGAACCGGAAGTGCTGCGCGGGGAGTGACGTCATCTTCCGGATCGCTTCCTGAACGGTAATGACGTGTCGCGCTCGCACGTAGTCTCCAAGCACGCGCGCATTATTGCCATATCCGCGAGGGTGCGGCATGCCGTCGCCGAAGAGCAACACCGAGCTGTCCGAAGCGATACCGACCACCGGATGCCGCATGATGCGCTCGACATCGTTATCCGACATGAGGTGATAAACCATTGACGCGCCGCCATTGAGCATCATCACCCGCGCCGATTCCAACTGATCGTCGAGGGAATCGGAGCGCCGCAGTTTCTGAGCCGCCTGTTTCATCGACAAGCCATTCAGCGACGGATCCGGTGCATACGCCGCGACAACGGCAAAGGACAGATCGGTCAGACCTCGCTCGGTGAGGAGCCCGCGCATGTCGTTCTTGATCCGCGACCACGTCTCGGGATCGTTGAGACGCTGCGCGATCGCTTCCTGTCCCCCTTCGAGCGCCCACGAGGGGAAACGAATGCTGAGCGACGAACTGGCGGCGGTATACGCATACTGATCCGCCCGCACGTCGATGCCCCGTGCACGAGCCGCATCGATCAACGCCAGCGCCCGCTCGCTCGCTCCCCATCGGCTTGGGCTGTCGACCTTGAGATGCGAAATCTGGACACGGCACATCGCCATTTCGCCGATACGAATCGTTTCCCGGATGGCCTCCTCGAGCTGAGTGCCCTCGTTTCTCATGTGCGAGGCATAGAGGCCGCCCGCATTGCCAGCGACGCGAGCGAGTTCGATGAGTTCTGCACCTCTCGCATAAGTCCCCGGAACGTACTGGAGGCCGGTCGAGAATCCGACCGCGCCGTCGGCCATCGCGCGCCAGACGAGCGATTTCATCTTCGCGAGTTCGGCGACATTCGGGTCGCGGTTCGCGGTGCCCATCACTGCGCGACGGACGGTGTTGTGTCCAATCAGCGTGGCGTAATTGACGGCGGCGCCGCTGCTGCGGATCTTGCCGAGCGCATCGGCGATGTCGAGAGCGGATCCTCCGCAATTACCGGCAACGACAGACGTCACGCCCATCCGCACGAAGTTCTCCGCTCGAGGCGTGCTGGCGATGTCGTCGGCGTGCGTATGGACGTCGATGAAGCCTGGCGAGACGAAGAGCCCGGTGGCGTCAATGACCTCGGTCGCCGTCGCCTTTGGGAATCGGCCAATCGCGGCGACGCGGCCGTTCTTGATCGCGAGGTCGTTTCGAACGGGCGCGGAACCGGACCCGTCCACGACGGTGCCGCCAACGATCAAGACGTCGTAGGTTGGAGTTTGAAGTGGTAACGCTGCCGTCAGGAAGAGAGACGCCGCGGCGATCGAGGCTACTGACCAGCCGCTCAGGCGTCTCATGCGCCCGAGTATACAGAGGCTGCCCGCCGGAGCCTCGTCAAAAAATCAGGTGCGAAACGGATCGTGCGGAGCTCGTAGAAGATCCTGCGAGCGAAGGCGGGCAATGGCAGATCCGAGGCCGTCGTCGGCGCGCGGCGTGCGATTACGAGGACGCGAAACTTTCGCCGCGGTGAGAACAAAGTCGGCGTGCGCGTCGACATCGCTGCGATTCACGTGGATAACGTCCGGCTTCTTCACCAGCATTTCGCCATCGAGAAGCGTCAATTCGACACGGTAGTTACCGGGTTTGACCTTGAACGTGAATCCGCCGGCGTTATTGGTCGTCGCCCGCTGACGCTCGCCGGTCTCGACATTGATCACTTCCACGTTGCGGCCTTCAATTGCCGACGTCCCTTCGGGACCGCGCACGGTGCCGCTGATGGTGCCGTCTGCCTGCGCGGGTTTCGTGCTGAGATCGACAACTGGACCGCCGTGACAGGCCGCGACCGTCAACATCGCTGTCGCAAACAAAGCCAGGCATAAGGCTGTCCTCCGGCCCGTCCAGTGGAAGCGATCTACCCTCACATAGCCCTCGGCCTCACATAGTGCAAGGGAAGGGCCAGCCGTAGAGCTGAACTAAATCACGCCCTCTGCCGACAGAGCTGTGGGTTCGGGCGTGTTGCGAAATATGACCCGGCCGCGCTCTCCGGCAATGCGTTCTGCCGAGCGACGACGCACCCAGAACCACGCACCCACTCCAAGCATTCCCACCAGCAATCCGTAGGTCGTTTTCATTGAGCCCCTCCTGCGACACTATCTGACAAACCGTGCGCGGAAGCGACGCAACTGGAATGCCAGCAACCAGGAAAACTGACGCGGTGATCGGACTACCGTGCCGAGAACACGACCGCCTCACCAACGCCGTCATGAAAACGGCCGAGTTCTCGAAATCGCGAATGACCTGAGAGTGCGGCGATCACCTCGTTCGCACCTCCGGATCGATAGAGCTCGACATGGACGATGACGTAGCGCACACCGGCGCCGACCAGACTCTCCAGTGCCGCCCCGTCTGGCATGGTGCTGAGAGCTTCGAGCCGGTGGATGTATGAAGGTGGGTAATACCCGCTGTAGCCGTTGATCAGTGGCATCCAATGAAACGTCGACATGAATTCGAAGCGTGGCTCGTTGCCGGGCAGTGCGTTCGGCTGCGGCATGGGGAATTCCGCAACGACCCCAGACGGCTGCTTTGCCAGCCACGCGTAGAGCGGGGATGGCGCCGACGGATACGCGGTGAGTGGTAGCGGTGCAACCCAGTATTCGAGCAGAAGCACGGCGGGAATCGCCGCAATGAGACCGCGGCGAAGCCGCTTGCCGGCGGCCCTTTCAAGGGCAGCCTGTCCGTAGGCCGCGAGTATCGAGAGGAAAAAGATCACAAAGATCGCGACCCGGGCGGGTGCACGGAGTCCGTCGAACGCCGGCACATGTTGATAGAGGAAGCTGAAGGTATATCCCTTCAGTCCAAAAGACATGTCGAACGCGATCGCCAGCGCAACGACGTACATGATCGCTTCCCTCGACGCCGAGTACAGAAGCAGACCCACGACGGCGAGCAGCAGCGGCAGGATGCCAGGAAATAGCCGGCGCTCGCCGCGCCCGATACGAAGCGTTCGCTCG
The DNA here is from genome assembly GCA_035491715.1 of Vicinamibacterales bacterium. Taxonomy (GTDB): domain Bacteria; phylum Acidobacteriota; class Vicinamibacteria; order Vicinamibacterales; family 2-12-FULL-66-21; genus JALZOC01. The sequence goes on along the minus strand of DATJKH010000183.1, from coordinate 51,338 downwards.
CCGTAAAGATAATTGGTTTCAGTGGTGGCTCGATAACTCGACGGCCGGGCGCTGAACATCGCGATCTGATCTTCGGGTCGGGGCCCGACATCGTGTCGCGTGATGGCATAGGGAAACAGGTATGGAAGTGTGAGCAGTGCTGCGGTCCCTGCAGCAACGATGAGCGCGCGCAGCCGGCTCCTGACCTCACCAACTCGAGTGCCACACAGAAGCAGCACGGCGCACAGAGGAACGAGCGTCACCAGGAACAATCCGTAGTAGATGCTCGACATGAACTGCAGCGCGATGAACGCACCGAGCAGAAGCGCATGCCTGAGTGCTCCGGTCTCGAACGCTCGATGCAGCGCCCAGAACGTCCATGGGATCCACACCGTCCATTGAAGTTCCAGATGCATGTAGTGATCGAACCGGTAGGGCACGAAGGCGAAGACGATTCCCGCGCTAATGCCGGCGGTTTTACTGCCGGTAAGGGTCACCACCAACAGCCAGACACCAGCCGCCGACAGGACAATTCCGGCGAGAAGGACGATGTTGTGCACGAGGACGATGGGCAGGCCCATCCACAGCAGCGGGGCTGCAAAGACCGACTCGACGAGGACGGCGTCCGACAGTGTCAGCGTGCGCGGCTCAGGGTAGAAAATGTTTCCATTGAACACGTGCGTTGGCGATCTGGCCAAGGCGTGCGCAACCCATCCGATCCGCCACATGTTGAAGAAGACATCCTCGTGAGGCCAGGCGTCGGTCGCGAGGCGCGCCGTTTGAGGCCACGTCATCACGACGGCGAGCAGCGCGAAGAGCGCGACGACTTTGGCGAACCGACCGATCATCCTCAGACTTCCTTCACACTAATGCCAATCGTCTGCATCAGGCGAAGCGCATTGCGCGACGTGGCGAGCCCGTCGCGGAGCCGATAATCAAAATCCATCTTGCCGTGGTCGTCGACCGTCTCGGTGAAGTGCACGAGGGCGGCAGAGGATTTCAACGGTTCCTCGCTCGCGATATTCAAGTCGTGCGTCGTCATCACGCCAATCGCACCGGCATCAAGCAGGTGGCGCGTGACGGCTCGCACCGCGATGCTGCGCTCGGCGCTGTTGGTGCCTTGCAGAATCTCGTCGAGGAGATACAGCAGCACGCGATCCCCGCGCTCCTGTTCCGCCGCATCGACGACGCCTTTCAGCCGCGCAAGCGCGGCCATGAAGTAGGACAGTCCGAGTTCGAGCGAATCCTGCACACGGATGCTCGTCTGCAAGTCGCAGCGCGGCACGCGAAGCCGTGATGCGCAGACGCAACTGCCAGCCAGCGCGAGAACGATGTTCAGACCAATCGAGCGTAAGAGCGTGCTCTTTCCCGACATGTTCGAGCCCGTCACAAGCAATAACGTCCCCGGTGGGCCGACTGTGACGTCGTTGGCGACGCGGCGGTCATCCGGGATCAACGGATGCCCGAGTGTTTCGGCGGCGACGAGAGGCTGGTCGTGCACGTCCGGCATCGCCCAGCTCGGGTTGTCCCGTTTGGCCGTTGCCAATGACGACAGACCATCGAGCTCGCCAAGTGCTTCGAACCAGTCGCGCAGGTGCGGGCCGGCGGCGCGACGCCAGCGTTCGAGAGCAAAGAACACGTGGAAGTCCCACAACGTGAAGGCCTGGATGGGAAAATGCAGGATGGCTGCGCCGGTGCGCAGCTCGGCGAATCCAAGGATCAGATTAAGCCGCCGCATGCAGAGCGGCGCGCTTTTGCCATCAATCGACAACCGCCGTTGAACATCCTGCAGCACTGGAGTCGTGAATCGTGTCGCCGTGGCATGCTCGAAGAGGCCGGCGTATCTGGCGAGCGCGTGCAGTCCGCCACCGGCTCGATCGAAGGCCGAGTAGATCCACTTCGCGTTGGCGAACGACAGGATGATCCCGGCGACGAGCGGAATCAACCATAGTGCGGCATCGGTCGCCCCGAAGAGAAACAGTGCGAACAGGATCCAGATCGACAGCGTCAGGGCGAGTGCAACCGCGTACATCGCTGTCGAAAAAAGCGTCACGTGAAAGCCGCGGATGAATGGCACCGCGAAATCCCACGTTGCGTCCGGGGCCTCGGCCCACGCGAGAAACGTGTCAATTTCCCCCTGTCGTGCACCTCTGGCGAGTTCACCGCGCGCCGACAGCTGTTCGCGCCACTCGTCGGCGGCGCTGAGTTCGATGACCGCAGCCTGTCGTGCGCGCACGGTGCCTGGTTCGGCCGGATGCAGCAGCCATGTCGCGAGGCGAAAGCTCCCGCGGGCCGTCGCCGCAGGCCCGAGCCACTGGAACAGCGAGGCACGCCCAAAGAGATCCAGGTCGCTCGCGTACGGATGGTGCGCGATATCAATCGCGGCCGGTGGATCGCCCGGCGGCAGATCTTCCCAACTGCGACCGAGCCGCGCCACGCCCCGCAGCGCCACGACGCGGAGTGCCTCGTACCAAGCGACGCGATCTTCGACGCGCGCGTGCCACGCGACCAGCGCGCCGAACCCGACGAACAAGGCGACATCCGCGACAAGCCACATGGCGCCGGGAGCGCGAGCAACAATCCAGATCAGTCCTGCCGTCGCGATAAGAAAGACGGCGAGACGAGCGCGCGAGATCGCAATCGAGCGTCGCACCTCCGTATCGCGGCACGCCGTGTGTTCGGCCGCTCGCTGCTGATACGGAACCGTCACGCGCGCCCCTTTCGCGCCGCAATGTTCAAGCGCCAGTAATCGAGGGTCAGCGACGGATCGTCACCACCTGCCTGCTCGGTGATCCGCGCAATGAACCCGACACGAGCAGACGGTGGCAGTCGATCGAGATGGTGGCGCAGGCACACGGCCGCGACGAATTCACTGAAGGCGGCGGGCGTGTCGAACGTCACGGGAGAGCTGACGAGCGAAACATCGATGTCGTTGAAGCCCGCCTGCCGAAGCCGTCGCTCGGTATCAGCCACGTTTTCGAAGTGATTGAAACTGGTCCAGCCGACGAAATGATCGCGGTATTCGCTCGAGTCCATCAACGCACGTGCGCGTCCATACAGCCGATCGAGGTTCGCCGCGCCACCGCACTGCGCGACCAGGCGCCCACCTGGCCTCAGCGCGTGGTGGACGCTTCGAAACAGTTGATCGTGATCCGGGATCCAGTGAAACACCGCGGCACTGAAGACGGCGTCAAAGGCGGACGCGAACGGAAGCGCTGCGCCGTCCGCCCGTACGTACACAGGGCTCTGCCCCTTGTCCGCCTGGGCGAGCATCGCCGCGGACGCGTCGAGCCCGACCACAATTATTCCCGGCATTTGCGCGATTTCCGCTGTCAAACGTCCTGTGCCGCATCCGAGATCCAGGATCCGTTCTCCCGCGACCGGCCTCAGACGCGCGACAACGGCGCGCCCCCATGCGAGCTGAGGATCAGAAATCCGATGATACCTGGCGGCATCCCAGTCAGACATGGATTCAGTGTACAGTCGCCTCCCACTCGCTCTCGCAACTGCCGGAGAAAGGCCTATGCGTGTTCTGCTACCGGTCTCGACCCTCGCAATCATGTTCCTCGCGCCAAACCATTTCATGCTCGCGCAGCAGCTGCCGCGTGGTTTGCGGCTGGCTGATCTCACGTGGCTCCAGGCTGCCGATGTGCTCAGCCCCGACACCGTCGTCGTCATCCCTCTCGGCGCTGGATCGAAGGAACACGGCCCGCATCTGAAACTCGGCAACGATGCGATCGTCAGTGAGTATTTGACCCAGCGTCTCACCGTCGCCTCGGACGTCGTCGTCGCACCCTCCCTCCCGTATCATTACTTTCCTGCATTCGTCGAGTATCCCGGGTCGACATCGCTCACACTGGATACGGCTCGCGCGTTAACGGTCGATGCCGTGGTCGGACTCAGTCGTTTCGGTCCGCGGCGCTTCTATGTGATCAACACGGGTGTGTCGACCACGCGCGCGCTCGAGCCCGCCGCACGTCAGCTTGCCGCACAAGGCATACTCCTCACGTTCACCGATCTCGCCGGCCGCCTCGAGCGAGCGTCGGCGGCCATTCGCAAAGAAGAAGGCGGAACCCACGCCGACGAAGTTGAAACGTCGATGATGCTCTACATCGATCCGGCATCGGTCGAGATGCGCCGTGCGGTGAAGGAATACAACCCGTCGCCCGGGCCGTTGCAATTGACGCGACGACGCGGCGCCCCCGGGACCTTTTCAGAAAGCGGCGTGTGGGGCGATCCGACGTTAGCCACCCGCGAAAAAGGAAAGATCATTGTCGAGGCGCTCGTCTCCGGGATCCTGGAGGACGTCGAGGCGCTGCGACGTGCGACGCCTCCGTCCCCATCGGCCGTGACCACCGCGCCACCACCGCCACCCCAGTCGACGATGGCGCAAAGCCGCGCGACCGCACGGCCGCAGAGCTGCACAGCCGGCGACGAGCGCACCATCCGCGGGTTTGCCGACGCGTTCACCTTCCACTGGAGCAACGGCGATGCACAAAGCCTGTCGCGGCTCTGGTCCATCGACGGCGACATGGTCCATCCAGATGGCTTGACCGAGCGTGGACGTGAAACGATCCGCGCCAATCGCGCAGCCCTGTTCATGCGGCAGGAATATCGCAGCTCGAAGCATCCGTTGACGTTCGGCAACGTGCGCTGTATCAACCCCGATACAGCAGTTGTGGATGGGAAGTGGGAGCTCCGCGGTGTGCTCGACTCCAGTGGCAAGGCGCTTCCACCATATGATGGTCTGCTGACGCTGGTGATGGCGCGTGGCGCGACGGGGTGGGCCATCGAAGCCTATCGGTACACGCAAAAACCCGCAGCCACGCCCATGCCCACGTGGTTGCAGCGTCCAGGTTATCCCGGACGATGAATCAGGCGTCCGTTGTCCAGGTGTCGGCCATCCGCAAAGCGTACGGGCAACTCGTGGCCGTCGACGAGGTGTCGTTCGACGTCCACCAGGGGGAAATCTTTGGCCTGATCGGTCCCAACGGTGCCGGCAAGACGACAACCATGGAGTGCGTGGAGGGATTGCGGGCGCCCGATCGCGGTGAGATATCGGTCCTCGGTCTCAACCCGGTGCGTGACGTGTACGCGCTACAGGACCGGATTGGCGTTCAGCTGCAAGAAGCGCAACTGCAGAAACGAATCAAAGTCCACGAGGCAGTCGGGCTGTGGGCATCCTTATATAAGCGGCCCGTCGACGGCGATCGCCTCCTCGAGCAGCTCGGCCTCAAGGAGAAACGGGACGCGTGGTTCATGACGCTGTCGGGCGGCCAAAAGCAGCGGCTCTTCATTGCGCTCGCCCTGATTAACGACCCTGAACTGGTATTTCTCGATGAACTGACAACCGGACTGGACCCGCAGGCCCGCCGTGCCATCTGGGAACTCGTGCGTGGTATTCGCGCGCGCGGCAAGACCGTGTTCCTGACGACCCACTTGATGGAGGAGGCGGAGCGGCTGTGCGATCGCGTCGCGATCATCGATCGGGGACGCATCATTGATGTTGGAACGCCGGCGGAATTGATCCGACGCCACGCGCCTGACCAGACTGTCATCGTTGCCACGCCCGACGGAGCGAGCGCCGAACAGTTCCGGCTCATTCCCGGCGTCGAATCAGTCAACAGCAGCGGCGGCCGCTTCACGATTCGGGGCCGGGGAGACGATCTCGTCACTCGTGTCATTGCCTGCGTCGCCGACAATCGAATCAAGGTGACGGATTTCAGGAGCGAACGGGCAACCCTCGAGGACGTGTTTCTGAACGTGACGGGACATTCGATTCGAAACTGAGGATCACTGGATGCTTCGGGGACTGCTGACGCTGACCTGGCTCGAAATCAAGATCTTCGTGCGCGAACCGCTCGGCCTGATCGGTACAGTCGGCATCCCAGTCCTGATGTTCGTCTTGCTCGGACGCATGTTCGGCCGGCAAGCCGGTACCGCAACACGCGGTGCGCCCGACCTGATCACGACGGACCTCCCGGTGCTGGCCGCCATTCTGATCGCACTCAGTGCGGTGTTGTCGCTGATCACCATCATCGCGATCTATCGCGAGGGTGGGATCTTGAAACGCTTGCGCGCCACGCCGCTGCGCTCGCACACCATCCTGCTTGCACACGTGATCGTGAAGCTGCTGTTCACCGGGCTGACGCTCGTCGCCATGCTGCTCGCCGGCCGGCGGTATTACCCGGCGACCATCGATCCGCCGTTGCTGTCGTTCGCCGTCGCGCTCTTGTTCAGCACGTTCAGCATTATCTCTATCGGCTTCCTGATCGCGAGCGTGGTTCCGACAGCTCGCTTCGCGCAGCCGGTCGGCACTTTGATTCTGTATCCCATGCTCGGCGTGTCGGGATTGTTCGTTCCTATCGCGGCGCTTCCACCGCCAGCGCAAGCGGCTGCGCACATCATGCCGTTGACGTATGTCGTGTCCCTCCTGCGCGGGATCTGGCGTGGTGAAGGGTGGGCGCCTCACCTCAGCGACGTCGCGGCGCTAACGCTGGTCTTCGTGATTTGCACCATGATCTCGGCGCGAGTATTCCGATGGGAATAGCCGCGTTTTTTCATTTCATTCCCTACGGCCGGGCGTTAACGTATCAGTCGTGAAAACACAACGACTTGCGCTCATCCTTCCGCTCGGCGTGCTGGTGGCATCTGGTTTCGCGCAGCGCGCGACGCCGCCTTCGGCCGCCGCGGCGACGCCACGAGTTGTTGCGGCCGCGAACGCGTTTCTTGCCACGCTGAGTGACGCCGACCGCGCAAAGGTCAGCTTCGAGTTCAACAGCGCGCAGAAGACCAGCGGCTGGTCGAACCTGCCGAGCGGCATTTTTCAGCGAAACGGCCTGCGCCTCGCCGATCTCACGCCACCGCAGCGAGACGCTGCGATGGCCACGCTGGCCGCAACGCTGAGTAAGTCTGGCTACCAGAAGGTCGTCGACATCATGAACGGTGACGAAGTCCTGAAGAACCAGGGCGGCGGGCGGACCGGCGGACGGCCGGGCGCTCCTGGTGGACCGCCCCCGGGTGGTGGCGGAGGCGGTAGGGGCGGCGGCCGCGGTGGCGGCATTGTGTTTGGACGCGACGAGTATTTCATCGCGTTTCTTGGCGCCCCGTCAGCAAGCAGTCCGTGGATGCTGCAGTTTGGCGGACACCATCTCGCGATCAACGTCACCGTGGTCGGGTCCGATAACGTCATGACGCCCAGTCTTCCCGCGGCACAGCCGGCTCGATACGTCCTGAACGGACAGACCATTCGACCGCTCGGCAATGAAAACGACAAAGGCTTCGCGCTGATTGCCGCGCTCGATGAGAACCAGAAGAAGCAGGCGATCCTGAATTACCAGGTGCGAGATCTCGTGCTCGGCCCGGGCAACGACGGCAAGGTCATTCAGCCCGAGGGCATGCTCGCGTCGTCGATGAGTGCGAAACAGCAGCAGATGCTGCTCGACATTGCGCACGAGTGGGTCGGCATTCTGAACGACGAAGGTGCGTCGGCCAAGATGGCGGAGATCAAAACGAATCTGCCCAAGACGTACTTCGCGTGGAGTGGATCGACGACCAACGGTGAGCTCGCGTATTACCGGATCCAGGGACCAACGGTGATCATCGAATACGCCCCGCAGCAGGGAGATCTCGATCACATTCACACCATCTATCGCGATCCGACGAACGACTATGGGGCGAAACTTGTCAAGCAATAGCTCCTGGCTACTGGCTGTCGGCGGCTGGCTCCTCGTCGTCCTGCCGACGACGGCCGGCGCGCATCGGCTCGATGAGTATCTGCAGGCGACGCGCGTGGCGATCGAACGCGAGCGCGTCGATGTCGATATCGATCTGACGGCCGGCGTCAGCATCGCCGGACAGGTGACGACATGGATCGACGTCAACGGCGATGGTGAGATCTCGCAGGCGGAATCGTTCGCCTATGCCCGGCAGGTGCTGAGTTCGTTCGTGCTGTCGGTCGATGGTGCCACGACACCGCTCGACGTGGCCGAGACTGTAGCTCCGACGCTCAACGACATCGCCACCGGCGTCGGAACACTTCGCGTGCGCGCGTCGGCCGCCATTCCTGCGCGTGCCGCAGGCCGTCACCAGCTAAGCGTCATCAATACACATCATCCCGAATCGAGCGTGTATCTCGCCAATGCCCTGCTCCCGGCCGATACGGCGATTCAGATTCTCGGGCAGCATCGATCCCAGGATCAGCGAAGTCTCACAATTGATTACCACGTCGGAATGTCGCGAGCCTGGGGCCGTATCGCGTGGATATTGATAGGATTCTCAGCGCTTGGGGCAATCCTCTGGCGCCGACTCGACCGTTTCACGACGGTAGAGACCCAACCTATTTGATTGCGGCAGGATGCAAGCCGTCTTAAAATCTGCCCAGATCTGACAGTCCGAGAGGAACGACTGATGGCTTCAAAGGATGACAAACCCGGCGGTTTCGCCTTCAGCCGCCGCGACTTTCTGAAATCCGCGGGCGTCGTGAGTGCTGTGACGGCCACAACTTCCCCGGCCGAGGCGGAAGCGCAGGCTGGCGGTGTGAACGCGGTGGGTCCGGGCGACGTGCCGGTGCGGCTGACCGTCAATGGCAAACGCGTCGATCTGATGATCGAACCACGGACGACGCTGCTCGACGCGCTGCGCAATCGCGCCGACTTGACCGGCAACAAGCGCGGGTGCGATAGAGGCGCGTGCGGCGCCTGCACGATGATCGTCGACGGACGCGCGGTGTATGCGTGCTCGACGCTCGCGATCGACGTGCAGGGAAAACAGATTCGCAACGTCGACGGTCTCGCGACCTCTACCGGACTGCATCCGGTCCAGCAGGCATTCTGCGACAAAGACGCGTTGATGTGCGGGTTCTGCACGCCAGGGTTCGTGATGGCAAGCGTCGCGCTCCTCGAAAAACATCCATCGCCGACGCCCGACCAGATCCGGAAAGGTCTCGACGGGAACATCTGTCGATGCGGAACCTTCTCGCGAATCTTTGAGGCGGTCTCGAGCGTAAAGGGGGTGACCCGTGGCTAGCCCGAACGAACCACAGGGACAACCACCCGCCCAACCTCCCGCACAGGGCGGCGGTCGCGGGCAAGGACCAGCGCCTGCACAACCACAGGCACAGGGTGGCGGCCGGGGACAAGCGCCGCCGCCTCCGCCCGCGGACCCCAAATATCACTGGGCGGCGCCGCACAGTTCCATCGGCACGCACGTCAAACGGCTCGACGGCCCCGACAAGGTCACCGGCCGGGCGAAGTACACGTTCGACATCAACAGGCCCGGCATGCTCTACGGCAAGATCGTTCGGTCGCCGCATCCGCGCGCACGAATCGTGTCGGTCGACCTGACTCCCGCGCAGAAAGCTCCCGGCGTCAAGGCAACGCTCCTTTGGAGAGATCCCGCGGACACCGCGCGCAGTATCGTCATGTATCAGGGAGACGAGATTGCCGCGGTGGCAGCCGACACCGAAGAACATGCAACCGACGCGGCGCGCCTCGTAAAGGTCGAGTACGAAGTACTGCCCGCTGTGATTCAGGTGGATCAGGCGCTCGCCGGCAACGCGCCAGCCGTGTTCGCCGCAAGCGGTCCCGCGGCAGACAACACACCAGGCACACCGCGAAGCAACGTCAGACAAGGGCAGACACAGGAAACCGGCGATATCGCAGCCGGCTTCAAGCAGGCCGCGCAGACGCTCGAAGAAACGTATTCGACGCACGTGATTACACACGTGTGTCTCGAGTCGCACGGCGCTGTCTGCGAATGGGACGGCGACAACCTGACCGCCTGGGTATCGACGCAGGGCGTCAACGCCACCAAGGACGGTTTCGCCACCGGCCTCAAGATTCCCGCTTCGAATGTGCGCGTGATCACGCAGTACATGGGCGGTGGCTTCGGCAGCAAACTTGGCGCACAGGATCCGCAGTCGATGATCTGCGCGCGGCTCGCAAAACAGGCCAATGCCCCGGTCAAGCTGATGCTCGATCGGAAGGAAGAGCATCTGGCCACTGGTAACCGGCCCTCAGCGGCGGCGCGCATCAAGGTGGGCGTCACGGCGGATGGAATGATTACGGCGTTCGACGCCGAATCGTGGGGCACGGGCGGTGCTGGCGCAGCGGCGGGATTTCCGCTGCCCTACATCTACCAAATCCCGAATCGACGACGAACGCATAAGGATGTCTTCATCAACACCGGCCTGCAGCGGCCAATGCGTGCGCCGGGTCACCCGCAGGGATCGTTCATCACCGAAGTGATGATGGAGGAACTGGCCGACAGGGTGAAGATGGATCCGGTGGAGTTCCGCATCAAGAATCTTCCACCGGAAGCACCCAATGCCATGTGGGGCTCGTACCTGCGTCAGGGTGCGAAGGAATTCGGGTGGGACAAGCGACATCCAACCGGCGATCCGGCACCCGGACCAATCAAGACCGGCATGGGTGTGGCCATCAACACCTGGGGCGGTGGCGGCAGCCAGGGACGCGCACACGTGGAAATCTCGTCCGACGGCACCGTCGTCGTTCGCTGCGGCACGCAAGATCTCGGCACCGGCACTCGCACGCTCGTCGCGGTCGTCGCCGCCGACACGTTCGGCATTCCGGTCAGCAACATCAAACCGGAAATCGGCGACACGGTGTATCCGGTCAGCGGCGGATCCGGCGGCAGCACCACAGCGGCAGGAATCAGTCCTGCCATCCGGATTGCGACCGTCAACGCACTCGATGCCTTGAAGGAAAAAATCGCTCCGGCGCTGGGCGTCGAACCCGCCTCGCTGGTCGCGGCGAACGGCCGCATTCAGGTCAAGGACAATCCGTCAAAGGGCATGTCGTGGGCGGAAGCCTGCAAACAGATCGGTCCGCAGCCACTCGCCGCCGACGGTGCATGGCAGCCTGGCCTCTCATCGGTCACGACTTCGGGTGTTCAGTTCGCTGAAGTCAAAGTCGACATCGAGACCGGCATCGTCAAGGTCACGCGCATCCTGGCGCTCCAGGATTGCGGACTCGTGGTCAGTCGACTCACGGCGGAAAGCCAGGTCTATGGCGGCGTCGTTGGTTCGTTGAACTTTGCGCTGTTCGAGGATCGCATCCTCGATCGCAACACCGGGCAGATGGTGAATCCGAACATGGAGTGGTACCTGCTCGCGGGCATGTCAGACATTCCAAAGATTGATGTCCGATTGATCGATCAATCGGAGCGCGGCGTCATTGGTATTGGGGAGCCGCCGACGGTTCCGACCGCGGCCGCGGTCGCACTCGCCGTCAGGAATGCGATTGGCGTCACGGTACGCAGCCTGCCGTTGACCCCGGCAAAGATTCTTCAGACCTTGGCGCAGCGCCGAGCGTAGTTTCAGGAGGACACTGTGAAAGCGTTCTCGTATGTGAATCCCACCAATGAACGGGACGCGGTTCGTGCGCTGAGTCCCGAATTCGAAAAGGTGCTCCCGCTCGCGGGCGGACAGGATCTGCTGGCGCGGATGAAAGATTACGTCACCGAGCCGGACCGCATCGTCAACGTGAAGAACGCGCTCGATGCGACCGTCACATCGATGCCTGGCGGCGGCCTCAAGATCGGCGCGGCGATGAAGATCGTGGATCTTGTCGAACATCCGCAGATCTCGAAGCTGTATCCCGCGATGGTCCTCGCGGCGGGCGAAGTCGGAACGCCGCAGATTCGCAATCAGGGCACGGTCGGTGGCAACCTGAATCAGCGTCCGCGCTGCTGGTATTTCCGGAATGAGGAGTTCGTCTGCTTCAAGAAGGGAGGGAATCAGTGCTTCTCCCCGTCAGGCGAAAATCAGTTCCACGCCATCTTCGGCAGCGGCCCCAGCTTCATCGTCCATCCATCCAGCCTGGCGGTGCCGTCTATTGCCTATAACGCGACGTTCCGGCTGCTCGGACCGAAAGGCGAACGGATGGTGCCCGCATCGGAATACTTCACGATGCCAACGCTTCAAAACGTGCGCACGGAAAACGTGCTCATGCCGAACGAGCTGTTGACGCACGTCATCCTGCCGGCACCCGGCACGATCAAGAGCGGTCACTACGAAGTGCGCTACAAAGAATCGCACGACTGGCCGATCGCGTTCGCGACGGTACTGCTGGCGATGAACGGCGACGCCGTGCGTTCCGCGCGTGTCGTCATGGGTGCCGTCGCGCCGGTGCCATGGCGGTCCGAGGCGGCAGAAGCCGCGCTTGCCGGCAAGACGATTACAGAAGAGACGGCCGCGGCGGCAGCGGAAGCCGCGCTGCGCGGTGCGAAGCCCTTGAGCCAGAATGCCTACAAAATCCAGGTCGCGAAGACGGCGGTCAAGCGGGCCATTCTGCATGCGGCCGGCATGAACGTCGTCGACGTTAAGACCATCTGACGCCGGAGTGATGACATGGAAGCGTTGAGGTCGCCGAAGATAACCGTCGGGTTCCATTGCTCGCAGATGCGCACGAAAAGCATGTATATCGCGGCCGTGGTGGACCCGGATGAGCGGACGTTTTATGATCCCTATGAGGCCTCCGCCTACTGGTGCGTGGACACGCACAGTGGGTTTGGCCCCGATGGGCAACCGGTCCGGCCGGATGTCTGCTGCGGTGGAAGAGGGTGTTGCAAAGTTTAGCGGTGACAAGAGTGCCGCGGGTGCCGGGCGTGCCTCGGGTGCTGGGGTGCTGCACCGAACGAAGAAAAGGAAGCAATTTATGAAGCATGTGGTAGCGGCGACGATGATGGCGGCGTTGATGGCGGCGCCACTGGCGGCGCGCGGTCCTGCGGGGGCATCGATCAGCGGGTCGTATGTCGAAGCGCGAACGGCGGAAGTATTCACCGGCGGCTGCATCATGAACGGCGAGGCTGCGACCACGGGACGCGAGGCGCTGCTCGTCTGGAAAGTCGATCGCGGCAGCTTCGATGGCGTTTCGCTGAACGGACTCGCCGTGGTAGCCGCGATTGCTGGCGATCAGAACCTGGGCATCCGTGAGATCGGCGGAGCGGCGGCAGAGACCCGCGCGGCGATCTTCGTCGACGAACGCGCGACGCCCGCGCAGCGTTCCGCTCTCGTTGCCATGGCCAAGCAGCACTCCAACGGCATGGTCTCGAAGGTGGTTGAAATGACTGCGTCACCGATCCAGTTTGCCGACGACGCAAACGCTATCCGCGTCACCGCGAAGTCGCTGCGACTGACGGTTGCCAAGGAAATGGATCACGATCCGAGCTGTGGCGCGCGGCAGTGGTTCCGTCCACTGGCCGAGGTTTCCAGTTCGATGATGGGCACTACTTCGGAGAACGCCTTCACCGGTACAGCACTCGGGACCAAGTGGAGCGATCCGAACAAGCGCTCTTCGTTCTTCGGAACGTTCGCGTACTAGAACTCTGAAATCTCGGATTGGGCCGAACGGTGTCGCGTTCGGCCTTTTTCTCCCTCCAGACCGGTCTTCCGCCTGAAGCCGGAAGTACTCGAGCAATCCCAACCTCTACAATACAACCGAACTCGTCATTATTTCCTCTCACCTCGTCCCTATTGTTGTAGGATTGCGGCGACATCAGCGCGTGCGATCAACCTGAGAGGTTGTCGGTGACGCAGAACTCTGCCGCAGTGAATCAAGCGCAGCACATGGTCGAGCTGTTCGAGAGTACCGAAACGCTCGTCGATGCGGTGTCGGCATTTCTCAGCGACGGACTGAATCACGGAGATCACGTGCTCGTCGTGATGCGACTGGCGCAGTGGAATTCGGTCGCCTCCAAACTGACGAGCCGGAACGTGTTGCTCAGTGACGCCATCGCAAGCGGACGTTTGACGGTGTTCGACGGTACCCGCACGCTCGCGCGAATCATGCTTCACGGGGCTCCCTGCCGCGGTCTGTTCGAAGAAGTCGTCGGCAGGACCGTCCGTCAGATCTGTGCAAGCGGGATACGCGTGCGAGTGTACGCCGACCTGGTGGATGTGCTCGCGGCGGATGGGAACTTTCACGGCGCGCATGAGCTCGAAAAAATGTGGAGTGACCTGACGACCGAGGAACCAGTCACGGTGTTGTGCGGCTACTCAGCGGCGACGTTCTACAGCCCGGATGCGGTCGACACGCTCAGAACAATCTGTCGCTCCCATACGGACATTCGGTCGAGCCGCCTCCCGGTGGCTCCCATGCCTCTCGCCCGCCTGGACTCGTAGACGAACGCGAACACCAACTCACCGCGACAAATTCGAAATCCAGCGACCAATCGCGTCAACCGCCTGCTGATCGCGAACCACCGTCCCCAGCGGCGGCATCTGTGACGAGGGCGCGCGCGAGCGAAGACGTACGAAGAGCGCGCTCAAGTCAGCTCGTCCGGGTTGCACGACCACACTATGACCTTCGGGGCTGCCGGGCACCTGCCATGCCGACGGTCGATCGGTAAGGGTTCGCGCTGCCGCGTCGGCGTCTTCGAGTAGATCGCGAATCGAGAGCGACGGCCCCAGCGGCGTTGCGTCCGCTCCTCCGTTGTGGCACATCGTGCAATTGCCCACCAGATATCCAAGCACCGACCGCGTCAACGGATTTGATGCGTGAATGCGCGGCGGATCGGCGATGAAGTGCGTCGGCGCCGGCGCCAGCACACCGTGATCGATCAGCTCGGCAAGCGTCAGCATTCCCGGACCGAGCGGTTCTCCATGGATCGCATTCGGATCCCGATCGTTCGAAAGCTGGAGTGCGTTGAAGCCAAGCGGTCCGGTCTTCGATGAGCCGTGGCATGCGATGCAGTCGCTCCTCGACGGAATGCTGTGGCGACGTCCGGGCACAATCTCGACGAGGCCAGGAATCCCGTCGGGCGGTGCGAGCACAGCATCAGTTTCGTCCTCGTTCCAGACGTAGGACGCCATCTGCCAGCGCGACGGCGACGACTTCCACGATAACCGGGTCTCAATCCGCCGTCCCTTCAGGCTGAACTCTTTCCAGAACTTCGTCCCGACAGGAAAATCCCACGCCAGCTCCGAGGTCGCGTCGATTGAAGTGCCTTCCGGAAGCGAGACCCATCGACGCTTCGTGAGTCCGTCGGACCACAACGGATACTGCGGCAGGAACTGACGGATACCGGGAGCGACGGTCGAGGGATCGTCGGCCGCATAAAGACCGGTTCCCGTCAGGTGTTGCGGCAGCGTCTCGGGATCGAGCGCCGCGGAAGCGGCGGCCCTGGATACCTGCTGTGTGACCGCAACAGCAACCAGTCCCGCGGCCAGCGCGGTGGTTGCTATTCTCTGTCTCACCGCTGCACCTCCGCGGGATCGATTGGCGAGGGAACGCGGTTACGGACCGGCGCAAGCGACTGGAGATACGAGAACAGGTCCTTGATGTCCTGATCGCTCAGATTCCCGAGGTTCTCGAACGGCATCGGCGGCAGAATCTGGCGTCCCTTTCCCTGGTGGCGCCCCGTCTTCATCGTGGCGATGAACATCTCCTCGGTCCACTTCCCGAGCCCCGTTTCAGGATCAGGTGTGAGGTTTGCCGCGAAGCTGACACCCCACGGACCAGAGAACGCCGTGTTGGTGGCCGCCGCGCTCCACACCCAGCCATCGCCAGCGGAATTGGCCGATGACAGCTTGAAATCACTGGGGTGGCCGGTCAGGGCGCGGGTCATGTCTGGCTCAGGCCCGCGTGGCCCCACTTTGTAAGGTGTGTGACAGTGATTGCATCCCATGATCCGCACGAGATACGCACCGCGGTCGAGGTGTGCGGGATCGGCTGGAGTGCCGGCAGGTGCCGCCAGCGCCTGCGAGCCGTGCCACGTCAGTGAAACGGGAACTGCCGCCAATCCCAGCGCCAGAACCCAGGTTGTCAGGTGACCTCGTAACATTTGCGTCCTCTCCTTTTATTGATCCGGGGGCTTCACCCCCGTATTCGATTGAAAACGTGCAACGGCGACTGTAGCCGGTTGCACAAGCAGAGGACGCTAAACCTTCCTTACGCGCACCCTTCCAATCCTTTTCAGAACCTTAAAAGTTTCTTATCGGCGGCTATACTGGGCCGATGATCGGCCTCGAACTGGCGGCGTTCCTCGAACAAGGCGTGGGAATTCACATTGGAACCCGCAATGATCAGCTCCATCCGAGTGGCGCTCGAGCCGTCGCGGCGAAGGTAGAAGGCGGCGGTTCACATTTGGTCGTGTATGTCGCGGAGATTGCGGCCGTTCGTCTTCGCGCCGACCTGGAATCAAACGGTCAGGCGGCAGTCGTTTTCGGCCGGCCTGAGGACGAACGCTCCTGTCAGGTCAAGGGCGTGTTGGTGGAGATCCGGTCGGCCACCGACAGCGAGCGGCCGATGCTGCAGAAGCAATGGGATGGATTCCTCACCCAGCTCGAAATGATCGGGATCCCGCGAGTGTCGGCGACGAACTGGACGACATGGCCAGCGGTCGCGATCCGCCTCAAAGTGACGACGATTTTCGAGCAAACGCCGGGCCCACAGGCGGGAGTGCAGATCGCATGACGGTGAGTCTCGAATCGCTGGCGACCTGCTTTCAAGGTCTTATTCCGGCGCAGTTGTTCACGTGCTCGTCGGACGGCATTCCAAACGCGGCGTACTTGAGCCACGTGGAATATGTCGACCGCGAGCATGTCGCTCTGTCGTTTCAGTTTTTCAACAAGAGCCGCCGCAACATCGCCGAGAATCCGAACGCGCTCGTGTTCGTGCCCGACCCCGACACGGGTCAGGGCTGGAGTCTGCGCCTCAAGTACGTGCGCTCCGAGACCGAAGGCCCACTGTTCGATCGCATGGCACTGCGCATCGAAGCGATCGCGTCGTATTGCGGTCTCAAAGGCATCTTCAAACTCCGCGCTGCGGATATCTACCGTGTGCTCAGCGTCGACCCACTGCCCGAGGCACGCGCCTCGGAGAGCTCGCGCATCACGCAGTCGAAGCTCGATGCGGTTTTCACCGTCAAGGCGTTGCAGGATCTTTCCGCGCGGATCCAGCGCGCCGATTCGCTCGAGACACTCGTCGACTCGATCCTCGAAGGTCTCGAGGAGAGTTTCGGCTTCAAGAACTCCTACATCCTCGTTCCCACCGATCAGGAAGGCGTGCTCGTCACGATGGCGACGCGTGGATATGCGGCGGGAAGCGTCGGAGCTGAAGTTCGCCATGGCGAAGGAATCGGCGGCATGGTCGCGGAGGCGCGAAAGCCGATCCGCATCTCCGGACTCTTGCGCGGCATGCTCTACGCGCTGGCGATGCACAAGTCCGCCACTGAACCTCACCTCACCAGGCTCGCGCGACAGATCCCGGTGCCTGGACTGTCGAACCCGGAAAGCCAGCTCGGTGTCCCGCTGCTCGTTCGCGGCGAACTGGTCGGCGTACTGTGTCTCGAAAGCGAGGTGCCCTATCGCTTCCACGAGGAAGACAAGGCATCGATCGAACTCCTCGGTGGATACCTTGCGATCGCGATTCAGAACATGCAGTGGCAGGAACACGCAGCCGACTCCGCGGGCGACGCCATCCCGACTCACAAACCTTCGGAAACGGTGGCGGGAGTGTCCAACAGCCTCGAGTCCCGGAATGACGATGAAGACGAACACGAACTCGTCTACTACGGCGGTGACGAGTGCATCCTGATTGATGGCGAGTACCTGATTCGAGGGCTTCCGGCGAAGATCCTCTGGCGCCTGCTGAGCATCCGCGAGGCCACCGGTCGGGAGGAATTCACGAATCGCGAATTGCGGCTCGACAAGTCGCTGAATCTGCCTGAGTGGAAGGACAACCTGGAGAGCCGCCTGCTGCTCCTGCGGCGTCGTCTCGAACAGAAGTGTCCGGCGGTCCGGCTTACCCCGCGATGCCGCGGCCGGTTCGCGATCGAGGTCGCGAGCCCTGTGACATTGAACGCGCAACCGTGATCGGCGTTCGCCGCTATTGCTAGAATCATCTCATTCACGCATGAAGGCGAGGACTGCTCACCGCTCGTCGCTCGGCCCGTACGAACTCCTCGAGTCGCTTGGGCAGGGTGGTGGCGGCGAAGTGTATCGCGCGTGGGATCCGCGGCTGCAGCGCGAAGTCGCGGTGAAGATCCTGCACCAGCGATCCGTCACGGATCCTGACAAGCTGCGACGGTTCGTCGCCGAAGCGCGCGCCGCAAGCGCGCTGAATCATCCCAATATCGTGACCGTCTTCGACGCGTCGATCGATCACGATTGTCCCTTTATTGCGTCCGAGCTGATCGACGGCGGGCCACTCCGCGACAGCCTGCGCGGCGGCCGAGTACCGCTGAAGCGGGTGCTCGATCTGGCGACGCAAATTGCCGACGGCCTGGCGGCCGCGCACGAGGCGGGCATCGTCCACCGCGATCTGAAGCCGGAAAACATCATGGTGACCCGCGCGGGCCGAGCGAAGATCCTGGATTTCGGCTTGACTGCACAAGGGAGTGGAGTCGCGTCACGCACGCCGCCGACGAGCGATTTGACCGAGACCGAAGACGGACTGCGATCGGGTACCGTGCCCTACATGAGCCCGGAACAGGCACGCGGCCTGGTATCGGACTTCCACTCCGACCAGTTTTCGTTCGGCCTGATTCTGTACGAGATGCTGACCGGACACGCCGCGTTCGGACGCGAGACGCCGGCAGCGACCCTGCACGCGATCATCAACGACGACCTGCCGCCTATGGCCGCGCTCGGCAGCCGGACGCCGGTACAGTTACGGTGGGTTATCGAGCGATGTCTCGCGAAGGATCCCGCTGACCGATACGCATCCACCACGGACCTGCATCGCGAACTGCGAATGCTTCGCGATCGACTGACCGAGATCGCTGATCGCGACAGCGAGACTCCGTGGTTGCGGATTACGCCCGGGCGACTGGTTCTCGTCGTGGCAAGTGTGGTTACGACTGTTGCGGCCGCGATCGTGCTGCTCGTTCCAATCGCCGGTGGTGACGTGGTCGACGTCTCGAACCTGCGATTCGCGCCGCTCGCCACCGAGGCGGCGTATGAGGGGTTTGGCGCGTGGTCGCCGTCCGGGGAAGTCATCGCCTACGCCGCGGAGGTCGGCGGCGTGCTGCAGATCTTCACCCGTCGACTCTCGTCATCGAAGGCGATTCAAGTCACCTTCGGCAACTTCGACGCGATCAACCCGTTCTGGTCGCACGACGGCAGTCGGATTTATTACCTGTCGCAGGCACAGGACAAGCAGGGAATCTGGTCGATCGGAGCGTCTGGCGGAACGCCGGAAAACGTCGTACGTGATGCGATTCGAGGCGCGATTTCTCCCGACGGCAGCACGATTGCATTTCTGCGGGACGAAGGGGTCACGGATATTGTCGGCGCTGCCGGGGTATGGCTGTCTACGCCCGGTACACCCGAGCCGTGGAGCAGCGAAGACGTGGAGGCTCATTCCGCGAGGTCCACCGCGCTCCGCAACCTTCGGTTCGTGGAAGGCGCGCTGTCGTTTTCGCCCGATGGCACTCGACTCGGGATCTGCGCGGTGGCGAGATCGATTGAACTCGAACCGCAGGCGCGCGGCTGGCAGTTCTGGATTGTGCCGCTGAAAGGTGGCGCACCGTATCGCCGACTCGAGCGCTGGACCGACCTGGCGCCAAGGGCGACGAATTTCAGTTGGCTACCCGATGGACGGCACGTGGTGTTGTCGGCTATTTCACTCACCTCGTCTGGCGCGGATCTGTGGATGGCAGATCTCGATCGCGATGCGTGGTGGCCGCTCACTCGTAGCGCCGAGAACGAGTATTATCCGTCGGTCTCTCCAGCCGGCGATCAGGTCGTCTACACACGAGATGAATCGGATTACGATCTCGTTTCGGTTGTTCTGGGGCCCCATGAATCCGGGCGGGCTTCCTCCTTGGCTCACTTGCTGCCGTTGGTCGCCACCTCGCGGAATGAATCGGAGCCTGCATGGTCCGGCGACGGCACCTCTCTGGCCTACGTGACAGATCGCGGCGGGCAGGATGAGATCTGGGTCAGGACCAGGCAGGGTCCCAATTGGATCGATCGGGCGGTGGTCACCCAGAGGGAGTTTGGCGAGGATCGAACGATCATGCTCGGCGCCCCAACGTTCTCGCCTGATGGCCGCCAAATCGCGTTCCTGCGTAATGCACAAAAACCAATGATCCGGCCGTTGCGGATCTGGACGCGTTTTACCGACAGCGGCGCGCCGGTCCCATTACTGCCGGCGACGCATGAAGGCTATCAGAGCGCTCCGACGTGGTCTCCGGATGGTCAATGGATCGCCTACACGGAATGGAAGTCGCAACAGGCCGTGCTGGCGAAAGTGCGCGTCGGAAGCGGGACTGCTCCTGTCGTGCTTCGCACGGACGGCGTACCCGAAGCAGCTCCACACTGGTCGCCCGCCGATAACTGGATCACGTGGGAGACAGATAAGGGATTGAAGCTCGTTTCTCCCGACGGCGTCACCGAGCGGACGGTGCAAGCGGATCGGCCCGGCGATCGATGGCTGTTCCACGAATGGAGCTCGCATGGCTCACGGCTGGTAGGAATCAAGGAGACAGACGATCTGCAGTTGGTGATCGTCGAAGTCGATCCAGCGAACGGAGGCCAGCGGATCCTGTCGCACCTCGGTGCGTCACCCCCGGCAAACAGTCCGGTGAAAGGTTTCAGTCTCAGCCCCGACGGCCGTACCGCCGTTGTTGCGACCGTCCGGCTGCGTGGCGATTTGTGGATCATGGAAGGCCTCAAACTGCGCCCTCGTACATTCCGCGATTGGTTCGCGCCCGCCTTCCTCCGCTAATACACTGTCCATCCCATCGTGCGAAGGCGGGACACCACGAAAATCCCACAAGATTCTCGCGCCCATTCGCTTGACACTCTCATACCGCCGCCGTAGATTGCACAAAAACGCGGCCTGCAAAAGGAGCGCAAGCATGTTCCGTCGAATTGTCGTATCCGGAATTGCCACAGCGATGTGTCTGATGTTCTGGACGGACCTGAGCGCCTGCGGAGACAAATTCATGCGCGTCGGTCGCAGTCCTTCTGGCCGCCGATACGCTGCGCTCCATCCATCCCCAATTCTGATCTACCGACCGGCCGGTTCGACAGCGGAGGGCATGACGAGTTTCGAGAAGCTGCTCAGGCAGGCTGGACACGCGCCTCGCGTCGTCCAACGCGGTGAAGGAGTGGCGCCCGTCCTCGCGAGCGCGAACTATGCGCTGTTGATTGCTGATTACGCAGACGTCGAAATGCTGAAGGGCCACCTTGCTGGCGCGACCTCCATGCCTGCTATCCTGCCGATGCTCGGCAAAGCAGACAAGGCAGTGGAAGAGCGGATCAAGCGCGAGTATCACTGCCTGATAAAGCCACGCGCAATGGAGCCGAACGACGCGCTTGTCGAAATCGATCACGCGATCGACGTCCGTCTCAGGGGTTTGAATCGCGGTACGCAATAGGACCGTTGTTCCTACCGACGTGAACGCTATCCGGTGGATACCGCTCGTCTTCGCTATGGTTCACGCCGGCGCTCTTCAGGCGAGGGCACAACCGTGGGTGCCGGCACCGGGCGAAGGCACAGTCTCGGTGACCTATCAGAACTATTACGTCAAAGGGCACTACAGCCCGACTGGCGAACGCAACATCAACGGCGCGACCCATTCGAAATCTCTCGTTGCCGAGTTCGATTTTGGTCTCCCTCAGTCGGTCGGCCTCACCGTCTCCCTTCCGTACATCCGGTCGAAATACACCGGCCCCGGCATCTATTCTGTCGGCGGCATCCCGACGACTCCCGGACCGCTGGACGACGGGTCTTATCACGGTACATTTCAGGACCTGCACGTCGAAGCCCGCCGGATGTTCGAGTTCGATCGTGTGATGGTGGCGCCGCTGGCCGGCATCACGGTCCCGACGCACGAGTATGAAACTCGGGGCGAAGCGGTACCGGGACGGCATCGCACCGACTTCCAATTCGGTGCGAGTATCGGAACCGATCTCGGACACTGGCTTCCTTCAACCTACCTGCATGGGCGCTACGCTCTTGCCGCTGCCGAGCAGATCGATGACATTCCCGGCGTGCGCAGCAACATCGATGTGGAAGGCGGACATGAGATCACGCGGCGTTGGACGCTGCGAGGCCTGGTCAACTGGCAGATCAAACACAAGGGGCCAACAATCCCGGAACTCTTTGCTCACGGCTGGGACACGCACGATCGATTCATCATGTCCAGCTACACGAACCTCGGCGGCGGCTTGACCATTCGCCTGCGACGATCGACCGAGCTCTCCGGGACCTGGGTCGCAACCGTCAAGGGCAAGAGCGGAGCGCACATCGGGCGGCTCCTGGCCATCAGCCTCACGCGTGAGTTTGGTGGCGGACTCAAAGGCCTTGGCGGGTCCGCCACCGTTTCGAAATAACGCCCCGCTCTCGCTAGTGCGCTTCGCGCAGCAGATGCGTCAGCGCAAACTGCGCGACCTGTCGACCGAGCCGATCGCCGTCGCGGTCGGCTGTCCGAAAGTGGATCCCGGCAAGAATGCGCGCTTCGATCATTTCGTCGGATAGCTCACCGATGCTGTTGTACGTCCGCAACTGCTCATCCAGAGGAACGTTTGGATTCATCAGGGTGTAGGTAACCGGGTCGTCTCCGAACAGCCGCTCGAGCACTTGGACGAACGCGCCCGTGTAGGTGGTGTGGCCAGAGACATAATCAGGAAACGGCGGCGTCGTGGCGAGCGGAAGCCATGCGGGATCGCCGATTGTCGCGGGATTGCCGTCACTGTCGGCCTGTCGGATCGCCGTGACCGGCCGCCAGAAGTTGTACGCGAACTTCGCGTCCCATGCCGCGACATATGCATCCATACCCGCCATGCTCAGGAGCGCAAAGAATCGGGCGTTAGCCGAAAGGTCCAATCCACGATCGATTGACATTTTCCGCGCCAGCTGCTGAAAAATTGGAATGCTGTTGCCCAGCCAGAATCGCGCGGTCGCCGACTGTGCGTGAGTTCTGTGTCCGAGCGTTTCGCCATTCGCGTCGCCGAGCTGCTGTACCTCGTTGACATCTGCGGCATACTCCTCACTCGTCAGCGACGGCGGACCATCGGGCCGGAACTGATCATTCTGATGCAGCGCGAAGGGCAGCACTTTGCCGAAGCCAGGAAGCAGCGCCGGTGCGAACGCCGGTGGCGTCGGTACCCATACCCCCGGTCCGCTGCCGGGCGTATACGGGACGACGGTGGTAAAGCCATCGTCTTTGCGAAGCGCCAGAATGTGTCTTGCCGCTTCCCTGCCGACGTTGACGCCGAGCGTTCGTTCCGGCTCTGGGATATCGGCAAGCGACGAATCGAGCGCCGTGTCGAAGTTCGGATTTGGGATCATGTTCGCTGGCACGAGCGTCGTCAGCACGAGGTGCGCGGCGGCAGCACCGGCGGCAACCGGTGACGCGCCGAAGGGCGCATTCATCGCCGGCCCGTACGTCTCATACTCGCCGGTAATCGTGTTGATCGCATCGTGCATGGCGACGTGCATGATGGCGAGCAATCGAGCCTGCGGCGGTCCCACCGGCGACGGCACTCGCAGCAACTGCATATTCCAGTCGCGCACGACGTCAGCCGATGCGGGTCCCGCTACGGCGCCGATCGCCAATATGGCGGCGATGGCAATTCGAATCATGGTCGTCGAAATACGAGTCACGTAACACCTCCTGGGCAGTCCCCGTCACTGCGGTTAGGAGTGAAGAATAAAGATCGTGATTCGTGAAGTCGTGGAAGGCGGGTGGTGGTGAAGTGTGGAATTAGTGGATCTTTGCCGGGATCCGTTGTCCGGGATCCGGATCCCGGATCCCGACAGGTTTTAACCGCACCGGAACCGGCGATCCTCGGGCCTTTAGACGGAACGAACGGTATCAGTCGCACCAACCGCCGGAGGAATTCGGAACGTAATCACCACGGGTCCGAGCCGAATTTGATCCCCATCGTCCAGCCGCCGCGGAGCGGTCACCCGTTCTTCTCCAACGTACGTGCCGTTCTTGCTTCCGAGATCTTCGAGCATCGCCTGCTCCCCTTCGAGCACCAGCCGCGCGTGGTGTCGCGAGATGCCCGGCGCGTCGATCCACACGGAAGCATCCGGTGCTCGTCCGAGAACGTGTGTGCCCTCGGTAACGGGAATCTGGCGCGCCGCCCAGATCAGCCAGTATCTCGTCGTCACATTTCCCGATTGCGGAGAGGCCCCGTCTCGCAACTCGCCGATGAACCAGTAGCCAAACCGGTGAACCGTCCGCACGAATTTCGGCGTATCCGCCGTATCGCCGAGCGCGCGTCGAATTTCTTTGATGAGGCTCGCGAGATTGGTATCGAGAACGTAGGTTGACGGCCAGAGTTCCTTCTGCAAGTCGGCACGCGACACGGCTCGATGTCTGTTCTCGACGAGGACTAACAACAGGTGGAGCGCTTTGGGAGAGAGATGAACTTCTTCGCTGCCGAGCAACAGCCGGCGGGTGTCGCCGTCGAGCGTGAAGCGATCAAACCGAAAGGTCACCTGGTCCCCGCCCAACTATATCGCGAAGACCTGAACCCGGACGGCGACCGTTCGACCGAGGTGTGACGCTGGTTAGTACTTCGGTTCCGGGGCGGCGAGCTGCGCGGTACGAGTTGCCGTGCGCCGCTGCATGTAGGCCGCGTATTGCTTGAATTCGACCGCCGCCGCACCGACATAAAAGGTCAGAACCATATCTCACCGTTCACAAACAGCTGGGGACGTCATCCTTTGTAACGATTGACGGCCGCAAACCGTACATGGTTCCCCTTATCTGTCGCCTTTTGACCTTTGGTCCTTCCTTGTCCCTTGTCCCTCGAGGGCTTCTCTGACTGCTCGCGGGGCCCCACCCCCGCTCGCTCTGGCCGCAGGCGCTTTCCCTTTTCCCATTTCTTTATTTAGACTCGATATGCTCATGGACGTTTACCGTCGTCTGGTGGAATCGGCGCCGGACGCAATCCTGGTGGTTGAAGACCATCGAATCGTGTTTGCCAATCCTGCGGCGGTCACCCTCGCGGGAATGACTCGCACCGACGATCTCATCGGCCAATCGGTCCTCGATCGTCTGCATTCCGATCATCACGAGCTCTTTCGTCAACGTCTCGACGAGTGGCGGACGGGCAATTCCACGCGCATCCTCGACGTCTCGTTACGCCGCGCCGACGGGACGAGCGTTGACGTCGGAGTCATCGGCGCACCGCTGGGTGATCAGGCGTCCGGCGCGGTGCACCTGGTCCTCCGCGACATCAGAGAGCGAAAACGAGCCGAGCGGTCGCTGCGCGAAAGCGAGGAGCGGCTCTCGCTGGCGCTCGCCGGTGCGCTCGAGGGCGTCTGGGACTGGAACCTCGAAACCAATGGCGTCGTGTATTCTTCGCGATGGACCGAGATGTTGGGATACTCGCTCGACGAAATCGAGCCGAATGTCAGCGCGTGGGAACGCCTCGTACATCCCGACGATCGATCGCGCGCCGACCGTGCCAACGAGAGCGTCGCTCGCGGCGAGCGCGCAACATACGAGGCGGAGTTTCGACTGCGTCACAAGGACGGTCATTACGTTCACGTCCTCTCTCGCGGTTTTCCCGTGCGTCGTGAACCCGATGGCAAGGTGGTCCGCATCGTTGGCACCCATCTCGACTTGACGGAACGGCGGCAGGCTGAAGCGGCACTTCGCGAGAACGAAGAGCGATTGAAACTTGCGTTCGCCGGCGCACAGGAAGGTGTCTGGGACTGGAACCTCGAAACCGGCGCGGTCGTGTATTCATCGCGGTGGAAGGAAATGCTCGGGTACGCCGACGATGAGATCGCTTCACATATCAGTGCCTGGGAGCAGCTGCTGCATCCCGATGACATGGATCTGGCAAAACGGCTGCACGAAAATATCAAGGCCGGCGGCGCCACCTACGAAGGTGAATTCCGGCTGCGGCACAAGGAAGGGCACTACGTCGAGGTCCTGTCGCGCGGATATCCAGTTCGCCGCACACCGGGTGGTCCGGTCATCCGCATTGTCGGCACCCATTTCGATTTGACCGCGCGGAAGCGCGCTGAGGCGGAACGCGCGCGCAGTGAATTTCTCGGACGTCTCGTCTTCGCTCAGGAGGACGAGAGGCGGCGCATCGCTCGTGAAATGCACGATCAGTTCGGTGAGCAACTCACGGCACTCGCGCTACGCATTCGCATGCTCAAGGATGCGTGCGGCGACCGCGATCCTCATCGCGCGCTCGTTGATGCGATCGAAGAGATCGCGGAGCGGCTGGATCACGACGTCGATCAACTGGTGTGGCAGCTTCGTCCAACCGCGCTCGACGATCTCGGTCTGCGCGCGGCGCTGGCCAACTACGTCCAGGATTGGTCGACCCGCGTCGGCATACGGGCAACCCTTCATTCATCTGGTCTGCTCGACAACCGGTTGCCTGCTGATACAGAAACGGCGCTTTACCGAATCGCACAGGAAGCGCTCACCAACGTCGCCAAGCATGCCAACGCGAGCAACGTGGAAATCATCCTCGAACGACGCGGCAGCAACGTCCTCCTGGTGGTCGAAGACGATGGGAAGGGATTTGAGGCCGGCAGCGAACGATCGGGCCACGGGTTCGGGTTGCTCGGAATGCGGGAACGCGCGGCACTGGTCGGCGCGGCGCTCGAAATCGAATCATCACCGGGAGCGGGAACGACGATCTTCGTGCGAATGACCGTCGACGCCATTGACGATCACCATTCGAACCATGCCTGAAAGAACCACGACGCTCCGCATCCTCCTGGCTGACGATCATGTGACCGTTCGACATGGTCTCAAGCTGCTGATTGAAGCTCAGCCCGACATGAAGGTGATCTCCGAGGCAAGCGACGGTAAGGCCGCAATGCAGAACGCGCTGGCCCTGAAGCCGGACGTCATCATCATGGACATCTCGATGCCGGGCATGAACGGCCTCGCCGCAACCCGCGCATTGAAACAGAAGCAGCCAAACGTGGTCATCGTCACCTTGACGCGGCACGGGGATGATGCGTACGTGCAGGAACTGCTTCGCGCCGGCGTGGCGGGGTACGTGTTGAAACAGAGTGCCCCGAACGAACTGATCCAGGCCATCCGGGCAGCGGCGGCCGGCGGTCAGTACATCGATTCGACGCTCACGGCGCGCATGACGACGCGACTGCTCGGACGTGCCGACAAAACGGCCAAACCGGTCGGCGAACTCAGCGACCGCGAGTCGGGGGTGCTGCGCCTGATCGCATCCGGTTACAGCAACAAGGAAATCGCCAGCCAGTTGTCGCTCAGCGTCAAAACCGTGGAAGCCCATAAGGCGAATGCGATGCGAAAGCTCGGCCTTCGAGGCCGCATCGACATCGTCAAGTACGCCGTCCTGCAGGGATGGCTCGAAAATCCATGAATTAGGGATCTTCCCTAGCCCCTTTCACCGTTCTCCCGATGGTGTCGCGTCCTTGCGCCCGGTAGAGTCAGGCCGATTTCGGTCTGCCGCGTCGCAGGGAGGCACACCATGCACGACCAATCTGATGCCGTTGCCACAGCCGCGAGACACGTCGCTCCCGCCTCGCGTCCTCTAGTTCGAAAAGAACGACGAATCGTCCGGCCCGCCCCACGTAAAGATCTTCAGGTCGCTTCGCTGCCGCGCACGAATGTGCTGGTTGTCGGAAACCCCGAGGCGACCCGCATCGTGGTCGACATGCTGCGCCTGGATCTACGAGGCCCCGTCGTGAGATGGCGGGCCGGACAGCCGCTTGATCTGCCCTCCCCCGCCTATGCCGCAACCCTCGTACTCGACAACGTGGCTCACCTGACCACGGATGAACAGTTTCGGGTACTCCGCTGGCTGGATGATGTGAAGGGACGGATTCGTGTCGTCAGCACCACGAGCGACCCGCTCTGGCCGAGGGTCCAGGTGGGTGTGTTCAACGAGGTGCTCTACTACCGTCTGAACACCGTCTTCGTCGATATGGGGAAGGCCTAGAACTCGTCCGCGGCAGGGTGGCGCGAAGGTGAGCGCTTTCATTTTTTCGCGCAACGGTCTCTAATGCGCGGATGCGCATTGTTCGTCCTGCTCTGCCGCTGCTCATCGCGGCGCTGACGTTCCCCCTCACCTCGCGCGCCGCGCGTGCACCGCAAACCACGTTCGACATCATCATCCGGGGCGGCACGGTCTACGACGGTACCGGCGCGCCCGGCCGACGTGCAGACATCGGCATTCAGGGCGATCGGATCGCAGGGGTTGGCGATCTGACGTCGGTTCAGTCCACTTCCGTCATCGACGCATCCGGACTTGCCGTCGCTCCCGGTTTCATCAACATGCTCTCCTGGTCGAATGAGTCGCTGCTCATAGACGGCCGATCGCAGGGAGAGGTCCGCGAAGGCGTCACGACACAGATTTTCGGCGAGGGCAGCTCGATGGGGCCGCTGACGCCGGAGATGAAGCGACGAATGATCGAGCAGATGGGCGATCTGAAATATCCGATCACGTGGAACAGCCTGTCGGAGTATCTCAGGCACCTCGAGGAGCAGGGCATCTCGCAAAACGTCGCGTCGTTCATCGGTGCGACGACGATTCGGGAGCACGTGATCGGGTTGGAAGATAAGCAGGCAACCCCCGAACAACTGAACCAGATGCGCGCGCTCGTCCGGGAGGAAATGGAAGCCGGAGCACTCGGCATCGGCTCGTCACTGATCTACGCCCCGGCGTTCTATGCCTCGACGGAAGAATTGATCGAGCTCTGCAAGGTCGCCGCGCAGTTGCGCGGGAAGTACATCTCGCACATGCGGAGCGAAGGAAACCGGTTGACCGAGGCGGTGGACGAACTGATCAGGATCAGCCGCGAAGCGAACATTCCGGCGGAGATCTATCACCTGAAGGCGGCTGGACAGGCGAACTGGCCAAAGATGGATCAAGTCATCTCGAGAATCGAAGCAGCGCGTAAAGAGGGTCTGAAGATTACCGCAGACATGTACACGTACACGGCTGGAGCGACGGGACTGGATGCGTCGATGCCACCCTGGGTCCTCGACGGTGGGTACGACGCCGCGTACAAACGGCTCGCCGATCCCGAAACGCGGAAGAAGATTGCTGCTGCCATTCGCGCCCCGTCCAGCGATTGGGAGAATCTCTATCGTGCTGCCGGCTCGCCGGCCCGCATCCTCCTCGTCGAGTTCAAGTCAGACAAGCTGAAACCTCTTACAGGGAAGACGCTTGCCGAGGCAGCCAAGCTGCGGCGAGAGGATCCGATCGATACAGTGATGAACCTTGTGCTCGAAGATCGGTCACGAGTGGGCACCGTGTATTTCATGATGTCGGAAGACAATATCCGAAAGCAGATCGTGCTGCCCTGGGTCTCGTTCGGCTCGGATGCCGCATCGATGGCGCCGGAACCACCGTTCACGAAGTCGTCGGCTCATCCGCGGGCGTATGGGAATTTTGCACGGGTGCTTGCGAAGTACGTGCGCGAGGATCACGTCCTCACGCTCTCCGACGCGATCCGGAAGCTCAGCGGCCTGCCCGCCACGAATCTCGAACTCGATCGTCGCGGCTTCCTGAAGGAAGGCCTGTTCGCCGACGTCGTCGTGTTCGACCCGGCGACGATTGCCGATCGCGCCACGTTTGAGAACCCGCATCAGTACGCGTCCGGCGTGCGCCACGTCCTGGTCAATGGTTCGCAGGTGATCAGGAACGGCGAACACACCGGCGCCAAGCCCGGGCGGGCGCTGTGGGGACCCGGGAAGGTCAAGTAGGGTCTGTCCGCGTGCGCCGTCTGCATCTCCTCGAACTGGAAGATCAAAAATGGTTTCCGGCGATCGTTCGCGACCTCGCCACCGATTACCTCCAGTTTGCACAGACTGCAACGGGGATGCACAGGACGATGACGCCGCTCATTCGCGACGCGCTCGCGGCTGGCAACACGACACACATCATCGATCTCTGTTCAGGTGGATCGGGGCCGTTGATCGCCGTCATCGACAATCTTCGGCAGTCCGGCCTCAATGCAACCGCCACACTGACGGACCTTTTTCCGAATCTGGCGGCCTTCGAACGGGCCGCCTCCGAATCGAACGGTGCCATCGACTACATCAGCACGGCGGTCGACGCCAGAGCCGTCCCGCGGGAACTCACGGGTCTTCGGACGCTCTTCAATGGTTTTCATCATTTTCGGCCCACGGATGCCACCGCTATCCTGAAGGATGCCGTTCTGGCCAACGAGCCAATCGCGATCTTTGAGTTTTCGCGTCGATCGCTTGGCACCGTGATCCCGATTCTGTTGATGCCCCTGTTCGTCTGGTTCTCCACTCCGTTCATGCGGCCGATGACCTGGCAGCGGCTGCTTTTTACCTATCCCCTTCCCTTGGTGCCGTTCACCTGCCTGTGGGACGGAATCGTTTCGCAGTTGCGGGCCTACACGATCGAAGAATTGCAGGACCTCGGTCGCGCGGCTGGTAGCATGAACTGGCG
The DNA here is from genome assembly GCA_035491715.1 of Vicinamibacterales bacterium. Classification (GTDB taxonomy): domain Bacteria; phylum Acidobacteriota; class Vicinamibacteria; order Vicinamibacterales; family 2-12-FULL-66-21; genus JALZOC01. The sequence goes on along the minus strand of DATJKH010000183.1, from coordinate 20,992 downwards.
CGCGGGCGCGCTGCCAATCGCACGCGGTGCCGGAAGGCTCACCTACCTGGTCGGCGCGCCTTTGAAACGGAGTGTTGCATGAACGACCAATCTATTCGGGAGCATGTCGCGAAGCTCCTCGCATGGGACGACGCGCACGTCGGATTGGACGCCGCGGTCGCCGATATTCCAGAGCCCTACCGCGGCAAACGCGCGGGGGGGCATTCGTTGTGGGAACTCGTCGAACACATTCGCATCGCGCAGCACGACATCCTCGACTTCACCCGGAACCGTGATTACCAAGAGAAGGAGTGGCCGAAGGATTACTGGCCGGCGACACCTGCGCCGACATCTGCTGCCGCATGGGACGAAAGCCTGGCCGCAGTACGACGGGACCGTGAGGCCCTGCAGCAACTGGCGCTCGACACGACGATCGATCTGACACAGAAGATTCCGCACGGGCAGGGTCAGACGTATCTGCGCGAGCTGCTACTCGTCGCCGATCACACGGCCTACCATGTGGCGCAGCTCGTCATGGTCCGGCAGGCGCTGGGGATCTGGAAATGACAGAAGACCTTTGGTCGAAAGTCGACGCCTACATCGCCGAGCATCTCGTCAAGACCGATTCAGCGCTCGATCGAGCCCTGGAGACAAGCGCGGCCGCGGGGTTGCCGGCGATCAACGTCTCGCCAAATCACGGGAAACTGCTGCACATCCTCGCCCGGCTCGTAAATGCCCGCGCCATCCTCGAGATTGGCACGCTTGGCGGCTACAGCACTATCTGGATGGCACGCGCCCTTCCACCTGGAGGGCGCCTCATCACTCTCGAGTTCGAACCGAAACACGCCGAGCTGGCGAAGGCGAATATCGCCCACGCCGGCCTGAGCAACGTCGTTGACGTCCGCCTCGGTATGGCGCTCGAAACGTTGCCCGGGATCGCAGCCGAAAACACCGGTCCATTCGATCTGATCTTCATCGATGCCGACAAGGTCAGCACGGCCGACTACTTCCAGTGGGCGCTGAAGCTCGCGCGTGTCGGTTCGCTGATTGTCGTTGACAACGTCATTCGCAAAGGCGAAGTGGCAAACGCAACGACGGACGATCCCGCCGTCAAGGGCATGCGGCGATTCGTCGAGATGGCGGCGGCCGAACCGCGGGTGATCGCGACCGCAATTCAAACGGTAGGCGGCAAAGGATACGACGGCTTCTCGATCGCGCTCGTCACATCGAAATAGCTGGAAGCTGAAAGCTGACAATGCAGACGTTTCATCAGTATTGGTTTTCGCCGAAGCTCGGTCACGACATGGGGGTGAGTGTCTTTGGCCACTGGGGCCCCCCTCTCCTCGCTTTCCCAACCAGCCACGGTGATGAATGGGAACTTCAGCGCAACAGCCTGATCGCGGCCATTGGTGACTTCATCGACGCGGGACGCGTGAAAGTGTTTTGCGTCGGCTCCAACAATCACGAGTCGTTTCTCAACAAGCAGGCGCATCCCTTTCATCGCAGCTGGCGTCAGCGAATGTTCGACGAGTACATCCGCGACGAGGTCATTCCCTACCTACATGCGAGCTGCCAGACACCAGGCATTCCGATCGCGACGGTTGGCGCCTCGCTCGGCGCCTATCACGCCGCCAATACACTCTTTCACTATCCGCATCTCGTGAAACGCTGCTACGCGCTCTCAGGAGTTTTCGACCTGCGCGACTTCATGGACGGGATGTACGACGACAATTTCTACTTTCAGAATCCCGTCGACTATATGGCGAACCTGACCGACAGCTGGTTTCTCGAGCAGTTGTCGACGTGCGAAATCAGGCTGGTCACCGGAACCGGACCATACGAAAAGAGCGCGTACTCCTACACGATGTCGGGGATCCTCGCCCGACGGGGGATTCGCCATTCGCTCGATGATTGGGGTCCACGCGGCGGACACGACTGGCCGTTTTGGAAGGAACAGCTGCGGGAATACATCTCGAGGTGGTGAACGACGGCAGGCAGGGTCTAGACCGCGCCAGAAGTCCCGGCAGCAACCAGATCGAATCTGTCCAACAGATACTGCCCGTCGGCAATCACCTGTTCATCGTCGATCCAAACGTCGCAGTTGCGGGTAAGGACATCGACATGCGTGCGTGATTTCCAGTCGGCGTGCGTCTGGCTGCCGTATGGATCGCCAAAGGCGAGGTGCACTCCCGGTACTTTCTCGTCCTGCAAGAGGATCCCGATCATTTCGCGCAGGCCGAGGTTGGTGCCGAACGCGAGTTCACCAACACGATCGCTGTTCTCGTCGGTGTGGCAGTAGTTCCAGAAGTCGCGTTCGAGGTCGGTTCGGTCGCACTGCGCCGCCACCAGTCGCCCGCTCCGAATTTCGAGCACGAGCGGCGACCGATCGAGGCTGCCGTATTTCGCGTTGAAGTAATCACCCGCCGTCCCGTCGCAGACAAACGTGCCGTCAACCGTGGCCGGCGTCGTAAACACTTCGCCGGCGGGCAGGTTCGACCAGTAGCGAGGATTGATCAAGCCGCTGGTCTTCACCCAGGCCAGCGAGTGATCGAACGTGGCGCGGAAATCCGTCCCGTTCGCGGTCCTGACGGTCAACGACTTCGCGTGGTCCATCCATTCGCACAACTGCGTGCTGAGGCGATCCACCTGCAGATAATCGGCCCGCATGCCCTGCCGCATGATCTGTGGCGTCACGCCAACCATGTGGGCGTAGCGAATGCGGCGCCGTTCGATGAGGCCGACGATGGCCATGCGCGCAGGCAGCTCGCCTTCCTGCGGTTGAACGCACAGGATGCCGGCGTCCGCCCTGTCGAACGCGTCGAGGATTTCTGCAGGGGCGGAAGTGATCGGGCGCCTGGCGACTGACTCGATCAGAAGGCACGTGGCGGCAGCGCCGGCGCTGTCGAGCGCGCGTTCGAGGCTTGCCGCAACTTCGCGGCTCGCCTGATCGGCGACCAACGCGATCCGTTCGCCACGGCGGACGGCCAGACACGTGTCGATGGCATTGTGCGCCCCGGGAAGCAAATCGTCGGTGACAGGGCCAAAGGTCATCGCGTCAATTCTATCAGGCAGTATCCAGCGTTACTTCCGCCCACAGGCGGAACCGACGAGAGGACACCCATCAGTCTCCAACCACAAACGACGGCACCTGACCGCCGCCTGACGTGACGTTCGCGAGGCCGGTTGAACTGAGTCGAGTGAGATAACCGGTCATCCGCCCACGAAACAGGTAGGGGGCGAAGTCGACGAGCATGTCGCGCATGGAGACGACCCCGGTGTCGTCGAACATCGGAAAGATCTCGCGCCGCACGGGAATGCGTTCCTGGATCACCCATGTGCCGGGCGGCATGTTCAACGCCCTGTTCAGCGCGTCAGACCACTCGGATGGAGATGTTTCCCAGCCCAGGTGCACGCCCGTCCCTCCGTACTCGTCGTTCGGTTTCAACACGAGTGACTCGCGGTGATCCTCTGCCAGGCGCATCAGCCGCTGGCGACGTCCGTGAAGGACCGTATCGGTGTCTGACAGAATGCGCGTCCATGGGACGTGGGCATCGACGATCGCTCGCTCTTGGTCGGAGAAGAGCTCGGCATTTCGTTCGTCGGTGAGCACGGCGAAAAAGGCTTTCTTGTGCGCCAGCTTGCAGCGAAATGTGTTCGCCACGCACACGGCTTTCTTCTCATAGGCCTTCAGCAGCGCGGCGCAGTCCTCTGAACGCGCCACAATATCGTTGATAAGAACGCGCCGGTACACCAGATCGATCCGCGTCGCACCGCAGGTGAGCGCTTCGTTGTCGAACGTCAGCTCGCGCGGATCGCAGACGATCGTCGGCACCCCGCGGGCCGTGAACGCATCACGGAGAATCTCGAACTCGCTCCAGGTCGGGACCTCGCGCCAATCGACAATCGCGATCGTCGGAGGATCGGCGGCTCCGCCCCACTCACGGTAGCTCGCGACCAGCGCGTCGAGCATTGGCTCGATCGTCGCGTTGAACCGCACACGCCGCCCCTGCCGGAACGTGCGCATCGCCGGCATCTCCTCGAAGAGTTCACAGAGACGCTGGGTATATCCGAGACCCGCGGGCGACTCGGCGTTGTACTCGGCGAAGCGCAAGGATTCGGGGAGGAGGAACGCATCAAGACGCGACGCGGTGCTCGCGCGCTCGTAGCCGGGATCCAAACGCACCAGACGCACTTCCGACTCAGTCAGTCCCAGCTGATTGAACAGCCCGGGCGACTGGAGCGCCGCGGCGATGACACGCTCTCCGAGCGCCGCTATCGTCTCAGCGGCGACGCGCATCCGCGATTCGTCCGATTCAGTGAGGAAGAACGGGCGGAGAAACGGGCAGTGCACCCGATCGCCAAACGTCAGTTTCCGCGCGCGCATCGAGGCCGCAAATTCCTCGGTATAGGCGCGGCTCATCTCGACGTCGGGACCGAGCAGCGAGTGCCACGTGTCGATCGCGTTCATTCACGTTTTTGCGACGGCTGCGCGTGGCGAGCTGACGAAGCCACCAGCCGCACCAATGCCGAGCATCTCTTCCCAGCGCGGCCAACTGCGCGTCGGATCGGGGTTCAGCGCCCGATCGATGACCAGATTGCTCATCTTCTCGAGCACATGAGAAAAGTAGAAGTCGGTGATGCGATCGCGCTCGAAGTCGGGCGCCGGATTCAAGAAATCGATTGCGTAGGGGACGCCGTCGCGCACCGCGAACTCAATCGTGTTCATCTCGTAGCCGAGCGCCTGATTGATCGTCTGCGCGTCGCGGACGACGCGGCTGCCCAGCTCGGGGGATAAGTAGGCATGCTCGACGAGATACCGCCGCTCACGCGGATCGTATTTGACCGGCGTGATATCCGTCTTTCCAAACGTGAAGCATCGTACGTACGACTCGAAGTCGATGAACTCCTGCAGGGTCATGCAATACGGCGCCGTACCGTCGTACGCCTCGAGCAGTTCGCGCCGATCGTTGACCTTGTACACGTGCTTCCACCCGCCGCCGGAATATGGCTTGAGGATCGCGGGTCTCCCGACGTAATCGAGCAGCGCATCCCAATCGATCGGGTATTCGAGATTGCGCAGTGATTCCGGCGTGAGATCGATGTCCTTCGGATAGCCCTTCTGCGGCAGCAGCACGGTTTTCGGAATCGCGCAACCGAGCTTGGCCATCACCGAGTAGTTGAAGTACTTGTCGTCGGCCGTCCACCAGAACGGGTTGTTGATGACATACGCGCCCTGGAGCACGGCATGCTTCAATGCGCCGCGGTAGTACTCAACTTCGTGGGAAATGCGATCGACGATGACCGAATAATTCTCATCGCCGGTCATCCTCGTTCCACCCCACTTCACCATTTCCGCCGTGATGCCGTGCGGCGCCCCCTTCTCGTTCACCCTGGCGATGAACGCCGGTGGAAAGCTGTACTCGCGGCCGACAAGAAGGCCAATCGGCTTCGGCGCACTCGCTTTGGCAGTCATGTTCTATCCGTGTTGGTCCGTGTCATCCGTGGCCAATTTATCCGTGTTCATCCGTGGCCAATTTATCCGTGTTTGTCCGTGGCATGCGTCTCGACGCGGTCGACGCCGGCGCGAGTTCCGTTGACGATATGCTGCACGACCGCCTTCAGATCTCCCGTTTCGCGAAACACGGCGAGCTGCTGATCCGCGCTGGTCCCCTCGCGGAGCACGGTATGCACGTACTCAACGGCGTCTCGACTCTCCAGCTCATCGACCACATCGTCGACGAACTCGAGCAGTTCAAGCGCGAGCTGGCGCATCGGCACTTCCGCGCGCTTGCCGAAATCGATCAACTTGCCGTCGATACCCCATCGCGCCGCCCGCCACTTGTTCTCTTCGATCAACGCTCGCCGATAGAGCCGGAAGCCAAGGTTGCGCGAGTACAGTTTGTGCAGCTTCACGACGATCGCCTGGGCCAGCGCGCCGAGCATCACCGCCGCCTCCGGGCGCGTCGGAACGTCGCACACCCGAAACTCCAGCGTTCCGAAGCTCGGATGCGGCCGGACATCCCACCAGATCTTCCGTGCATCATCGATGCAGTGCAGGTCGATCAGCAGTTTGATGTAGTTGTCGTACTCGCTCCACGATCCGAAGTGATCCGGCACACCGGTACGGGGAAAGCGGCGAAAGATCGTCGTCCGGTACGATTTCAGTCCCGTATCGCGTCCCATCCAGAACGGCGAGCTCGTGGACAGCGCCAGCAGATGAGGCAGGAAATAGCGCGCGGCGTTCATGAGATCAATCGCCGTTTGATTGTCGGGAACAGCGACGTGCACGTGAAGCCCGAAGATCAACAACGACCGCGCCAGCTGTTGAAGCTCCTCGACGATGCTGTCGTAGCGGACGCCGGGAGAGAGAATCTGATCCTTCCAGTGCGAGAAAGGGTGGGTACCCGCGGCGGCGACAGCAAGGCCGACACGTTCGGCACCGCCGGTCAGCTCGCGTCGGATGCGAAAGATTTCCTCGCGAAGCTCCGGCACGTTCAGACAGATCCGGGTGCCGACCTCGACAATGGACTGATGGAGCTCTCGCTTGATCTGCTCACCGAGGGCGGGGGCGCTGGAGGCCAACAGCTCGGAGACATGCGACCGCAGCTCCCACGTGTGCGGGTCGACTATCTGAAACTCTTCTTCCACGCCCACCGTGAAGCGGTGTGCCATACAGCCGGATAATACTTCACTCGTTGTTATTGTGAGTGAAGGCTTCCAACGAGCGGCGGCATTCTATGGATCTTGAACGCGGCGAACCTGATGGGTTTCTCGAAGATGCCGCCCACTACCCGGGAGGCCATGCTGTCGGTGTCGTGCATCCGCGGTCCGCCGACGAGATCGCGGCCGTCCTGTCCGCCGCGAAAACCGTCCTGCCGATTGGGGCGCAATCATCACTCACTGGCGGGGCGACGCCGATGGGGGACTTGATCCTCTCGACGTCGCGAATGACACGAGTGGTCGATCAATCACCCGACAGTATCACCGTGCAGGCGGGCGTGACCGTGGCGTCCATGCAGGAGCAACTCGCGCTGCGCGCCGCGTGGTTCCCACCCGCACCGACCTTCACCGGGGCGTGCGCTGGAGGAATCGTCTCGACAAACGCGGCGGGCGCCGCCACATTCAAGTATGGCAGCACGCGTGAATGGGTGGCTGGGCTCGTCGTCGTTCTCGCCGATGGGACGATCCTCGAGTTGCGCCGCGGTATGCACGGCGCAAAGAACGGATGTTTCGAGCTCGATACCAACAGTGGCCGCGTCCGCATTCCACTGCCGTCCTACAGTATGCCGAATGTCGCAAAGCGGTCGGCCGGCTACTACGCGGCTCGTGACATGGATCTCGTCGATCTCTTTATTGGGGCCGAGGGAACCCTTGGCGTGGTGGCAGAGGTCACCTTCCGCGTTCTGTCGCCCACGCCACAATCGGCGCTGGCGCTGATCTCCTGTCGATCCGAGCGTCAGGCACTCCAACTCGTTCTCGCTCTCCGCGACGCGTCACGGGAAACGTGGCGCACCGGCGACCGCTGTGGCATCAACGCGGCTGCCATCGAGAACGTCGATGCACGCTCGATAACCATCATTCGCGAAGATGGCGCCGACGTCCGCAACGACGTTGTACTTCCGCCAGATGCGGCAGTCGCGCTCCTCGCGCAACTCGAACTTCCGCCGGAGACAACGCCGGCAGAGGCCTACGAGCAGATTGCAGAGGCGCTCTCTCCCGGCTCGCGGGACGGCGCGCTGGTGCGTTTTTGCCGTCTGCTGGATGCGCATGACGCTCTCGACGCCACGGAACTGGCGCTGCCCGGTGATCGGCGCCGGGCCGAACAGCTGATCGCGATCCGCGAGGCAGTCCCCGCGGGCGTCAACCGTCGAGTGGGCGTCGCCAAGCGTGACGTCCATCCGCAGATTGAAAAGACTGCCGCTGACATGATCGTGCCGGTCGATCGCTTCGCCGAAATGATGGAGACCTACCGTCGAGGCTTTGAATCGCGCGGTCTCGATTACGCAGTCTGGGGGCACATTTCCGATGGCAACGTGCACCCGAACGTGATTCCGCGGAGCTACGACGACGTCGTCAGGGGCAAGGAGGCGATCCTCGACTTCGGACGAGCAGCCGCTGCCCTCGGCGGATGTCCGCTCGCCGAGCACGGCGTGGGGCGCAATCCCGTCAAGCAGCAGCTGCTAATCCAGCTGTACGGTGAACGCGGCGTCGACGAAATGCGTGCCGTCAAACGCGCACTCGACCCCAACTGGAAACTTGCGCCTGGCGTCATCTTTGGTCGGGATTCCAGCACGACAAAGTAGCGCTCAGCTCTTCACGTACTTCGCAGGGTCCTGATCGAACTTCGTCTTACAGATTGGCGCGCAGAAATAATACGTTTGACCTTTGTACTCGCTCTGTCCCTTTGCCGTCTTTTCGTCGATGGTCATTCCGCAGACTGGATCTTTCACCATATGCCTCTCCATGTGCCGGGCCGTTGCCCGAGATCCGTTGTCCGGGATCCGTTGTCCGGGATCCGAGGATTTCAGGATCCAAGATTCGAGGATTCGAGGATTCGAGGATTCCAGGATTCCAGGATTCCAGGATTCGGGATTCGGGATTCGGGATTCGAGGATTAGCGATTCACGATCAGTGATTAGTGATTAGCGATTCAGAGCTCTCTTTATCAACGCGATTTGCCCTGCATGATATGTGTCGTGCTGCAGGATCCCGATCGCCGTCTGGTACAGCGTCACCGGCTTGCCGGTCGCATCAACCTGGCCGCCGGCGACCTGACGCGCGAGGTCGGCCTCATCAGTCGCTGCCAGTGTTCGCGCGAGCTCAGCATGCGCACGGCGGAGTGACGAGATTGCCTGCTTCCACGCGTCCGGCGTCGTCTCGCCAACGCGCGGCCAATCTCCCTCCGAGGGGTTGCCGTGCGTGCCTCCTTCGAGCCGTCGCCGGACCTCGTTCACCCACGCGGTCATGTGCAAGACGAGTTCCCAGATAGAGTGAGCCCCTTTAATTGGATGTGCCGCTGCACTCGGAGCGTCAACTCCGTCAAGAATCCGCGCAATGGCAGACCCATACCACGGATCGCCGTCCATCGTCGTCTCCAGCTCTCGCCGGAGCCGTTCCGTTTCGGACACAGACTCCTCCACGCGGATCGTTCACGCGATCGGACGCAGTTGACGCCGTTCAGCAGACACCGGCAGACAACTCGACAATCGCCGCACTGCGTCTTCGATGGTCGCCGGCATCACGCTCGAGAAGCACAGCCGCAGTTCGGATTCGCCAGCGGGATCTGGATAGAAGGCGTCCCCGGCAATAAACGCGACGCCCGCCGTGAGCGCCGTATCGAGCAACGCCCGCGAGCTGACACCGGGAACCAGGCGGCACCACAGGTAGAGTCCACCGTGCGGCCGCGCAAACCTCAGCGTACCAGACGGGACGTGTCGCTGGATCGCCGCAACCATCAGCGCACATCGACGCGAGTGTTCCTGACGGAGCGTCTTCAAGTGCGCCTCAAAGCTTCCCTGTCGAAGGAGCCGCGCCATCGCAAACTGCACGAGGTTCTGGGTATGCGGATCCAGGCGCTGCTTGATGATCGCGATTTGATCGATGATCGATGGCGCCGCCGAGAGCCAGCCGAGCCGCAGTCCCGGAGCCATTACTTTCGAAAAGCTGTTCAGATGAATCACCAGGTTCGACGCATCGAGATCGCGAAGCGATGGCGGCGGCGCTTCGTGGAAGTACAGCTCGCCGTAGGTCGCGTCTTCGACGATCGGCACACGATACCGCTCTGCAAGTTTCAACATTTCCCGGCGCGTCCGAATCGGCATGGTCGTGCCGGTCGGATTCTGGAAGGTCGGGTTCGTATAAATCAGCTTCGGTCGATAACGCAGCACGAGATCCTCGAGCTCGTCGATCTCCGCGCGAGCGACATCCCATCCGATGAGCTTCGCACCGGCTGCGCGGAACGACTGAATCGCGCCGAGATACCCTGGACGATCGATGATCACCGCGTCACCGGGATCGACCAGACAGCGGGCGAGCAGATCGAGTCCCTGCTGCGCCCCGGCGAGGATCAGCACACTCTCGGCCGGCACCCGGAACCTTTCCGCGATCGCTTCGCGGAGCACCGGTTGCCCTTCCGTGGGGCCGTGGCTCCATACCGCATCCGCATCACGCCTCAAGACGTGATCGATGGCCTGCTGAAATGCCGTGGTAGGAAAACAGTCGATGGCCGGCTCGCCCGCCGCAAGCGAGAGCAGACGCGCATCCGATGAGTGGCGGATGGCATCGCGCAGTGTCGAGTCGCTCGAACGCAGTGCCGCTGATGCAATCTTCCCGCGCCAGGCGAACGGCGTGCCGCTCGGCTCGGGTGCCGCGCACACGAACGTGCCACGTCCGACATAGCCGCGTAAAAGGCCGCGCGATTCGAGCTCTCGATACGCGCTGACGACGGTGGTGCGGCTGATTCCAAGCCGCTCGGCCAACTCGCGTTCGGGCGGTAATCGCGATCCAGAGGGAAGTTCGCCGCGGGCGATTGCCGCTTCGAACAGGTTGACCAGATGGCCATATAACGGCCGCGCGGTCCGCATGAACTGACGCTCGATCTGCTGAAACATCATTCCTCCCGGACCTCGAAGTGTGGACCGTACGCACTCCATTATGCGATGTCCAATGACCGATTGGTTGGCGGCCAGATTGTGGATTATGGGCTGATTTGTGGGACGAACCACCAGAATCGTGCAGTCCAAACGTGCCGGGAGCAGTCCAATCTGGTATTGGCGGGAGGGAATTTACGTCGGTTACTTCAAGTCTTCTTTGATCAAGTCGGTGTTGATCGCAAACGCGGCCTCCGCCCCCTCCGCCGCGGCGACGATGACCCACTGGACGGCGCGCGACGCGTCGCCGGCGACGTAGAGACCCGGAAGATGGGTCGACTCATACTTGCCGGTTCGCACCGTCCCTTTGTCGTTGAACTCACAACCGAGACGGATGGCCAATTCCGATCGCTGGAACTGCCCGGCGGTGAAGAACATGGCACGCCGAGGCAGCGGATCGCCGGCGCTGAAGAGGATTCGCTCCAGAATGCCGTCGCGGCCCTCGAGAGCGGTCACACGTTCTTCGCGAATCGCGATCCCGTTGCGTGTCAGTCGTGCACGATCGTCCTCGCTGATTTCAGCCGCGCCATCCGTGCAGAGGACGAGATCGTGACTCCATGCCGTGAGTTCGAGCGCGAGACCGACGCCTCGATCCCCCTGTCCATGGATCGCGATCGGTTGATCGCGAAGTTCCCATCCATCGCAGTATGGACAATGAAACACACTGCGCCCGTAGAACTCTTGGATCCCCCGCACGTCAGGCAGATTGTCGCAGACGCCCGTCGCCACCAGCAGCTTTCTCGCCCGCACCAGCGAGCCGTCGGCCAGCGTCACGCGGAACTGTCCATTCGCCTCACACTGTGCGTCAGTGGCGGCGACGTCGCGGAGTTCGACTGTTTCGTACTGGCGCAGTTCGTCGCGCCCCATGGACCGAAACTCTCTCGGATCGATGCCGTCACGCGTGAGGTAGCCGTGGAGGGCGCGTGAAGCGGCGTTTCGCGGGCGCCCGTTATCGCAAACGAGAACGGTGCGACGGCAGCGGCCGAGCATGAGCGCAGCGCTCAGCCCGGCCGGTCCGGCACCCACGATGACCACGTCGTACATCAAGGACGGGAGCGGCACCCGTCAAGATCTACCACCAATCATCATTGAATAACGACACCATCGATGCCCGCGGTCGCCGGTGACGTGCTGTCGCTCGTCACCGCAAGACCAATGAACAGGTTGGTACTCATTGGAACCGTCTCCGTTCCGTTCTGAACCGATGCGACCCTGGCCACGATCGACCCATCGCCGGACAACGACGTGTAGGCGTAGTTGGACGCATCCGCCGTGGCGCAGCAGTTTTCGCCGAGCTGAACTGGCGTGGTCGGAGGGATCGAGATCCGATCAGCCGCGAAGCAATCTCTGAAAACGGGGATCGTCGCGCAGCGATTCCAGATCGACATCAACGCGCGCGCGTGAGGCCGTGAGTTTCGGCAAGCTCTTGGCGACGCGCTCGAGCGACGCGATCGCATGTTCGCGATCGTGACGAAGCGCATGCAGGCAGGCGACGTAATAGCGCGTGAAGGGATCGTCAGCACCGGTCGCGACGCGCGAATCAAAGCTTTTGAGTGCGCGAGCGAAATGGCGCTCCGCGTCGTCCTTGCGCCCCTGGCGGAGATACGCCGCTCCAATCTTGACGTTGAGCTCGAGCAGTGTGCGATCGCGCAATGCGTGATCGCCGGCGCCGATGAACGCCATCTCGCGTTCGTACTCGCGAATCGCTCCGGCGTAGTCCGCTCTCAAGTAGTAGATGTAGCCAAGACGCGCGTGTGCGCCGACGATCTGCAGTCCCAGATTGCCGGAGATGTACTGTTCCTGCAGTTCCACGGCACGGCGGCTGATCTCTTCCGCCCGGTCGAGCTGGCCATCCCAGGCGAGGAGCAGTGACAACTGCAAATACGAATAGCCGGCCTCGGGATTCAGGTCGATGGCTCGCTCGAAGAGTGGAATCGCCGACTTGAAATCGCCGAGCCCGACCCAGTAGGCGCGCGCGAGACTCTGGTAGGCCTGGCCGTTTTCAGGATCGAGCCGCAACGCTTCTCGAATTTCCGCGATCGCCTCGTCGGTCCGGCCGGTGGAGAGGAGACTGCCACCGAGCCACATATGCGCGTCGGCAAGATCTGGATCGATCGCCACCGCGCGGCGCTCCAGTTCGATCGCCTGGTTCACCATTTCGGGCATGCTGAGGAAATTGCCCTTGAGACCATAGGCGCCGCCGAGCGCGGCCCACGCACGCGCGTACTCCGGATCATGCCTGGTCGCGTCTTCGAAGGCGGCGATGGCGCGATCGATCGAATCACGCGTCGCCTGGCGAAGGTTCATCATCCCCCGCGCGTAGCTCTCATACGCTGCGACGGAGTTGGTCTCCTGCCGCTCGATGTCGGCAATCTCCGTCCCGCGCAACGCGACGTTCAGTCCCTGGCTGACCTCAAAGACAATCTTGTCCTGCAGCTCGAAGATATCGTCGATCTTGCCATCGACCTTGACGGTCCTGGTTACGGCACCCGTCGCAATCTCGACGACCGTCGCCGTGATGCGGACGACCGACCCGATGCGCTGATACCCCCCGACCACCACCCACGTCGCGCCGAGCCGGCGGCCGATATCGATCGCCAGCGAGTCCTTCAGGTGCGCATCGCTGCTCAGGTTCCGCAACGCGTCGTAGACGCGGGCACGGCCGATGATGGTCAACCCGTGAATGTTCTTCAGGTCCGAACTCACCGTTTCCGCGATGCCGGTACCGATCCAGTCGTCTGTCGGCTCCCGCGTGATATTGGAGAAGGTCATCACCGCGACAGACTTTTCGACCGGGCCGGCTGTGACTGCGGAGGTCGTTCGAGTGATTCGACCGGCCGTCAGGCTGTCGATCTCTTCCGCTACCTGACCGAGGTCGCGCGACATTTCCGACGCATGCTGGTAGCGGAACGCGGGATCCTTCTCGAGCGCGCGCGCAATGATGGCATCGAGCGACGCGGGCACCGCCGCCGTATAGCGCGAAGGGGAAGCCGGTATTTCGTGCAAGATGTGGTCGATGATTTCCGTTGGCGTGGTTCCTTCGAACGGCATCCGCCCGGTCAGCAGTTCGAACAGCACGACCCCGAGCGAGAACAGATCGATTCGATGATCGACGGGTCGTCCCAGCGCCTGCTCTGGCGCCATGTACGACACCGTGCCGACCACCATCCCGGCCATCGTCATCTGCGCCTGCGTGACATCGCGCGCGGTGCCATTGGCGACGAACTTCGCAAGTCCGAAGTCGAGAACCTTCACCAGTCCCCGCTCGGTTCGCATCAGATTCGCGCTCTTGATGTCGCGATGAATGATGCCGCGCGCGTGTGCCTCGTCGAGTGCGTCCGCGACCTGGATCCCAATCTCGATCGCTTCGCGCACCGGGACCGCGCCGCGGCTGACCCGCGACGAGAGCAGTTCGCCGTCGACGTACTCCATCACGATGAAATCGGTGCCACCCTCTTCACCGATGTCGTAGGTGACGGCAATATTCGGCGACCGTAGGATCGAGGCTGCGCGCGCCTCGTTCAGGAGCCGTGCGCGGCTCTCCGGATCCGACTTCAGGGACGCGGGAAGAAACTTCAGCGCGACTGGCCGGCCAAGTCGCGTGTCTTCACCGCGATAGACCTCTCCCATGCCGCCCGCCCCAAGGCGTTCGTCGACCCGATAGTGCTTGATGGTCGTGCCAACCACTTCTTTTATGGACGCCGTGGCGGGGCCTAAAGACCCCGCCCTACAAGCATCTTTTTTCGATGCCGGGATATGAACACGCGGCCTACGGGCGCCTTTTTGATTCTAACCACGCGTCTCGCATCATCTTTTGATCTGCCGACAACGCCGCTCCTGTGGATTCGATCCCGACAACCTCGACTGTTGGGTCCTGCGCAACGGCGATGACCGTTTTCCCTGTCGTACCGTGACGGGTGAATTCAACCGACATCGAGTCGCCGGGCTTGTGAGCACGCACCGCAGCCTGCCAGTCCTCGATCGTCGCAATCGGCCGGCCGTCCGCGGATGTCAGCACGTCACCCTCCTCGATACCGGCTTGAAATGCCGGTGTTCCCCAATTGACCAGCGCCTGCACGGGAACGCCGGTGGCGGTTGCACCTGGCGTCGCGGGCGGACGGCCGCGTCGGCCTCGTCCGCCTGCTCCGAAACCCTGATCCAGCACGCCCACCCACGGGCCGCCAGGATTGGTTTTGCGCAAAACCAGCCCAACGCGAGCAAAGAGCTTCTGGTAGTCAGGTATTTCGCGCCCTTCGATGTACCTGTCGAAAAAATCGTCAGCGTACTTTCGATCGCCTGAAACCTCCGCCAGCCGATCGCGCGCATCCTTCAGCGTGTAAGGCCTGGCGATCATCGCGGGGCTTGGGCCGTCAGGTTTTCCGTGAGCGATCCACATCGCTCGCATGTAGTCGTCGAGTGTGATCTTGCCATTCGATCGATCGCGGAGACTCAGATCGAGCGCCGTCGCAATTGCCGCACCGTATGTGTAGTACGAGATGAAGGTGGGACCGAGATTGTTTTCGTCGATGGACACGGCCGCGTCGCTGAACGGCGCCATCTGACTCATCTCGACCGCCGAGCGAAACTGACGTGCGGGGCTGTTGATCACCACGACGGCGTTCCGTACAAGCGCCGCGGCATCGGGTGGGGACAATCCCGCGCGGGTCATGATCAGCGGGCCGTAATACTGCGTGAAACCTTCCGCGAGCCACAACTCACCGGAGATGTTCGCCTCTTCGAAGTTGAATGGTTCAAGCGTCTTCGGCCGGATGCGCTCAACGTTCCAGCAATGGAAGAACTCGTGCGAGAGCGTCCCGAGTACGCCGCGTACCGCCTGGGGATTCCTGAACGAGGTCGCTGACGCAACGACGGTGCTGTTGCGATGCTCCATACCATCGCCACCTCCCCACGGCACATAGTCTCCGAGGAACGTGTATGTCCCGGTGTCGTAGGCGGGGAACTCGCCGAAGACCGCGGCGGCCTCGTTGACGATCTTCTCCGCGCCGGCGACGTACTCGTCGATGACCGATGGATCGCCGTCATGGTGGACCGCTGTCCGGATGGTGAACTCCTTCCCGTCCGAGTTACGAACCGTAAACGATCGCAGCGTGTAGTCGCTGAGTTCGGTCGGACTATCCATTAAGTACTGGAGATTCGGGGCGGTGAAGGTCCAGGGATCGGATGTTGGATAAAGCTGCGTCGCGGGTTTCCACGAAGAGCGGGAAGGTGGTTGGAAGGTGACGCGGACGGGCCGCATGTCAAAACCGCGTGCCCACATGAGCGTCGCCGGCATGTTCATGTGCGCATGCGATTGGTCAACGGCGAGATACGTGCCGTCGACATGGTTGCCGAACACCTTGTAGACGATTCGGACAGTGCCGTCGTGGCCGGTGACATTCCACTGAGACGGGTTCGGCCGCGACGGCGTGATCTCCCGGCCCTTGCCGTCAAAGGCGTGCACGTCAAACACATTCTTGGCGAACTCGTGAACCGCATAGCGGCCCGGCGACGATCGGCTCATCCGCGCTTCCAGCGTCGTCGCCGTCACCGCGGGCCACGTGACCTCGACCTGCGCATAGTGATGTTCCGGCGCGGGAAACGAAACCCGGTACTCGACCGGCTGCTGCGCCGAAGCGGCGGCGGCGATCAGGCAGAAGACGGCGGCGGCGCTGATCGAACGCGAGGGATTACTCGAGGAACGCATTCAAAATCGTAGCATGGGCTATTTCGCGGTCACCCACTTCACCATCTCACCCAGTGTCGCCGATTTGCCCTGCATGAGCAGGCCTGTGCGGAAGATCTTCCCGGCGGCCCATACCACGGCAAGCGCGGTGCACGTCATGATGACGACCGACACGACGATCTGCCACATCGGCGGACCAGGCTGAAGACAAATCCGCAGCAGCATCAGGAACGGTGCGGCGGTTGGGACGAGCGACAGGACGGTGGCCAACGTTCCGTCCGGTGCCCGGAGCACGGTGCCGGCGGTGAAGACCGGGATCATCACCAGCAACATTACCGGCGTCATCATGTTCTGTGAGTCCTTGAGATCGTTGCAGGCGGCGCCGATCGCGACAAACAGCGAGCCAAAGATAAAGAGCGCGAGCGTGAGATACAGCAGAAACCAGCCGAGGATCGACGGCGTCACGGCGCTCGCGTAACCTCCCCAGTATTGAACGACAATCAACCCGCCGGCGATGTAGATCCCGCAGAGAACAATCGACGTCGCCGCACCGCCGAGGAGTTTCCCCATCATCAGTTCGAACGGGGTCACCGACCCGATCAGGACTTCGCTGATGCGGCTCATTTTTTCTTCGATCACGCTGTTCAGCAGCTGCGGGGCACTGGTCATGATGGTGATGTACATCAGCGCGAGGACCGCGACGGGAATGCCATAGGCGCGCGCGGCGTTCACTTCCTCGGCGGCTTTGATCTCACCATCAGCCCCACGCTCGAACAGTCCGAGCTCGTCGATCGGTGCCTGTTTCGTCAAACGGACCACCAGCGCTCGATCGATTGACGCACGGCGAAACCGCTCGTTGAGCACAACCGCATTGATCGTCGCGCGCAGCCACTGCGGCAAGGCGTTGTACGAAGGGTGATCCGAGTAGTAGCGAATCGACGTCGTCGAGGCAGGATCGAGAATTTCGGCGGGAACCTCGACGAAGGCGAACAGTTCCTGCTTGCGTACCCGGTTCGAGAGATCGAGTCGGAGTTCTTCCGGGTTGCCTTCGGATGGTTTGATCTCGACGGGGATGAAGCGCGCCCCTTTTCGCGGAAGCACGGTATCCATTGCTGACGGCGTGCCGGAGTTGTACAAGTTCGCCACCGCCTTGAACGGCTCGGCGACGACGCCGGTATAGTCAACGATGGCGAACGTCCGATCTTTCATGTCGGTCGCATCCTTCGTCGCTCGCACGAGCATGATCGACGTCCCCATCACAACCGGCATCAAGATCAGGCCGACCAGAAATGCCTTGCTCTTTACGAGGGTGACGAATTCGGATTGAGCGACGATCAGGGCTTTGCGCATATCAAGGCTTCGCGATGCGAACGAAAATATCCTGCAGCGATGGGCGGGTCACTTCGAAGTGATAGACGCTGGCGCGGGCGGCCAGCCGTGCGAGAAACGCCTGCGGGTCGCCCTTCAACCGAACTTCCTGCAGCTGTCCGAAGTCATTCACCGCTTCGACATCCGGCATATCGACCAGCGCGGCCGCGCCCTGCGACGTCCGTAGTCGCACGGTATCTGCGCCGTACTCGCTCTGGATGCTCTCCAGCGTGCCATCGAGCACCTTGCGGCCGCGGAAGATCATGAAAATCCGGTCGCACATTCGCTCGGCGGTCGCCATGTCGTGTGTGCTGAACACCACGGTCGCACCGCGCTGACGCATCTCGAGCACGGCATCCTTGAGCACATGTGCGTTCACGGGATCGAGTCCGGAGAATGGCTCGTCGAGGATTAGGAGTGCGGGATTGGCGATGACGGCGGCCACGAACTGGATCTTCTGAGACATGCCCTTCGAGAGCGTTTCGATCTGACGATCGAGCAAGCCGGGCAACTCCATGCGGCCCATCCAATAGTCACTGGCGGCATCGATGTCCGAGATCGACGCGCCCTTCAAGCGTCCGTAATAACGGAGCAAACGGCGGATCGTCATCTTCTTGTAAAGTCCGCGTTCCTCCGGCAGGTAGCCGACTCTGTCCCGCGCCGCGGCTGTATCGCGCGATCCCAACACTTCGATCTCGCCGCGATCCGGCAACAGGATGTGCATGATCATCCTGAGCGTGGTCGTCTTTCCGGATCCGTTCGGGCCAATGAAGCCGTAAATCGAGCCGGCCGGCACCGACAGCGACAATTCGTCGACGGCGCGGGTGCCGTTGAATTGCTTGGTGACACCAGTGAGTGAAATGGCGTTAGACATTGATGTCAGCGTCCAGCTGTCAGCTACCCAGCTTTCAGCTGTTAGCGTCGGAGACTTGGAGAGATTATCAGTTGCGGGTGTTTGCGGCGAAGGGCGAGCGACTGTTCGAAAAAACTCACTGGAAGCTGGAGGCTGGGAGCTGGAAGCTGCGTATTTGACAACATTGTGAAAAGTTTCACATTATTAAGGCGGCCGGGCCGACGCCAACAGCCGCGCTATAGCGTGGCGCGCGTTCAAACGTCGCCACTTCTGTAAACGCCCCGGTTTCGAGTAGGCTCTTGGGAGTTCGCCCGTGCGAGTTTCGACACGATGAGTCAGATCTTTCATCGCACCACCAACATCTACTCCCGACTCAGCATTCTGGCCGCGATTGTCCTCGCCGCCACCCTTGGCGGCGTGGTCGGATTGCTTCACCTCTCCGGCTACAACACGAACCAGAACATGCCCGTCGAGCAGCCGGTCCAGTTCAGCCACGCGCATCACGTCGGCGGTGAAGGCATTGACTGCCGCTACTGCCACACCTCCGTCGAGGAATCCGCGTTTGCCAACATTCCTCCGACCAAAACGTGCATGAACTGCCACTCGCAGCTCTGGACGACGGCGCCAATTCTCGAGCCCGTGCGCGCGAGCTTCCGCGACAACAAGCCGCTTCACTGGACGCGCGTTCACGATCTGCCCGACTTCGTGTACTTCAACCACAGCATTCACGTGAGAAAAGGCGTCGGCTGCGCGACCTGCCACGGCCGCGTCGACAAGATGCCGCTCATGTATCAGCAGGCAAACCTGCAGATGAACTGGTGCGTCAACTGCCACCGGAATCCGGCTCCGAATCTGCGGCCGCGCGATCAGGTCTACAACATGGCGTGGGAGCCGCCGGCCAACGAACCGGATCTCGGCGAGCGCTTGATGAAGGAATACAAAATCGCGGGTCCAGAACAGTTGACCAGCTGTTCGACGTGTCATCGGTAGGCTGGAAGCTAACGAATGTCTTCTTCTATCAAATCCCGTCTTGCCGGCTCGCACGGGCGCGTGTATTGGCGCAGCCTCGGCGAGCTCGCCGACACGCCGGAATTCCGTGAGTATCTGCATCGCGAATTTCCGGAGCAGGCCTCTGAGTGGAACGATCCCAAGGGACGACGGCAGTTCCTGAAGTTGATGAGTGCGTCGCTGGCGCTGGCCGGCGTCGGCGCGTGTACGAAACAGCCGACCGAAGAGATCGTTCCGTACGTTCGCCAGCCTGAGGATCTCGTTCCCGGCCGGCCGCTGTTCTTCGCGAGCGCGATCCCGTTCTCTGGTGTTGCCCATCCCGTCCTGGTCGAAAGCCACATGGGGCATCCGACCAAGATTGAAGGCAACCCCGAGCACCAGGCGAGCCTCGGCGCCACCGACACGTTCACCCAGGCCGCCATTCTCGGTCTCTACGATCCCGATCGCGCCAGAGCCATCACCAACCGCGGCGAAATCAAGCCGTGGGGCCTGTTTTTCAGCGCGATGCTGTCTGCCGGGTCGCAACAGAAAGGACGACAGGGAGCAGGGCTGCGATTCCTGAGCGGCCCGATCACGTCCCCTTCCATGGCGGAAGTCATGGCCAGCGTCCTCGCAACGTTTCCGCAGGCAAAGTGGCATCAGTACGATCCCATTTCGAGCGATGGCGCGCGAGCCGCTGCCCTGGCCGAAGGTGCCGGCGGAGACGCGATCTATCACTTCGACAAAGCCGACGTCGTCGTGACGCTCGACGCCGATTTCCTCACCTGCGGCCCCGGCAGTGTCCGTTATCAGAAGGACTTCGCCACACACCGGCGCATCACGGAAGAACAGAAGGAAATGAGTCGGCTGTATGCGATCGAAAGCACGCCGACCTTAACTGGCGCCAAGGCCGATCATCGTCTGGCGATGAAGGCGAGCGAGGTCGAGGGGTTCGGCCGTCAGCTTGCCGGAGCGGTGGGCGCTCCCGCACCCGCAGGTCCAGCGTCCGGTGCTACCGATCCGGCAAGCGTGATCGGAAAGTGGCTGGCAGCGATCGCGAAGGACCTCCAGGCTCACCGCGGGCGTTCGCTCGTCATCGCCGGCCAATACCAGCCGGCGTCGGTCCACACGCTCGCACGCTCGATCAATCAGGCGCTTGGTAATGTGGGATCGACCGTCACTTACGGCCCGTCGATCGAGGCGGCACCGACCGATCACACTGCATCATTAAACGATCTCGTGCGAGCGATGGATGCGGGCCAGGTGGATGTGCTCGTCATGCTTGGCGGGCTCAACCCGGTCTACTCCGCTCCCGTCGACCTGAAGTTTGCTGAGAAGCTGAAGAAGGTCAATCTCTCCGTTTACCACGGCCTCTACGTCGACGAGACGGCTTCTCTCTGCCAATGGAACGTTCCCGACGCGCACCCACTCGAAAGCTGGGGCGATTCGCGATCGTTCGACGGCACCGTCACC
>DATJKH010000182.1:0-20857 GCA_035491715.1 Vicinamibacterales bacterium | reverse complement strand
TCTGTTTGTGTCAGTTCATCATTCGGCTTCCGCACAGCGCCGGCGGGTCGGCGATGACGTCCGTGCTCATCCGGCCAGTTGGTCCTGACGATCATGTGCGCGGCCCGGCCGATGCACCGATCACGCTGGTTGAGTATGGCGACTACGAGTGCCGGCACTGTGGCCTCGCGCATGTCGTACTCAAGCAGGTCTTTGAGGATGTTGGCGACGAAGTCCGATTCGTATTCCGGAATTCTCCGATTGCCGAAGTACACGCGCACTCGAGACCGGCAGCGGAAGCCGCCGAGGCCGTGGCTGCTCGGGGCGGTCAAGATGCGTTCTGGACAATGCACGACCTCCTGTTTGAAAACCAGGACGCGCTGCAGGAAGACGACCTCATCGAGTATGCGGCGGCGGCCGGTGTTGATCCGGTTGCAGTGGCCGAAGATCTGGCAACGGCGGCAAGGCGCGCGCGCGTTCAGCGCGACGTCCATTCCGGAATGCGAAGCGGGGTAAAGGGCACGCCGACATTTTTCGTGAACGGTCGCCGGTTCGAGGGAGACTGGACCGATCCCGCCGCCCTGTCGGAGGCACTCCGGGACGGCGCACGCGGCCATACGCATACCGCACACTGACGGCCACTGCCAGTTCCAGGGTCTCGCTCATGGTGTACTGGTAGCTGGCACCTGTGAATCCACAACCGACCACGCTTCACCAGATCCTCGCGCCGACAGTCCGCATCGACTGGTCGCAGTACGAAGGAATGGCGGCGCTTCGCTGCACGGTTGGCGTGGCAATCCCGCTGCTGATCGGACTCGTGCTCCGCCAGCCATCAGTCAGTGCATTCGGCGCCGTCGGCGCAGTGTCAGTCGGGTTCGGATCGTTCCAGGGCGCGTATCGGAGCCGTGCGGCGCTGATGTTGGCGGCGGCAGCCGCGATGGCGATCTCTATTTTCGCCGGATCCCTCGCAGGTCACTCGAATGCCGGCACCATTCTCATCGCGTCACTGACCGCTTTTATCAGTGGCCTCCTGGTCGCCGTCGGACCCGCGGCGGCATTTGTTGGCCTTCAATCGTGCGTCGCCGTACTCATCGCCGCAGGATTTCCATCCGACGTGGGCGGCGCCGCGCGCGCTGCAGCCATCGTCTTCGCCGGCGGTGTGATCCAGACCGTTCTGGTTGTCACCATCTGGCCGCTGCGCCGCTTCAGTGTCGAACGCCGCACGATTGCCACGGCGTACCGCACCCTCGGTTCCTACGCCAACAACCTGGCTGTCGCCGACGGCGTTGCGCCGGAACCCCATACGTTCGCCGCACTCGCGCCGCCGTTAGAGGATCCGCAGCCGTTTGCCCGGCCGAGCGACGTTCTCGTGTTCCAGGCGCTGTTCGACGAAGCGGAACGAATTCGCGCCAGCCTTGCCGCCGTTGCCTCGTGGCAGCGGCGAACCGCGGCCACCGACTCGTCATGTCGCGCGTCGCTGCCGCAAGCCTGCGGCCGCGCGCTCCTCGTCATTGCCGCCGCATTGGACGAAGGACGCGATCCGGCCGACCCGGACGGCGAGATCTGGCGGGCCATCGACGCCTGCGTCGCGACGCTTCCCGGTTCCGCTGAGATCGACGCGCTGCTCGGACAGATCCGTGCCGCGTGGCGGACTGCCGGCATGCTGACGTCGATGACGGCTCGTGAGGCCGGTCCGTCTCGACTGGCGCCGCTCCGCGCGGTGCCGCCGCTCGGCGACGCGATCACGACGCTCGGTGCGAACCTCTCGCTTCACTCCACCGCCTGCCGCCATGCGCTGAGACTCACCGTTGCGGTCGGCATGGCCACGACGATATATCGCGTCATGCAACTGCCGCGTGGGTACTGGATGCCGATGACGGCCCTGCTGGTTCTGCGGCCGGACTTCCACGAAACGTTCGCGCGCGGTGCGGCACGGATGGCGGGCACCATTCTCGGCGGTGGCGTCGCGACCGTGCTCGTCACGCAACTGCATCCCAACCCCGCAGGGCTGACGTTCCTGGTCCTCGCGTTCGTGTGGATCGGCTACGCCACATTCCGGATGAACTACACCCTGTTCACCATCGCGATTACCGGGTATGTCGTATTCATCTTGATGCTCAGCGGAGTCGGTGAGATGGCGGCGGTGACGCTGCGCGCCATCGATACCATCGCCGGCGGATGCATCGCCCTTGCAATCTACGGCGCGTGGCCAACCTGGGCCGGCTCTAGCGTTCGCTCGGCACTGGCCGCGATGTTCGACGCGCAGTCGGTATATGTGAGTGTATTGCTCGCCGCCTACGTCGATCCGAAGCCTGCCGACCTGGCGCGCCTGACGCGGTTACGCGGCGCCGCCCGGCGCGCGCGCTCAAACGCCGAAGCGGTCATCGA
This sequence comes from Vicinamibacterales bacterium, assembly GCA_035491715.1. GTDB lineage: Bacteria > Acidobacteriota > Vicinamibacteria > Vicinamibacterales > 2-12-FULL-66-21 > JALZOC01. The sequence goes on along the minus strand of DATJKH010000182.1, from coordinate 18,490 downwards.
ACGGATGCTCGTTGAACCGAACCGCAGGGCGGCAATCCAACCTCGCGCCGCCACGGGGCTCCTCGCAGCGATTCGAAGGAATGCTCTCGCAGCGCTTGCGTTACACGCAGGCGTGGAACGTGGCATCGTGACTCCGTCTCCAAAACTCGCACCGCTGGTTGCGGAGATGAAAGACAGTCTATCGATCCTGGCTGAGGCGGTGGACCAGGGGCGGGCTCCGCGTCAGCTGCCGCCACTTCGCCAGACGCATCTCGCGATTGCAGGCGTGATCAACCCGCTGGTCGAACATGAGACCGACCTGATGGTCGATGCCATCAACACCATGGCAGAGCTTCTCGCGAAGGATACGACATACTCCCCGTCCGGGTGATCCGGGAGAGGCATCGCCGAGTTCACAATCGCTGCATGACGAATTCTTCATTGCTCTCGTTGTCCAACGACCTCGCCGACCTCGCCGCCGCCAAGGGAACGGCCATCGTGCAGGTGCTCGGCTCGCGCAGACCAGCGAGCGGAGTCATTCACGGCATCGACACAGTTTTGACGACCGGACGCGCCATCGGAAGAGAAGACGGTGTGCGCGTGAGAATCGGGGATGCCGACCCGATTGAGGCAGAAATGATTGGATGGGATCCGGCGACGAGTGTCGCCGTCCTTCGGACAAGTACAAAGCTGGACGTCGCGGCTCCGGCGATTGCCGACAACGAACCACGAGTCGGGCAGATAGCCGTCGCCCTGGCGCGTTCCTGGAGCAACGCTCTCACCGCCAGTGCCGGGATCGTCGCCGTTGTCGGCGGTCCGCTCAGAACGGGCAGGCGCCGTCAGATCGCGCGTGTCATTCGCGTGACTGCGCCAATGCACGACGGGTTCGCCGGAGGAGGCCTGTTCGACGCGTCGGGTCAGCTCACGGGCATTGCCACCGCGGCCGTCATTCGCGGATTCGCAGTCGCCATTCCGGCGTCAATCGCATGGGCGTCGGCGCGGCAGATCGTGACGACTGGCGGCTCCCGCGGCTTCATGGGTGTCGCTGTCCAACCGGTTCACGCTCCGACTGCCTTCCGAACCGATGGACGTGAGCGGGCGCTCCTGATCGTTGGCGTGACGCCCGGTAGCCCGGCCGAGACGGCGGGGATCATCGTTGGCGACGTCCTGCTGGAGTTCGCGGGCGCGCGGATCGAATCAGCCGAGGATCTGCTGGATCGGTTGACGGGCGATCGGGTCGGCCAGAAGATTCAATTGAAGACGCTACACGGAGGTGTGCCGCGCGAGGTTGACGTCATCGTCGCGAGCCGTCCGCGGTAGGCGGGACGGCGCCGCACGTTGCGGCGTCCTTGATCATATGCGTGTCGTCCTGGTCGGGCCAGCGTCACGAAGACCACGAGTCCTCCGAGAGCTATCTGGTGAGGTCACCGTCGTCGGAGAAGCTTCGACCCTGAGCGCGGGACGAGCGGCCGCGTCTGCCGCGAATGCGTATGTGCTGCTGATTCCCGCTGCCAAGGACGAAGACCGGCTGATTGAACCGTTGACGCCACGTGAAACGCAGGTGCTCGAGCTTGTTGCCGATGGCCTGCCCAACAAAGCCATCGCGCGCCTGCTCGGGGTCAGCGACGAGACGGTGAAGTTTCACCTCGCGTCGGTCTTCGGCAAACTTGGCGCATCGAACCGCACCGATGCCGTCCGCCTCGCGCTGCGTGACGGGCTCATCACCATCTGATCGTTCAACAGTCCTGGTTCGATGAGAAGGTGTTGGCGACCGCCGCAGGACGCGACGGCCACCAACTTCTGGCGGGGCTTACTTCACACTGACGGCAAGCGCCTGTGTGTAAGTGACCGTGACTTTGTCGCCAACCTTGTAACCGTCGAGATTCTTCTTGTCTTCGACCTTGAAGGACATTCGCCTTCCATCATCGGCCTTCACCGACACGGAAGGAATCTTCGGATCGATCTCCTCGATCGTAACGGTGGCGCTGAGTTGCTGGGCAACGGTGCCGCCCGGTTTGGCGCCAGGCGTCCGCGTGACGTTGGTGGAGAGCGGGTCCTTCGGCTTTTCACCGGGCCGGCTGATTGCCGAGACCACCGATTCGTGATAACTGAATGTCACCGTGTCACCGACTTTGAGTGCGTCAAACCGCTGCACCTCGGGACCACACAGGACATCCACCGTCAATCCTTCCTTGCCCTGCAGCGTGACCATCCGAGACGTCTTGTCGATCGCCACAATCGTGGCGGTCTTGGTCGTCGTCTCAGCCACGCTGACTGGTTTCTGAGCCGCAATCGCAACCGGTGCAACGAGCAGAGCGGCTACGGCCGCCGCGGCCATCGTGATCCTCATAGCGCCTCCATAAACGAACTACGAACCGTCCGTGGCATCCGTGCTGAGTCAGAACCGGAACGTGATACCACCGGAGAAGTCCCACTGGTTGGAGTACTGCGCGTTGCCGGTGAGGTAACAACCCCAGTAGGGATCGCACCACCAGCCGGCCGCATCCGACTTGATGTAGGTCGGTGTCCACTGAATGCCCGCGCGGCCGCCGATATTGCCTGATCCGAAGAACTTCACTCCTGCGCCCCAGGTCGTTGAAAACTGCGTTTCGCTTCCGGTCGTTCCGACGCGGCCGCCCGGGCTCGTAAAGTCGACGCTGGCAAAGTTGGTCGCACCCAGGCCTACCATGACATACGGGCGCGTCGCCGCGTCTCGCTCGCCGAAGTTGTAGGCAAAGTATCCGTGGTAGGTGTTGATCTTGAGATCGCCGACCTCCACCGTGTTCGTGCCGCCGAAGGTCAGTTTGCTCATTTGCTGACCGAACAGGAACCCGACCTGCACGTTATCGCTGGTGTATGCGCCAACGTCGAATCCCCACTTGAACGAATCCTTTGGATCGACACGGTCGTACCGGTTCCCGTCGCCAGCGAGAATCGAATCGCCGGTGACGCCATCGGAAAACGTCCATCCAACCAACACGCTGGCTTCACCGCGCTGTGCAAAAGCCGGCGTGGCAACGAGAGATGCGGCCACCACCGCCAGAACCAGGACCAACTGCCTCATGGGAAAACTCCTTCGATAATAACCATGTGATAACGGCGTGCGCCGGAGCATCGCAGGTTGTACCGCACGGCGGATGCCAGAGTGCTGCGGCGACGGGTCGTCGGCCTAACTGTAGGCAGGAAATGGAGTTTTTGCTCTTGAGATGATCGGCGGGATCCGGAGGAGCCTCCATATTTCGTGGAGGACCTCCGGAATCACAGCACTTTCTATTCGGCAGTTCGTGGGGCGCTATCGCATCCCGCCTGCAGCGAGCGACTTGAGCATGTCGATCGGCAGCCGCGTCCCGGCGCGGGAATTCGCAGACCGGATCCGATCCGCGGTCAGGCCGTGATCGCGGAGCGTGACGAGATCGTCCAGCGACAGCTTGTCGTAGCCCAGCGCCTTCAGATCCTTCGCGTACTGGGCGCTGACTCCATGATCGCGCACGCGAATCAACGCGTCCAATGGCTGGCCGCCGTACCCGAGTGAGTTCATCTCGCGCACGTAGTCCACGTTCACGCCGTGATCGCGTGCGCGAACCAGATCGTCGATGGGCACGGAGTATCCAAGCTGGCGCATGTCGCGCGCGTATTCCGGCGTCACGCCGTGGTCGCGAACGTTCACGAGCTGATCGAGCGGCAGGTTGCGGTGGCCAGCGTCTCCGAGTCCGCGCACGTACTCCGGTGTGACGCCGTGATCTCGCACCTTGATCAATTGTTCCATTGGCACCGAAGTGTAGCCGGCGTCGCGCATGCCGCGCACGTAGTCAGGAGTGACGCCATGATCACGCGCCTGACGAAGCGTGTCGGCCGGTAGCCCTTTGTAGCCGTTGTCGGCCAGCTCCCGAACATACGACGGGCTGACGCCGTGATCGCGTAGCGTGATCAATGCGTCGAGCGTTCCAAGCCGATATCCGAGCGCTCCCATGTCGCGCAGATACATGGCCTGAACGCCATGCTGGCCGGCGCGGACCAATTCGGACGTCTGCGGCTTGCCATATCCCTGCTTCGTCAATTCATCGATGAATGCGTATCCGATGTCGTGGCGTGCCAATTCGTACTGCTGCTCAGGTGTCGGGCTCGCGAACCCGCGCTTGGCCATCCCGCCCGGGAATGCGGGATCGGCGATGAAGGTAAACGTGCCGGCGCCAACGCCGCTGCGGATCACGCCTTCAAACGTAAACGTCCCGGCGTCGCGCCGCACTTTGAACTGGACGGGGCCGCCCGCTCCTGTGAGCTGCGCACCGGTGAGCCCTTCGAGCAGATCGATCGGCACGTTCGTGCCGCTCGACGAATTCCGTTCCACGATTCGCAGATGAACCATGCCTTTCGTCTCGCTCGGTCGGATTTCCCACGTGCCCGGCACATTCTGCTGCGGAAGGCCGAACCCAGACGCCGCCGTTCGCAGCGCGGCTCGCATCCCGGCGCGCACCTGTTTCAGCCCAGCGGCCGGGAGATGCGCGATCGCGTGGACCTCTTGCTGCACCGCGGTCTTCGCCGCGTGCACGACCTCGCGAGCATTTGACCCACGAGGCCACTGCTGTTCCGACACCGACGGCGGTTCCTCGGCCGTCGTGACGACCGGGCGCAGGCCAGCAAGTACGGCGAGAAGCAACACGACAAGGCACGCGCCAGCGAGACGAACACGCGTCGAGGGAAGACGGCGATTCCGTGCGGCGTCGAGTGCTGCCAGCATCCGCCCCTCCAGCTGACGGGGACGTGCCATGCACACCGCCAGCGCGGGCGCGCGCCGGCCGCCGAACGAGTACGCGATTTCGAGAAGGTGGCCCGCATATTCGCGAGGCTCGGTCCCGGTGGTGATGACGCGATCATCGCAGGCCAGCTCGCGCTCGATCCGCATGCGTTTCGCAATCCACCAGACGGCAGGATGAAACCAGTACATCGCGCACACAGCGAGGGCGATGTCGTGCATCAGGCAATCGAAACGAGTGACGTGTGCCAGCTCGTGCAGCAGGACCGCACGCCGCCGGTCCTCGTCCCACGTCTCGGCGATTGCGGGAACCACAATGGCCGGGCGACGGGTACCGAATGCCAGGGGCACATTGCGTTCGCGGCTTTTGAGCAGGGTGACCGATCGAGAAACTCCGATCGCACGAGCGCAGTCGGAGAACACGCGCGTCCATTCCACTTCGTTGATGACCGTTGCATGCCGGATGAAGCGACGAAGGTGCCGGCGCTCGGTGAACCAGTACATCAGGAGAGCGATGATGCCGGCGGCATAGATCCAGACGGCAATTGAGGCTAGCGAGCCTGGTTCCAACACGTTGGACGCCGCTGCAGTTGGCTCATCCTGCACAGCCTCCGAGGTGACCAATGGAGCCGGCGATTCGGCGGCGAGGGCGACGCCTGTAAGTGCGTTCTCTGAGACTGTCCCAGATGCCTGCGGCTGTAGGGCGGGGTCTTCAAACCCCGCCAACGAGGCCACGCGAATCGCAAACGGCAAGGACGGCAGGATCCGCGATGCAACGGGGAGAAGGAGCAAGCAGACGAGCACGGACATCCACACGAGATGGCGGGCGGCGGCGGATGCGCGCCGCATCAACAGCATCTGTACAATCGCCGCGGCGCCGACGAGTGCTGTCGCCTTCACCAGCAACAAGAGCACGGGGGCGGCGGTCGAATCGGCAAGCCAAGTGATCATCGTTCGTCTCCCTGTTCGCGGGCCCGCTTGAGTAAATTGCTCAACTGGCGGTACTCAGCGGCCGAGAGCTGAGCCGAGCGGATGTCGAGCAGTGCCGCAATCGCTGAACCCGGCGAGTTGTTAAAGAAGGTACGGACGAGCTGCTTCAAGGCCGATCGGCTGGCCTCTTCCGGCTTCACTGCCGGAAAATACACGTAGCGAGGGCCGTCATACTCCCGCGACAAGAGGCCGCGTTCGATCATGATATCGAGCAGCTTACGGACGCTCGACGGGCTGGAAGCATCCGGCAGCTCGGCACGGATCTCCTCGACCGTCGCCCGGCGGCGCCGGTAGAGGATCTCCATGATTTGACTTTCACGCCGGGTGAGATCGACGGTCGTGTGCTTGGCCATGTGACGAGAGCTTTGACGGTCGGGCGCAGCGAAGGGTTTCGTTTTGCGCGAATTTTTTCGCCCTAGGCGAATATATTCGCGTCTGCGAACGCTGTCAATCGGCGAACCCCGCAGAGCCTTGTAGAACCCCGCGGAACCTAGTAGAACCATGTGGACCCGATGAGACCGCCTAACGATCGCCGCGCGTTCCTGCAGATGCTCGTTGCCGCCGTCGTCGTGCCGCGACAGGCGGCCGGGCACCACGTCTATCCCAACCAGTCAATCCAGGACGCGCTCGAAGCGGCGGCACGCGACCCAGTCAAGAAAACCGTTTACGTCCATGCCGGAACCTATCGTCCCGCATCAAAGAGTCAGGCGCTTATCTGGTTCAACGCCCGCCACGACGGCGTCACGGTGGAAGCGGTCGGCGATGTCATCCTCACCGCGGCCAATCCTGAGGTTGCCGACCCGCATCATCCCGGCTCTCCGGCGGTCGTCAACCATGTCGTCTACTTCGGTGACGGGATCTCGCGGAAGACGATGTTCCGCGGATTCAAGATTACCGGCGCGAACAACTTCACCACCGGGACCGGTGAGAAGTCTCCGATCGAAGCCGACGAGATTCGCAAGACGACGTTCTTTTACACCGACGGCGGCGGCATCAAGGTGTACGCGCGGTCGTATCCGGTGATCGAGGAGGTCGAGGTCTTCGGCAACTACTCGAGTCCATGTGGCGGCGGCGTTTCGGTCGAGCACCTCGGACGGCCGCAGGATTCCGTGCTCTTCCGCAATTGCATCTTCCGCGACAATCGTACGCAGACGACGGGTTCGGCACTCGATCTGTTGCACGGCAGCGCCGCGACGATTGAGAACAGCCTGTTCATTGGAAACGTGGCGAACCTGGGAGTCGACGTGGTCGGTCTTCTCGGCGGCGCCGAGTACCATGCCGAACATGGATCCGGTGCCTTGACCGTGTTCGAAGGATCGCGCGCCGAGGTAACCCGGTGCACGTTCACCGGCAACTGGAATGGCGTCGACGACAACGGCACTGGAAGCACCTATGTCGATTCGATCTTCTGGAAGAACACGCTGAAGGGAGGCATCTCGCCCGGGTCGCGGTACGAACTCGATGTCGCCGATGCGGCAGGCGTTCGCGGTTCATTCATTCACGGCGAGGTGAACGATCTTCGCGACACCATCGACCGGAAAGCCAACTTCTTCAATCCGCCGGACCCTCGCTTTGACACGAAGTTCGTTCCGCAGGCGCCGCAGTATGCGAAGGTCGGCTATCGTCCCGTCAGCCGCCAGTCGCCAGCCGCCAAAGCGCTATAATTTCGAGCCATGAAAACGAATCGCCGCACCTTCATCACCACTCTCGCGGTTGGCATGGCTGCTTCCAGGCTCATCCGTGGAAAGGGACAGCGCTACCCGATCGCGTTTTCCACTCTCGGGTGTCCGGCGTGGACTTGGAAAAACATCCTCGACCAGGCCGATCGCCTTGGCTATTCAGCGATCGAGCTGCGGGGCGTGGCCGGCGAAATGGACCTGCCGAAAGTGCCGGAGCTTTCTGGCTCCCAACTGGCAGCCGCGAAAAAAGATCTCGCGGCTGTCGGCCTCGTCGTGTCAGATCTTGGCGCGTCGGCGGCCATGCACGAGACCGGCGCCGCGCGCGACAAGGCGTTCGATGAAGGACGACGATTCATCGACCTCGCGCATGCGATGGACGTGAAGTACGTCCGTATTTTTGGCGACAAGATTCCACCCACCGAGTCGCGTGAAGCCGTCTTCGCACGTGTCATCGATGGTTTCCGCCAGATGGCCGCCTACGCGAAACCTGCCGGAGTCACAGTCATCCAGGAGACGCACGGCGACTTTACCCACTCGAAAGACATTGCCGCAATCTACAAGGGGGTCGGCTCGGATGCCTACGCGATCCTCTGGGACGCGCATCACACATTTGCCGCCGGCAACGAACAGCCGGCGGAAACCTGGGCGGCGCTCGGCCGCTGGGTTCGTCACACGCACTTGAAAGACTCGGTTCCAGCCGGTAGCGACCGGAAGTATGTGCTGACCGGCACCGGGAATGTGCCCGTCAAGGCGCAGGTCAAGACGCTCGCAGCCGCCGGCTACAAGGGCTACTACTGCTTCGAATGGGAGAAGAAGTGGCACCCCGAGATCGAAGAGCCCGAGGTCGCGTTCCCGCACTACGCGAAGACAATCACGGAGTATCTGAGAGAAGCCGGGGTCAAGGCCACGTAACTCGTTGGCGGGGTCTCGAGACCCCGCCCTACCCTTCCTTTATCTCGATGGTCGAATTGGTTTTTGGCGTCTCGACAATCTGCTTCTTCCCGGACGGCCATTGCACTTCGATCTTGTCGACGCGCTCGGCGGCGCCCAGGCCGAAGTAGAGCGGATAGAGACTGTGCGACAAATACCCGGAGTCGCCGTCGTACACTTTCGTATAGGTTGACCCGCCGGCTGTAACCTTCACGATCGCTCCGAGGCCATCACGATTCGACGTCGTGCCGGTGAGCTTGATCGCGACGTAATGGACGCGCGTCTTCTCGGTCAGGTTGCTGGTCAGCACCATCGGCGCAGCGTTGAACTCGGTGGTGACGATATCGAGATCGCCGTCGCCGTCGATGTCGAACACTACCGCTGAGCGCGACGCGCGCGCGCCCCACACCTCGACCCGTCCGGTTGCGCCTTTGGCATCCGCGTGTCCCTGATCCTTGCCCGATGCATCCAGTTGAAACCACGGTGTCGCGAGACTGCCACTCCGAGGCTCGACGCCAAGCACGAATTCTGCGTCCACGAACTTCTGTCCGTGGTCATTGAGCTTGACCGAGTTCATTTCGTAGCGCTCGGGATAGTTCATGCCCGAGGCGATGAACACATCGTCGAACCCGTCGGCGTTCAGGTCGCCAACACTCGGGCCCCACGGGCAATAGCTCTCTGCGCCGATCGCATCCGATACTTCTTTGTACTTATCCGGTCCTTCCTTCATGAAGAAGGCGTTTCCCCAGATACTCGTCTTCCCCGTTCCACGAAACGAAACCGGCCATTTCATGTCCGACTTCTGCTTCTCACGTTCGGGGCCAATCGCTTCACTCATGTCGGAATGCATGTCGGTGATCAGGATGTCGAGACGGCCGTCGTTGTTGAAGTCAAAGACGTTGACCCCCATCGACCCCCATGGAGTCCTTGGAAACAGGTCGCGGCTTTTCTTCACAAACTGTTTGCCGCCGGCGTTCTCGTAGTACTGATCGTCCCCCAGCATGTTCAGGACGTACAGGTCGGGCCAGCCATCGTCGTTGCCATCGATCACCGTCGCATCGCCAGACCAGGAAAGATCGACCAGGCGAGTCTGCTTCGAGACGTTGACGAAGCGATTCTTTCCTTGGTTGTGATAGAGGATGCTGGCCTCGGCTCGTTCCGGTTTGAGGTGACCGGAGAAGGCGTCCTCGAACGCGACGTAATACTTGTAACCGTCACCGGCGATCCTACCGGTCGTGTACTTGCCGACGTTGACGAGCAGCAAATCGAGCCGTCCGTCGCGGTCGTAGTCGAAGAACACAGCGGCCGAGGAGTGGCCAGCGTAGGTCAGACCGGCCGCAGCCGTGATATCCCGGAAGTGTCCCTTGCCGTCGTTCTCGAACAGCACATTCCCGCCGCGCACCGTCGTCACGTAGAGATCCGGATCGCCATCGTTGTCGATATCGGCGAAGGATGCGGATACACCAATCCTGTCAGAAACTGCAACACCCGCCGACGGCGTGATGTCCTGGAACTTGCCGCCACCAAGATTCTTCCAGAGCTGATTGCCACCGACCTGCGTGACAAAGTAGATGTCGATCAGCCCATCGCCATCGGCATCCGCCATCGCAATGCCGTTTCCATGGTCGTAGTGCGCAGCCTTGTAGGTTTTCCCCGCATCGTCGACGATGCGGTGTCTGAAGGTAATGCCACTAGGGCCAACGCGGTCAGCGAACTGAAAATCATGAAAGGCGTTGGCACCCGATATCGCTTTCGCCTGTTCGCTGGCAAGGCGGCGTAGCCACGAGGTCTCCTGGACATCGTCGGGAACGTAACGAATGGTGACATCGCGAGCCGGCTGGCCAGGTGACTGCCCGGGAGTCGCCGGCGCGCGTAAAAGAAGAGAGGTACTGGCACCGGCGCAAAGAAGGCTGGCTAAGAAGATGAACCGCGCTGAACCCAAACTTCAACCTCCCGGCCAATACTTTATTCCCGTACCTCGACCGGTGTCGATCCAGGGCGATGGTGTTCGTATAGAGAATGAAACTGGCGGATGGCGCCAGGACATTCAAAGGATTCCGACATGAAGCAGTATCTTCTCAGCGTCCTTCAGCCTGCCGGAGGAACAATGCCTCCGCCGGAAGCTTTGCAGAAAATCATGCGCAATGTGTACGCGCTTCGCGATGAGATGAAGTCCGCCGGCGCATGGGTGTTCTCAGGCGGCCTGCATGAGCCGAGCACTGCAACGGTGCTGCGGCCTCAGCAGGAGGACGTGCTCACGATCGATGGCCCATTCACCGAGACCAAGGAGTACATCGGCGGAGTTTCAATCATCAAGGCGTCTGATCTCGACGCGGCACTCGCATGGGGACGAAAGCTCGCCATCGCCACGACACTGCCGATCGAGGTCCGCCCCTTTCGAGAAGAAAACCACTGACACGCATGTCCGCCGCTACCGTCAGTGAGATTGAACGGCTGTTTCGCGCCGAGCACGGTCGTGCGGTCGCTGTCCTGGTCCGTTCGTTCGGCGACATCGACATCGCCGAAGAGGCAGTACAGGAGGCGTTCGCGACGGCAATCGAACGATGGCCATCGGCGGGACTGCCTCCGAGCCCTACCGGATGGATCATCACGACGGCGAGAAACAAAGCCATCGATCGCTTGCGTCGCGAAGCGGCGCGTGAGAATCGACACGCGGAAGCGGCGCTGCTTCACGGACTAGCTGCAGGCGCCGACGATGACCCGAACGAGGAGGCTCCCGTGCGTGACGATCGACTGCGGCTGATCTTCACCTGTTGTCATCCGGCGCTCGCCACCGGCGTTCAGGTTGCGCTGACGCTTCGGTTGCTTGGCGGCCTGACGACGTCGGAAGTCGCCCGCGCGTTTCTCACATCAGAGACAACCATGGCGCAGCGGCTCGTTCGCGCCAAAGGAAAGATCCGCGACGCAGGAATTCCGTATCGCGTTCCGGCTCAATCGGATCTGCCCGCGCGTCTAGGTGCGGTCCTCGCCGTGGTGTATCTGATCTTCAATGAGGGATATACAGCCGCGACAGGCGAACACCTCGTGCGCGGAGAATTGTGTGCCGAAGCCATTCGTCTTGGACGGATGCTGTCCGATCTCATGCCGGACGAACCCGAAGTGCTCGGCCTGCTCGCGTTGATGCTCTTAATCGACGCTCGACGCCCGGCGCGAGTTGGTCCCGACGGTCAACTCGTACGACTGTCCGATCAGAATCGCGCGAAATGGAATTACACACTGATCGCCGAAGGGCAGGGCATCGTGCGGCACTGTCTCCGCCGGAATCGACCAGGTCCGTACCAGATCCAGGCGGCAATCAATGCCGTTCACAGTGACGCGGCAACCGCGAACGAAACAGATTGGCGGCAGATTCTGCAGCTCTACGATCAGCTGCAACGGTTGATGCCCGGGCCGATCGTGGCGCTGAATCGAGCCGTCGTGCTTGGTGAGGTTGAGGGACCCGACGTCGCGCTTCGAGCGGTCGATGCCATCGAAGCTGCAAATTCTCACCTGAGTCGCTACCATTTTCTTCACGTTGTTCGTGCGGACTTGCTCAGACGGCTTGGTCGTGCCGACGAGGCAGCCGCCGCTTACCAACGTGCCATTTCGTGCAGCACGAACCAGGTAGAGAGCGTTTTTCTGCAGCAAAACCTTGATGCAGTCGGCCGTCCCGATTAGAGACAGACTCGTCCCAGATTCGAACACCGATTCGCGCACTTTCGTTTATTCGTCCCTTCTAACTGGTGGCACACCTATGGCACGGTCGAGGCCGAATGATCTGGACGGATCTGCGTTACTCGACACGAAGTCTGGTCCGCAGTCCAGGTCTTACCAGCACGCTCCTTCTCACCATCGCCCTCGGTATCGGAAGCAACGCCGCTATTTTCGGATTCATTCGCGGGTTCTCAGCACCGGCCGTGACGGCTCCCGAATCCACTCAATTCATGTCGACGGCAATGTCGCGCATCAGCATGCTGCTGACATCGGCGGCATGGGGAGTGTTCGTGGTCGCATGCGTCAACGTTGCGACGCTTCTGCTCTCGCGATCGTCGGCGCGGACCCGTGATTCGAGCGTGCGAATGGCTTTGGGAGCCAGCCGCGGACAAATGGTCCGACAGTTACTGGGCGAGGCGGTCCTTCTGTCGCTCGGCGGTGCAGCAATCGGAGTCCTGCTTGCCTCCTGGACCACGCGTGTCGTTCCGGCGTTGCTCTTCGAACAGGACGCCGAACAGCTGGTATTGATTCCCGATTTCTTCACGACCATCACCGCTGCGTTCGGGTGCGCGGCAATCATGATCGTGTGCAGTCTCGTGCCGCTCGCCGAAATCCGACAGGATGATTCCGCCCGGGTGCTCCGACGTGAGAGTGCGGGGCCGTCGCTGCCGATGCGACGCGTGCGCGCGGCACTGGTGATCGTGCAGATGACGTGCTGTTGCCTGCTGGTGGTCTCGGCCGCCATTCTGATAACCGGCTTTCGCGGCGCTCTGCGAACCCAGGCCGGCCAACAATTGAAGTCTGCGATTCTTGCGACGGTCGAGTCGCAAAAACGATTTCAGCGCCCGGATCTGGGCTTTGAATATTTCCACGCGATCGAAGAGGCGGCGCAGGCCATGCCACAAACGATCACGACGGCCTGGTCCGGGATGCCGCCTGGCGCCAGGCCTGGGTCGCAGTCAGTCCGCATCGTGCCTGCCCACGCGTCACGCCGCGACGCAACATTGGACCTTGCCCCTTTCACGCGTCAGTCGCTCGACGCTGTCGTGTTGCCGCCAGTCGCCGGCCGGATGTTCGGTGCCGGCGACACCGCGGCGACCTGTCGGGTAGTCGTCGTCAACGACGTGGCGGCCGATGTTCTCGGAGGAAAAGTCGTCGGTGAGACGATTCAGGACTTTGCCGGGCAGCGCGCCGAGATCATCGGCGTCGTCGCGGCGCGGCCGACGGAAGGCAAGACGCCGGTTCGTCCGACGATCTACTACTACCCTGACCAGGAATCGATCTCGCCGGACCTGCTTGGCCCAACTCGATTTCGTGTGCCCGCCGACGTTTCGCATCCCAGCGTTGTGATTGAGACACAGGTCGTCTCTTCGACCTACGTGGATGTCATGGGACTGACCATCGCCGCCGGAACGACATTTCCGAACGCTCCCGGGCGCAGTTGCCGGATCGGTCTGGTTAATCAAGAGGCGAGCGAACGGTACTTCGCCGGCGACGCGGTCGGCGGAGCGATCATCGACGGATCCGGGCACCGCACCGACATCATCGGCGTTCTTCAGTCCTCGGTGCTCAGAGCGTCGCAGCGACAAGTCGAACCGGCGATCTACCTTCCGATGACGCAGGACTTTCTCCCGCGGATGACACTGATCATCGCATCGCGTGATGCAAAGGCTGAAACGGTCGCGGCGCTTCGCCGCCGTCTCGATGCGATACCCGGAGGGCGATCATCGGCCGTGGTGACAACACTAGAAGAGCATTTGAGTCGCGTCGCGCTCGCACCGGAACGGATTGCCATGGTTTTGGTCGGTGCGTCTGCGGCGATGGCGGTCCTGCTTGGCGGTCTGGGTCTCTATGGCGCCATGGTCGACGCCGCGCGTCAGCGCCGCCGCGAGTTCGGCGTGCGCATCGCGCTTGGTTCGCAGAGCTGGCGATTGGTTGGTCAGGTGCTCAGAGAAGGAGCGCGTCTCGCCGCCGCCGGAACCATCGCCGGACTGCTTCTGTCGCGTATCGTCGCGCAATGGTTGCTGCAGATTACACCGACGGTCGAGCCCACACCGCTATGGGTCTGGCTCGCGGCACCGACCACGCTTCTCGTGGCCGTGTTGATCGCAAGTGTCCTCCCTGCTCGCATCGCGCTCGCGACAGATCCACTCACAGTCATGCGCGACCAATGACGCCATTCAACGGGGCCACGGCGTACCGTATGCACTCGCGACGAGCTGCACGTGACCGGCGGTTGCTTTCCATGCGGCGGCCGATACCGGCATCTGGTGGCCATCGACGAATCCCTGTACCTTCGACGCTTGGGCAAGCAGCTTCGACGCTTCAGCGGAACTCGGCTTCTCATCCTTGACTCGATCGCGGAGGGCCTTGGCATCTTTCATCAGCTGATCGGCATCAGCAACGGCGGCCTGACGTGCCTCTTTCGAAACCGTCGCGTCTTTCTTGAGATCAGTGTCCAGCGATTTCTTGAGTTGATCGCCCGTTGCGGCCACTTGTGAGACCGTCGTGACCAGCTCACCGTCGCCAATGCGGCGGACGGTCGCGTTGGCAGCCAAAGGAAAGTCAGCGCCGTATGCCACGGCGAGCACCTTCAGGTCCGACGCCAGCCGATTCCACTCGCTCTCGCCTTTCGTCCCAGGAGGCTGCTGGCGGAAAAACGCGTCGATTCCCGAACCCCTCCTCAGCAGCGTGGCCACTTCTGCGCTCGCGGAGTAGTCGGGCTTCAACCGCTCTTCGACTCGGTCGATGCTCTCTTGAAAATCATTAAGGACGTCTTTGACGTTTACTTCCCCGGCGGGCTGACGTACTACGCTGTCCTTCAGCTTGTCGTCGAGTTCATCGTCGAATTTGTCGCGTCCCTGCTCGATCAGGGTGATGAGCGCCTTCACATCACGGTCGGTGAGACGATCAGCCGCGAGAACAGGCGAGGACAGCCCGACGACAACCGCGACGAGAACTGCTGCGCGCGTCATGTCTCCTCCTTGTGTGCGAGCGTTTGCGGCTATGTCTTTGGACACTATTCGTCCGCTCCGGCACCGACAAGCTGGACTTTGGTCCAATTCACCAACTCACCAATTCACCAATTCATGCGTCTCCTGTACGATGTAGTCCAATGCCCTCGCTTCTTCATGTCCTGTCGCCGCTTATTCATTGATTTCACTCTCGCCGTCGTCGCGGTCCTCGCGGGTTCAGTACCGCTCGTCGCTCAGCAAACTGAGCCGGCGCCCGCATCCGGACATCAACACCATGGGACGGATGGCACAGCGGTCGAACTGTTTCCCGCACGTGAGGCATCCGGAACGGCATGGTTACCCGACGACACTCCGATGTTCGGATCGCGACAGTCGTGGCGCGGCTGGGACGTCATGCTGCATGGTTCCGCGTTCGCTGAGTTTCTCTATGAGCCGGGCGACGTGCACCGAACCGGGGGATTCAGCACACATCAGTTCCTGAGCACAAACTGGGGCATGTTGATGGCGAGACGGCGCGTCGGCACCGCTCGCGTTGGATTACGGGCCATGGTGAGCCTCGAGCCGTGGACCGTATCCGGTTGTGGATACATCAACTTTCTCGCCAGCGGCGAGAACTGCGAAGGAGATACGATTCACGATCGACAGCATCCACATGATCTGTTTATGGAGCTCGCGGCCGACTATGACGGGGGCCTGAGAGGCTCGTGGCGTTGGCAACTGTATGGAGGCCTGGCCGGAGAGCCTGCGCTGGGGCCGCCCGCATTTCCGCATCGCATCTCCGCGATGCTGAATCCAATCGCGCCGATTTCGCATCACTGGATGGACTCGACCCACATCACATTCGGTTTGGCCACGGCGGCCGTCTCCAACCGCAGGTGGAAAGGTGAAGTGTCGGTCTTCAACGGGCGCGAGCCAGACGAGAATCGTGCCGATATCGATTTTGCCGCGCTCGACTCAATCTCCGGGCGCCTGACGTTTCTACCAAGCGAGCGACTTGCGCTTCAAATCTCTGCCGGGCATCTCACCGACGCACACCTCGAGTTCGCGCCGCGGCCGCCGAGTGACGTCGACAGGACAACCGCCTCGGCGACGTATCACCGGTCGTTGGCAGCCGGCGGGACCTGGGCGACCACATTTGCGTGGGGCATGAATTCGGGGCTGGTGGTCATTCCAACCGGTGCGTTCAATGCGACGACGCATGCGTTCCTGCTCGAAAGCAGCGCCGCGTTTCACGATCGCGATACCTGGTTTGGTCGCGCAGAACTCGCGCAAAAGCCAGCGGAGGATCTGCACGCGCACGAGTACGGCGCCGAGATCTTTTCAGTCGCGAAGATGCAGGGCGGGTACGCACGCCAATTCAAACCGTGGAAGGGCCTGACCGCCGGTGTCGGAGGCAGCGTCTCGCTCAGCCTCGTCCCACCGGAACTTGCGTCGCGCTACGGCGGCCGCGTTGCGCCCGGCTTTGCCGTGTTCGCATCGGTTCGCCCGCCGCGTCACGGAATGTAGCCACTGCTATTCGACGATGATTCTTCCTTGAAACGCCGCATCAGATGGACTGCCGTGATCGTGAAATCCGCAGACGCCGGCGAGACTCAAGGTGGACGTCTCACGACTCTCGCCCGGTTGCAACACCCCTATCCGGTTTATCGCGGGACACTGAGTGTGAAGATCCACCGGATCGGACACCATCGTGTGCGTGCGGGTATCGTTGTTAACGAAGGTTACGAAGTTCCACGCTCTGATGCGAACGTCCTTCGGTGAAATCCCCGTTGGACCGAGGGTGATCGTCGCCGCCGCTGATGGCGCACTTGGACCGGATCCGCAGGCGGACGCCAGCAGTGCCAGGAGGAGAGGAAGGGCCCGCCGAGCGATCATGTAACTCAGCGCCCTCGCGATCCGATTGCAAACAACGTCGACGCTGAGCGCACATACATGACGCCGTCCGAAAGCGCCGGCGTCGCCATGAGCGGTTCGCCGATCGTGTTGGCGCCAATCAAGCGGAATTGGCGGCCGGTAGCGACAACCAGCATCTCGCCGTCTTCGTTCGACAAGTACACGCGTCCATCGGCCGCCACCGGCGACGCGCTGAATCCGCTCCCAACAGGATCGAGGCGCTGACGATAGATCTCCTTGCCCGTCTCCACCTCGTACGCATCGAAGATGCCGTCGTTGTTGAGCGAATAGAGAATCCCGTCGTACGCAAGCGGCGTCGGCATGTAAGGACCGCGCGCGGTCTTGCTCCACGCGACCGCAGTGCTGCTGTCGCGCTCTTTGGGAAGTGTCAGATCTCCCTGCCCACCCGGACGGACAGCAAAGATCGGCTTTTCCGGGCGACGGCCGCTCGCGACGATGATGAGACCCTCAGCGAAGATCGGCGTTGGTGCGGTGATCTTGGAACTGCCGCCCAATCGCCACAACTCTTTCCCGGTGCGCGCATCGTATCCGCGAATGTAGTTCGCCGCGTTGGTCACCAGCTCGGCGCGATTGCCGATCGTGATGACCGTCGGCGTTCCCCACGAGGGCAGCTCCTCGCGATCGGTCTTCCACACGGTCTTGCCAGTGGTGGCGTCGAGTGCGAGCACGAATGAGTCCGCCTGCGTATCGCACTGTAGCAAGACGAGCCCGTTCCAGATAATCGGCGAACTGGCAGGGCCCCATTCATATGACGGAATGTCGTACGCACCCATGTCGACGTGACCGAGATCCACTTTCCACAGCGGCACGCCATTCACGTCGTACGCGTAGACACCCTGCGAACCGAACCAGGCAACGACGATGCGGCCATCAGTCGCTGGTGACGCACTGGCATAGGTCGATTTGATGTGCCGTTTGTTGCCAGGCTCCCCTGCGAACGCGATTCGCTGCCAGACGATCTTGCCGGTGCGCTTGTCGATGGCGTAGAGCACCCACTGGTGACGCGACCGATCGTCGGACGCATCGCCATCACCATAGAGGCCTCGCTTGAAGGTCGCGCCTGGCCGGCTGCTGATCGCGCTGGTCACAAAGATGCGATCGCCCCATACGACCGGGCTCGAGTGTGCCAGACCTGGAATCTGCGTCCGCCACAAGATGTTTTCGCCGGTGATCCCATTCCATTTGTCGGGAAGATGTTGGCCGTCTGCGACTCCCGACGCATTGAGTCCCCTGAACGTGGGCCAGCTCCCCTTGCTCGCCGCCGCCGTCGGCAATCTGACTCTCCCATCAGCGCCGGTGCGAACGATCTTCCTCTCCGGAATTGCCGTTTTTTCCCCTTCCGGCAGCCACGTGCTGTTGTGAAGGATCATGCGCCGCGGCACACAACCGTCCTCGATCAGCGCGAGTACAAGGTGCGTGCCGTCGAGCCGAAACCGATAACGACCTGGACCGACGCAGTCTTCAACTGAGGGCGTCGTCACGGTCAGTTCATCTCTGTTCGTCTTCCAAGAGCCGTTGAATGTTGGCCAGCCCTGCCCCTGAAGCGCCAGCGTGCC
>DATJKH010000181.1:0-2398 GCA_035491715.1 Vicinamibacterales bacterium | reverse complement strand
CGTTTTGCAATACAGAAAAGCCAAATCGGCGGGTTCGTGCGTTACTTCGCGGAATTATGCGGTTATCCAAGCATCACTCATTAACTGGTTTTCGCAGGTCGAAATGACTTCCGGTCCATGGATTGTCGATCCGTAT
Source organism: Vicinamibacterales bacterium (assembly GCA_035491715.1). Classification (GTDB taxonomy): domain Bacteria; phylum Acidobacteriota; class Vicinamibacteria; order Vicinamibacterales; family 2-12-FULL-66-21; genus JALZOC01. Next base: position 2,262 of record DATJKH010000181.1, on the reverse strand, counting down.
CTTGCGTGTTTTTGATACAAGGCAGCCCACGAGGAGTTGCACCCTATGACCCGACGCTTGCTCGCAGGTCTCGTGGCGCTCGGCGCCGCGATGGTCTGGATCGTCACGCCCAGCGCGCAGCAGAAGAAGGCCGATTGGCTCACCGACGGCGGCGATCCGCAGCGCACCGCGTGGCAGCGCAATGAAACGATCCTGAACAAGACCAACGTCAAGGACATGAAGCTGCTGTGGAAGATCAAATTGAATAACCAGCCACGGCAGATGCATTCGCTGTTTCCGCCGCTGATTGCCGGGAATGTCACGACCACTGACGGTACAAAGGAGATCGCGATTGTCGCCGGCGTGTCCGACAATATCTTTGCGATCGACGTCGACAAAGGCACGCTGCTCTGGAACAAACATTTCGACAGCACGTTTCAGGAACAGACAGGTGGTCGCGGCGGCGGCACCCTGTGTCCTGGCGGATTGACGGCGACGCCGGTTCTCGATCAATCATCACCGGGAAAGTACGTCGCATACGCAGTGTCGTGGGACGGGCGTTTGCGCACGCTGGATGTCGCCACGGGCAACGAGATCGAGCCGCCAGCGCTGTTCGTTCCGCCGAATGGCAAGCCGTACGCGCTCAACCTCGTGAACGGCGTCATTTACACGTCGACGGCGCAGGGCTGCGGCGGCAATCCCAACAACTTCTACGCCTACGATCTCGCGACAAAGAAAGTTGGCAACTGGGCGCCCGGCAGCGGCGGGTTGTGGCCGCGCACCGGTCCATCGGTCGGTAAGGACGGCACCGTTTACGCCGGCAGCGGCGACGGAGACTATGTTCCAGCGCAGCAGATCTACGGGCAAGCGTTCATCGGCGTCAAGCAGAACCCACAGACGAAGGCGCTCGAATTGAAGGACTGGTATGCGCCGATCGATGCGTACTGGATGCGCAAGCGGGATCTCGACTTCAACGCGTCGTCGCCGATCTTCGAATACAAGGGGAAGGAATACATCGTCTCGTCCAGCAAGGAATGTCGAATCTGGCTCATGGACACGTCGTCGCTCGGCGGAGAGGACCATCGGACCCCCGCCTATCGCTCGCCGCTCATCTGCAATGAAGAAGTGAATTTCACGATGGGCGTCTGGGGCGCCATGGCGACCTGGCAGGACGCGAAGGGCACGCGCTGGGTGCTGACGCCGTTCTGGGGACCGAAGCACACGCGCTTCGAAGCGCCGATCGAACACGGGCAGGTTGTCTATGGCGCGGTTGCGGCGTTCAAAGTCGTCGACGATCCGAAGACCGGAAAGCCAACGCTCATCCCCGCCTGGATCTCACGCGACATGTATATGGCGGATCCGCCCGTTGTCGCCAACGGTGTGGTCTACGCCTACGGCAGCGGTGAAAGCACGACGCAGCGATGGGCCGAGCCTGGACATGTCGGCGGATCGCAGGGACGCATCCTCGAATCGACACACGCGGTGTTGTATGCCCTCGACGGTGAGACCGGCGAGGAGCTCTGGTCGAGCAAGGATCAGATCACGTCGTGGAACCACTTCAGTGGTCTGTCGATCGCGAATGGTCGCGTCTACATCGATACTTACGACGGCATGTTGTATTGCTTCGGCGCAGCAAGTCTTCCGGCGCGAACGTCGACCACAGACGCGCCTGCCGCACGAAAGGAAGATCGATGAAGAGATACATGAACGCGGCATTGGTCGTCGGCGCCACGGTCGCGGTCGCGTCGTCGCTCCTCCACGCGCAGGGACGCGGCGGCATTGAATGGACGACCGGCAGTTACGACGCGCAGCGAACCGCATCGATCAAAAACGATCCGCGGATTTCCGTCCAGACGATGCAGAAGCCGGGAGAATTCGGGGCGTTCAAGTTCCTGTGGAAGTTGAAGCTCGAATACGAACCGAAGGCTGCGACAGCGTTGACCCAGCCGATTCTGCTCGATCGCATCATCGGGTTCCGCGGCTTCAAGTCGATCGCGTTCGTCGGCACGCAGTCAGAGACCGTTCACGCCATCGACATCGATATGGGCACACCGCTGTGGAAGTATCACATCAACTACTCGGCCAGCCCGCCACCGATGCTCAACGTCACGAGTAGTTGTCCGGGCGGACTGGTCGCGCCGCTGTCGCGTCCGACGGCGATCGCGCCAGTGGTCGCCGATGGCCGTGGCGGTGGCGGATTCGGCCGTGGAGGGCGATCGGGCGGCGGCGTTGGTGAGCCCGGCAAGGGCGCCGTCACTCTGGCAACAGCTGGGCAGCAGCGTG
>DATJKH010000180.1:0-49913 GCA_035491715.1 Vicinamibacterales bacterium | reverse complement strand
GCAGTGCGAATTCTGTCCGGATCTGATCGTGAACGGCATCGTCGTCATTGAACTAAAGGCTATCGAAAAACTTGCGCCGGTACACAAGGCGCAGCTCATTACGTACTTAAAGTTGACCGGCCTGCCGGTGAGCCTACTCATGAACTTCAATGTCGCCTTATTGAAGTACGGCACGCACCGCGTCGTGCGCCCCGATCTTCTGACAAGAACAGAATAAGGTTCCTGTGACCTGCCCTCTCGCTCGATCACAATCTAGAGTTCCTCCCTTCTCCCTTCTCCTGTGTCCTCTAAACGACAGGATCGCAGCGTGACGGTGACGGATGTTGAAAGAGAATGTCACCACTTTTCAACGTCGTTCACTCTCACACTACACGCCTAATGAGAGACGAACAGGAGAACGGAGAAGGGAGGGGCAATGTCTTGTTCCGCGTTGCAGAAACCGCAACTTATCGGACACTCGGAGATGGCGAAAAGCGCGACCTGAGGCCGTCACCTTATTCGAGACGCACGGAATTCCGCAATTTTTCGACGGCCTGTTTTGCGAGGCCGGGCGCATGTTCAAAGACGCGGCCGGCCACGAAGACCTGACAGAAGCAATCATCGCGTGCGGAATCCGAGTCCACGAGGTGTGGGGACCAGGGCTACTCGAATCGGTCTACAAGGCGTGCCTGCTTATCGAGCTTGAAGCGGATGGATTCAGCGTTGAAACAAACCGACGGCTTCGACTGGTCTACAAGGGCCACGACCTGCAGTGCGAATTCTGTCCGGATCTGATCGTGAACGGCATCGTCGTCATTGAACTAAAGGCTATCGAAAAACTTGCGCCGGTACACAAGGCGCAGCTCATTACGTACTTAAAGTTGACCGGCCTGCCGGTGGGCCTACTCATGAACTTCAATGTCGCCTTATTGAAGTACGGCACGCACCGCGTCGTGCGCCCCGATCTTCTGACAAGAACAGAATAAAGTTCCTGCGCTCTCGCTCGATCACAATCTAGAGTTCCTCCCTTCTCCCTTCTCCTGTGCTCTCTAACGACAGGATCGCAGCGTGACCGTGACGGATGCTGAAACAGAATGTCACCACTTTTCAACGTCGTTCACTCTCACACTGCCCCTGATGAGGGACGAACAGGAGAACGGAGAAGGGAGGGGCAATGTCTTCTTCCTCGTTGCGCACCCGCCGCGTGGTGCGCCTTGATCTTCTGTTCCTCCCTTCTCCCTTCTCCTGTGCTCTCTAACGACAGGATCGCAGCGTGACCCTGACGGAGGTTGACAAAGAGCGTTTCGCCGTCGAGCAACTCGGTCACCAGGTATGCGGTGCCATCATGCGAGCCGACATCGTGAATCGCGAGGACGTTGGGATGGGTCAGCGCGGCGATCGCGCGCGCTTCGCGTTCGAACCTGGCACGTCGATTGGGTGCGTGATCAGATAGGGGCCGAGAACTCCTGAGGCGAGGCTCGCCATGAACGAGTGCCGGACTCGTAGCTGACCCGGCGATGAAATGCACGAGCATCGAACGCGAACTTTTTCACCGTCGCGGCGAAAATTTCCGCGCCTGGATGATTCCGGCGCGTGGTTTCGTCGCAAGGTGTCACGGATCTCGACGGTATCTGCTTTGCCACATTCCTGTTCGTGCTCCACCTTGACGACCTCGTGACCCGCACTCCGCGACTGCCGCGGTCTCGCTTCGGTGTGGCGACAGAGCTCACAGCGTCAGCCGGGCTGCACTTAGCGGTGGTCCTGATCCTGATGCTCCTCGCATCCGTGTTACCGGAAGACGCTCGCCGCCCCGAGCGGATTACCGCGCAAGAGAAACTCGATGTGGCGCGCATCGTGTTTCTCGCACCGGACCTTCGGCCGATTGGTGGCGGGGGTGGCGGTGGAGGCAATCAGCACCCGGGGCCGATCCGCCGGGCACAAGGTGTTGGCTCGGACGCGCTGACCCTGCGCGTGCGAAAGTCTCCGCCGGTACTTCGCGCGGCGAATTCCGCGGCAGCCGTTGAACCGATTCCCGAACGTCCTTCGATTGTCCTCGACGCTGTACCGTTGGCGTCGGGCACGTTCGAGCAACTTGGACTTCCGACAGGTGGCGTGTCGTCGGGCACGTCAACCGGTCCGGGCTCCGGCGGTGGCGTGGGCTCCGGCGTTGGAACTGGCATCGGCGCGGGGCGTGGACCGGGTCTCGGCTCCGGTTCCGGCGGCGGCGTTGGGGGCGGCGTGTATCGCCCGGGCGGTGCGGTCACGGCGCCCCGCGTGATTCGCGAGGTCAAGCCCACTTACACGACCGAGGCGATGCTGCAGAGAATTCAGGGGACGGTCGCACTGGAGGTCGTGGTCACGCGCGAGGGATGCGCCGCTCAGATGCGGGTCATCCGATCGCTGGAGCACGGCCTCGATCGCGAAGCCATGGCCGCCGTCGCGCAGTGGCAATTCGAGCCAGGGCGGTTAGCGGGCACGCCGGTCGACGTGCTCGTCAATGTGATGATCGATTTCTGGATTCGGTAGTCGGCCGTCGATCCGCTCGACATGAGGTGACGTTGCAGCGGAGAATCAGGGCCAGACCTTTCGACGGCGCGATTCCCGATGAGCTGAATCGCGCCTCCGGCGGGGAGACAGCACACACCATGACTATCGGGAAACGACTGATAGTTCTGCTGGCGGTTCCGCTGGTGGGGCTACTGGCCCTTGGCATCCTTGCCCGGATTCAACTGTCGAAAATCGAGGAGCGGAGCCGCTTTGTCGCCGAGTCCCAGCTCGCCAGCGTTGCCGTGCTCGGAAACATTTCGCAGCGATTCGCCGAGATTCGAATAAACCTGCGCAGCTTCCTCCTCTCCGACGACCAGAGCCACCGTGTCGCTGCCCGTGCCGCGTTCGACGAAGACGACCAGGCGCTGAGCCAACTCCTCCAGCAATTCGGCGACTCGTTTGTCACCGACGAACGCAACCGCCGGCTGTTTGGCGACTTTCGACAATTGAGCCAACAGTACATCGCCGAAGCCAGGCAGGTAATGGCGCTGGCCGAGGCTGGGCGACGCGATGAGGCGCTGACGGATTTCAATCGAACGATTGTCCCGATCGGCTTCAACCTCAGCAAAGTATCGAGCGATTGGATCGAGTACAACAGAGAGCTTGGAAGCCGTGCGGAACGAGCGGTTCTCGATGCCATAGACAAAGCGCGATCGCAGATCATCGCTGCCGACCTCATTGCTTTCCTTGTTACAGGTCTACTCGGGTTTTTGACTTTTCGTCGCCTGGTGACGCCGATTCAGGCGCTCGAACGATCGGTCGACGACATTGCGAAAGGCGATTACAGCAAGTCCGTTCCGTTCACCCAGGGGACCGACGAGACCGGCGGGCTGGCGCGATCGATCGAAGTGCTCAAGCGGGGCGCGGCAGCGATCGACGAGCAGCGGTGGATCAAATCGCACGCGTCCGCAATCCTCGCAGAACTCCAGGCAACGAACTCGCGTGAGCAATTTGGTCAGCGCCTGCTGTCCGGCCTCATGCCGTTGCTCGGTGGCGGTGTTGGCGGCTTCTACGTGTTCGATGAGCCATCGGGTCGGCTGGAGAGGAAGGCCGCATATGGTCTTGCTGATGCCCAAGGCTGCGGTTCGTTCACGCTGGGTGAAGGGCTAATCGGGCAGTGTGCTCGCGACCGCAAACCGGTCACGCTGACGAATCTTCCGCCGGACTACCTTCGCATCGCCTCGGGTCTTGGCGCCGCAACGCCAGTGCACGCGCTCGCATCACCGCTGCTCTCCAAAGAAACCTTGCTCGGCGTGATCGAGATGGCGACGTTTCACGCGTTCGACTCTCGAGAGAGCGCACTCCTCGCGGAACTGATGCCGATGGTGGCAATGAGCTTCGAGGTCCTGCAGCGTGGCCTGCGGACGAAGGAGCAGGGTGAGCAACTGCAGATCAGCGAGGAGCGCACGCGGTTGATCCTCGATTCCACCGACGAGGGCATCTACGGGATGTCGCCTGACGGCTACATCACGTTCGTGAACGCGGCGGCCTGCCGCATGCTGGGTTATGCGCCGGAGGAAATGATCGATCAACAGGCGCACCCGCTGATCCATCATCACCGTCCCGATGGGAGCGCGTACCCAGTGGAGGAGTGTCCGATGCGCCTCGCATGCCGCAGCGGTGAGGCGCGGCGCGTGGACGACGAGTTCCTGTGGCGCAAGAACGGCGAGGGCTTCCCGGTTGAGTACGGCACTATACCGATCATGAAGGATGGTGCAATCCTCGGTGCGGTCGTCAGCTTCACCGACATCACAGAACGCAAAGAAGCCGAACAGCGGTTGCGTGAGACGGAACGGTTTTTCCGTAGCGTGCTCGAGCTCGCGCCGGACGGGTTGATGGTCGTCGATGCGAACGGCACGATTCGATTGGCGAACGCTCGTTCCGAGGAGCTGTTTGGCTATACGCGCGATCAGCTCGTGGGCCAGCCGGTGGAGATGCTGGTTCCGCGCGACGTGAGACCGGGGCATGCCGCCCTGCGCGAAGCGTTTCAGCGTTCGCCGGTGGCCCGGGAGATGGGCCCGGATCGAGAGCTCCAGGGTCTCCGTCAGGACGGCTCGGAATTCCCTATCGAAATCGGACTCAGCCCGCTGCCGGCCCGCGGTGTGGAACAAACGCAGATCGCCGTGTCGATCCGCGACGTGACTGAGCGCAAAGCGCAGGAACACGCATTGAAGGCCGCCAAGGCCAAAGCCGAAGAAGCGACCGAGACCAAGTCGATGTTTCTCGCCAACATGAGTCATGAAATCCGCACGCCGATGAATGCGATCCTGAACATGACCGGGCTCGCGCTGGAGGCTGACCTTCCAGCGAAACCGCAGCAATTCATCAGCGTCGCGCACTCGTCGGCGCGGAACCTTCTCGGAATCCTGAACGACATCCTGGACTTTTCAAAGATCGAAGCGGACCGGCTGGAACTCGAGAACGCACCCTTTAGTCTTCGGGACGTTCTGGAGGAAGTCACCGAGACGTTTCGTTCGGTGGTGATCCAGAAGCACGTCGAGCTGATTACGCACACGCTTCCAACAGTGCCCGACCGAGTCCGTGGTGACGCGCTGCGCTTCCGCCAGGTGGTGACCAATCTGATCAGCAACGCGTTCAAGTTCACCGAGACGGGAGAAGTGCTCGTCAAGGTTGAGACGGCAAGCGATCCTGATGAAGCCGCACCGCAGGGTGAGGTCCGCTTACGTGTCAGCGTGATTGACACCGGTATTGGCATCAGTCCGGAACAGCAGGAGCGCCTTTTTCAATCCTTCACCCAGGCTGATAGTTCAACCACGCGAAAGTACGGCGGCACAGGACTGGGCCTCGTGATCAGCCGGAGGCTCGCGCGTCTCATGGGCGGCGATCTCTCAGTTGAGAGTACGCCCGGCAAAGGCTCCACGTTCGTCTTCACCGCACGATTGGTCGTCGAGCCACAGGCGGAGGCGACGCCTCGGGTGGCACCGGCGAATGTGACGGAGCGTCCGGTGCTGATCGTTGAAGACACCGAGAGCAGTCGCGATCTCCTCGAGACATTGCTGCGCGGCTGGTCGATTCCGCCGATCTCAGTGGCCAGCGCCGAAGAGGGTCTGGCGCTCCTGGAACGGCACAATCGCAAGGGTGGAAGTAATCCATTCGGCCTTGTTGTCCTCGACTGGATGCTTCCGGGGATGAATGGGCTCGAGGCGGCGGAGAGAATACGTGCACGCGAAGACACCCGAGTGCTTCCGATCGTACTGATCAGCGCGTATGCGGGCAAAGAGGAGGAGGCGCGCTGCGCTGAGCTGGGAGTCAACGTCTTCCTGCCCAAGCCGATTACCGCATCGTCGCTGTTCGACGCCGTAGTCCAGGCGCAGGGTGCGCGCGTGCACGTCGCGCGTCGCGCGCTCGATGCGCCGCTCGAGCGGGAGTTTGACGCGCGCGTGCTGCTGGCTGAAGACAACGAAGCCAATCAAATGGTCGCCGTTGAAATTCTGTCCCGCCTTGGGCTCGAACTCGATGTCGCGGCGAACGGTCGTGAGGCGATCGACATGGTCGCGGCCGCGCCCGACAGATATGCCGCGGTTTTGATGGACGTCCAGATGCCTGAGATGGACGGTCTCGAGGCGACCAGGGAATTGCGGAACAACAAATACACGTTGCCGATCATTGCGATGACCGCCAACGCGATGAAAGCGGACCTGGATGCGTGCCTGGCTGCCGGCATGGACGATCACGTCACCAAGCCGATTGAACGGAAGGCGCTGTTGGATACGTTGCGACGCTGGCTGCCGCCGCGGAAGGACGCGTCAAAGGACGTCGACATCGCGATTGCGCGGGCCGCATCGGCGTCACCGTCAGCGGCGCCGGTGAGGCGTGATGTGCCGACGCTCGAGGGGATTGACATCGCGGGATCGCTTCACCGACTGGGTCTGGAGTTCGAGAGTCTGAAACGAATGCTGATCAGGTTCGGCGACGGTCTGGGCCCCATGTTGGACCCACTTCGCACGGCGGTGCGAGCCGCCGATTATCCAGCGGTCGCCAGACACGCGCACGGGATCGCCGGTGCTTCCGGCAATCTCGGCGCAGATGATCTTCGTGAGACGGCCAAGGCGCTCGAGCGTGCCGGGAATGAGCGTGCCGGGAGTGTGGCTCCGCTCGCTGCAGAACTGGAACGGCGGGCCGCCGTGGTTTTGCGCTCGATTGATACGCTGCGAATGATCTCCGCCTCCCCGATTCCGCAGACTGAACCGCTGTCGGTGCCGAAAGAGGCTCGGCCAGCGTTGCAGCGTCTCCACGCGGCCCTTGGCGATTTCGATCTCTCTGCGGCAAGCAGTGCGCTGGCCGATCTCAATCGTGTCGCCACGGCGGGCAACATCAACGAACTTGTTCGCCTCCGCAATCACGTCGACAGCTACGAGTACGATGAGGCAAGGACACTCGTGACACGCTTGCTCGAACAGATTGGTCGCAAGGTCTCATGAGCGACCGGAAGGCTTACTGGGTCGCGCCTTTGACCGCCTGCGCGCTCATTGCCCAGCAAGTGGGGGCAAACGCCCTGCGCGACGGGCTATTCCTGTCACTGTTCAAGGTGCAAAGCCTTCCTTACTTTATGGCCGCGGCGGCCATCCTCGCGATTCTCGCGGCGCAGTTGTCGGGACGATTCCTCACCCGACTCGGACCGGCGCGAGTAGTTCCCGTCCTGATCGCCATCAACGCCGCATTCTTCGTCATCGAATGGGTGCTCCTCGGCATTCAGCCTCGCGCCGCCGCGGTGCTGCTCTATCTGCACTCGGGTGTAATGGGCGGGATTGCGATCTCGTCGTTCTGGTCGCTGCTCAACGAGCGATTCGATCCGCATTCGGCGAAGCCGCTGATGGCGCGTGTGGCGGGTGCGGCGACCTTCGGTGGCTTCGTCGGCGGCGTGAGCGCCGAGCGAGTCGCGGCGTTGCTGCCTGAGGGCAGCCTGCTTCCGTTGTTGGCGCTGGTCAGCGGCGCGTGCGTCGTCGGCGCGGTCACTATCGGACGCGGAGTGCCTGCAAATCGATCGTCGGAGGACGAGGCTCTGAACAGCGCGGGACTGTGGGCCCCGTTCCAGCAACAACCGCTCTTGCGAAACCTCGCGGTGGTCGTCGCCCTGGCGGCATTGCTCGGAGCGCTCGTCGACTATCTTCTCAAAGCTGAGGCGGTCGTCTATTTCGGAGCCGGTCAACACCTCGTCCGCTTCTTCGGGTTGTTCTACTCGGCAACTGGCCTGGTCAGCGCGCTGATTCAGGGGTTGCTCGGTCGCGTTGTACTGGAACGTCTCGGCCTCGGCGGCTCTGTCGCGAGTCATCCGGCGGTCGTCGGTGTGTTCACGCTTTTGGGTTTTGTGCTGCCGGCACCCTGGCGCGCGATCCTTCCACGCGGGTTCGATGTGGTCGTTCGCAGTTCAACATTCCGCGCCGGTTACGAGTTGCTTTACACACCACTGGCGGAATCGGCCAAGCGATCGGTGAAGTCACTGATCGACGTCGCGTTTGATTGCGCGGGTAAGGGCGCAGGGGCGCTGCTGATTCTTCTGCTGGTGTGGATGGCGCCATCCCACACATTCGCCGCGGTGAACCTTGCCGCCATGATTGCGGCGGGCGGCGAGTTCTTCATTGCGCGGCAACTCCGGGCAGGATACGTGAACGCTCTGGAGGGCGGGCTGCGTCGAAGGGGCGAGCAGTTGGAGCAAGCGATCGAGTACTCGATGGCGGACTTCACCGTCGCAGGAACGATGACCGGCCTCGACCGCGTCTCGGTTCTCAGAGCGCTCGGAACGAGGGAAACCGTGCGTCCGGCAACTCCGCCTGTCGACCCCGTGGTCGCCGCCCTCGTCGAACTGCGTTCTGGAGATCTCCTGCGGATTCGCGCCGCGCTCGGTGACCCGCCTCGCGATCCACTCATCATTGGCGCCCTCGTGCAGTTGCTGTCGAGAGACGAGGTGGTTCGCATGGTGGTCGCCGCACTCGAAAGATTCGGTGCGCGTGCGGCGGGTGAAATGGTGTCTGTGCTCCTCGATCCCGCAACCCCCGATGTCGTACGCCGACGGTTGCCGCTGGCGCTGAAGTCCTGTCGGTCGCCAATTGCACGCGACGGACTCTTCGCCGGACTCGAAGCACAGAGTTTTGAGGTCCGGTTGCGTTGTGGGCGCGCGCTGCTTGCGCTCACTGACGAACACCCACCACTTCAACGGGCTTTCCCGGATGCGCTGAGACTGGTCGAGCGAGAACTTGGCGGCGGCGGCGGGGGCGAGGTGCGCCTGATCAGGGAGCACGTGTTCAATCTCCTCGCGCTCGCGCTCGAACGCGAGCCGGTGCAGATCGCCTCCCGCGCGTTTACCTCGGACGACGCCTACGTACGCGGTACCGCGCTCGAATACCTCGAAACCGTGCTGCCGGCGCGGATGTTTTCTGCTCTGCAGCCGCTGTTGACGGCGACAACCCCATTCCCTGCTCGACGCCGCCCGGCGGCGGACGTCCGTGCCGATCTGCTTCGCGCGGGCGCGACGATGACGGTGAGCCTCGACGAGTTACGCCGCCAGCTCGACATGGCTGCGCGCGAGGAAAGCTGAGCCGGATCCCGGGCGCCACCCGGGTCGCGCAGCTGTTCAAATAGCGTAAGCTCAGAGTCGAGACCCCCATGAACACCACCCCAGCTCCGCCGGCCGAAGATGCCGACCGCATTCTGCTGGTTGATGACGACGCGACCAATCTCGACGTGTTACGCCACACACTCGACGGACGTGGTTACCGGCTGTTTGTGACCCGTAACGGCGAGAGTGCGATCGATGTGGCGCGTCGAGTACACCCGCTGCTGATCCTGCTCGACGTCGTGATGCCAGGAATTGATGGATACGAGACGTGCCGGCGCTTGAAGGCGGACCCTGAAACGCGTGAAGCGGCGGTGATCTTTCTCTCGTCGCTTGACGACACCAAGGACAAGGTGCGCGGGCTTGAAGTCGGCGCGGTCGACTTCGTGTCGAAACCTTTTCAAAAGGATGAAGTCATCGCGCGAGTCAATACGCATTTGACGCTGCAGCGATTGCGACGGCAACTGGAGACGAGGAACGCGGACCTCGCGCGCGAGCTGGCGGTGGCGCAGGAGCTGCTGACCGACGCGCGCCGCCGGGTCGAAGGTCCTCTGCTTGGCAACAGCCCTGCGGTGCGGGCATTGCGCGAGTCGATCGAGCGCTATGCGGCCGATCCGGAGCTTGTTCTGCTTACCGGCCCGCAAGGTGCGGGTCACGAAGCAGCGGCACGCGCGATCCATCACGCCTCGGCGCGCAGCCGTCACGCATTCATTCATGTGAACTGCGCGATGCTGGCGCCCGGGCAGGATCCTGGGATATTCAATCCTGCCGTAACCTCTTCGCAACCGGCCGCAGGCGCACCGCTGACGCTCCTGGAAATGGCGACTCGCGGGACGTTGTACCTCGAAGAGATTCACCGATTGGGCGTCGATCTCCAGGAACGACTGGCGGCGGTCATCGCGTCGATCGACGGGGCGCGTGAACGCGCGAGCGCGCCCGAGCCTGATGTTCGCTTCATTGCCTATACGTCGGCACCGCTGATTGCGGCGAGCGGATTTCACCCGAAGCTGCTGTCGCTCGTTGAACGCAGACAGCTGCGTGTGCCATCGCTCGCCGAGCGTCCGGAGGACGTGACGGAGATCGCGCTCTTCTTTCTTCGCCAGCACGGGCAACGGGTTGGCGCCGTGGTCGAAGCGATTTCCGATCAGTCGATGAAACGGTTGCGCAAGTATCGCTGGCCAGGTGATGTCGACGAGCTGCAGAGTGTGATCGAGCGCGCCGTGACCTCGGCTCGCGAACCGGTGTTGGAAATTGACCCGGCTCTCCTCGACGAGGGGCTGCCGCTCGGCCACTATCGGTTGATGGAGAAGCTGGGCGAGGGCGGCATGGGCGAGGTCTGGCGCGCCCGGCATCAGCTCCTCGCACGACCGTGCGCGATCAAACTGATCAGGCCGGAACTGCTCGGTGAGAGTAAGCGCGACGCCGCGATCGAGCGTTTTCGTCTCGAGGCGCGAACCATCGCCCGCCTGACGTCACCGAACACGGTGCGGCTCTACGATTTCGGTGTCAGCGAGACCGACAGTTTCTATTTCGTCATGGAGTTGCTCACAGGCATGGACGTGTTCTCTCTGGTGCAGCGGTTCGGGCCGCTGCCGCCGGAGCGAGTCGTGGCGATTCTGCGTCAGGCCTGCCGCTCTCTCGCTGAGGCCCATGCGGCTGGCGTTCTTCACCGCGACATCAAGCCCCATAATCTGTTTCTCTGCCGGCTCGGCGTCGAATTCGATGTACTCAAGGTGCTCGATTTCGGGCTCGTCAAGTCTCTCCACGAAGACACGACCCAGATCACGGCGGACGGTTTGCTGATGGGAACGCCGGCGTATATGCCGCCCGAGCGCGTCGTTGGCTCTCCCGCCGAAGAGCGTTCCGACATCTATGCGCTTGGCTGCGTCGCCTACTGGATGCTCACCGGCAGGACCGTTTTCAGTGGCGAGCCGATGGCCGTGATGATCCATCATGCGCGCACCGCGCCGCAGCCGCCATCGAAGGTTTCCGGCGCCTCCATTCCTGATCGGCTCGAGCAGATCGTGCTCGCCTGTCTCGAGAAAACGGCGGACAAGCGGCCATCGTCGGCGATGGAGCTGTGGCGTGAACTGGGAGAGGTGCCACTGTCTTCGCCATGGACTGCCGAACGCGCGGAGCTCTGGTGGTGTGAACACCTGCCCGAGCTTACCCGTCCGTCGATTGGGACCGACTCCACCGGGGAATTGAGCGCCGCGCCTCTCTGCTAATCATCCGTCGCGCGTGCGTCACTCACTTCGGTATACGGCGTCGGGACCGGTTGGCCGGCGGCAAGCGCCGCTTTGACGTCACGCGCGTGGCGGCACTGCCCGCGGTACTCGAACCCCGGACAGCTGCACGTCACGTCGGCGTCGACGGCGGCGATTTCGTAATCGACTCCCTTGTGTGAAGTGCTCGCGATACGGAAGCGACGAGCAGACGGCCCCGAGAGCACTTTGACCAACGCTTCGAGCGCGCGCGCGAGCGCCTGCGTTTCGCGCTCGCCCCGCACCGTTGCCGAACCACTGTCAACAACCCTGTGCTTGTTCCGAAACTCGTCGGCCGCGCGCCGTAACAGCTCGATCTCAGGGGTCAGACCTCCTCCGGTATCGCGCAGGGGGTCTGACCCTTCCGAGATCGAGTGCAGGACACGCTGCAACTCATCCAGGACGTCGCCGCCAGAGCCTGGCGCAAGCGCATCCCCTTCGACGATGGCGTTGACGAGTGCCGCCTTGGTTTCGAGGACGGCCTGAACGAAGTCGTCGATCGTGTCGCGCGCGACAAAGTACGTGACGTTGACCGTCCGCGTCTGACCGATCCGGTAGGCGCGATCCTCGGCCTGCCAGTGATTGGTTGGCACCCAATCCAGGTCGTTGAACACCACCTGCGTCGCCGCGGTCAGATTGAGTCCCGTTCCGCCGGCGATGATGTTGGCGATGAACACACGGACATCCGGATCGTTCTGGAACCGGTCCACCAGCCCTTGCCGCAACGACGCGTGCGTCTTGCCGGTGACGACCACCGCCGTTGATCCCAGCTCCTTCGCGAGCTTCTGAACCGGATCCTCGAAGCATGAAAAGACGATCACCTTCTCGCTCTGATCGATTGCCCCCCTGACGAAGTCGAGTGTCGAGGTCACCTTGGCGAACGCGAGCGCCTGCCGTGCCTCCACGAGGAACGCGAGCAGCTTGCCGCGCGTGCGCAGCTCCACATCGCGCGGCCGTGGCGGCCGGGTGTCCTTTCCTGCGAGCAGCTCGAACACCTTCTTGATCGCGCGGGCTCCAGTGCCTGGATCGACGACGACCGGTAGCCACGCTCGCAGCTTCGGCGGTAGCGCCAGCACGTCGTCCTTGGATCGCCGAAGCATGACGCCGTGAAGTTGTACGGTGAGCTCGTCGATGTTCGAGGCTCCGCCGGTCTTCCAGCCGTACTCGCCTTTCTCCGCGGCGCAGTATCGTTTTGCGAAGGAAAGAAAGCTGCGGCCGAGCGGGTGCGCGACGAGCTGCAGCAGGACGAAGAGATCTCGAGGGCGGCTGGTGAGCGGCGTTCCCGTCAGAAGTTGTACGGCGAGCCCGGGCGTTGTCGCCGCGGCCGCGTCGGTCAGCTCCCGCGCGAGTTTGCTCCGCACGCTGGTGTGGTTTTTCAGGTAATGCGCTTCGTCGAACACCAGCGCGGCCCACGGCACACGCCGCAGGTTGTCGATATGGCGTCCCAGGATGTCGTAGTTGATGACCATCCATTCGGCGGTTGGAGCGAATGGCGCCGTGCCTTCAATGACCAGAACGGAGGCGTCCGCCGCGACGACCTCGATCTCACGCGCCCAGTTCCGCTTGACCGAAGCCGGACACACCACGAGGCGGGGTCCGGAAGGGGCGAGATGACGCAGCGAAATGATCGCTTGTCGCGTCTTGCCGAGGCCCATGTCGTCGGCAAGGATGGCCCGTCGCCGGCCGAGCAGGAACGCGACGCCTTCGATTTGATGAGGGAAGAGTCCCTCGGCTAGTGCGACCGCGCGTACCGCGTCCGTGGTCAGTTCTCCTCCGCCATCTTTCGCACCACGTTCATCGCATGTTCGGCCGTGCTCGACGTTCCATGCTCAGTGTCGACATAGCCGGTCCAATTGAGTCGGCGGAGTTCCTTGAAGATGAACGGATAGTTGATCTCGCCGGTGCCGGGCTCGAGGCGTCCTGGCACATCGCCGACCTGCACCAGCTTGATCAGCTTGTCCTGCAGTCCGCTCCGAAGATTGACAACGAGATTTCCTTCGGTGCGTTGCAGATGGTACAGGTCGAAACAAATCTTCACGTTGGGATGGTTGACCTCTTTGATCACGGGGAAGGCCTCGACACATCGATCGAGGGCGCGGCGCGGCTGGTTCGGATTGACGCTGAGCGGCTCGAGCGCGATCGTAACGCCGGCCGCCGCGGCGATGTCGCCGGCGCGTTTCAGTCCGTCGACAATCTGGGTTCGCTGCGTCTCCCACGGGACGTCAGGCTGGATGATGCCGACAAACGAGATCAGATCCGGCTGCGTGCCGAACTCCTTCGCAATCTCGACGCGCTCCTTGATCTCCGCGAGCAGGGCGTCCTGGGCGCCGGGCTTTGTGAACCCGGTCGTGCCGCCGGCGTTACCGGTGCCCACCAGGCTGACGCACTTGAGCCCTGTCTGCTGTTGCGCCTGGATCATGGCCTTCCGCTCCTCCGGCGAAGCGTTCCAGTAGCTGTAGGCCTTGAACCCGTTCGCGGCGACCGCTCGAATGCGATCCGCCCGCGCCATCGGCGGATTGCCTCGCCCGGTGTTGAACATGATTTCGATGTTGATGGACAGCGTGTACGGCGGCGGCGCCGCCGGTGACGCGGCCTTCGCTTCGTCACCGACGAGAGCGAGCAAACCGAGAGGGGCAACCGCGCCCGCCCGAAGCACATCGCGGCGATGGGTCATCATGGGCGGATTATACGTGGCGACATCCTTCCAGCTAAAGCCGGGGGCCTCAGCGATTGAAGAACTTAGTTTCCGAAACGCTGCTCGACGACCCGGCCGGATTCATCGAAGGTCACGACGACGGAGAGGCGCGCGCTCGTGGAGGCGTCTCCGACACCCACGGGCATCATGAGGAAACGCGCATCGAGCAGACGTACAGTCGTGAGCACCGGCGTGTGGGCCGAGATCCTGGCGATGGGAAATCGCGCGAAGTCGAAGTACACGCGCCCGGCCCGGGTCGTCCGCGCGCGCAGGACGTCGGCGCCGGTGTCCGTGGCGACGCGTGTCGTGCGCATCGGCGTCCTTTCTTTCAAAACACTTCGATCGCTCAGTTCGTACTCGTTCGGATACTGCCTGATGATTCGCCAGGTGAAAGGGGAGAAGAACGTCGGAAGTGCCGCCACTTGCGCGCAGGCGTCGGGAGCGGCCGACGTGTTGTCGGTCGCACCGGCATGCCGGACCAACGTAGGAGCCGCGGCACACGGAGCGCGCGCGCCCCTGGCATCGAACACGGCACCGTTCGTGAGTGCGCGCTCGTGAAGCGCCGCCCGCGCTGCGTAGTCGAAAGCCATCAAGCCGAGCGCGATAATCGCGACTTGTTTGCGCCACCTGGTCCACCCGGCGACGATGGCGACGCTCAGCACGACCCACAGATACACGTCGATGATCGGCATCCAATCCAGCGCATACCACGTCCAGACGAACGGGCTGAGCAACCGCGTGCCGTAGGAGGTCGGCAGATCCAGCAGCACATGACACACGATCCCGATCGTGGCGAGGGCCCACCATCGCGCGAAATGCCCCGTGCTGGCCAGGTCCGCAGTCTCGCCATTCCGGCGCGGCCGCCATCGCGCCCACGCCGAGATGATACCGGCGATGACCAGACCCAGGCCGACGACCCCGAGTGGTCCGTGCGTCGGTCCGCGATGCACGGCGAGATAGTCGACGCCACTGCGAAGGCCGGCGAGGATATCGATGTCGGGCGCGTTCGAGGCGAGAACGAGCGTCGCCGTCGCATAGGGAACGCGGCGATCTATTCCAGCGCGGGCGACCGTCCATCCGAAGAGTGAATGCGTGACGTTGTCCAATTAATGACTCCACTAGCATCACGTTTTTGTGGGCAGGACCCTTTAATTGTTCTCCAGACCTAACCTCATCGGTAGCCACTTGTTGTACGTGACTCGCAGGTTTCAGGGGCGTATTGTGAGCTAAAGGCATCCACCGATTCTGGGCGACTTTCTTGCTGACAAGGAAGCGGTTGACGGCGGAGGCGCAACCCTGACTCGATGATGATGCGTCCGACTCTGCCCCTCTCGGTCCAGCTTTTACTGACTTTCGTCGGCCTTCTAACGGGGATCACCCTGGTCCTCACGACGACTGCGTACACCTCTCTCTTCCACAATCTCGAGGCCGATGCACGGCGCACCGTGAGCGAGGCCACGCGGGGCCGCGAGCAAAGCCTGTCGCAATTGTTTCAGCTCCGGCAGCAGCGGGCCGAGACCTTTCTGGTCACCGTCCAGTCTCTCTGCACGGAGTCGGTCGGTTCCGCAACCACACGCCGACTTGCCTGGCTCGAGGAGTGCGTGCGGCCGATGGTCGACGACTTCCGCAAAGGCGAAGGCGCGCTGTCCGCGCTGTTGACCAACAGAACGCGCGTTCTCCGCCGATCCGGCCTCCGTATCGTGCCGATGGAACCATCGCCAGGAACGCTCGCGCGTGCCATTCGCACCGACGACAGCGACGTGCGGTACGCGATGCAAGCCAGACGTCAGGATCTCACGCTGAGGCTGATGTTCGATCACACACAGGTCGAGAGGATCTTCGGCGCAGGCTCGGGTCTCCCACCCTGGAGCGATCTCTCGCTGATCGATTACGACGGTCAGGTGCTGGCGAGCGCCGGCCGGCCGACACCATCGAGCGCGACGCAACCCAACGCAACATTCCTGGATAACTGCCGCGGAGGTGCTGACGCGATCGTCGACGCCGACAACCAGGGGCAGCGTGCCTTTCAGAGTTTTCGTCCAGTTGCGGTATTGGGCACGGCGTGTGTCGCCGCGCGGCTCGACTACGATCAAACGCTCGCCCCCGCCGAACAACTCCGACGGCAGCTGTTCATCAGTGGTGCCTGGTTCGTCCTCGCCGGCGTCGTCCTGTCGCTCGTCGCCGCTCAATGGATCGCGGCTCCGGTTCGGCGCCTGGCCCTGTCGGCCCGCACACTGCAAACCGGCCGTTTCGATCGCCCGATTCCACTGTCCGGGCCGTCGGAGGTGCGCGCGCTGAGCCGGGCCTTCAATGCCATGGGTAATGATCTTGCCGAGCTCGTGGCGAAGGAGCAGGCGGCGCGGCGTGAAGCCGAAGCCGCGAACCGATCCAAGGACGAGTTCCTCGCCACCGTGTCCCACGAGCTGCGGACGCCGTTGACGGCAATCGTGGGATGGGCACACATGCTTCGCACCGAGCGATTACCGCCGGACGGAGCGCGGCACGCGATTGCGGTCATCGAGCGCAGCGCGCTCGCGCAGCGGCACTTGATCGAGGACTTGCTCGACGTGTCACGCATCGTGTCGAACCGTTTGCACATCAGCCGTGAACCGCTGCCTTTCGCCGAGGTCGTCGAGGCTGCCGTCGACACGGTCAGGCCGCAAGCACGAGCGCAACAAATCGAAATCGATATGACGCTCGATCGCTCTCCGATCGTGCTCGGGGACGCGCGGCGATTGGAACAGGTGGTCTGGAATCTGGCGTGGAACGCGGTGAAGTTCACGCATCCGTCCGGGCGAATCAGCATCAAGCTGGAACATACGAACAAACAGGCGATTCTCACCGTCGCGGACACTGGCGTCGGTATCTCGTCAAAGTTTCTGCCGCACGTGTTCGACTGGTTCCGTCAGGCGGATGGCCGATCTCGAAGCCAGTCTGGACTGGGACTCGGCCTGGGCATCGCGCGGCACATTGTTCGCCTGCATGGCGGGAGTGTGCGAGCCGACAGCCGCGGCGAGGGAAAAGGCGCGACCTTTGTCGTGACGCTGCCGATCCATGTCGCGGACAGCCCAACGATCTCCCAGCCAACATCTCCGATAGTCGGTCAGCCGCTGATCACCAGCTTGAAGAACGTGCGGGTACTACTCGTCGAGGACGATGACGATACGCGCGAGCTGGTCCGAATGACGCTGGAAGAAGCCGGCGCTTCGGTCGAGGCGGTGGCATCGGCAGAGGAAGCCCGGCGCGAAATGATGGAAGAGGCGCCCGACATTCTGATCTCCGATATCCGAATGCCGGAAGAGAATGGCTATTCGCTCATCCAATCGTTGCGCGCGGCCGGCGTGTCCACGCCGGCCATCGCGCTGACGGCCCTGGCTCGCCGCGAGGACGCCGACGCGGCGCAGGCTGCAGGGTTCCAGCTGCACATCGCCAAACCGATCGACGTCGCCGGCCTGGTCGACGCCGTCGCTCGTTTGGTCCACACGGTCCACTGATCGGGCGCGGCAGCGAAAAGCTGACCGATCTTGTCTGAAGACACCGTGCGCGCTAAGCTCACCCTGAGTGTGGCACTCATGAGCAGAACGGCGCGACTCCAACGGCTCACCCGCACCGCCCTGGCGGTCCTCGTCATCGCTCTCGCGGTTGCCACGCTCGAAGGACAGCGAGGGTTCGGAAGACGAGGATGGTACGCCGCACCCGCGGTTGCCACGGATGAGAGTTTCGACGGTTCCTGGCATTTCTGCCGTCTTGCATATCAGGGCGGCGCATGGCGCACCGACTATCCCGACGCGGATTACAACTTCAGTACACGCGTTTCGGAGCTGACCACGACGACCGTCAGCAAGGGCCCGAACGGGCAGCCGCTGCCGTTGATCGTCCGACCGACCGACGATGTCCTGTTCAAATGCCCATTTGTGATGTTATGGCAGGCCGAGTCGCTGTACTTCACGGAAGAAGATGCGGAACGGATGCGAGCGTATCTGCTGAAAGGCGGATTCCTGTGGTCCGACGACTCGTGGGGAACCTACGCCTGGGAGAACTTCGAGCGTGAGATGGCCAAGGTATTTCCCGAGCCGCAGTATCGAATTGTCGACCTGCCGCCGACGCATCCGATGTTCCACACGAGAATCACGCTGAAAAAGATTCCGCAGATTCCTGCGATCAACTACTGGATGAGAAGCGGCGGCGACACGTCGGAGCAGGGTGCTGATAGCGCGCAAGTACACGTCCGGGGCATCGCTGACGCGCACGGCCGCTTGATGGTTCTCTCGACGCACAACACCGACATCGCCGATGGCTGGGAGCGTGAAGGTATCGATCCTCAGTACTTCCAGTTGTTCTCGGTCGACTCGTACGCGGTCGGGATTAACGTGCTCATCTACGCCATGACGCATTAGCCGGTCATCGCCGCAGCTTCAGCGATACGGCCTTGGCCTCCCCCTCTCCTAATTCAACTGTCGTCGCCAGCGCCTTCCAATTGGCGAGCTGCTCAGGATCGAACTCCTGGCCGGTCTCGACGTATTCCAGCGCGACCACGAAGTACTCATCGGGTGGTAGAGCACGAATCGTGAACTTGCCCCCCTGATCCGGCCGCGCGCTGCGAACGAACCGCGTCTGGTGTCCCCACTTGTTGGAGTTGGTCGAAAACGCGACGACGGTGTAATCGCCGACAGGATTGCCGGCATCCTCCTGCACTGTTCCCGACACACTCGTCGCGCGCCGCGTCAAACGGATCTCGATGCCAGAGACGCGCTGTCCCGGTCTGAAGTCGTAACCGGCGTCGGTGATGTCGACGCCCTCGTGCGTGACCGACTTGAGGAACCAGCCTTCGGGAAGCATCCCCGTGCGGAACGTCTGCCGTTCGGCAAGACCAGAGATCTCGAAGGTCAAATCCGGATTGACACCAGCAGACGAGTTCGCGAACGTCGGCGCACCGGCAACGGTCGTGAGGCTGCGAACGAATACCGGACCGTTCAACTTCGCGCCATCCTCGAGCACGATGCGGCCGCTGGCCAGAGCGCTCGGGGCCGTGCTGATCGCCAACGCCGTCACGTCCTCGTCGGTGATGGACACGGGCACGGCAGCAAACTCTGGTATTGCCGACGAGGGCCTCACGTCGTAAACGTGCAGCCGATATTCGCCGGGTGGCACACTGCGCAATGTGAATGTGCCATTCGATGCGGTTCTCGTCGGCGCGACCGGAGCACCTGCAACCGGGTCGGCGGTCGTGAGTTGAATGGATGCGCTCACCGGAGCGTTGAGCGAATTCACCACAGTTCCAGACACGACGGCGTAGCGCGCGCTGACGAGCGTGACATTGATGTTCTGGGATTCTTCTCCGAGTCCGATCCTGATGCGGCGGGCTTCGGCCGCCGACGGCGTGCCGGGATAGTAGACCGGTGGATATCCCAGTGCTGTCGCCGCTTCACCTGGCGGGTTGAACGACGCGGACACGAAATAGTCTCCGGGCGCGAGACCGTAGATCCTGAACTGCCCGAGATCATCGGTAATGTCCCCGCCACCGTTAGCCAGACCCTCGAGCGCTTCCGCCAGCGGGGTCAACTCACGTCGTCCATCGACATACCTCTGGCGGAGTGCGCGGACGAACACCGTCGCTGCGGGGTCGCCAAATTCATCGAAGACTCGACCGGTAATCGCGCCGGCGCGGGGAAGGGCGATGTCGATCTTGTCAAGCAACTGGCCGGATCGCAGGTCCAGCGTCTTGCCACGCTCGAAAGGACGCTTTTGTCCGTACTCAATCTTCAGGTATCCGGCTTTTGAAACGCTCAGCATGTATGCGCCAGCCGATAGATCCGGCGCTTCCCACCGTCCCTCGGCATCAGTTCTGATCCAGCGTCCCTGCCGTTGCGACGGATTCGAGGCGCGCATATCGACGAGCGTCACGATCGCGCCAGCGAGTGGCTTGCCCGTGTCGCCGGCAACGACGGTTCCACGGATGCGAGCACTCGCCGTGGTTGGTCGTGCGGTTTGCGTGAGTGAACCGGGGGATGACGTTGCCAGGTTCAACGCCATGGCGGCCGACATCAAGAGAGCAGCGTTCAACATGGAGCACCCGACACATGCGAGTGTATCTGGGATTGAAGACGAGCGCGCTGGCGCGGTCTTTAGACTACGGTGTACAACGTTGTAGGGCGGGGTCTTCAGAACCCCGCCAACATATCGACACGCTCTATGTCCGCTGAGCCATTTCTAGCCGCGCGGGATTTACTCCTCACGCACCGGACCGACTACACCAGGGCCGTCAGTGACTTCCGCTGGCCATCGATGGAGTCGTTCAACTGGGCGCTCGACTACATCGACGCCGTTGCTGCTCGAAACGCGTCGCCGGCCCTTGTTGTCGTCGACGAAGACGGCACGGAGCGGAACTGCACGTTTCAGCAGATCTCTGAACGTTCGAGCCGCGTCGCTTCCTTCTTTCAGGCGCTTGGCATGAAGCAAGGCGATCGTTTGTTGCTGATGCTCGGCAACGAGATCGCGCTGTGGGAAACGTTTCTGGCGTGCATGAAACTCGGCGTGGTCGTGATCCCGGCGACGACGTTGTTGGCGGCTGAGGATATTGGCGATCGCTTCGAGCGCGGCGGTGTCGCCCACGTCGTGGCGGGTGCGGATTTCACGTCGAAGTTCGACGGCATCTCGCAGGCGTTTACCCGGATCAGTGTCGGGCAGCCAACGCCGAACGGGTGGCACAACTTCGCTGACGCTGCGGCCGCAAGCGCGACGTTCGTTGCGGAACGTGAAACTCGGCGCGACGACCCTCTTCTTCTTTACTTCACGTCGGGAACAACCGCGAAGCCGAAGCTGGTGCTTCATACGCATCAGAGTTATCCGGTTGGCCACCTGTCCACGATGTATTGGCTGGGTCTCCAACCGGGAGACATCCACTGGAACATCAGTTCGCCCGGCTGGGCCAAGCACGCGTGGAGCTGCATCTTCGCGCCATGGAACGCGGGCGCAACGGTGTTTGCGTTGAACTACCGGAAGTTTCAACCGCGGATCGTTCTCGACGCGCTGGTGAAATACCGCATCACCACACTCTGTGCTCCGCCAACTGTGTGGCGAATGCTCGTGCAAGAGCCACTCGCCAACTATCGAGTCTCCCTTCGTGAGGTGGCAAGCGCCGGCGAACCGCTGAATCCTGAGGTGATCGAACAGGTGCGAGCGGCGTGGGGATTGACGATCCGCGACGGATTCGGCCAGACGGAAACAACCGCGCTGATTGGAAATCCACCCGGCCAGCCGATACGAATTGGCTCGATGGGACGTCCGCTTCCAGGTTACGCCATTGAGTTGATCACCGCGGACGGCACCATGGGAGACGAAGGAGAGATCTGTATCAACACTGCCGCCGGCCGCGGTGGCTTGATGCGAGGCTATGCGGATGGTGTCGGCAAGATCGCCGAGGCGACTTCCGGACCTCACTACCGAACAGGCGATGTCGCCATGCGTGATGTTGACGGGTACATCACCTATATCGGCCGCGCCGACGACGTGTTCAAAGCCTCGGACTACCGGATCAGCCCGTTTGAACTCGAGAGTGTTTTGATCGAGCATCCCGCAGTGGCCGAGGCGGCTGTGGTTCCAAGCCCTGATCCTGTGCGACACGCGGTCCCGAAGGCGTTCGTGGCGCTCGTTGCTGAACGTGAGCCGTCGCCTGAGCTGGCCCGTCACATCCTGGAGTTCTGTCGCACGCGTCTGGCGGCTTACAAGCGGATTCGGCGGCTCGAATTCTGCGAACTGCCGAAGACCATCTCCGGGAAGATTCGTCGCGTCGAGCTTCGCCGCCAGGAAGCTGAGCGGCGCGCCACGGGATCGCGGGTGACCCTCGAGTTCTTCGAAGAAGACTTCCCGTCGAGAGAAGCGTGAGTTTTCGGTGTAGCATGGCCGCCAAGGAGCAAAAATGAAACGCGCGATGTTGAGCGTGGTGGCGGCGGTCGCAGTCGTCGTAATCGGACTGTCGGCGCAGGCGCCGCCGAACCTGTCCGGCACGTGGCGGCCGCAGAATCCGAATAGCGGACAAGTGAACCCGTTCGAGTTCACTATTACGCAAACGGCGAACAGCGTGACCATCCGCACGCCGCTGAACAATCCCGAATCGGTGACCTTCAACCAAAACGCGGAGACACGCATCCCGATCACCGGCGGTCAGCGAGGGGCCGGCGGCGCGACCGAAATGTCGATCGCCTCGAATTGGGAAGGGTCAAAGCTTGTGGTGAGGACCGCGCTCCTCGGCGGCCGAGGAGGAGCGACGATGAGCGCGAACCAGACGTACTCACTCAACGGCGACACCCTGACGCTGGAAACCAGCAACTCGATGCCCGATGGTTCGATGAGCCAGGTCCGCACCGTGCCGTACGTGAAATACACGGCTGTGCCCATGCCCGCGCCGCCGGCGAGGACGGTCGAATCAGGCTACACGAGTCTCTTCACCGGCAAAGATCTGACCGGTTGGAAGGCGAGCATGAATCCCGATTCGTTCAAGGTTGAAAACGGCGCGATCGTCGCCAACGCGGTCGGTGGGCCGTCACACCTGTTCTACGACGGACCGGTCGGCAACCATTCGTTCCAGAATTTCGATCTGCGACTCGACGTGCTCACGCGCTACCGCTCGAACGGCGGTGTCTACGTCATGACCGAGTTCCAACCGCAGGGATTTCCGGGCAAGGGCTTCGAGATCCAGGTCAACAACAGCCACAGCGATCGCATCCGGACCGGCAGCCTCTATCACGTTGTCGATCTGTCGAACATCCCGGGCAAAGACGACGAGTGGATACCGATGGAGATCAAGGGTCAGGGAAATACGATCACCGTCACAGTAAAAGGGCAGGAGGTCGTCCGCTGGACGCAGCCGACCGACTGGCAAAGCAATTACGATACGCCGAGCCGCAAGATCGCACCCGGCACGATCGCGTTTCAGTCACACGATACCTACAGCGTGACCGCGTACTCGAACATCCGGCTCAAGCTGCTGAACTGATCGGCGATCGATCCGCCCTCACTCCTCGCCTCGGCCCATCGGAGTACCTCTGCGATGAATACGTATTCACGTCTGTCATACGCGACGATTCTGATTCCAGCTATTGCTGTTCTTGGCATCACCGCGTTCGCGCGGCAGGATGTCAAGAACCCCGAAACGGCGGCCTTGAAGAATCCCGTCGCATCGACACCGGAAACGCTTGGTGTGGGAAAACGCGCGTACGACACCAACTGCGCCGCGTGCCACGGCAACCTCGCGCAGGGATCGGCCAGGGCTGGCATCGCCATCTCGATCATCGCGGAGCAGGGTGGGAAGCAGCCGCCGGATCTGACCGATGCCCAATGGGATCACGGTTCGACGGATGGCGAGATCTTCAACGTCATCAAAAAAGGCGTGCCGCCGACGATGATGGCTGGCTGGGAGGGACGCCTGTCAGACACCGAGATCTGGAGCGTCGTCAACTACCTTCGCGCGCTGGCGAGCAACACGAACGTCACGGTTGCCCCGGCGGTTGTGGCAGACACCAAACCGCAGCACACGCTCGAGTTGAGCGACTACGTCCAGATGCCGATCACGGCGGACAACACCGACACCAGCACGCGAGCTGAATTGGCGCGTGTGAATTTTCTCCGCGACGAGCCGGGTGGAAGCAGATTCTTTGTCAACGATCTCAACGGTCCGCTCTACATCCTCGATAAGCAGACCAAGCAGTTCACCAAGTATCTCGATTTCAATGGTCTCGCTGGTCGCCCCGGCCTCTTTCAGCGGTTCACCTTCCAGCGTAACTTCGCCACCGGTCTCATCAATGTCGTTTTCGATCCCGACTACGCGCGCAATGGCATCTTCTACACGATCCATATGGAGGATCCGACGATTGAGGTGTCATCTGATCCGAAGGCGGGTGTCGTGCCAGGCCTCGATCTGTCCAGCTATCAAACCACCCCGACCAGTGTGACGCCGACATGGCCGGGCGCGGTCATCAATCGCGAAGCCGTGATGATCGAATGGACCGACCGCAATACCCGCAACACGACGTTCGAAGGCACTGCGCGCGAGCTGCTGCGGATGCAGCAGGCCTCACCCATTCACCCCCTCGGTGAGATGACCTTCAACCCGACTGCGCAGCGCGGCGATCCGGACTGGCGGGTCATGTACGTTGGTGTCGGCGATTCAGGGACCGGGGAGCAGAAAGACATTCGCCGGATGACTCCGCAGCGACTCGACAACCTGAGCGGAAAGATCCTGCGCATCGTTCCGGATCTGCGCGAGCACGCGAGCACGAGTACGGTGAGCGAGAACGGACGATATCGCATACCCAAGGACAACCCGTTCGTCTCGATGGAAGGTGCGCGCAAAGAGATCTGGGCGGTGGGCTTGCGTAATCCTCATCGCCTGGTGTGGGACGTCGATCCCGCAGAACCGCGCGCCCCGCGATTGTTCGCGTTCAATATCGGGCTGACGCACTGGGAAACGGTGATGATCATCAGGAAGGGGGCCAATTACGGCTACCCATTGCGTGAAGGCCCGCAGGTGATGACGCTCGAGGGGATGAAGGAGGTCCCGGCCGACGACACGATTCCCTGGCAGATCACTGAGACGATTGCGCGCGGCACGGTCAAACCAATCTATCCGGTGATTGCCTACCCGCACACCTCGATCGGCGGCGACGCCATCGCCGGCGGAATTGTCTATCGTGGCAACAAGATTCCGTCGCTCAAAAACAAATTGCTGTTCGGCGACATCACGACCGGTCACGTATGGTACGCCGATATCAACGACGTGCTCGGTGCTGACGACGGCAATGCGACAACGCTCGCGACGATGCACGAAGTGGATGCGGGTCTTCGCCGTCTCGTGGAACAGGCGTTCCGCGCGCGTGGCGGGCAGGGTGAAACGTTGCCCGGCGCCGGCGCGGTGTCCGGAAGAGGCCGGGTGGATGCGCGCTTCGCGCAGTCTAACGATGGCGAGCTCTACGTCTTGACCAAGAGCGACGGCATGATCCGGCAGGTGGTGGGCTTCAAGTGACAATCACTACCGAGCGGGAGAAGATGCTCGCGGGAGAGATGTACGATCCGTTCGATCCCGATCTCGTCGCCGGCCGCGAGCGGGCGCGCGATCTCTGCCAGACGCTGAATGCAACGCGTGAGTCGCAGCACGACGAGCGGCGTCGGATACTTCGCGACCTGTTCGGCAGGGGCGGAGACTCGGTCTGGATGCAGCCTCCATTCTTCTGCGACTACGGCATCAACATAGAACTGGGTGAGCGCGTCTTCTTCAACTTCAACTGCATCGTTCTCGACGTCTGTCCTGTCCGCATCGGAGACTACACGCTGTTTGGACCTGCGGTGCAGATCTATACGCCGATGCATCCGCTCAACGCCGAGCAGCGCCGGCGCGAAGAGTTTGGCAAGCCGATCGACATTGGTTCGGACGTATGGGTCGGAGGAGGCGCGATCATTCTTCCTGGCGTGCGAATCGGATCGCGCGCCGTCATTGGCGCCGGCAGCGTCGTCACCCGCGATATTCCAGATGGAGTGTTCGCGGCTGGCAACCCCTGCCGCGTGATTCGCGAGATCACTGAGTGAAACCATCGGCAGATGCGAAGACTGCGTATCGCCAATCCGTTGACGACCTGAGCGCCGAGCTCGAGACCGACGTACGACAAGGACTGACTGACGCCGAGGCGCAGTCGCGCCTCGCACAGCACGGGCCCAACGAGCTGGCGGCGGAGAAACCCGTTCCCGCCTGGCGCCGCTTCCTTGCGCAATTCCAGGACGTTCTCGTCGTTCTCCTCCTCATCGCGACCGCCATTTCCGCCGTCTTGTGGTTCATCGAGCAAGATGCGTCGTTGCCCTACGAGGCGATCGCGATCCTCGCCGTCGTCCTGCTCAACGCGACCATGGGATACATCCAGGAGGCAAGGGCGGAGGCAGCAGTCGTGGCGCTGCGTGCGATGTCGGCTGCTGACGCGACGGTGATTCGCAGCGGCGCCCGGCGAACCATCCCGGCGAGCGAGATCGTTCCCGGCGACATCATCCTTATTGAAGAAGGAGACACGATTCCGGCCGACGCGAGGCTCATCGAGTCGGCGGCTCTTCAAGCCGCTGAAGCGGCGCTCACCGGCGAGAGTTTGCCGGTCACCAAGAGCACGACGTCGATTTCCGAAGAACTGCCGCTCGGCGACCGCGTGAACACGATCTTCAGCGGCACCGCCATCACCTACGGGCACGGGAAGGCAATCGTGACCGCCACCGGCATGCACACCGAGATCGGTCGCATCGCCGGACTCCTGAAAGAGACGGCCGACGAAGCGACCCCCCTTCAGCGGGAACTGGATCGGACGGGCAAAGCCCTCGGCCTCGTGGTGATCGCGATTGCGGTGATCATGATCGTCACGATCATTGTCGTGGAGGACGTGCACGGCGCGGCCGCGCTGTTCGACGTGCTGATCCTTGGCGTCGCGTTGGCGGTGGCGGCGGTGCCAGAGGGGCTGCCCGCTGTGGTGACGGCCGTGTTGTCGATCGGCGTTCAGCGGATGGCGCGCCGACGCGCCATCGTGCGGCATCTCGCTGCGGTCGAAACGCTCGGTTCAGCAACGGTCATCGCCTCCGATAAGACCGGGACGCTCACGAAAAACGAAATGACCGTTCGTGTCGTCGTGACCGCGAGTGGACGCGTCACCTTCGGCGGTTCGGGCTACGCACCCGAAGGTACGGCGCACGCCGAAGGCGGTCAACCAATCGATGGTCCACTTCGCGAGGAAATTGAGAAGGCTTTGGCGGTTGCGGATCGAGCCAACAACGCGACGGTGCAGCAGCAGAATGGGCGTTGGACGGTCCAGGGAGATCCGACCGAAGGCGCGCTTCTTGTTGCGGCTCGAAAGTGTGGTCTCAGTTCGGACGAACTCGAGAAGCGCCTGCCGCGGGTCGGGGAAGTGCCATTCTCGTCCGAACGGAAGTTGATGAGTACGATTCATCGCGACACCGAGCAGGATCGCGGCATCGTGTTCACCAAAGGTGCTCCCGACGTGCTCCTGGCGCGCTGCACCTTTGAAGTGATTGGTGGCGATCGGCGTCCGCTCACTCCGCCGCGTCGCGCAGAGATCATGACGAGTAACGACGCACTCGCGGGTGAGGCGCTGCGCACGCTCGGTGTCGCCGGCCGCTGGTTGACGAGCGAAACCTTGGCCGAATACTCGGGGCACCCCGACGATCGCGTCGAGCAGGAGCTGGTCTTCGCCGGTCTGATTGGCATCATCGATCCGCCGCGACCTGAGGCACGAGATGCGGTCGCGCGGGCCAGGCGCGCCGGCATCCGGCCGCTGATGATCACCGGCGATCATCCGCGCACCGCCGCGGTCATCGCGCACGAACTCGGTATCGCGACCGATGGTCGCGTGGTCACGGGTGCCGAACTTCAGGCGCTCGCACCGGAAGCGGCAGCCAGCACCGTTGCCAACGTGTCGGTTTATGCCCGCGTGAACCCGGAAGACAAGCTGCGCATTGTCGATGCCCTGCGTCGCACCGGCAGCATCGTCGCGATGACGGGCGATGGCGTCAATGACGCGCCCGCGTTGAAGAAGGCCGACATTGGCATTGCCATGGGCATTACGGGAACGGACGTCGCGAAAGAGGCGGCCGACATGATCCTCGCCGACGACAACTTTGCGACGATTGTTGCCGCGGTCGAGGAGGGACGGGCGATCTTCGCCAATATCCGCAAGTTTCTGCGCTACCTCCTGTCCTCGAACATGGGTGAAGTGATGACGATGTTCTTCGGCGTCGTGCTGGCAAAGCAGATCGGTCTCGAAATCAGCCGCGACGTCGTGGTGTTACCGCTCCTGGCGACGCAGATCCTCTGGATCAATCTCTTGACTGATGGGCCGCCGGCACTGGCGCTCGGCGTCGACCCGGCAGACGACGGGCTCATGGAGCAGCCGCCGCGTCCGGCGGGTGAGGGCGTCCTCACACCGCAAATGTGGCGCGGCATCATCTTCGTTGGCATCATCATGGCGGCGGGCACGTTGTTCGTGCTCGATGTGACGGTGCCCGGCGGCTTCATCGATGGCCCCGGCGATCTGCGCTATGCGCAGACGATGGGCTTTACCACGTTGATGCTGTTTCAGATGTTCAATGTCGTCAACGCCCGCTCCGATGTACAGAGTGCGTTCGTTCATCTCTTCACGAATGGTTGGTTGTGGGCGGCGATCGGTACGTCGATCGGACTGCAGGTGCTGGTCGTGTACGTGCCGTTTCTCCAGCGAGCGTTTGGAACCGTGGGATTGAGTGCCAGGGACTGGTTCTTCTGTGTGACTGTCGCCAGTTCAGTCTTGTGGCTCCGCGAAGCGAGCAAACTGATCGCCAGAAGAGGTCCTCGGTTCATCTGACCGAGGTTCCGAATAACGCACCCACCGCCGCGGTCGCGGCCATCGCCGCAGCGCCCCAGAATGTCACCCGCGCCGTCCCGATCCACGCCGGTGCGCCACCGACGTGAGCTGACACCGCTCCAAGTGCGGCAAGACAGATCAACGACACGCCCGACACGACGGCGACAATGAAAGGGAATGGCGCGAAGACAACGGTGGCGATCGGCAAACTCGCTCCAACGGCAAACATAGCGGCTGAGGCGAGAGCCGCCTGGAGCGGCCGCGCCGCGAGCTGCTCGGATAGACCAAGTTCGTCTCGCGCATGCGCCGCCAGCGCGTCGTGCGCCATCAGTTGCTGCGCGACGGTCAGCGCCACCGCCGGTTCGACTCCTCGTTTGACGTAGATCGCTGCCAGCTCTTGCTCCTCGCTGTCACCGTCAGCGGCTAATTCAGCTCGTTCGATTTCGAGTTCAGCCTGTTCTGTGTCCGCCTGTGAACTGACCGATACGTATTCGCCTGCGGCCATCGAAAGCGCACCGGCAACCATGCCGGCAATTCCCGCGAGCAGGATCTCTGGCCGCGCGGTACCGGCTGCAGCGACTCCAACCACAAGGCTGGCCGTCGACACGATTCCATCGTTCGCGCCAAGCACGCCGGCACGAAGCCAGCCGATGCGACCGGTTCGATGCCGTTGAGGCTGCGGCATGTTGCCGGTCTCCTCGCTTCCGGAAATCCGGCAGCGCCGTCGGATTATTCCCAGCGCGGCGACCCGCCGGAAGAGCCCGGTGACTGCCGGCAACCCCAAAAAATCGCCAAATTCTTCGCGAGATTGCATTTTCGAGTGACCCCTGGAGATTTGCTCTGTCTCACGTTCCTTCGCAGCACGAGGCATGCCGATTGCCCTTCCTGTTGTCGAAGCCCGGGGAAGCCTCCCCGATCATCAAGGACGGCCTTATGTCGCTCGCCACACAGGATCGCATCGGCATTGGAGGAAGCGTCGCCTACGGTTTCGAGTCCGTGCGCGAGGCGTTCGCCGAGAACTTCATTCGGCGCCGGGAGCTGGGAGGCGCCTGCTGTGCGTACCATCGCGGCGAGAAGATTGTTGATCTCTGGGGCGGTATTCGAAACAAGGAGGACGGCGAGCCGTGGCTGGAGGACACCATGGTCGTGGTCCACTCGGCGAGCAAAGGTCTGGCGGCGATGACGCTGGCCATCGCCCACTCGAGAGGATGGCTCGACTACGAGGAGCACATTTGCACCTACTGGCCGGAGTTCGCGCAGAAGGGGAAAGAGCGCATCACCGTCCGCCAGTTGCTCGCGCATCAAGCGGGTCTCTTCGCGATCGATGAACCGGTCGATCGCCGCGACGTCGCCGATCTCGATCGCTTGGCGGTCATTCTAGCGCGTCAGACGCCCGCGTGGGCACCGGGAACGCGGCAGGCCTACCACGCGCTCACGCTCGGCTTTTACCAAGGTGAGCTGTTGCGACGCGTCGATCCGCAGCATCGCAGTCTCGGACAGTTCTTCCAGGACGAGATCGCGTCGCCGCTTCACGAGGATGTTTACATCCGCCTCCCCGAAGCGATTCCGAATTCACGGCTCGCGTCGATGACGCCGCCTCGACCGCTCGACATGCTGTTTGGTTTTCCGCTTCGCTTCACGCTCGAAGCGCTGAATCGGCGTTCGAACATCTATCGCGCGCTGGAGATCAATCCAGGCACACGCGTGTACTTCGACGAGCAGCGGATCTACGCGCGCAATCTCGAAGTGCCGTCTGGCGGCGCGGTGGGAACGGCGCGAGGGATTGCTCATGCCTACGGTGTGTTCGCGAGCGGAGGGCGCGACCTGGGATTGCGCAAGGAGACCATCGACCTGTTAGCCGCTCCGGCGATTCCCCCGGCGCGCGGCTTTTACGACGAGTGTCTCAAAGGGGATGGCGCGCAGTTCTCGCTTGGCTTCATGAAGCCAACCGCGGTCTGGCCATTTGGCAGCGCGACGTCATTTGGATCGCCAGGCTCGGGCGGTTCGCTTGGCTTTGCCGATCCAGCCATGGAAGTTGGCTACGCGTATGTGACGAGCCAGATGGGAACGGCCCTCACCGGAGATCCACGTGATATCGCGCTGAGAGATGCCCTCTATGCCGCGCTCACTCGCGCCTGACGTGTCGCGGGTCCTTGTCGTCGCGCAGGGCGATGAACCTGGAATGGCGCAGGTGATCGTCGGCGGTCCACTCGAGAAATTCGAACTGTCCGACGAGTACCGGCTTCAACCACTGGCACTCCGCCATTTTGGCTTTCGTAAGGCCCTGTCCCCACCGGCCGCTCCGGGCTTCCGGTAAGTTGACGAACGGGCACTCCTGGATTTCCAGGCCTTTGAACTTCCTGAATAGCTGCGACCGCGCTGCAGGTGTAAAGCCGCTCCGTGTCCGCGCGACGTAGATGAGATCCTTCCCTTCGTAGTACCCGAATATGAGCGCGTCGAATGTATGTGTGCCGCGCGTGTAACCGCCGATGACGAACTCCTGGCCGCGATTGACACGCATCTTCATCCATGCACCGGAGCGCAGGCCCGGCTCGTAGATGCTGGTGCGCCGCTTCGCGACGAGACCTTCGAATCCTTGTTCCTTGACCGACTGGATCAACACGGGCAGGTCGGCGTCGAGTGCGGGCGCGTACCTGATCGGCTCACCGAGCTTCGGCAGCACCTTCTTCTCGAGCAGTGCTCGACGGATGTCCAGCGGTTCGCGCATGACATCGCGACCGCCAAGAATCATCACGTCGAACACGTAGTAGACGACGGCCGCCGATCCGGATCCGAAGTTCTGCAGCGCGTTGAATGATGGACGGCCGTTCTCGTCGAGCGCGAGGATCTCGCCGTCGATGACGGTGTGGTTGGGTAATTTCGCCAGCGCTTTGAAGACGCCCGGGTAGCGCGTGCTGAAGTCGTTGTCATTCCGCGATCGCAGGTGCGGCGTGCCGTTGCGTTTGAACCCGATTGCGCGAAAGCCGTCGAGTTTGAGTTCGTACAGCCACTGATCGCCCGACGGAAGTGCATCAGTTCGCAGCAGCAACATCGGATCGATGAACCGCGCCGATGAGGCTGTTTGTGTGATCCTGACGTCGCCAGTCGTCCTGCTTGCGCGATCTGTTCGCCTCATGAAGATCGGTTGGTGAAAGTTGTCGACGAGTACCAAGTCGCTCGAGAATTCGAAGAGGCTCAGGAGCAGGCTATCATGCAGTGTCGATTGTAAAATACTGGTGCCCCAACGTGCCGAAAGATCAAATCATTCCGGCCGCACGCGTTGTCCTGTTCGCGATCGTGGCGGTCGCCCTGCCCTTACACGCACAGACGCAACGGCCGCAGGCGACCTTCCGCGGTGGAACAGATCTCGTCCAGGTCGATGTCTCCGTTCTCGATAACAAGCGGCATCCGGTCCGAGGATTGAAGGCCGAGGACTTCACGATCCTCGAGGATGGGCAGGCGCGGGAAATCCAGGCGTTCAGCGAAGTCAATCTGCCCGATCGCGTGCAATCACGCGACGCGTCGTGGACCCGCGACGTCCCGAGTGATGTGGTCACCAATCACGCCGGACAGGAAGAAGGCCGCCTCGTCATCATCCTGCTGGATCGAACGATCCCGGTCGGCGAGCCGACGATGACCGCGAAACGGATTGCCACTGCCGCGATCAACCAGCTCGCTCCTGGAGATCTTGGTGCGGTGGTATCGACCGGCAATGGAGCGGTACAGAACCTGACCGCGGATCGCGAACGGCTGTTACGCGCAGTCAACGCATCGGATCTCAGCACGGACATTTCCGACGAAGCGAAAGAAGTCGAGGCGGCGATCTTCGCGCTGACCGGCCGTACGTGGAGCACGCTCAACGACGGTCGCTGCCAGTGCGGTCTGTGCGTGCTCGAAACGATCACCCGTGTGGCCGACGCGGTTCAGGCCTCGGAACGCCGGCGGAAGGTTCTGCTGTTCATCGGGAGCGACCTGCTGGTGCAGACGGCGGATCCAGCGGGCAATCCGAGTAACGACGTGGGATGCGGCAACCGTCTCAAGGACGCCCGTGGGGTGATGCTCGCGGCGGTGGACCGCGCCAACCTCACGATTCACTCGCTCGATCCCACCGGTCTCGTGAATGCCACGGCGACGAGCCGGGCGAGCTCGATCGTCAGGCCCGGAAGCGGGCCGGGCGGCGCGGCGACGGTCACCGCGACAATCGGCGACAATCTCCGCCGACAAGGCAATCTCGAGGTTCTGCCGGAGCGGACCGGTGGGCGCACGGTCGTGAACACCAACGGACCGGACCTCTCGGTGCCTGAGATCTTTCACGAGAGCGATTCGTACTACCTGATCGGGTTCCGTCCCGGCGATCGGAGCGCCAACGGGAAATTCCATCGCATCACCGTGAAAACCACGCGACGAGGGTTGGACGTTCGCGCGCGCAGTGGATACACGGCAGCGAGCGGCGTCGTTGCTGCCGAACCGGTGGCGACAAATGGCTCGGTATCGGAACCGGTACGTGAGGCGTTGACCGGCCTGTTGCCGGCGGCATCGACCGCCGTCGAACTCAATGCCGCAACGTTTGCGATTCCCGGCTCGCGCAAAGCGACCGTCGTACTTACCGTCGGCGTGAATGCATTCGCGACGCAGACACCCGGCGGGGGCGAGCCCACTCGCGGCAGCCCGCTCCAGGTCGTGGCCACAGCGTTCGATCCCGGTGGGCGTCTTAAAGGTACCGCACAGCAAACGCTGGAGCTCTCCTGGCCATCGTCGGCGACCGGCAGCGACCGGCGTTTCGATGCGTTGTCGCGAATCGACCTCGCCCCAGGCGAGTACGAGCTTCGAGTCGCCGTGACCGGGGTGGCGCACACGGCCAGCGTGTTCTCGTATGTCACGGTTCCTGCCTTCTCGTCCGCGCCGCTCTCGCTCTCGAACATCCTTGTGGCTGCGACGCCCGGAACGCTGACCGCGCCGAAAGACTTCCTCTCGTCGCTACTACCAATCGTGCCGACGGCGCGGCGCGAGTTCGCGCGTACTGATCGGTTCGTGGCGTTCTTCCGCGTGTACCAGGGCACCGATCGGCAGGATCCGCTGGCGCCGGTGCAGCTGCAGTCGGCGATCGTCGATGCGGGTGGGACGGTGGTCGGAACCGAGACGAAGACAGTAGCGCCCGCACAGTTCGCAACCAGCCGCACCGCGGATCACTACGTCAGCCTGCCGCTCGGAACACTCGCGCCCGGCGATTACCTGCTCAAGGTGGAAGCGACGATGGACACGCGCGTTGCGGGGCGAGTGATGCGGTTCGTCGTCAGGCCCTAGGGTTCAACACTTCGACAACAACCGAACGGCGTGGTCTGCCAGATAGGTCACACGATCTCCAAAGTTGGCAAAGCGCGGATCACTAGTCTGCCCGTTGACGAATCGGTAGTAGATCTGCTGAATGACAACAGCGACCTTGAAGAGGGCGAATACTTCGAAGAACTTCAGTGTCGTCAAATCACGGCCGCTGCGTTCCGCGTAGCGGTCGACGAGTTCGCGCGACGTCAACCAGCCTGGCAAGGTTGTGACCGTCGTGAGCGCGTCGTCCCGCGACGCGGCGTTGGCTGACCAATACGCCAGAAGAATGCCGAGATCGACGAGCGGATCACCCAGGGCTGCCATTTCCCAGTCGAAGACTGCGACCAGGCGATGCGGGTCGGCGGCGTCGAACATCAGATTGTCCAATTTGAAGTCGCCGTGCACGATCGTTGGCCGTGGCGGACTACCGGGAAGCGACTCGATGAGCCAGCGTGCCAACGCGTCCATGGCGGGCATCTCCGACGTCTTCGAACGAGTCCATCGATCGGTCCATCCCCGTACCTGGCGCTCGACGAAACCCTGAGGCTTGCCGAGATGCGCCAGGCCTGCGACGGCAATGTCGATGGCGTGTAGATCGGCCAGCGCATCGATGAGGGCAAGGCTGACGCCACGTCGAACGTCCGGCTGGCTCCTGATCGATAGCGGCTCTTCGTCGCGGACGACGATGCCATGCCGCCGTTCCATCACGTAGAAGACCGATCCGATGATCGACGGATCGTCGCAAAGCGCATAGACGCGCGGCGCGAGCGGAAAGACCGGATGGACTGCCGACAACCACCGATACTCGCGAGCCATGTCGTGCGCGGTCGGTGGGACCGGACCAAACGGTGGTCGGCGCACGACCAGCTCGCTGTCGCCAAATCGGACTTGATAAGTGAGGTTCGAATGGCCGCCGGGAAATTGCGCGACCTCCATGGGTTGGCGAAGATCGGGTTGCGGGATGTCCGATCCGAGCCGGTCGCGCAGCCACGCCTCGAGTCGCGACCAATCGAGTTCTTCACCGGCGCGTACGGGTCGGGTGTCGGAGGTCGTCACCGCCTGTAATACCGGACGATCCATTCAGCGACAACGCAGGGTTTCTCACTATCCTCACGCTCGATGGTGATGTTCCACGTCGCCTGCGTGCTGTCTCCGACATCCTCTATTCTGCCAAGCGCAACGCGCGCTCGGACGCGCGAGCCAGATGGCACGGGCGACACGAATCTGACGCGATTCAATCCATAGTTCAGCGTCATGCGCAGGCCGTCGACATCAATCGCCTCTCGCATCAACGGGCTGAGCAGCGATAGCGTCAGGAACCCGTGTGCGATCGTCCTGCCGAACGGTGTCTCTGCTCTGGCGCGCTCTGCGTCGACATGGATCCATTGATGGTCGTCAGTCGCGGCGGCAAACGCATCGATCTGATCCTGAGCCACGAGTCTCCAATCACTGGTCGCGACCTCGTGACCGACCAGTCCTTCGAGCTGCGACAGGCTGACAGTTTTCATGCCGCGGAACTGTGGAAGCCTCGCGCCTCGCTCGCAAGCCTTTCGAGCAACGGCGCCGGCTGCCAGTAATCACCGAACTGCGTGCGGTACTCATTCACTCGTGCGAGCACGGTCGGCAATCCAATCGTGTCGGCATAGAACATGGGCCCGCCGCGATGGCGGGGAAAGCCGAACCCGTTCACGTAGACGACATCGATGTCGCTCGCGCGGATCGCGAATCCTTCCTCGAGCACCTTCGCCCCCTCGTTGGCCAGCGCCGTCATGATGCGCGCGATGATTTCGTCGGCTGAAATGGGGCGCCGCGTGATGCCGCGCTTGGCCGCTTCTTCAGCAGCCACTTCGTCGACCGCCGGATCGGGAATGCGCGTGCGATTGCCCGGTTCATAGCGATACCATCCGGCGCCCGTCTTCTGGCCGTAGCGGCCCATGTCGTAAAGACGATCGGGCACGGCAGACTGCGGCCCTTCAGCCCGCGTCTGCCCGGACGTTTTCAGGTGCTGGCGGATGCGCCAGCCAACGTCGATGCCGGCGATGTCCTGCATGCCGAAGGGGCCGACCGGAAGTCCGAAATCGGTGAGCGCTTTGTCGATCTGCGCCACGCTCGCCCCTTCCTCGAGAAGAAGATACGCCTCACGCATGTAGTAGGCGAGCATGCGGTTGGCGACAAATCCAAAACAGTTGCCGACGACCACCCCTACCTTATTCAGTTGCCTGGCGAGCTTCAGCGAAGTCGCGACCACCTCTTTACTCGTTGCCCGCCCGCGGACGATTTCGAGCAGCTTCATGACGTTGGCCGGACTGAAAAAATGATGTCCGACGACCTGTGCGGGGCGGCCGCTTGCGGCGGCCAGTTCATCGATGTCGAGCGTCGAGGTATTCGACGCAAGGATCACATCGGCCGGAGTCGCCGTTCCCAGCTCGCGGAACGTGGATTTCTTCAGATTCAAATCCTCGAACACAGCCTCAACCACGATGTCGACGTCACCGAATCCGTCGTAACTCGTGGTCGGCGTGATCAATGCCAGTGTTCTGGCCATTGCCTCCGCCGTGATCTTTCCCTTGGCCATCGTCGATTCGTAGTTCTTGCCAATCACCGCCATGCCGCGGTCGAGCGCGGCCTGATCGACGTCCTTGAGCAGAACCGGGATGCCGGCATTGGCGTACGCCATCGCGATGCCGCCGCCCATGGTGCCGGCGCCGACGATGGCAGCGCGCGAGATCGTTCGGGCGGGCGTGTCCTTCGGGACGTCGGGAATTTTTGCAACCTCGCGCTCGGCGAAGAACAGGTGCCGCATGGCTACCGATTCGGTCGACAGCACACAGTCGGCGAACAACTCCATCTCGCGCCGCGAACCGGCGTCGAAATCCATCGTGATGCAGGCCTCGAT
The DNA here is from genome assembly GCA_035491715.1 of Vicinamibacterales bacterium. Taxonomy (GTDB): domain Bacteria; phylum Acidobacteriota; class Vicinamibacteria; order Vicinamibacterales; family 2-12-FULL-66-21; genus JALZOC01. Next base: position 13,255 of record DATJKH010000180.1, on the reverse strand, counting down.
GGCATCGACGACAGCGAACGGCGCTCGAGCTCCGCGCGCGGTTTTTGCCAGGGTCGCACGCATTGCGGCGCAGGCTGCGATTCCCGCCGCACGATCGCTGATCTTGTCCTGCAGTTCCCGGGTGCGCCGCCGCTCTCTCGCTGCGGCGCGCGTTTTCGCAAACGCGATCGCCCCTTCGAGCAGATCGCCGTCGATCACGTGGTCGACGATACCTGCCTGTTGTGCGCGAACGGCGGCGACCGGCTTTCCGTCGGTGCACATCTCGAGTGCGAGGGTCGGTCCGCACAGTCGAGGCAGCCGCTGTGTGCCGCCCGCCCCAGGGATGATCCCGAGATGCACTTCCGGTTGGCCGACCCGGGCAGTCGTGACCGCAAGGCGGTAGTGACAGGCCATCGCGAATTCGAGGCCGCCGCCGAGGGCGTGACCGTGAATCGCCGCGACGAGAGGTTTGCCGGCATCCTCCAGCTTCTTCAGCCGCGTATGCACTGCGAGCGATCGCTCGATTGACTGCTCGCGCGTCTTCAACTCTTTGAAGATGTTGATGTCGGCGCCGGCGATGAACGTTGTGCCGGCACCAATCAGGACGATGGCGTCGGCCGTCGAGTCTTGACAGGCACGCTCGACCGCATCGCTGATCGCTTCGGGGACACCCGCACCAAGCGCGTTGACCGGCGGATTGTCGATCGTGATGACGGCGACGCGGTCTCGAACCTCGTATCGAACCAGCTGTGGCATGCGCGGCAAAGGTATCATGCCTCCCACCATGCATTTCGAGCATTCCCCAAAAGTCAAGGATCTCCAGGCGCGGTTGACCGCCTTCATGTCGGCGCACGTCTATCCCAACGAGAAACGTTTTCTCAACGAGGTCGAGACTGGCGATCGCTGGCAGCCGATTCCTGTCATCGAGGAGCTGAAGGAGAAAGCGCGCGGCGAAGGGTTGTGGAACCTGTTCCTGCCCGAGAGTGAATACGGTGCCGGCCTGACGAACACGGAGTACGCGCCGCTTTGCGAAATCATGGGACGCGCGATGCCCTTTGCGCCCGAGATCTTCAATTGCTCGGCGCCCGATACCGGGAACATGGAAGTGCTTGTGCGCTACGGCACGGCCGAGCAAAAGCGGCAATGGCTGGAGCCGCTGCTTGCCGGCGAAATCCGATCCTGTTTTGCGATGACCGAACCAGACGTCGCGTCGTCGGATGCGACGAATATCCAATCAACGATCACGCGCGAGGCCGACGATTACGTCATCAACGGCCGCAAGTGGTGGACGTCGGGAGCGGGCGATCCGCGTTGTCGCATCGCCATCTTCATGGGGCGAAGCAGTCCGGATGCCCCCAAACACAAGCAGCAGTCGATGATCCTGGTCCCGATGGCGACATCGGGTGTGCGAGTGAAGCGAACGCTGCCAGTGTTCGGGTTCGACGACGCGCCGCATGGACATGCCGAGATCGTGTTCGACAACGTGCGTGTACCGGCGTCAAACATGCTGCTTGGGGAAGGCCGTGGTTTCGAGATCGCACAGGGACGGCTCGGACCCGGACGCATTCATCACTGTATGCGGGTCATTGGTGTTGCCGAGCGGGCATTGGAGATGATGTGCACACGGGTGAAGAATCGCGTCGCATTCGGCAGGCCGCTCGCCGAGCAGGGCACGATCCGTGCGCACATTGCTGAATCACGCATCGAGATCGAACAGGCGCGGCTGCTGACGCTGCGCGCTGCCTTTCTAATGGACACTCTTGGCAACAAGGCGGCGCGGTCCGAGATTGCCCAGATCAAGATCGCGGCGCCGCGGATGGCACTGCGCGTCCTCGACCGTGCGATTCAGGCTCACGGCGGCGGCGGGGTGAGCGAGGACTTTCCGCTCGGACAATGGTGGGCCCATGCGCGAACGCTCCGAATCGTCGATGGTCCTGATGAGGTGCACCTCGAAGCGATTGCGAAAATGGAGCTGGCCAAGGAGTACTGACCAAACGCGCTGTTTCAACCGCCGACAGTTCGGCCGCCATCGACGACGATCGTCTGGCCGGTGATGTAGTTCGATGCGTCGGATGCGAGGAAGACGCAGACGCCCTTCAGTTCTCCTTCCGCGCCAATCCGTGGAATCGGAGATGTCGCCTTGATCGCCGGTTCCACGAGAGGCAGCGCCGGATCGGCGAGACGTGAGCGAAAGAACCCGGGCGCAATCGCGTTCACCCGGACATTGTGCCGGCCCCACGTGGCAGCGAGCTCGCGCGTCAACCCCATGAGGCCCGCTTTCGAGGCGGCATACGCAGCGTAATGCGGACCGTGAACCGCGGCGTGAAGACCCGCAATCGAGGCGACATTGATGATCCGGCCGTATTCGCGCTTCAACATCTCGCGACCTGCCGCCTGCGCAAACAGGAATGCCCCGGTGAGATTGACGTCGATCACCTTCTGCCACTTGTCGAGCGGCATGTTCTCCGGCTCCGCGCCCCAGGACACGCCGGCGTTGTTCACGAGAATGTCGAGACGTCCGTAGGTTGCCGTCGCCTTGTCGACGACGGCCTGCACGTCGGCCGGGTTCGAGACGTCGGCGACCATGCCGTCGACGCGAAAGCCAAGTCGCGTGAAGCGCTCGAGCGTCGGCGTCAGCCATTGCTCCCGCCGCGCGCAGATCATCAGGGCCGCACCCGCTTCCGCGAGCCCTTCGGCCATCTCTTCGCCGAGGCCACGGGATGCGCCGGTCACAATCGCGACCCGGTCCGTGAGCGCGAATAATTCCTGGATGGAAGGCATGCCCGCGAGCATATACTGACGCCCCATTCAATCTGTCAACCCGGAGGAGCGGTGGCACCCGTACGAGACGTCTCGGCTGGCGGAACGTTTTTGACTCGCTCGCTGGATCCGGATCTCCTCTTCACCCGCGACGATCTCAGCGATGAGCAGCGGTTGTTCGGTCAGACGGCCGCGGAATTCATGCGCAAGGAAGTCTTACCTCACGAGGCAACGCTGTACGCGCATGACTGGAGCAAGACGCGCGAGCTGCTCAAGAAGGCCGCCGACCTCGATCTGCTCCGTCTCGAGATTCCGGAGGAGTATGGCGGACTCGGTCTCGACAAGATCAGCGCTGCCTTCGTCGGCGAGGCAATCGCGGTCAATCCCTCTTTTGCCGGTTCAATCGGCACACACACCTCGATTGGGACCTTGCCGATTGTGTACTTTGGAACGCCCGAGCAGAAGGCGAAGTATCTCCCGAAGCTCGCCAGCGCCGAGCTGATCGGCGCGTATGCGCTCACCGAGCCCCAGTCGGGCTCCGACGCGCTGGCGGCAAAGACCACGGCGCGGTTGACGCCCGACGGCAAGCACTACGTGTTGAACGGCCAGAAGGCGTGGATCACCAACGGCGGGTTTGCCGATCTCTTCACGATCTTCGCCAAAGTCGACGGTGAACGGTTCACGGCCTTCATCGTCGAACGCGGCATGGGCGTGAAGAGCGGCGTCGATGAGAAGAAGCTCGGTCTCGATGGATCCTCGACAACCGTGTTGATGCTCGACAATGTACCGGTCCCGGTGGAGAACGTCCTGGGCACGATCGGGGAAGGTCACAAGGTTGCGTTCAATATCCTGAACCTCGGTCGCGTCAAGCTCGGGACGCGAAACATCGCCGGTGTCAGGCAGGCGCTCAATCTATCGATCACCTACGCGAAGGATCGGCGTCAGTTCGGCAAGCCGATCTCCGAATTCGGACTCGTGAAGCAGAAGCTCGCCGAGATGGCGGTGCAGTGCTTCGTCAGCGAGGCGATGGTGTACCGCACGCTCGGTGACATCCATCACGCACTCAAGGGACTCGATCCATCGGATGCGGCCGGAATCCTCAAGGCGATCGAGGCGTTCGCGGTCGAGTGCTCAATCAACAAGGTCGCGACCAGCGAAGCACTGGCCTACGCCGTCGACGAAGCCGTGCAGGTCTTTGGCGGCAACGGCTACTCGCGCGAGTTTCCGGTGGAACGCGCGTATCGGGATGCCCGCATCACACGCATCTACGAAGGAACCAACGAAATCAACCGGCTCATCATCGCGACACGTCAGTTGAAGAACGCTGAGTTATTCGTGACTGAGGCTGGCGGCGTGAAGGGGAATTCGTCGGAGCTGCAGGCTGAATACGAGGCACTCGCCCATGTGAAGCACCTGGCGCGGGCTTCGCTGGGCATCGTCGCGCAAGTCTTTGGTCCGGGTGCGCGCGACCAGCAGGAGCTGCTGGGACATGCTGCCAACATCATCATCGAGTGCTACGCGATCGAGAGCGCCGTCGGCCGCGCGGAGAAGATGAACGCGCGTCGCGGCGAACGAGCGGCGATTGCCGTAGACATGACACGGGTCTACACGTGCGACGCGATCGATCGAGCGGCACATGCCGGCAAGCAGATCCTGAACGCGCTGGGCCCGCAGCAGGGAATCGATCGGCTCCGATCCGTCGTTGCGCACCTGAACGAACATCCGGGCACCGACAGTGTCGCGGCGCGGCGGCGGATCGCCGACGCGGCGATCGCCCAATCACGATATCCCTTCTGAGATTGATGATGGGCGCCCGCTACGCACTGACGGTCCTGTTCGCCATCAACCTGATGAACTTTTTCGACCGGCAAATTCTCGGCGCCGTGGGCGAGCAGATTCGGCGCGAGTGGGGCCTTGGCGACACCGCGCTCGGTGCGCTTGGGACCGCATTCACGCTGCTGTACGCGCTTGTGGGCGTGCCGCTGGGGAGGTTGGCTGATCACGGCAGCCGGAAGCACGTTCTCGCTGCGGGCGTCCTCCTGTGGAGTCTGCTGACCGCCGCGTCCGGATTCGCGCGCAACTTCTGGGAATTGTTTGCGGTTCGTCTTGGCGTTGGCGTTGGCGAAGCCAGCTGCGCCCCGACCTCGATTTCGCTGATCGGCGATCTCTATCGCGCCGAACAGCGGGCGCGCGCCACTGCCGTGTTCATGCTCGGCCTGCCGCTCGGCATCGGCTTGAGCTTTCTCGTGGGTGGATACGTCGGACAACACTGGGGCTGGCGGGTTGCACTCTTTATCGCCGCCGGGCCGGGACTCCTTTGTGCGCTCGCCGCGTTGCTCATGCGTGAGCCGGAGCGCGGCGCCGTCGAGTCGGCGGCGATCGGCAGCCGGCGGCGCTCTGGTTCTCCCTACAAACTTTTGCTTTCCATCCCGACGCTGTGGTGGATCATCGTGTCCGGCGCGCTGCACAACTTCAACATGTACGCGCTCAGCGCTTTTCTCGCGCCGTTTCTCATTCGCTATCATGGCGTCACCCTCGCGAAAGCCGGCGTTGTCGCGATGTGGGTTTTCGGACTCTCCGGCATCGTTGGCCTGTTCGCCGGCGGCGTGGCCGCCGATGCGCTTCACAGGACGCGCCCGAACGGCCGGCTCATCGTGGCCACGATTGCGATCGCTGTGAGTGCGCCCCTGATGTTCCTGTCGCTGTCGCAGCCGGCTGGAGACATCGTCGCATTCGCCGTGCTGATGGGAGCGGCCGCCGGCGTCATGTACGCGTACTACTCAACGGTGTATTCGACGATCCAGGACATCGTTGAACCGTCGCTGCGTGGCACCGCGATGGCGTTGTACTTCGGTGCGATGTACCTCGCTGGTGCATCGCTCGGACCGGTCGGCACCGGCCTGATCAGTGATTACTTCACGTCACATGCGGCAACCGCTGCCGGTGTCACCGACCACACGATTCAGGCGCTCGAGCCGTTCCGCGGAGCCGGATTGCGTGCCGCGATGTTCGTGGTCCCCGTCCTGGTCTCGTTGCTCGCCCTGGTCCTGTTTGCCGCTTCACGCACCGTGCGAAAGGACATCGAGGCATTGCACGCATGGATGACCAGCGAGCTTGAACCTCTCCCGGTCATCAACCGCTGAAGGAGCGCGACATGAATGTTCCGCTGACGCCGATCCGCTTTCTCCGCTATGCGGGCGAGCAATTTCGCGATGATCTGGCGGTTGTTTGTCGGGACCAGCACTTCACCTATGGAGAGTTTGCCGATCGCGCGGCCCGCTTCGCCGGCGCACTATGTGCCGAGGGCGCCAGAAGCGGCGACCGCGTCGCGTTTCTCAGCACCAACTGTCATCGACTGCTCGAGGCGTACTATGGCGTGCTCGAGGCCGACTGCGTGCTGCTGCCTCTCAACGTGCGGCTCGCACCGGCGGAACTCTCATACGTTCTCAATAACTCGGGGGCAAGATTCCTCTTTGTCGAGAAAATCCTGCTGCCGCTGGCTGAGGCATTCCGCCGGGACGTGCCGGGCATCGAGCGCACATATCTTCTCGACGATGAGCCTCGCGCCGACTGGCTCTCGCCGCGGACCTACGAGCAACTCATCGCCTCGGCGAGACCACTGCGCCGCGACCTGACTGATGTCGATGAAAACGCGGTCGCAGAACTCTTTTATACGAGCGGCACGAGCGACGCTCCGCGAGGCGTCATGCTGACGCACAGAAATATCTACCTTCATGCGCTGGAAGTGATTGCCGCGGGACAGACATCTCGCGACGCTGCGGCGAGCACGTCCTGCGACACGGTGATGATGCACACGATCCCGTTATTTCATGCCAACGGTTGGGGAACGGCCCATACGGTCACCCTGGTTGGCGGGACGCACGTGATGGTTCATCAATTCGTGCCGGCGGAGGTGCTTCGCCTCATCGAACGAGAGAAGGTCACCGCATGCGCTCTCGTTCCGACGATGGCGAACGCGCTGGTGAATTGCGCTGACCGGTCCAAGTACGATCTGAGCAGCCTGCAATGCGTCATGATCGGCGGTGCGGCTTCGTCCCCTACGCTGGTTCACGAGGTCCAGGAAAAGCTCGGCTGCGCCTGCGTCTCCGGATACGGCCTCACCGAAACATCTCCGGTTCTTTCCGTCTCACGCATCAAGAAAGGGGTTCACTGCCAGGACGACGAGAGCCGGAACGAACGGCGCGCGCGCGCCGGATATGCGATTCCCTGCGTCGAGTTGCGGGTCGTCGATTCTGACGGACGCGACGTGCCGCGCGATGGTCAGTCAGTGGGCGAGGTCGTGGCCCGCGGCGACGTCATCATGGAAGGTTACTGGCAGCGGCCGGCAGACACCTCGACCGCGATGAACGGCGGATGGTTCCATACGGGCGACCTCGCGACGATCGACGGTGACAACTACGTCCTCATCGTCGACCGGAAGAAGGACATCATCGTCAGCGGTGGCGAAAACATCTCGTCGCTGGAAGTGGAAAAGATACTGGCCGCGCATCCGGCGGTATACGAAGGCGTGATCATTCCAGTCCCCCACGACAACTGGGGAGAGGTGCCGAAAGCACTGGTCGTCCGAAAACCCGGTGCGGAACTGACTGAAGCCGAGCTGATCGATTTCTGCCGCTCGCGTCTGGCTCACTACAAATGTCCGCAATCGGTGACGTTTCTCGACAGCCTTCCGAAGACCGGGACGGGGAAGATCCTCAAGCGCGAACTGCGAAAACAGTTCGGCGCGAAAGCCAGCAGCCCGGCGTAGACCGATACGCTCCCCACTCTGACGACGTTGAGCGCCGGCCGTATTGGTACATGGCGTGCTCGCGCTAACAGCAGGATCCGCCTTTCTCACTGAGTTTTCTCAGCATTCGAGCGGATCGGTGTGTCGGCCCTCTGCTCGTTTCCACGATATTTCGTGGAGGTGTCAAAGGCCCGACCAGACGATCGATCCGGCGCATGCGAATTCCCGGATCGGTCAATGGGACGGACACATGGGGACGCTGAGCGATAAGGACATCGTCGACGCGTATCACTACATGCTTGGCCGCTGGCTGGTGCTTCGGCAGGAGACACTCGACTTCAACGAGAAGTTCAACTGGAACGAGATCGTGCATCGCGACCCGCGTGGCGTGGCGTGGGCCAATCCCAATCTCGATGTCGCCTACAGCGAAGCCTGGATCTACGTTGATGAGTCGAGCTGCACGATTCTCGACCTGCCGGAAATCAAGCGCCGCTATTACACCGTGCAGATCATGAACGGGTGGGCCGAAGTCATCAACAACATCAATGAACGGAATTTTCCCGAGCATCCGTTCGGTCGATTTGCGTTTTGCCTGAAGGGAGCGCATGCCGACCTTCCGCATGGAACTCAGCGCATCGATCTCCCGGGTAAGAAGTCACGCCTGTTGATCCGCATCGAGCTGGGTGCCAATCCTGCCGAAGCCCGCGCGTTGCAGCAACAGGTCACCATGCGCGCCACCGGTTCGCCGCGAACTGAACGCGTCGCGGCAGCGTTCGACTTTCCGAACGACGCACTTCCCGGCGTCGAAGGCTTCGACCGGACCGAGGCAATCCTGGCGAGCGAAGCCGACATCAATCACGGAATGGACGCGCCGCAGCGGCACGCGCGTGATGTCGCGGCGGCCGCCGCCAATCCAGCCACGCGTGCACGCATCGACCACGTCATTCGCGAGCAAGCAATCCCCGCGTTCTTCGCCTACCAGGAAAAGTTCGGCACGATGAAGGATGGATGGATTCATCCGCGTCCCGCCGGCCATTACGGCAGCGACTTTCTCATGCGCGCCTTTACGAATTTCGTCGGCATCTGGGCCAACATCGCGCACGAGGTCACCTATTATGGCGCGCCGTCATTCGACGGCAGCAAGACCTACGTTCAAACGTTTCCGAAGAGCGCGCTGCCGGAATTGAAGGCGCGCTACTTCTGGTCGGTCATAGTCGTAGACAGCGAGAAGTTCCAGGTCATTCCGAATCCGATGAAGCGATACGTGTTGAATAAACAGTCGGGCCTGCAATTCAACGGCGACGGTTCGCTGACGTTGGCCTTTGCGCCGAATCAACCGCACCGTGTTCCGAAGCCCAATTGGCTGCCGACGCCGGAAGGCAGGAAGTACAACCTGACGTATCGCTTCTATGGTCCGACCGACGATGTCGTGAACGGCAAGTACTTTCCTCCCCCTCTGGTCCAGCGCTGACATCGGATTCGAGATGGCGCTTCGGAAGTCACTCGAGCGTTATCGCCCCCACAGACCGGACGGAAGTCGGTTCCATTCTGGATGTATAATGGAACCATTATGGCTCTCAGCCTCTCGATCAAGAACGTCTCGGAGGACGTGGCCGACGCGCTTCGCGAACGCGCCGCGCGGAACCATCGATCGCTACAAGGGGAACTCCTGCACATCCTCGAGACTGCCGTTCGGCCTCAACGCTTTGACGCCACCGCGATGTGGCGTCGAATCCGGTCGCTCGAGTTGAGCACAGGCGCCGACGCGACGGAGCTGATCCGAGCGGATCGCGACCGACGGTGACGCGCGTCGTTGTCGATGCCTCAGCGCTTGCGGCGCTCGTGTTCCACGAGCCTGCCGGCGATGCGATTCGACGCCGGCTCGATGGGGCAACTGTGTACGCACCATCGTTACTGCGATTCGAACTTGCGAACACCGCATGGAAGAAGATCAAACGACAGCCTGCTGATGCGGCGAAGATCCTCGCGGCACTCGAGATCGCTCTTGACGATCAGTCAGGGTTGATATGGCGGGATGTTGATGAACCCGACGCCGTGCTGCTCGCGCATGCGACCGGGACGACGGCCTACGACGCCAGTTATCTCTGGCTGGCTGCGTCACTGGGCGCCGATCTCGTCACTCTCGATGAACGACTTGCGAAAGCCGTCGATCCGGCTGCGACTCCGCCGGACGCTCGGCGGGGCCGCAAACGGATCAACTCCAGGTAATCGCGGTCATTGCCAGACAGAAGCTTTCTTGGCCCACGTCGTGTCCTGATAGCGCTCCCGAAACGCGTCGCCCGTGGCTTTCAACGCGTTTGCGTCGCCGGTTCCCTTGTATTTGGAGACGCCCGCCCAATAAAGAGCCTCGGCGGCCGCGTCCGTCGATGGAAACGTGTCGACGATTGCGCGGTGCCGTCGCTCTGCGTCGGCGTAATCCTTGCGCTGGAAGGCCGACTTCGCCAGTCCCAGTGCAATTTGCGACAGGAAATCATCGACCGGCAGGAACCCTTCGATGCGGTGACGTTCCTCGCCGTCGGAATCAAGAACCAGGATGGTCGGTGTCCACTGTGCGTTGTAACGCTCACTGAGACGCTGATATTCGTCCTTCTGCTCGCGAACGTGGATACGCACCGGCTCCAGTTGGCCGGAGATGAACCGCGCCACTCGAGGATCGGAGTACACCTCGGCTTCCAGCCGAGCACAGCCCGTTCACATCGGAGCGGCAGTGAAGTCGAGCAGGATGCCGCGCGTGTGTTCGCGTGCGTGCGTCAGCGCGGCATCGAAGTCATGGGACCACGTGATCGAAGATGATGCGGTCGGCATTCGTCCTCCTCTCTGTCTTCGATCGTAACGCGTCGGTCGGCAGGAACCGACTCAACAGCGTCTGAATCGATTGTTCAGCTTCGCTGCAACCAGCGGCAGGTCGGGCTACGATAAGACGCAACCGTCTTGATAAAGTTGAACCCGTGACCGAATACCTCTTTCCGCCGCCACCATCGGCGGCCGCTACCATCGGTGGACGAGCCGAGCGATTTCCAATTCGCAGAATTTTTTGTGTCGGTCGTAACTACGAGGCACACGCCAGGGAAATGGGCGGTGTCGTCGACCGCGAGGCACCGTTTTATTTCACCAAGGCAGCCATCCACTACGCGCCTTCAGGAACGACGATCGCCTATCCCGCCGGCACGACGAACTATCACTACGAGATGGAATTCGTCGTCGCGATCGGCAAAGCTGGATTCCGCATCGGCGAAACGCAGGCGCTCGATCACGTGTTCGGGTACGCGTGTGGACTGGACATGACGCGCCGCGATCTCCAGGCCACGGCGAAAGCGCAACAGCGGCCATGGGACATTGCCAAGGACGTCGAGCAGTCGGCGGTGCTGGGCGAGATTGCCGCGGCGGCGGAGATCGGCCATCCCAATCGCGGTCGCATCGAACTGAGGGTCAACGGTCAGACGAAGCAATCAGCGGACATCTCGCAATTGATTCATAGCGTCCCGGCGATCATCGCGCACCTGTCGCAGTACTACCATCTCCAACCAGGTGATCTGATCTACACCGGCACCCCGGAAGGTGTCGGTCCCGTGAAACCTGGTGATCGTCTCGAGGGATCGATCGACGGTGTGGGAACAATCGCGGCGCGGGTCGGAGAAACAGCCTGAGAGCAGGCACTTGGGTGGGCCGGTTGTCTCTACGCCGCGCCGCCGCCCTGGCGCTTCTCGTCACGCTTGCGGCCTGCGCCGGTCGCACGCACCCGACCGCCGGTCCGCCTTCGACCCCCCCGGCGTCGGCTCAAGCGATGACCTTCACAGCCACGGCGTACTGCACCGGTCGAATCACGGCATCTGGAGCCTCAGTGGCCCGCGGTGTTGTCGCGGCAGATCCTGGCGTGCTGCCGATTGGGACGAGGATTCGAATTACGGGCGCCGCACCATATGACGGGTCGTACCGCGTGCTCGACACCGGTCCTCGCGTCCGGAATCGACATGTCGATCTCTACATTCCCGATTGCGCCGCTGCCCGGCGCTTCGGTCGCCGGTCCGTCCGAGTAACCATTGTGGCGAAAGAACCCTGAGCACGGACTACCACTGATCAACTGCGGCACCGATGAACACGGCTCGATCAGCCACCGATTAACACGGACAAACACGGATTCTCTTCCGTGTCCATCTGCGTTTTTCCGTGGCTGACCCGGTTCCGTGTTCATCCGTGTTCTTCCGTGGCTGACCCGTGTTCTGTGTCCATCTGTGTTGTTCCGTGGCTACGCCAACGCTGACCGGACGACCGCCCGGATCTTCTCGATGGCGGCCTTCAGGTTCTCGTCGGCGCTCTTTGTCCAGTACTCCTTATTGAACAACTCGAGCGAGAAGTACCCGCGGAACCCGCTGTCGCGCAGATCGCGAAAGATCTGCTGTAGCGGGGCGACGCCATCGCCTGGATAGATCCGGTTGCCGTCGTTGAGCGTGGAGGAGTCGGCGGCCTGCGGATAGTCATTCAAGTGCATCACGTGAAGCGACGCGCCGTTGATCTGCTTCAACGCCGTAAACGGCGTGCCGCTCTTATAAAGATGGAAGACGTCCAGCAGCAGACTGGCGTCGGCGCGGCCGGCGGCGACGGTCACATAGATACCGTGCGAGAGCGGACCAAGAACGGGATGGGTGCCCCAGAGTTCGAGCAGCGGTTGCACGCCCAGCTTCTCCCCCATCTCGAGCGCCTCGCGGTAATACCGCGCAGCATTGTCCAGGCTGACGGCGGCGGCACGATTGTTTCCCGGCGGAACGGCGATCCGCTTACCGCCGATCTGCGCCACCTTGTCCATGTCGACCTTCAGCTTTTCCATCGACGCCGCCCGCCGCGTCTCGTCGTCGTCGAGAAACGCGTTGAAGGCGATGGCATTCTCGACAGTGAGCCCGGCGTCAGCGATCCGTTTGCCGAGATCCTTGAGGGTGCCACCGCTCGACGTGTATCGATCGATCTCGGTGATCCACGGCTCGAGTGCCTGAAAGCCGGCCTTCGATGCGGCGGTGACGACCGCGGGAAAGTCGAGATTGTTGCCGCGGATAGTGCTGGTGTTCAGGCAATAACCAAATGGTTCGTTCGCTGGCCGAGTGCGCGCAGCTGCAGGCCGAGGCGCCTGTCTAGCAGAAGCGACCGCCGGCGCGCCAGCGGCGGCAAGGGCCGCGGCTGCGCCCGCAAGAATCTCCCGTCGTGACAACTCCATTTCCCGAAAACCTCCGGTGCGGAGGGTACCTCAGGCGGACGGAAATCCAAAGTCGGCGGCCATCTGCAACAGCGGGCTCCACTCCTCATTGGCGAGTCCTGACACGCACAACTGTCCGAAGGGACCCTCCGGCACCGCGCGTGGCTTTGCCGAGAGTTCGGGCCTCGCAAACATGCCGGGTTAATACCGAGTCGGCCGGACTCGATTAAAGCGATTTCAGATATTCCACGAGGTCGGCCTTCTGTGCCGCGGTCAGATTGAGTGCAAACAGCCGGTTGTAATGTTCGACGACCGCCAGCAGGTCTTCGGCGCTGCCGTCGTGAAAGTAGAGTGCATGTTGGAACAACCCCCTCAATGGCGTCGTCCTGTATTGCTTCGTCGCTGACCTGTCAGCGTAGGCCGGACTCATCCCGACTTCGGACGGACTGTGAAGGAAAGGAATGGTGCGGTCAGGACCGCTTAAGACGTCAGTGAGATTGGGTTGCTGATGGCACGTGGCGCAACCAGCTTCGTGACGGAACAGTTGCTTGCCCCTCGCTGCG
>DATJKH010000179.1:0-21172 GCA_035491715.1 Vicinamibacterales bacterium | reverse complement strand
GGCGTTTCGGGAAATCTTCTACAACAACGCAGACCCGGACGCCAACGGCAACACGGTTCCGTGGAGGATCAATGCTTTTCCTGACGTCGAAAGCGTGGCCTTGCACGAGTTCGGCCACGGCCTGAGCCAGGCACACTTCGGCGAGGTTTTTCTGACGAACAACAACGGGAAGATCCACTTTGCGCCATTGGCGGTCATGAACGCGGGGACTGATCGCGTGAGTCAGGAGCTGCTCGGCACCGACGTGGGTGGGCATTGCAGTATCTGGGGAAGCTGGCCGAACAAATGAACCGATTCGTGATCGACGACAAATACGAGTGAGGTGTGACATGCGCCATCGGTCTATGCGCACCATCCATCTGTTGCTCGCGGCGTTGTTCGCGATTCTCCTGGCTATCGTGTCACCACCAGGACGCGCGAAGACCCTCGATCTCCCCACCACGTGCTCCACGACTTTTCTCAACGACAACCCCGACGAGGGCTCGATGGGCTGGACCGATGCGAACAACGGCATCGCGCACGATGCCGGAAACTGGTTCTTCACGAATGAGGAGCAGCTGGTGAAGATCCCTGTCGGTCTGAATCTCAACACCGACATCGATCCCGACGACGACCCATCCGACTGGCCTGCGGGTGTCCTTGCGCGCGGCGATCTCCCTGACTCGCTCTCTGACGCGGGCTGGCACCACCAGGGGGATCTCGACCAGTCGAACGGGTACCTGTTCATCCCGATGAATCGTGACGATAGTTACGCCCCGAATATCTCCGGCATCGCGGTGTATGGTGCCTCGGATCTTTCCTATAAGGGCATCGCGGAGTTACCTCCGCCTCGATTGGGCTGGTTGGCTATTAACCCGGTGGACGGACTGCTCTACACGTCGGGCTGGCAGATCAGTTCGGCCGAGAATGAGAGGGTGCTCCGCTATCAGATCGATTACGCCGCGATCGAGGCCGGGAACGTCCAGGGTGCTTTCAAGTCGGAGGACGATTTCGTCCTGACGGGGGTTGAGCCACCGCTGAAAGACACGCAGGGCGGCGCGTTCACGCCGTGGGGCGAGCTATACATCGTCAACGGCGTCGAAGGGGAGTCGCCCGAGTACGAGCGCGGCGGCATCCATCTGTTCAATGCGGCCGGCGAATTGATCGCCGAATCGCAGAACGTCGAGGGCGGCGGCGGTTTCAGCTTCTTCTACAACCCGGCTTCGGGCTTTCGCGACGAACCTGAGGGCGCGGACTGGTGGAATCGCAACATCGACCCGGCATCGCCCGGCATCGGCGGGCAACTTCACGTGATGCGGAATGACAACGACGACGTGCCGTCACCCGCCGATCCAAGTCCGTCCGACGATCTCACTCTCAAACACTACGACGTTGCACTGTGCAATCCAGCGGCCGACTTCGATTCCGACGGCCTCACCGACGGAGACGAAAGCTTTATCCTCGGAACGAACCCCCTGAACGCGGACACCGACAGCGACGGCGTAAACGACGGCGACGAGCTTAACCTCTTCAAGACAGACCCACTCGACCGCGACAGCGATGATGACGGAGTAATTGACGGCGACGAGGACGCGGACGGCGATGGCCTGTCGAACAGCGCTGAGGCGAGCTGGCACACCGATCCGTTTGACGCCGACAGCGACGACGACCACTTGACCGATGGCGACGAAGTGCACGTGTACCACACCGACCCAACCAAGTGGGATACCGATGGCGATACGCTGAGCGACGGCGCCGAGGTGCTCACCTACGGCACCGATCCGTTGAAGCCAGACTCGGACGACGACGGCCTGACAGATCCGATTGAGCTCGCGAGCGGCACCGATCCGATTGACAAGGACACTGATGACGACGGTCTGCCAGACGGCAGCGATGTGGAGTTCGTGCTGAACGCACTGCAGAGCCTGCCACTCAGTGCCTTCAGGCCTCCAGGTGCGGGCACCAGGCAAGCGATTGAGTCGATGCTCGACGCCGCGGAAGGGAAGGCGGCCGCCGGCGACATTGCCGGGGCCATCCTGAAGTTGCAGCAACTCCGCAGTCACCTCGACGGCTGCGGCACGCGCGCCGACAACAACGACTGGATCGTCGTCTGCGCAGACCAAGTGAACGTACGCGAGCTTCTCGATCTGCTGATCGCGAATCTTACGGGCTAAGCACGCCCTCGGCTCCCGAACGCGAGCCGCCGACTTCGCGGAACCTGACGTAAGATTCGCGCGTCATGAACGTTTGCCCTCGACTCGTCGCGCTCGTCGTCATCACCGGGTTGACAACGGCTCTGTCTGCCCAATCCCCCACCGATCAGATCACCCGCTACCGCGAGCGCAACGGTCCGCGCATCCTCCGCGAATTCGCCGAACTGCTCAAGCTCCCAAACCGGGCGCGAGACACGGAGGACATCGAGCGCAACGCAACCTTCATTCGTGACCAGCTGCGCTCGGCCGGCGTGACCTCGGACCTGCTCCGCCTCGATGCCGCGCCGCCCATCGTCTATGGCGCCCTCACAACGCCCGGCGCGACGCGCACGCTCGGCATCTACGTCCACTACGACGGCCAGCCGGTCAACCCCGCAGAGTGGAAACACGCGCCGTTCGAGCCCACGCTCTACACCGCTCCGATGGAAAAGGGTGGACAGTCCAGGGCGATGCCGCGCGATGGCGACGCCGTGAATCCCGAGTGGCGCCTGTACGGGCGGTCGGCCAGCGACGACAAGGCGCCGATCGCTGCAATCCTGACAGTGCTCCGCGCGATGCGCGAGAACAACCTGCAGCCCACTTCGAACCTGGTGTTCTTTTTCGATGGCGAAGAAGAAGCAGGCTCACCACACCTCGGCAAGTACCTCGAGCGCTATCACGATCGCGTGAGCCCGATAGATATTTGGCTGTTCTTCGACGGCCCTGTCCATCAGAGCGGCCGGCCCCAGATCACGTTCGGAGTGCGCGGCGTGATGGGGGTAGAAGTCGTCGTCTACGGCGCAACCCGCGAGCTGCACTCCGGCCACTACGGCAACTGGGCACCCGACACGCCTCAGATTCTTGCGCGCCTCCTCGCATCCATGAAGGACGAGAATGGAAGGGTCCTGATCGAAGGATGGTACGACTCCGCTGCGCCGATAGGCGCCGAAGAAAAGGCCGCACTCGCCGCGATGCCCGACTACGACAAGGACCTCCGGCGCGAGCTCGGTCTCGCCTGGACCGAAGGGCAGCCGGCATCTCTTTCTGAACGTCTGCTTCTGCCCGCGTTGACCATTCGCGGCCTGTCGAGCGGGAACATCGGGGCGCTCGCCACCAACGTGATTCCGAACACCGCGACCGCGGCCCTCGGCATCCGCCTCGTCAAAGGGAACGACCCCGCCAACATGCGGCGGCTCATCGTGCGTCACATCGAGCGCCAGGGTTTCCACGTCGTCGACAAAGATCCCGACATGGAGACGCGGCTGAAGTATCCGCACATTGCGAAAGTTACCAGCGCCGACGACGAAACGCCGGCGGCGCGAACGTCGATGGCGAATCCGTTTGCGCGCCAGGTCGTCAGCGCCGTCACGCGCGCCGCCAATCGCCTTTTCGATGACGGCGCCCTTCTGGTCGCACCGGGCATGGGCGGCACGCTGCCGCTTTACCTGTTCACGGACGTCGCCGGCAAACCCGCCGTCGTCATTCCCGTCGCCAACCACGACAACAACCAGCACGGTGCGAATGAAAACATCCGCATCGCGAACCTGTGGTATGCCATTGATCTGTACGCGGCGCTCCTGACGATGTGAGGACTGCTCACGACATGTGGTGCCCCCTCACTTCGCATGGCGGGCACCCGGGATCGGCTCGAGCCTCGACGATTCCAGATTGATGGCGCCGGGGTTTTTCAGCTCCACCGACCAGTTCGAGACGACGCGCAAGCGCTCGCTCGCGGCGGTGGAAGAGGCATCCTCAATCATCAGGAAGCGCTCGCCATCGGGCGTGACGTCGTAATTGGCGGATGTCGGACCGGCCATGCCGCACGATGAGCCCGCACCGGCAAGATAATCGCCCCGCCACAACAGTCGTGGTTTCGAAGCCTTGAGCGACGGGCCGTAGCTGACGTCGACCACCATCATTTGATCACCAAGGCGGTAATACAGTTGGCGACCGTCGCGGCGCCAGAGCGGATCGGTACCACCGTTGGTCGAAATGTGAATCCGCTCACCGGTGCCATAGGCCATCGCCCAAACTTCCGGCTGCCCGGACTCGTTGGTCGAGTACGCCAGCCATGCTCCCTTGGGCGAAAACTTCGGTGAACCTTCCGAGAACTTCGTTTGGAGCAGCGCGCGCGGCTTCCCGTCTCCGTCAAGCGACAGCGTGTAGATGTCGGAGCCCCTCTGGGGATCGTCCATCTGCGTGAACGCGAGTGTCTTGCCGTCCGGGGACCACGATTCCGGACTCTGCATGCTTCCGATCGTGGTCAGCAACTCTGGTGGGTTGCTGCGGTCTGCCAGCATCCACCACATCGTCATGCTTCCCGTCTTCCACGAGCGGAACGTCAGGCGCCGCCCATCAGGCGTCCACGAGGGCCAGTGACTCGCGCCATCGAAGCTCATCTTCGTCGGCTCGCCACCACGAGCGAAGTCGTAGGTAAAGATGTCGTGCGAAGCTCCCTCAACCTCGATGGCCAGCTGGCGGCCATCGGGCGAAAGCCGTGGGTGGAGGTACGATTGTGGTCTTAACGGCAACCCCGACCTGGAGCCGTTCTTGTTGACCCATACGGGTACGCGCGTGCCTCGTTCTTCCGGGCCGGCGGCGTATACGAGATGACCAGTCTGCGAGATGGAAAACGCCGCCATGCCCGTGTTGGCGCTCATGAAGACGCCGTTCACGACCGGGAATGGCTGGCCGGTTACTTCAAGCTTCTCCGCATCAAAAGGCACGGCCAGGAGGGTTCCGGCTCGAGCGTAGATCAAGTGGCCTGACGGCGCGTAACGCGGGCTCGTGCCACCGCGAACGAGAATCCGCTTTTTCCCCGTGTCGAGCGACAGCACGCCGATATCGGCGTCGTCATACGAGTAACTATCCGCCATCCCGACCGTGAAGAGAATTGCCCTCCCCGATGGAAGGAACGACGGATGCCGCAAGAAGCGCTCGCCTCGCTCCTCGTCGACCTTTAACAGCGTGATTGGCGATCCGCCGGACGCCGGGACACGAAACAGATCGAACCAGGCGAACACGATCGTGTCGTCCGGTCCCCACGTCGCGCCTGCGATGCCGCTCACTGCGTCGCAGATCTTGACCGGTGCCCCGCCGGTGATCGCGGCCCTGCGAAGCGTTCCCGTCGGCGCGTGCCAGAAGCCAAGCGACTTGCCGTCGGGTGAGAAAAACGGTCCGCTGCCGAGCGCACCACCGAGCGGCCTGGCCACGCCCTTGCCAATCGGTCGAACGTAGATCTGCTCGGTCATGGCCATCGAGAGCATCGCCCCGCTCATGTCGCCGGACTGATTGGAATCGGCGGCACGGTCCGATCCCGAGTACATCCTCGGCATGCTGGCCATGCGCTTCGATGACGCGTAGGCGATCAGCGCTCCATCGCTGGAGAGCGCGAGCTCCGACGAGTGCGTCGAGGGTATGAATTCGTCGTTCGCAAGCGCGATATCAATTCGCTCCGGCTCGAGTCTCAGCTGACGGACTGCCCGAACGCCGAATGCGCCTGCGACGAGCAGTGCCACGATCGATACTGCGTACGTCAGTCTGGGAACGCGTCGCTTCGCCGATCCCTCGTCCGGCCGTGAACTGAGGGGACCCGTGACGGTGGCGAGCAGGTCTTCGAGCTCGCGGCGCGCCTCAGCAATGTCAGTGAGCCGGCGCTGAACATCTTTCTCGAGGCACCGCTTGATTAACGCGACGACGCTCGGCGGAGCGAGCGGCGAAAGGGCGGTCCAGTCGGGATCCTTTTCGAGGATCGCGGCGAGGCAGTCGGTCACCGTTTCGCCCTCGAACGCCTTGCGCCCGGTGATCATTTCGTACATCACGCAGCCGAACGCCCAGATGTCGGTGCGCGTGTCCACCGCGCGGCCACGCGCCTGCTCTGGGCTCATATAGGTGGCCGTTCCGACGATCGTCCCCTCCTGCGTCGCGTCGACGACCGTCGCCAGTTGCGTCCGATCTCGATCCGTTTCTTCGTCGATGGCCTTCGCCAGTCCGAAATCCAGCACCTTGACGGTGCCGCCGGCGGGCGCCTTGATGTTGGCTGGCTTCAGATCACGATGAATGATGCCCTTCGCGTGCGCCGCCTCGAGCGCCTCTGCCGTCTGACACGCAATCGTCAGCGCGTCGTTCATGGCCAGCCGTCCGTGATGAATGCGATCGGCCAGCGTCGCCCCCTCGACGAGCTCGAGGACGAGCGCGACGACGTTTTCGCTTTCTTCGAGGGCGTAGATCGCGGCAATGTGAGGGTGATTCAGGGTCGCAAGGATTTGCGCCTCGCGCTTGAAGCGGCTGATCCGGGCGGTGTCGTGCGCCATCGGCGCGGGCAGTACTTTGACGGCAACGTCCCGGCCGAGTTTGACGTCGCGCGCCCTGTACACTTCGCCCATTCCGCCGGCGCCGATGCGCGCGGTGACTTCGTACTCGCTGAGCCGTCGCCCTACGAGAGACGAATGAGCCGGTGATTCAAGGCGAGTAGCATCTGGATCGAGCGCCGGCGTCTCGAGAAAGTCGTCGTCAGAGGACTCATCGAGCAGCGATTGGACGTCCTGTTTCAGCGCGTCGTTGCCGTCGCACGAATCGTTGAGGAACCGGGAGCGAAGCTGCGGCGGCAGCGCCAGCGCTTCGTGAAACAATCGTTCGACGTCCAACCAGTGCTGTCGATTCACCGTTTCAGGGCATCAACGCCACGAGGCCGTGCGACAGCGGAAACCCGATGTCGGCCATCGGCGTCAGAAATCCATTCTTCGTGTCGACCACGTAGAGCGCCGACTTCGGCGCCTTCCAGTCGGTTGCATACAACTTGTCCTGCTTCGCGTTGTAGCCAAGACCCATGACAACACCGCCGCCGACGAACTCCACGACCTTCGTGGCTGTTCCGGTCTTGCGATCGACTGTAAACAGGCTGAACATGCTGGCGCCATACATCGTACCGCGAGCGTCGAACGCCAGGTCCATGAGAAAGTCGGGTCCCGGAACGCCCGTGGACCCGACGGCGGTGAAGGCACCGGTCTTTTGATCAACCGTGTAGAGCGTGTTGAACGTCGGTGACGCGGGATTCGCGTCACCGACCGCGTACAAGGTTCCATCCGGAGCGAATTCAAGAGCCATCACATTCAGCTTTTCGATGGGCGCGCCAAACATCGTCGCGTGCCCGGTTTTTGGATCGATCGTGGCCAGTTGCTGCGGTCCCGGCGTCATGCAGCCGAATTTACTTTCTGTATCAGCGAAGTTGGCGGGGCCACAGACGCTGTACAAGGTCCCCTGGCTCGAGAGCGCAACCGAGGTGCAACCATACATACCGATTGCTCCGATCGGCGTAATCGTGACATCGTTCTGATCGCGGACGTCGATCGACACGAGCTTACCGTCGGCGGCGGGGCTATTGACGATTCCATAGAACCGATCGACGCCTCGTGCTCCACGTCCTGAACAACCGATTGTAGAAGCACACAACACGGCCAGAAGCATCGCTCCCACGGCTGTGAGTCGTTCCCGCATTATCTGCATGACTGCTCCTTGTGGATGGCCGAAATCCATCACCTTCCGATCACCCGAGCGTTATGGCTCCTCCTGAATCGGCACACCGATGAATCCATGAGTGGCGGAGCCGATAGTATACGTTCCGACGATCACGCCGCTCGGATTGATCCCGATGACGTTGGTATTCATCCGTCCGGTGACGTCGATTTGGACCGGTGCCGAGCCGTCTGGATTCTGCAGGAAGCCGTGACGGCCGGTTCCGTCGACATACGTCCCAACGAATTGGCCGCGCGGATTGATGTCCCAGATCGCCGTCAGCGCGATCGTGGCGCTGGGCACGTCGTAGAGGTAGAACACGCCATCCTGCACGATAAAGCCATGCCTTCGAACGTCGTCGTTGAACAGCCCGACAATTACCCGGCCGCCGGGCGTCGCGCCGTTGTTCATGGACATCGAAACGTCCACGGTCAGGTCGCTCAGTCCGCCGCCGGCCATCATCAGGCTCGCCACCCTTCCGTCGCGGTACCAGACAGCGCCATACATCGACATACCGGTGTCGAGATCGTGGAGGCAGCCGTAGACGTCGCCCTTCGGAGTAATACGCTGCGGCACTGCGGCGGGGTGGCCGGGGAACAGCAGCCGGTCGAACTCGCCATGCCGGTAGATGAACCCTTTGACGCACGCGGCGGGATGGGCGGTCGGACAATAGAGGGGCGAATCGGACGGCGCCGTATTGTCGAAGGGCACCCTGTAGGTGCCGACGATGTCGCCGGACGGATTGATGCCGTTGGCGACCGTCGGCAGTGTCCCTGAGACGCCACCGAAACTCCCCGGCACGTCGAGCGTCGTGTACTGGCCGTTCTTCATCACGAATCCATGCTGACGGTTCGCGCCGTCGATATAGCTGCCGACGATGTCTCCGTCGGCGTTGATGCCGTTGACCGCTGTCTGCAGGGCGATGCCGTCGGTACAGAATGTCGGGGCCCCGGTCGCACACGGGACGTCGACAGCACGGTAGTCGAAGAGCTGCTGTCCATAGGCGGGGCTCCCGGCCAGAATCAACAAAGCGAGAAACCCGAAACTGCACGCGCGCATAACGCCTCCTCGAGACATGCCCGGAGTGCAGGCCGCTTGACTGCCGCCCGCTGAGTGCGTCAGGCTTCGACGTTCTTTCGCCAAACACTGACAGCAACCGAGCCTCTACAGTCGTAAGCGGAAACGAAAGGGGGACCGGGTAACCAACCGATGGAAGCGGACGTTACTCGACTTCTGCGGGCGTGGAGCGGCGGGGATTCCGAGGCCCTGACTGCGCTGACGCCGCTGGTCTACGAAGAACTACACAGGCGCGCCCACTGGCACATGCGGCGCGAGAATGCAGGGCACACGCTGCAAACGACCGCGCTGGTCAACGAGGCGTACTTGCGCCTGGTGGATATGCGGCAGGTCTCGTGGCGCGACCGCGCGCATTTCTTCGCGCTCGCGTCACGAGTCATCCGTCACGTGCTCGTCGACGCCGCGCGCTCGCGGCGATCGCTGAAGCGCGGCGGGGATGCACCTCCGGAGGCGCTCGACGACGACGTGCTGGTGTCCGAGAAGCCACCAGCCGACATCATCGCGCTCGACGACGCGTTGCGAGCGTTGTCGGCCATCGACGAGCGAAAGAGTCAGGTCGTCGAGTTGCGGTTCTTCGGCGGGCTGACCGTCGAGGAGACCGCCGAGGTTCTCACCGTATCCGCCGAGACGGTGAAGCGTGACTGGAAGCTGGCGAAGGCATGGCTACGCCGTGAACTGCGCCGAGAATGATTGCCACACTTTGCACCGTGGACAAGCTCCGGTAAGTACTGCGCTACTGGCTCGACGTGAGCTCGCGTGGCTCACTCGTCTCGAAGGGCCACTGATGGATCGAGCCGCGCCGCGCGTGCGGCCGGCAGATAACTCGCCGTAACGCCGATGGCGATCCAGATGAGCCCGACAATCACATGGATAGACATGGGCGTCGGGCCGACGTTCTCCTGAACAGACCCGACGATGCCGGTCAGTACCGTCGTGAGAACTTCGCCGATTGTCACCGCCACAACGACAATCGTCAGAGCGCTACCAACGACACTACGAAAGACGTTCAGTCGAGTGGCGCCGAGTGCCATCCGTAGACCGATTTCTCGCGTGCGGAGGCTCACGCGATAGGCAATGGTGCCGTACAGGCCAACCGCAGCGAGGAGCAAGGCGAGGATCCCGAATCCGATCAAGATACTTGTGATCCATTGAAGCTGACCGAAGGAGCCCGCGACGTGCACACTGAGCGGCTGCACCGTGTACACGCGAATACCCGGCGCGAGCTCGAGCAGCGTGCGCCGCACTGTCTCGGTGAGATGCGCCGGATCGGTCGTCGTGTCCAGGAGCACGGCCACGAGCGCACCCGCGTCCCGTGGCGTGAAGCGGCGATAGAGATGCAGCTGCGCCGGCTCACCAACCGCCCGGATCGACGAGTCGCGGACGACGCCAACGACGAAGGCTGGCTGCGGATTCTCGCATCCGATCAAAAAGCGCTCGCCAACAGGCGATCGCTCTGGCCAGAGTCGGCGCGCAAGGCTCTCGGTCACGACCACCTTGTCTGCGGTGTCGCCGTTCGCAAATGATCGCCCAACGACACGATCGATGCCCATGGTCTCGAAATACGCAGGATCCACGGCGCTGCTCGTCACGCGCACCGGCGAGTCCGGAGCCAGCGAGGCACAGTCCGACCCGGCAGGAATCAGCGGCAACGAGGAGGTGACGGCGGCCAGGCGTACACCTGGAAGCGCGCGCAACCGATCGAGAACCCGTGTATACACGTCCTGACGAGCGTCCGGTGCGAAGGGCGGCGACGGGAGAAACGTATGGGCGTAGAGCCGCCCGGCTACTGCAAAGCCGGGATAGGTCGCATGCAGTCGCAACAGCGCTGCGACAAAGCTCGCCCCGATGAAGAGCAGGATCAGGGACATCACGATCTGCGTGACGAGTCCCACTGGTCTTCGCCAGCCACTTCCGCTGACGCTACCCTGCGCGACCAGCATGCGGGCCATCCCGGACACGCGCCACGCCGGAAGCAAGCCACACAGCAGCGTCGCCACGACGCAGATGCCTGCAGCGAACAGAAGTGCCCGCCAATCGAGCGACAGATTGAGCTGAATGGCGAAGATACCCGCCGCCGGCGGCACCGAGCGTTCGAGGAGCTTTCCGACCCACAGCGCGAGAAGGACACCACAAAGGGTGCCGCCAACGGCGAGAACAAAGGCCTCGGTCAGCAGTTGGCGGAGCAGCCGCGCTCGAGAGGCGCCGAGTGCACGCCGAATCGCAAATTCACGCTGTCGAAGGGCGCCTCGAGCCAGCAAGAGATGGCCGACGTTCACACACGCAATCATCAACACTACGGCAACGATGGCGCCCATGAGGGCTGATAGCGTTTGTGCGAAGCGGCGGCTCCCCGGAGAGGGAAGCGTCCCCGCGGTCTCGCCCACCAGCGGGGCCGACGCCTCCGGCGTGGACGCGCTGCGGCTGCGCATCTGAACGTCAAGCGTCTTCAGTTCAGTCGTGGCTTCCGTCGCGGTGGCGCCCGGGCGGAGACGGCCAAAAAACACCAGCATGCGCGCGAGCCGTCGCTCGTCCGCTTCGGTCGCCGGCCGAAAGCGGGTTGCAAGCGGCAACCACAGATCGGTTCGCAATGGGACGCGAACGCCTGTGAATTCGCGCGGCGCGACACCGACGATCGTGTACGAATCTGTTCCCGATTGGATGACGCGTCCCAATACGTCCGGGCGACGATCGAAGTAGCGCTCCCAGATGGCATCGCTGATCACGGCCGCCGGTTCACGATCATCGGCGAACCAGCGCCCCAGTGACGGTCTGACGCCGAAGACATCAGCGTAGTTTGCGCTGGCGACTTCGGCGGCGACGAACTGGCTTTGACCGTCGATCGCCAGATCGGACTCCATGGAAAGAGTGGCCGCAACGGACCGGAGCGACTGTGTGCCTGAGGCGACTGCACGAAAGAGAGGGATTGACAGGGCCGTCTCCTGTCCGCGGCTGATCCGAATCAGTCGGTCCGACTCGGCGACAGGCAGCGGCCGCAGCAGCAGCGCATTGACGACCGAGAAGATCGCGGTGTTGGCACCAATGCCAAGCCCCAGACAGATCAGGGCGAGAAGTGTGGAACCGCGAGCCCGGTACAGCATGCGCATGGCGAGCCGCGCATCCTGGCCTGTATCCTGAAGCCACGGCCAGATCCACACATCCCGAGTGCGATTCGTCAACACGCCGACGTTGCCGAACTGTCGTCGAGCCCTCATGCGCGCCTGGTCGGCCGACACCCCCGCCTGTCGCTCCTTCTCTTCGCGCATAGTGAGATGGAATGCGATCTCATCCTGGAGATCCCGCTCGAGTTGGTGACGTCTGGTGAGCGCGCGCAAGCGGAGGCGGAGTCGATTGAGCCACTCAGGCATTGGACCTCCTCAGATCGCTTCCAGCACGCGATTGATGGCGCTGCTCGCTCTGCGCCACGACTCGGTCGCTTCCCGAAGCCTCTTGCGTCCGCTCGGTGTCAGCCGGTAATACTTGGCGCGCCGGTTGTTGGACGAGACGTCCCACTGCGCCGCCAGCAGCCCGCGCAACTCTAACCGGTGCAGAGCGGGGTACAGCGCACCCTCTTCAACCGCGAGCGCCTCGGCGGAGGCGGTGTGAATCCACTCCGCAACTTCGTAGCCGTGCTTCTCGCCGGTCGCGAGCGTGCGCAGGATCAGTAATTCGAGGGTCCCTTGAAGGATGTCGGCCGACTTGTCGTCAACTCCCATAAGCCACTTAGGGCAGAGTCTCCCCTAACCCGCTTATGCGAGTCAACAGAAATGCACGTATCCAATGGACTCGCGATCTGCACTAAGATCGCGGCGCGTGAACCTTCTCCCCCGTCGGCTCCTGTCAGCCGTGTGTCTCGCGCTGCTGCTCGTGGCACACGTGCGCGGCGAATCGCTCGCCAGTATCCCCAATCCGCGCGTGCAGAACGGCACGTGGGTCAGCGATCCCTCCGCAGCACTCGACCCGAAGACCGTTGCGCTCCTCAACGAGCGCGCGGCGGCATTCGAACGCGACACCACCAGCGAAATCGCCATCGTCGTGATTCGCTCGCTCGATGGGCTTCCGATCGAGGAGGCCGCCGTCAAGCTGTTCCAGATGTGGGGAATCGGGAAGAAGAACCACGACAACGGGCTGTTGTTTCTCTGGTCTACCGGCGATCGCCGGGTGCGCGTTGAAGTGGGGTATGGCCTCGAGGGCGCACTGCCGGACGGTAAAGTCGGTGCCATCCTCGATCAGTACGTGATCCCGCGCTTCAAAGCGAATCAGTTCGGTCAGGGCGTGCTGGACGGCGTCGACGCGCTGATCGCTGCGGCGCGAAATGAACCGCTGGCGCTGACCTCGCCGTCGACCCAGGCGTACGACGATGCGTCGGAGCACTGGCCAGTCTGGCTGCCGTTTGCCGGACTGGCTCCCTTCGGTCTCGCATTCGTCATCGGATTCCGCAAATGGCGCCGGCTGCATCCGCGACGCTGCCCGCAATGCCAGACGCGCATGGCCCGCCTGGCCGAGGAACAGGACGACGCGCACTTGAGCAAGGGAGAACTCGCCGAAGAGCACGTCGGCAGTGTCGACTACGATGTCTGGGAATGTCCGTCATGCGGGCACCACCTGACGCTGCGCTATCCCAAGTGGCTGAGCCAGTACGGAAGCTGTCCGCAGTGTCACAATCGAACGTTGCTCTCGAAGACGACCACGATCGAGGCGGCGACCACCAGCCACGAGGGCAGCGCGCAAGTCACCGAAACCTGCGGGTTCTGTACCTACACGCACTCGTTCACGAAGACGCTGCCGCGCATCTCGGAGTCGAGTTCCTCGTCATCGTCTTCCTCAGGAGGGGGAAGTTCCAGCAGCAGCTTCGGAGGCGGGAGCTCGGGCGGAGGCGGGGCGAGCCGAGGATACTGACCGCGGGAGGCATCCATCACGACCGCGGCTCTTCTCAGCGAGCAACCCGATGACCGTCAAAACGCGAGGACTGTCTGCAGCATCGGCACCCATCCCGTCATCCCCGCGGTGTACGGAGTAAAGGCACCGCTATACGGAGCGTGGTTGACCTGAAACAATTCAGCGTTGAACCACAGGCGCTCGGTCGGAAGGAAATGCCACTTCACCCCGCCGCCGTACTCGTGCGAGTCGCCGAACTGTCCGCGCACCCACGAGCCGCGACCGTAAATCATCACTTCTTTCGGCTTCACGAAATAACCGGCGGTGAGTTCGCCACCATGGTCCGTGGTGGATTCGAGCGGAAGCGGACCGTCCGCCTCGAAATCGTTCAACCAGCGGGTGAAGTATTGCCCGTTGATCGCAAGCCCGTTCCATTTGATGCCACCATCGATCGCCCACATCCGGTACGTCGCGACGTCGACCGTCACACCCGGCGCAAACGCTCCGGTCGAGAAGGTCAGGACGCCGTCGGAATTGTAGAGGGACGTGTTTTCAGGACTCGATTGATCGAGATTGGAAAAGCGATCTTCCCGGGACCTCGTGAACGAGCTTCCAATGCGCACGCGCACCTTGTCCGAGGCGAAATAGTCGTCGTACATGTTGCGCGACTTGCCGGGTTCTCCATAGGCTCCCAACGGTTCCCACCAGAAACTTCCCGACGACGCGAGATGCGTATCGATCTTGTTTGCCGAGATGCTCAGGGTATTGAGGCCGTTGCCGACAAATGCGAGATAGTTCAGTCCCTTCCCGAACTCCCCGCTTGCCCAGGCCCCTTGCGTGAAGCCTGGCCGAAAGAAGTTGTCGGCCATGCTCCGATCGGTTGATGTGAAGAACGGGAACGTGTTGACCAGTGATCGGCTGCCTGGCACCCCGGTGTATCCCCCGGTGACTGTGAGCGCCTTGTTGAACTGCCAGCCGATGTTGCTCGCGACCACGATCGAAGCAGCGCCGGCCGACGTCCAGACGGTGAAGCTGTATCTCGCCCGCGGGTCGAAGACGTAGCCACCGAGGATGAACATCGCGCGATTGACCGTGATGTCGTTGCGCGCGTGAACCTCGCGGGTCACACCCAGGTGATCGGTGTACGTTTCGTCGCTGTTTTGCGTGTTGAGATACCGCAGCTGCGTATTGATGTTGAACTTCAACAGAAACGGCACCCGGGCGTCGGCAGAAGTCTCCCAGATGATCATGCCGTCGCGATAACGATCGGTGACCGTCTGGGGTGCCGACGCGGATGCCGTTTGTCCGGACGCAGACGTCGCGAAGAACGCCGCGAACGTCCATACCAACGCAACTGGGGTTTTCACAACCGCAGGATGCAGCGACGAACGAGGACCGCCTGCGATCAGCAGAGCACGACCGACTGGGCCAGGCCAGCCTCGCTGGTCTCTTTGTACTTGCTGTTCATGTCTTTGGCGGTCTGACCAAGAGCCGTGACGGTCTCGTCGAAATCGATGCGATGCCTGGACGCGATCTCGTTGCTGGCGATCGCGTACGCGGTCCACGCTTTGACGGCCCCGAACGCACACCGCTCGATGCACGGCACCTGGACGTAACCGGCGACCGGATCGCACGTCATGCCGAGGTGATGTTCCAGCGCCGATTCGGCCGCATTCTCCACGACCAGCGACGGGGCGTCGAACGCCGTCGCCGTCAACGCCGCCGCCATCGACGAGGCCACGCCGATCTCCGCCTGGCAGCCACCCTCGGCCGCCGACAGCGTCGCATGGTGCTTGCACAGATAACCGACCGCCGCCGCCGCGAGCATGCCGTCACGAACCTTCTGCCGGTCGACCTTTCGCACCTCGAGCAACGCGTAGACCAACGCCGGCATCACGCCGGCGGAACCGCCGGTCGGAGCCGTGATCACGAGGTGGCCGCGGCCGTTCTCCTCCGAGGCGGCCAAGGCAAATGCCGAGAGGGCGCCGAGACCGCGGTCGGCCTCGAACTTGTCGTCCATCGCACGCTTGTAGACGGTTGCGGCCTTGCTGTGCAGCTTGATCGGACCGGGCAGCACATCGTCTTCTGGCATCGACAGGCCTGACTTCACCGTCGCGACCATGGCGTTGATGATCTTGTCGATGAAGGCGTAGACCTCAGCTTCAGACCGATTCATTATCGACATCTCGTTGGCCAGCATGATCTTGGCGATCGTCGTCTTGTTGGTGTCGGCGTACCCGCGCAGCTCTTTCATCGTCGCGAACGGATACTTCGGCGCATTCTTCTTCGGCGGTTCGTATCCTTTCCACTCAATGAACCCGCCACCGACAGAGTAGTACTCCTGCTCGAGCAGTACATTGTTGCCGGCGAGGAGCTTGACCGTCATCGTGTTCGGATGTTTGAAGTCCCCCTTGGTCGCGTCGTAAACGACGTCCTTGAGGCTCACGTCGATGGACTTGTTCCCGAGCTTCACCGGGAACACTTGATCGGGCTTGTCGCGCAGGCTGTCGAGAAACTTCGGGTCGACCGTCGCGGGTTCCTTTCCGACGAGCCCGGCGAGCGCGGCGCGCTCCGTGCCGTGTCCCTTACCGGTCGCGCTGAGGCTTCCGAACAGGTTCACCTGAAGCTTCGTTGCGGTGTCAAGCTTGTCGGCCGGCAGCTTGGCGGCGCGCTGGTAGAAATCGTAAGTAATGCGCATCGGGCCAATCGTGTGCGAGCTCGAAGGTCCGGGCCCGACCTTGTAGAACTCGTCCGCGACCGTGAGGATCGGTCCCTTCTCCTTCATCACGACGTTCAAGTCCGCTGCGAGCGGCGGCGCTGCTGCCGACGGCGCGGGGGCGGCCGGCGCCGCTGTGGCGGCGGCCTTGGCGGTCTTCTCTTCGGTTGATGGCGAGCATCCGGTCATCACCGCGGCGGCGCCACCCACGGCGGCTCGAATGAAGAAACTCCGGCGATCCACGCCCGCAGGGACCACGTGTGCGACCAGCGATTGCGTATCGGCGAACGGATCCTGCGGACCGGCGTCGGGCAACTTCTCGGCTTCTTTATTAGACATGCCCCGATCTCCTTCACAAAAAGCGAGCGGACGGCGTCCGCCACTGCACATCGGCGGTATCGTTCGGCTGCACTCGGTATGCCAAAGCTGATGGAGAGAAACTCCAATGTTTCGTGTAGGTACGACGTCGGTTCGCGGGGTGAGCCGTAGCTCCTCCGGAATGCCGGAGGCTCGGACCGCAGTTCCGGACGTTGACTTCATGGTGGGCATCAACACCAGGGCTCGGGTTTTACACAAATAACTTTGTATTGTAAAGTTGATGCGCGGTTCTGATGCGGACGGAAGGATCGACGCGTATGAATACCGGCCTGGCCGCGGCCTCGTGGCTCGACTGGAAACTGGGCGCGCGGCTGCTGCTGAAATATCCCGCGCTCACGATCATCGGCGGCCTCTCGCTCGCCGGCGCCATCGCAATCGGGGCGGTCGGCATCGAGGTCGCCGACGAACTGCTGTACAAACGTCTCCCGTTCGATGAAGGCGCCCGAGTCGTCCGCCTCGAGACACAGGACACGGCAGCGTCGCGCGTGGAGCCGAGGGTGCTCCACGATTTCGCGATCTGGCGGCGGTCTCTGAAAACGGTGACCGAACTCGGCGCCGCACGCGTCAGCGAGCGCAACGTGCTCACGGGCGAAGGCCGCGTCGAATCAATGCGCGTGGCAGAGATCACAGCGTCAGCGTTTCCTCTCACCCGTGTGCCGCCGTTGCTCGGCAGGCCGCTCCAGCCGGCTGACGAAATGCCAGGTGCGGACTCCGTCGTGGTCGTGGCTTACGACGTCTGGCAGAGACAGTTCCTGCGCGACCCGGCGATCATCGGCCGCATCGTGACGGTCGGTCGCACGCCCCGCACCGTGGTGGGCGTCATGCCGGCACACTTCGGCTTCCCGCGCAATCAGCAGCTGTGGGTGCCATTGTCGGTCCAGGATGCGGCGCCGCGCGAGGGGCCGGCCGTTCAAGTGTTCGGCCGCCTCGCCAAGGACGCGAGCTGGCGGGACGCCGCGGCGGAGCTCGACGTCGTCTCCAAGGGGTTTGCTGCCAACGAGCCGGCAACTCACGCGCAGCTTCGCACGCGGGTTCGCGCCTTCGCCGGGCGCACGCCGGGCGATCCGCTGCGGCTGGAAGACCTGGCCATCCACGCCATCGTCCTCCTGCTATTGGGGACAGTGTCGGCGAACGTCGCGACGCTGATCTTCGCGCGCGCCGCGATGCGAGAGTCGGAGATGATCGTTCGTCACGCGCTTGGCGCGAGCCGTGCCCGCGTGATCGCGCAGATCGTCACCGAAGGGCTCGTGCTGGCCCTTGCCGCTGCCGTGCTCGGGCTCGTCGTGGCGCAGACGACCGTGCGCTACGCCTGGACCCAGGCGAGCCAGATCGTTGGCGACGGCCTGCCGTTCTGGGTGGACCTCACGCTCGAGCCTGCCACCATTGCGTATGCCCTGCTACTCGCACTCGTCGCCGCCGCACTGATCGGCCTGCTGCCCGCGCTGAAAGCGACGCGCGCATCTGTCCGCGCGGGACTGCAGGGGATCACGAGCACCGGCGGAACGATGAAGTTTGGTGGCATCTGGTCGTTCATCGTTGGTGCGCAGGTGGCGTGCACGCTGCTGTTCGTGCCCGCCGCGATAGGAGTTTTCACCAACACCCTGGACGATAAAGCGACGTCGACAGCGTTTCCGACGGAGCGTTACCTGACTTTCCGTCTCACCACGGATAACGAAGCGCTGGCCGGCGAGCATGGGGTGCCTGACGATCGGCAGATCGCCGCGCGTCGCGCGCTTGCATACGAAGAGTTCGCAGGCCGCTTGGGTGAGGAGCCTGGTGTGACGCACGTGGCCCACGGCGATCGTCTGCCGACGATGCCGCCGGAGTGGGTGGCGGTGGAAATGGACCAGGACGGTGCACCTCCGGCTCGCCTGCAGGGGAATTACGAGGGCGGATTCGCGATGGCTGCCGTGGGTGCCGGCTATCACGAGGCGTTCGACGCAAAGATCGTGGCCGGCCGCAGCTTACACTCCGCCGACGCAGGTGCGGCGAACGCACCGGTCGTGGTCAACGAGGCGTTCATGCGAGTCGTCGGCAGGAATCCGGTGGGCGCACGCGTTCGAACCCTCCAGCGCGGCGGCGAGCACGAGGTGGGGCCCTGGCACGAGATTGTCGGCGTGGTCACCAATCTGTGGACCTTCCCCGCCGATTGGAGTGAGGCGGCGTACATCTATCGCGCGGCCTCGGCGGCGGAGCTCGATCCTGTCGTGGTCGCTGTGCGCGTCACAGGAGATGCGTCGCCGCTCGCGCCCCGCGTCGCCGCGGTCGCGCGACAGGTGGATGCGGGTCTGCAGATCCGGAACATCGTCACCTTGGACGAGATCGTCGCACAGGAGCAAACGCGGATGGTCGGTAGCACCGCCATCTTCGCCAGCGTTCTGCTCGGGGCGGTGGTCTTCTCCGCTGCCGGCCTGTATGCGCTCATGGCCGTTGCCGTCGCGCGTCGCACACGCGAGATTGGAATCCGCGTCGCACTCGGCGCCACTCGTCGGCACGTGCTCCGCAGCATTTTCGCCCGCGCCGGCCGTCAGCTCGGTGGCGGGATCATTGCCGGCAACAGTCTCATCCTGTTTCTTGCGTGGCGCGCCGACAGCCTGACCGCGGATCTCGTCGCCTCGTCGGTGATCACGTCGGTCATCATGGCGGTCGTGGGTGTGCTTGCGTGCGCGGCACCGGCGCGACGCGCGCTGCGTATTCAACCGACCGAGGCGCTCCGGCAGGAGTGACGTGTCACTGATCCAGAGTGCGAACCGCTGGCAGCTCCACAATGGCAGATGGCCGTGGTTCGGAGAGCTGGAAGTCGGGCTGCGCCGAGCCCTGCACGTCCGCGAGGAGCGGCTCTCGACGCGGCCCGACGCGTATCGACTGGTGTATGTCAGCGACATTCACCTCAGGACGGGTCGTTCCGAGGTTCTGCGCGCGCAAGTACTCGATGCCGTCACGTGGTGCAATCCTGACGTCGTGCTGCTCGGCGGCGACTTGGTAGACCATCGCTCCGAGTTGATCAAACTGAGTGAGCTCGTGCGCAAGATCCACGACGTCGCGCCGGTGCTTGCGATCGGTGGCAACCACGACCGCAGAATCGGCATCGACCGCGTTCGTGCGGCGGTGGTACATGGCGGCGGGCAATGGATCGACGATGACAGCGTGCGCCTAACGCATCGGGGGCGGCTGCTCGTGATCTCCGGCCCTGAAGCTGCTGCTCCCGTCGACGCACATGTCCGCGTCCTGTGCGCTCACGACCCGCGAATCTGGAAAACATCGCGCCACGCCGGCTACGATCTCGTATTGGCAGGGCACCTCCATGGCTGCCAATTGGTCGCCTGCGAGTATCGAGCCCGATTGTTTCCGGGAGCGTTCTTTTACCCGTACTGCTTCTTGAACGATCACTGTGGATCGACACGACTGGTGGTGAGTCGGGGAGTCAGCGATCTTTTTCCGATTCGCTGGAAGTGCCCCCGCGAGGTTGTGCTGTGCCATGTCTGACCGCGACCGGCCAGGGGATCGCAGCTCCCGGCCCTAGACGGATACGCGCCAGCCTTGTGTCCCTGGCCTGCTTTCTGCGCGGGCTGCCGCTCTTCTTCTGCGCGACACCCAGGACGCCGCTGCGGGTCCTGTGCATCATCGCGCTCGACACCGTTCACGTACTTCGCTATGCCCGGCCAATGCCCCGAAGCAGATGCAGGCAGTTGGCAGCGTTCCTGGATTTTCAGGCCTGCACCAATGCGGTCTGGGACGGCAAAGATTTGTGCGCGCCCGAATACCGTGCGCTGCGACAGCGACTGGAAACCGACGGTCTGAGGATGTGGATCACGGAGTACCTCAGCCGGCTTGGTGAACTTGAAATGCGGCGCCCGGCTGTCGGCGGGGATCACCGACGCTTCGACGAGGTTCGCGCCTACCGGGAGGGCGTGGCGCGGCTATCGCTTGCCACGATCACGGCGATCGCCCTGAACGCGGAATGTCTCGACGAGGGAATTCGGGCGACGTATTGCGATCGTGACGTGGCAGCGTTGTTTCGAATGGCGATGCAATGCCAAATCATCGACGACGTCATCGACTACAGGCAGGATCTGTCGGCGGGCTTACCGAGCTTCCTGACTGCATCTGCGTCGATGCCTCAAGCGATCGCATGGACTGCCGACGCGAGGCGATTCTATGCCGCGAGCCGTGGACGTTCGTCAAGAGCCGGCGTGTTCCCGCTCGAAGCCGCCCTCCGTGTCATGACGCTGGTGACCGGGGTCGTGGTTGGTGTGGCTCGAAGGAGAAAGGGCGGCTGGGGGCGGCTGGGTGTCAGGCAGTGAATCGTGAACGAATCGAAGCGCCCCGTTCACGATTCACTGCCTGACACCCAGCCCGCCCGGCCCGCCCGCCCCGCGCTCGCGTCGCGCGCCTACTTCGCACTGTGCCTCGCATCGGGGCGGCTGCTTCGCTCCGTGCG
>DATJKH010000178.1:0-8447 GCA_035491715.1 Vicinamibacterales bacterium | reverse complement strand
ACTGGATTGCCGCTCCGTGATCGCCGGCGCGTTCGAGTAAGTGTGCACGCACCGCATCGAGGCGGTGGTTGGCTGCGAACTGGGGATCGCTGGCGAGTCTGTCGATCGCCGCCAGACCGGCAACCGGTCCCTCGACCATCGCGTGCGCAACCGCATGACTGAGACGAGCCATCGGGCTGTCCTGCAATCGAAGCAGCAGTTCATACAATTCACGGATTTGTGCCCAGTCCGTTTGGTCGCTGCTGACGGCTTCATCGTGAAGCGCGGCGATCGCCGCCTGAATCTGATATGGTCCAGTGGCGCCATGTCGGAGGGCGCGCTGCAGGATGCGCTGGCCTTCCGAGATGCGAGCGTGATCCCATTGCGATCGATCCTGCTCATCGAGCGGGATCAGCTCGCCGTTTGGACCTGTGCGTGCCGCGCTCCGGGCGTCAGTGAGCAGCATGAGCGCGAGTAATCCATTCACCTCGGGATCGTCGGGCATCAGTTGCGAGAGCAAACGGCCAACACGGATGGCTTCCGCCGACAGATCGACACGATAGAGCGTGTCGCCAGTGCTCGTCGAGTAGCCCTCATTGAAGATCAGATAGATCACTTTCAGCACTGCCGGAAGACGATCCGCGCGATCGGCTGATGTGAGTTCAGGAAACGTCGCGCCCGCCGATCTGATCGTCTGTTTCGCCCTGGTCAGCCGCTGTGCCATCGTCGCCTCCGGCACGAGAAAGGCGCGCGCGATCTCCGCCGTCGTCAGACCGCCGACGGCGCGCAGGGTGAGGGCGATCTGGGATGAGGACGAGAGAGCCGGATGACAGCACATGAAGTACAGGTCGAGCGTCTCATCGCGTTCGTTGATGCCGCCCGCGTCGGCGGCAAGCGCGATCTGCTCGTCAACCGGAATCAGGCTCACGACGAGCTGCTCGCGCAGTCGTCGTGCCGTATCGGCGCGGATTTGATCGGTCAACCGGCGCGTCGCGACGGTGATCAACCAGGCTTTCGGGCTGTCGGGCATGCCCTGCTTCGGCCACTGCATCGCCGCGGCCGTGAGCGCCTCTTGTACTGCGTCCTCGCAGCCACCGAAGTCGCGGTAGCGACGGAGCAGGACGCCCAGAACCTGCGGCGCAAGGTCGCGCAGCAAATCCTGAGCGTCGTCGTCGAGTCGAGCGATCACGGTTTCCAGTCGGGCGGGGGACCGCTCATCACCTGACGAACCTCGATCGGCATGTTCAGCGGCTTGCCGCCCGGACCGGGCGCGGCGGACGCTTCGGCGGCGATTGCATATGCCCGTTCGGGACTCTCGACATCGATAATCCAGTAGCCGGCGAGAAACTCTTTCGACTCGGGAAAGACGCCGTCGGTGATCGGCTCGCCGTTGGCGCCGGCCCGCACTCGCTTCGCCTGCTCCGGACCGC
Organism: Vicinamibacterales bacterium; assembly: GCA_035491715.1. GTDB lineage: Bacteria > Acidobacteriota > Vicinamibacteria > Vicinamibacterales > 2-12-FULL-66-21 > JALZOC01. The sequence goes on along the minus strand of DATJKH010000178.1, from coordinate 7,038 downwards.
TGAGACCCTCGGCGCCGACCAACTCTCCGGCGGCCGAGAGTTTTTGCGAAAACTTGATCATGAAGCCGATGTGTGCCTTGATGTCGTCCGCCGGCCAACTCGCAATCTGATAGGGTCCCCCCCCGGGGGTATTCATCATGAGCATGTATTTCATACCTCATCCCTCTCGATGTTGCCCCGGTTGGGGCGTTCACGATGTAGTCGGAGCAGGCCGCCTGAAACCTACATCTTTACTCCGCGACGGATCTCTTGAACACGCGCTCTTAAGGTGATAGGAGTATCCGCCTCTCGGAGGAGGGTCCATGGGGAAACGCGCCACTCGCCGGATCGGGGGAGCATGCATTCTACTCGCTGCGGTGTTGGTGCTCTACCAATCCGTCGACGCGGGATCCCCGCGCACCACGCTCAGTCAGCAAGTCATTGACCCTCCCGTTGCACTCAGCAAGGACTGGAAACGGCTCTACACTCCCGACGTGACCGTGGTTGGCAACGCGAGCGAAGGGGAGCTTCGAACCGCGCTCAAGCAGATTGAAGACTTCCGCGCCGGCCTGGTCGGGCTCTTTCCCGGGATCAAGATGACGTCCCGGCTTGCGACGACGATGGTGGTGTTGAAGGACTTCAACACGTTCAGAACCTTTCAGCCGAGAGACGAGCGCGGACGCCGGCGTGAGAACGTCGCCGGGTATTTCACGACAACGCCGACGATGAACTACATGGTCCTCGGCGCGTTCGGAGAACGCGACGCAACGCTCGAGGTGGTGTTCCACGAATACACGCACTTCATCGTGCAGCAGAACTTTCGATCGCTGCCGTTGTGGGTGAATGAGGGGACGGCGGATTTTTATTCAACCTTTCGCAGCAACTACAAGGATGGCAAGAGTCTGGTGGGGACGCCGCCGAGCGGGCGACTGGCCACGCTTCGGGATCGCGGGGTCATGCCGCTGGATCGAATCCTGACCAACGAGGGCTCGTCGAGCGCCTATCGCGATCCCGACACCGTCCACCTGTTCTATGCGCAGTCCTGGGCCTTCGTTCATTACCTGCAGCTCGGGAACAACGGAAAGCGGCGCGGTCAGATCACCGAGTACTTACGCGCGGTCGATCAGGGGATGCCGATCGATCAGGCGTTCTTCAGAGCTTTTGGCGTCACCCTGGCGCAGATGCAGAACGAGCTCGGGCTCTACGTCCGTCAACCGATTCTCCAGGCATTCCTCTTTTCGCCAAAAACCACGACGGCCGACGTCGCGACGCTTGCTGTCGATCGCCTCACCCAATCCGACGCCGCCTACGTTCAGGCCGATCTCCTGTTGCAGACGGGCGCGACCGAAGACGCAGCGCGGCTTCTGACCAACGTGCTGACGATCGACCCTTCACACGTCGACGCCAAAATCGCGCTCGCGCGGGTCCGAGCGCGCCAGGATCGGCGCGATGAGGCGATTGCGGCGCTCGAGGGCATCACTGCGGCGAAACCGGCGACGTTCTCCGCGCAGCTGTATCTCGCCGGCATGCTCCGGTCCGCACGACGCTATGAAGACGCGATGCGCGCTGCCGAGCGTGCGGTGGCGCTCGATCGCGAGTCCACCCACGCCTGGTACGAGTTGAACCTGTCAGCGCTGGCGAGCGGCCGCGACAAAGAAGCCGCGGATGCGCTGGCGCAGATCATCGGGCGCGATTCAAACCCCGCGTGGTACCAGAGTCAGACGTACGACGCATACGCGCTCGGGCGCGACGAGGCCGTTATCCGAAGTGCGACCGCCTACATCCGATCGGCCGGACAAGGCAACGAATCGGCGCCGTACGTGGGCTATGCCGCAGCGCTCGCCAGTATGCGTCTGGGCCGTCAGGCAGAAGCAGTGACGCTATTAAAGAAGATTGAGGAGTCGACGCCTTTGGGGTCGTGGCAGAGCCTGGTTGCGCAGTTCCTCCAGGGGCAATTCTCCGGTGACAAGTTGTTGGACAAGGCGAAATCCGACGGCGACCGTACGGAAGCGCACGCCTACATCGGCGTCTTGAATCTCGTTCAAGGAAAACAGGCAGACGCGCTCGTTCACCTGCGCTGGGTCAAGGAACACGGCCTCAAGAACTATGTCGAGTATCGAATGGCACTCGCCGAGCTCGATCGGCTCGAGGCGGCGAAGGCGCGCTGACCATCCGTCGAATTCCCTTCACGGCCTCTTCATAATCCCTTCATCATTGGTTGCGACACTGCTCCTGTCGGACGGCGGGCGTTCGGCCTCGCAAGGAGCAAATGGCAATGGACAAACGACTCTTACGCGCGTTTGCACTCACGCTGCTGATCATCGGCGGCGCTGCTGCGATCGGCATCGGTGCCTACAATGCGGGTGTGGCCCACGGTATCGCCGAGAGTGGCCGAATGATCGCGGCGCCACCAGCAGGAACACCATATGTCTATGTGTGGCCGCGGCCATGGGGAGTCGGGTTCTTCCCGTTCTTCCCAATCCTGTTTTTCGTGCTGTTCTTCTTCGTGGTCCGCGGTCTGGTATGGAGAGGCCGCTGGCATGGCGGTGACCGTTACCGTTATGACGGGATTCCGCCGATGTTCGAAGAGTGGCACCGGCGCGCACACGCAGAACGACCGGCAGGCGGATCCCGGACTTCGGATCCCGGCACCGTCACCAGCACCTGATCGATGAAGCAGATTCTGGTCGTGGACGATGAGCCGAGAATTGCAGAGATCTGCCGTGACTATCTCGAGCGCGCGGGTTTCAAAGTGATGGTTGCCGTCAACGGCGCTGACGCTCTCGCACTCGCGCGCACGAAGCAGCCGGACCTCGTCGTCCTCGATCTCGGCCTGCCGAAGATGGACGGTCTCGACGTCACGCGAGCGCTGCGGAAGCGGTCCAACGTGCCGATCATCATGCTGACGGCGCGGGTGGAAGAGAGCGACAAGTTGATCGGGCTGGAGCTCGGTGCCGACGATTACCTCACGAAGCCGTTCAGTCCGAAGGAACTGGTCGCGCGGGTGCGCGCGGTGTTCCGGCGCGTCGACGCCGGAACCGGACAGAGCGAAGTCATTCGCGTGGCCGACGTCATGCTCGACATTCCACGGATTCAGGCAAAGGTCGGCAATCGGGCCATCGAATTCACGTCCACAGAGTTCGAACTGCTGGCGATGATGATGCGGCAGCCTGGACGCGTGTTCACGCGCGGGCAGCTGCTCGACGCGGTGCGCGGTGACGCGGTGGAGTCACTTGATCGCGTCATCGATGCGCACATCAAGAATCTGCGTCGAAAACTGGAGCGCGATCCGGGTAAGCCACGTTACATCCTGACGGTCTATGGAGTCGGATACAAGTTCGCGGAGGAATGATGCGGCACTATTCCAAGCGCGAAATACCACTGTGGTGGCCAGCGGGCGAGCCGTGGCCTTCACACCGTCCTCCGTTCACCACGATACGTCGCAGGCGCGAATGGTTCTTTCGACGCGTTGCATTCGGCGCGTTTGCCCTGCTCCTGATCACGATTGTGAGCATGTCGGTGGCCATCTGGCTGATCGCTGGACGAATCGGCCCCGCCAGTCGCACGGCCGCGCTCGGTGCAATGGTGTTGCTGTTTGTCGCCGTCGCGGTCGTAGTGCTCACCTTCCGGGGGATGCGGCGAATCGCGTCCCCACTTCACGCGGTGATGGACGCGGCCGATCGCGTCGCTGAAGGGGATTACGCGGTTCGAGTAGCGCCGTACGGACCGCCGCCAATCCGTGCCCTGGCGCACTCGTTCAACACGATGACGGAGCGGCTGCAAAACGCCAATCGGCTACGACGCAATATCATGGCTGACGTCGCACACGAGCTGCGCACGCCGCTGAGTGTGCTCCAGGGACGTCTTGAAGGGCTGATCGACGGCGTCTATCCCCGTGACGATCGTCAGCTCGCCGAATTGCTGGAGGAAACGCGCATCCTGTCGCGGCTCGTGGAAGATCTGCGGATATTGGCGCTGTCGGACGCCGGCGCGTTGCCTTTGCAGAAGGAGCCAACGGATCTCGTCGACCTCGTGCGCGACGTCGTGCGCAGGATGACTCCTGAGGCCGATAAGAAATCCGTTGTACTTTCAGCGAGTTCCTCGGTCGCGACGTTCGTGCTGGATGTTGACCCGGTACGTATTCGCGAAGTACTGACAAACATCGTGTCGAACGCCCTCCGGCACGGCGCAAGCGGTAGTTCGGTCACCGTCTCACTCAGTGAGATGAGGGAGAACGTGGCCATCGTTGTGCGTGATGCTGGTGAAGGGATGTCGCCGGAAGAAACCGCTCGAATATTCGATCGCTTCTACAAGGGATCAGCGTCGCGTGGATCGGGGCTCGGATTGGCCATCGCCAGGAGTATCGTCACCGCTCACGGCGGAGCGATCCGCGCATCGAGTGAGCTTGGAAGAGGGACGACAGTCGAGTTCACATTACCGAGGTGAAGGCAATCGATTGAAATCGAGCGCCTCGGTCAGGACGCGACCAGACGATCCTGCTGGCGCATCAACATCGATCAACGCCGCAAGCGTAGGTGCCAGATCGTTCAAAGCGACATGACCGGGATACGTGCCCGTCTTGACTCGCCGCCCCATGACAATGAGCGGAATATGGGCATCGTAGTTGTAGGGACTGCCGTGCGTTGTTCCCGTCGCCTGACGCATCCAGTAAGGTTCGAGGATGACTTCGAGGTCGCCTGATCGCTGCGCGTTGAATCCTCGCAGCACGCGGGTCCCGATCAGGTCGCTGACGACTTCAGCCCGAAGTAATTGGTCGCGAGTGTAAACGCGCGCGACGTGCGGGACTTTCATCGCCGCGGCTGCGGCGACGCGACGAACCTCGGCCGGGTCGAGCTGCTTTTCCTCGATCAGCGCGTAATTGAGATACGGCGACGATCCCGCCGTCGCCATCAACCACTTGCCGTCGCCGAAGCGGGCCGTCAGCGCCAGTTCGATTGCGCCGAACAGTTCTTTGTTCGTCAGGCGTCCGCCGGGGAGCGAGCGTTGCGCCAACGTCTCGGGAACAGGCGCAACACCATGATCGGCCGTGAGCGCGACGATCGTGTGCTGCAGGCCGACGGTGCTGTCGATCCGATCGAGGAGCTGGCCGATCGCTCGATCGGTTCGAATCGCGATATCCCTCACCTGCGGTGAATCCGGCCCGTAGGTATGACCGACCGAATCGTTCGATGAAAAACTCACCGTGACGAGATCTGTTCCACCATGTTGTCCGAGCCGCTCTTCCGTAATCGCGGCGGTCGTGAAGTCCAGGAGCATCTGATTGCCGAAGGGACTTCCGTACACTGCCTCGTACAACGTCGCGCCTGTTTCCTTCGGCAGCTCCTTCATGACCGGCGTGCCGATCGACAATGCCAGCCATGATTGGCCGGCCAGCGAATCGGCCGCTCGTCGATCGTTGAAGGCTTGCACCCAGGCCGGAACCTCGTTCATGTAGTACGTGCTGGTCACGAACGCGCCTGTCTTGGTGTCGAACCAGTAGGCGGCGTCGGCGCCACGTCCGACCGGCATGATGGCGCCTCGATCTTTGAGCGAGATGCCGAAAACCCGCGGCGCATTCGCCGCGCCTTTGGCGGCACCTGAGGCAAGTTTCATCTCGTCGCCCAACGTGCTCACCAGGAGCCGTCGCGGTGAGGCCGTGGACGCGTTGGGAGCGCCAACCGGCTTCACCGTGTCGTCGGTGATACTGGCGACCGTCTTTCCCGACTCGCGATCGAACCAGTCGTTGCCGATAATGCCGCTGACCGACGGCGTTGCGCCCGAGAGCATGGTGGAGTGGCCGATGGCCGTCACGGTCGGGTAATGCTCGAGGTAAGCGTTCGTGAATACGGCTCCATCCATCAGCAGCTTCTTGAACCCTCCAGTGAATTCACTCCGGAATCGCGTCAGGTAGTCGTAACGGAATTGATCGACGGCGATCAGCAGGACGAGCCGTGTATCAGGCAGACTGGCAGGCTGTTGCGCCAGTGGCGCCGCGGCCAGCAGCAACGTTAAGGCAATGAGCAGGGAGAGAAGCTTTTTCATTCGAACGCTCCAGGGGCACCATGATTCTACCGGTAGAATTTCCGCCTTCGACATTTTAGGCTTCGGCGAGACAGGCTGCCAGGAGGCGATATGAAATCGACAGACGGGGTTGCCGTGCTCATCGTGACGCTGGCCGGCATGACTGCCGCGCAGGCCCCGGGCTGGCACGCAAGACCCGAGGTCGTCGCGCAAGCGGCGAAGCAACAGCCCGGCTTCAACTACGACGAATCTCGCGTCGAGCCGTACACGTTACCCGATCCGCTCGCCCACAAAAACGCGCCGGTCAAGAGCGCGTTGATGTGGCCGCCACGGCGCGCTGAGATTCTCGAACTGTTCCGCGCGAACGTCTATGGACGATCGCCCGGGAAGCCCGAGTCGGTTGCGTTCGCCGTCATCGAAGACAACCCGAAAGCGATGGACGGTGCGGCGACGCTGCGGCGCATCGCGATCACCAGTCGTCAAGGTCCGCGAACCCATCGCTTCGAGCTGACGCTTTTTCTGCCCAACAAGCGGTCGGGCGCGGCGCCAGTGTTTCTGCTGATCAACAACCGCCCCCAGTCGAATACTGATCCGACGCGCAAGGAGAAATCAGGATTCTGGCCGGCGGAGCAGGTCATCGCACGCGGCTACGGCATCGCGGCATTCCACTACGCCGACCTGGCTCCGGACGACGCGAAGACGTTTCGCGAAGCTGTGATGAAGTTCTACGACGAGAGCGGATCGACGCAGTATACGTGGGGCGCGCTCGCCGCGTGGGGATGGGGTGCAAGTCGCGCGATGGATTACTTTGAAACCGATCCGCGCGTCGACAGGGCGCACGTGGCGATCGTCGGTCATTCGCGCGGCGGTAAGGCGGCCCTCTGGGCCGGTGCCGAGGACGAGCGCTTCGCGATGGTGATCTCCAACGACTCTGGGGAGGGCGGCGCGGCACTTAGCCGCCGTAACTTCGGCGAGACAATCGAGCGGATCAATACGTCGTTTCCGCACTGGTTCACCGCCACATACAAGACGTTCAAC
>DATJKH010000177.1:0-82708 GCA_035491715.1 Vicinamibacterales bacterium | reverse complement strand
GGTGCGGGAGTTCACGTTCGAAGACGTGCACTTTGACTTCGACCGGTATTCGCTGCGGCCGGAAGCGACGCGGGCGCTGGATGAAGCGATCGCGACGATGCAGGCCAACCCGGATCTGAACATCGAGGTGGAAGGGCATACGTGCAACATCGGCACGGCGGAATACAACCTCGCGCTGGGCGAACGGCGGGCGACGGCGGTGCGCGACTACCTGACGAGCCGCGGCATCGGCGCGAACCGGTTGCGGACAGTCAGCTACGGTGAGGAGCGGCCGAAGCACGACAACAGCCGCGAAGAAACGCGCCGGCTGAACCGGCGGGCCGCGTTAGTCGTTCGACTGCAGCGGTAGCAAGCGACTCACGCGGAAGAAAAAGGCACAAGGGAAAAGGGAAAAGGTAAAGCTTTTCCCTTTTCTCTTTTGGAGGGATCATGCGATTCATTAACGCTTACCTCATTGGATACTTCATTCTTGTGTTGGGTGCGCTAGCTGCGCTGTGGTACGGCGGAGCACTTCGACATATCTCAGCCACATGGATCGTCATCGGACTGGTGATTGCCCTCGGGTTGGGAATCATGTTGTCCGTTTCCGCAGGAAAACCGGAAATCACTCGCGAGTGACCGTCTTCGCAAAGGGAAAAGGATCGCCTTTTCCCTTTCTGCTTTCCCAGCAAATGGCATAGCTTGTGAGTACATCTCATAGCCATGCTTTGCCGCTTCCTCTTCCAGGCGACGCTCGTTTGCGTGCTGGCGGCTGCAGCCGCAGGATGCAAGGAGGAGGGAGGGATCAAGGTCACGAGTTTCAGTTTCAACGGAACGAAGGCGGTCACACCAAATCAGCTGAAATCCGTGCTCGCCACCTCCGCGAGTTCAAAAATCCCCTGGGGCGAGAAACACTACTTCAGCCGCGACCAGTTCGAGGCGGATCTCAAACGCATCGTGGCGTTCTATCGCGACCGCGGCTATCCCGATGCCCGCGTCACGTCGTTCGACGTGAAGATGAACGACACGCAGACCTCGGTCGGTATCACCATCAACATCGCCGAAGGCGAACCGATTCGCGTCGAACGGGTCGAGTTCAGTGGGTTCGAGCCGCTACCGGAAAACCACCGAACCGCACTCGAGGGCGGACTGCCGCTCAAGGCGGGAGCACCGCTCGATCGCGCGCGGCTTCAGGCAAGCCGCGAGGCGGCGCTCGACGAGCTGAAGGATCATGGATATCCGTACGCGTCGGTGAAGATCGCGGAGAATCCCGGCAGCTCGGCACGGCAGCGGGTGGTGATGCTGACGGCCGATGCGGGGCCGCTCTCACGATTTGGTCCGATCGAAACCAACGGCAACGTCAGCGTCGGCGAGAACATCGTCCGTCGCCAGCTCACCTACCGGCCGGGGCAGATCTTCCGTCAGAGTGCGCTCCAGGAAAGTCAGCGGCGGTTGTACAGCGCCGAGCTGTTCGACTTTGCCAACGTCGAACCGCTGCACCAGGAGGAAAAGCCGACTGACGTGGCGACCCGGGTGACGGTAACCGAAGGCAAGCATCAGAGGGTGAATTTTGGTGTTGGCTACGGCACCGAGGAAAAAGGACGCGTGCAGGTTGATTGGCGGCACGTGAACTTCCTTGGTGGAGCGCGCACCGCGGGAGTGCTCGCCCGATACTCCGCGCTCGACAAGGGCGTCCGTCTCAATTTCAAGGAGCCGTACTTTTTCGGTGCCCGAAATGATTTCACGCTGACCGGTCAGTCGTGGCACACGGACGAACCGGCGTTCACGCTCGACACCAACGGCGGCCGGGTGACGATCACGCGTCAATTGCGTCGTGGCGGCGGCCCCGTTCTTCGATCGCGGGCCACGACAACGCTGTCTCTGACCTACGCCAACGAATACGAAACCTACCAGATCTCGAATGAAGCGCTCGAGGATCCGACCTTCCGCGATGAACTGATCGCCCTGGGGCTCGATCCCCGGTTCGGAACCGGACGAGGCACGCGCTCGGCCATCAGTTTTGACGGCGGCCGTAACACGACGAACAACCTGCTCGACGCCAAGCAAGGGTACGTTGCCGCACTTCACGTCGAACAAGCGGGGAAGTGGCTTGCGGGAACGTGGGACTATTTCGAAGCGACGGGCGAGCTGCGTGTCTTCCGGTCGATTTCCCAACGTCTCGTGGTCGCGGCCCAGGGACGAATGGGCAGCATCGACGCATTCGGATCACCTGAATTGCAGGTTCCCTTCTTCAAACGCTACTTCCTGGGCGGTGCGACAAACCTGCGGGGATGGGGGCGTTACGAAGTGTCACCGCTGAGCGGGGCCGGGCTACCAATCGGCGGTTTTTCATTTCTAAACTTCTCCACGGAACTCCGTGCCAACGTCTGGGGCAATCTCGGGGCGGTCATGTTTCTCGACGGCGGCAACGTTCTCGGCGATCGGTGGAGTTTTGATCTGCGCGGTTTGCGCTACGACGTCGGTCCAGGACTTCGATATCAGACGCCGATCGGCCCGATTCGTGCCGATCTCGGCTTTCAGTTGAATCCCATTCCCGGTCTCGTCGTGAACGGAGAACCGGAAAAGCGGCACTTCCGCTTCCACTTCAGCATTGGGCAGGCCTTTTAGGCCACGGAAGAACCCGGATTAACACGGGCCACGGAAGAACACGGGCCACGGAAGAACACGGATGAACACGGACACGGAAGAACACGGAAGAACACGGACACGGAAGAACACGGATTAACACGGATTAGGGCCACGGTTTCACATGCGCGCGATACGCAGGGTTCTCCAGGTCGTGACGTTTGTCGGTACGTTGATGATCGGCGTACTGGCGATTGCCTTGATCGTGTCGCAGACGCCGTGGTTCCGTGACTGGCTGCGCCGCTACATCGTTCGCGAATCGAAGCAGTATCTGAACGGTGAGCTGTCGATTGGGCATCTCGACGGCAACCTGCTGTTCGGTGCCGACCTGTCCAACGTTGCGGTGGACGTGTCGGGTGAACGCATCGTGGCCGTCAAGGGTATCGAGCTCGATTACAGCGTCTTCTCGTTGATTTCGAAGGGACTCGCCGTCGATGAGATCAAGCTCGATCAGCCGACCGTCGCGCTGGAGCACGATGAGAACGGCTGGAACCTGGCGCGGCTCGTAAAGCGTCAGGAGCAGGAAGCCGATCGCCAGGGGCCGATGCGGCCGGTTTCGCTTCCGTCGATCGAAGTCTCCGACGCGAGCGTGTCGATCAAGGACGGCAATCCGTCGGCGGTCTCGATTCCGCGCCGTATCGATGATGTCGATCTGAAGGCGCGCTTCGAATATGCGCCGGTGCATTACAGCCTGACGCTCGATCACCTCAGCTTCCGCGGCAGCGCGCCAACGCTCTCTCTTCAAAACCTCACCGGCAAACTGGCGGTCCGCGACGATAATCTGTATATGGAGGACGTCGCGCTGCACACAAGCGAGACCTCCGTCACCGTGAACGGCGTTGTCGAAAACTATCTGGCAACACCTGTCGTCAAGCTGACCACGACCGGCACCATTTCACTTCCTGAGATTGGCCGGGTGGTGCCTGCCGCGGCCGGCTACGACCTTCACCCAGCCATCGATGTGAAAGCTGATGGCCCTGGCGAGAAGTTGAACCTCGACGTCAAGATCCGTTCGGAGGCCGGAAACGTCCGAGGCGCGCTCACCACCGATCTGCAGGCACCCAACTTCTCCGCTCGCGGCGATGTCGACGTCGAGCGACTCAACCTCGCGCCAATCCTTCGTAGCGCCGCGCAACGCACGAATCTGACTGGACACGCGAAGCTGAATCTCGCGCTGAAATCGGGACCCGCCGGTGCGCCGGTTGCCGATCGGATGACCGGGACGTTCGCGTTCACCGGTCCTCACGTTGTCGCCGCCGGGTATGAAGCGCGAAACGTGAAGGTCGCGGGAAAGATCGAGGGTCCGAAGATCACTTTGGACGGTCGCGCCGCGGCCTACGGTGGCACCGCCACGGCGCGAGGATTCATCGTCACACCTTCCAAGGGACGCGCCACCGCATTCGATCTGCGTGGCGCCGCCGAACGCGTAGACCTGCGCAATCTGCCGGCCTCTCTTGCGGTACCGCGACTGGCGACAAATCTGTCGGTGTCGGACTATCACGTCTCCGGTCAGGGTGGCTCCATTCAAGGCACCGCCGCACTGCGCGAGTCGACGGTCGAAGGGGCGACGCTTTCATCAGGCACGACTGCCGAGTTCGCGATACGCCCGTCGGAGATTTCATATTCGGCTCGCGGCGTGGTCGCGAATCTCGATTTGGACCGCCTCGGCACGGCACTGAAGATCGACGCGTTGTCGAAACCGGCCTACGACAGCCGTATCAATGGATCGTTCGATGTCTCGGGTCGCTCACCACGAACCGCTCCAACCGCGACCACGACGGAGAGCGCTGAACCTGCGGCGATCTCCGCCCTCAAACTGGATGCAAGCGGAACCTTGACCGATTCCGAGGTCTTCGGTGGCCGATTGCCGAATCTGACCTTCGACACCCATGTCGATCGCGGTGCGTTGAACGGCCACGCGACTGGTGCGTTCGAGAACTTCAATCCGGGAAAGCTTGCCAACCGCCAGGAGCTCGAGGGCGAGGTCTCCGGAAGCGTGAACGCGAACTTTGCCGTGAGTGATATCAGCGCGCCGATTACCCCGGCATCCATCACCGCGGACGGACGCGCCACTCTCGAGTCGTCGACAGTCGGCGGCCTGCAGATCGACAACGCACAGATTGACGGCAAGTATGCGAACCAAATTGGCGACGTCGCCCGATTTGAGATCGCCGGCCCGGATGTGAAAGCCGATGCGTCCGGTCGGCTCGCGCTCGATCGGAGTAACAGCTCCGATCTCAAGTACCACGTCGAGGCCATCAATCTTCCGGAGTTGGCCAAGCTCGCGGGCCAGGACAATGTCGGTGGTTCCGCGACCCTCGACGGAACACTGACGGGCAACGCGGCATCACTGGTTACCAAGGGGACGCTCGACGGGAGCAACCTGTCATATGGCGCAAACAACGCGCTCGACCTGAACAGTCAGTACACGGTGACGATCCCGGAGCTTCAGGTCGCGACCGCGAAGGTCGAGGCGACGACCGATGCGACTTTCGTCAAAGTTGGCGGCACCGAGTTGAACTCCGTCAAGGCGACGACGACGTACGATCAGAAGAAACTCGATTTCACGACCAACCTGAAAGAAAAGACACGCGAGCTGGACGCAGCCGGGCAGGTGATCTTCCATCCTGATCATCAGGAGCTGCATCTGCCGACGCTCGCGGTGCGGACTCAAGGCGTCGAGTGGCAGACCGCGCCGGGCAGCCAGGCGACGGTGAAGTATGCACGTGAGCGACTGGAGTTCGAAAACGTCCGACTGGTCAGCGCCGACCAGTCGCTGGACGTCAATGGCACACTGGCGCTGGGAAGTGGAACGCCGACCGGCGCCATCGACGTCAAGGCCACCAATGTCGATCTGAAGCAGCTCGAGACCCTGGCGTTGCAGAATCGCGGACTCAGCGGCCGATTGAATGCCGACGCGAGGATCTCGGGATCGACCGCGGCGCCAGACGTCAAGGGGAAGATTCACATCACCAACGGCGGATTCCAGAATTACCAGTATCAGTCGCTCACCACCGATGTCGATTACAACGGCACTCGGCTGGGTCTCGACGCGACGCTGCAAAGATCCCCAAGCGAGTACATCACCGCCAAGGGCAGTGTTCCTACCAGCCTGTTCAAGGCCAGTCGGACCGGCGAGCACGTCGAACCCGCGTCGGGGGAGGCGCTCGATCTTCAAGTGAAATCGTCGCCGATTGATCTTGGGCTTATCCAGGGTTTCACCAACCGGGTCACGAACGTGACCGGGACGCTGGAGGCCGACGTGCACGTCACCGGATCGGGGCAGGATCCACACGCGCAGGGATTCATCGATATCAAGAACGGTGCGTTCGGCGTTCCGGTCGCGGGCGAGACGTTCACGGGTTTGACGACGCGGATCGAGCTGCAACCCGACGTTGTGAGAATCCCCGCATTCGAGCTGCTCGATCGGCACGGAGAGCGGCTGCGCGTCGCTGGCGAGCTGTCCATGCACGAGCGTCGCGTTGGGGCGGTCAACGTCACCATCGATTCAGACAACTTCGAAGTGATCAACAACGAACTCGGTGACGTGCAGCTTCAGACCGCGCTCAAACTGACCGGAGAGTTACGCAGACCGCAGCTGGTCGGCGACGTGAAGCTCGATGCGGCACGCGTCGAAGTCGACAAGGTTCTGCAACTGTTCTACTCGCCGTATTCGCAGGAAGCGCTGCCTGATGTCGTCTCCGCCGAACGGCAGGCCGAAGGGAGCGGCAGCGCGGAAGAGGCCACGAAGACCGCGCTCACCAAAGCCGGAGAGTCGGCCGCGCCGCCTGGAGCCGAAGAGAAAGCGGCGCAGGAGGAGGCCGCAGCTGTGGGGCCTGCAGGTCCTGCCTCAGCGCTGGCGATGGACGTCCACGTGATTGCGCCCGATAACCTGGTCCTTCGAGGGAAAAGTCTTCGCCCCGGCGGACCGACCGGAACCGCGCTCGGCGATATCAACATCACGGTTGGCGGCGACCTGCACGTACAAAAGCGGCCGAACGGCCCGGTAACTCTTGTCGGCGTCGTCAACACGGTGCGCGGCACATACGACTTTCAGGGCCGCCGGTTCGATCTCACGCGCGACGGGACGATCCGTTTCATTGGGACGCCGACGATCAACCCGCTCCTCGACGTCAGCGCGACGCGGAAGATTCCCGATACCGGTGTTGAGGCACGCATCCACATCACCGGCACGCCAAAGGCGCCGCAGCTCGAGCTGACGAGCAATCCGCCGCTCGAGGAGAGCGACATCCTGGCGTTGATCGTGTTCAATCGGCCGGTGAACGAACTGGGCACCGGCGAGCGTTCATCGCTGGCGGCAACCGCCGGCGGGATCGCGACCGGCTTTATCGCCGCACCACTCGGTGAATCCATCGGCAAAGCACTCGACCTCGACTTGTTCGAGATCTCGACGACGACCGAGAACGGTGACCTCGGTGCGGCGATCACGCTCGGCCAACAAGTGAATCAACGCACATTCTTCAAGGTCTACCAGCAATTCGGCGCCCGCACCGCGACACAGTTTCAGCTGGAATACGAGATTGCGCGATTCCTGCGCGCCGCCGCCAACGCCTCCCCTGAAACGACGGGAGCGGCCAACCGCATCAACGAGCGCAGGATCGAACGGGCGGGAATCGATCTGATCTTCTTCTTCAGTTATTGAATTTCAGTGTTTCCCCAACGATGCCACCTGCACGCGTGCATCGTTGAAGCAGGCGCCGCCGCCAAGATCGGTCAAGGTATCGGGCACCAGCGCGTTCGACGTCGATCCGTTATAGGTGCTCTTGCGCCACAGCCCCTTCGGCAGCGAGACGGTTCCCGGCCGGATGTCGGCATTCAGAGCGACCGGGCACTGCACTTCACCACGATCGTTGAAGACACGCACTGGATCGTCAGTGGCCAGGCCGCGAGCCTGCGCATCGGACGGATGCATCTGCAGGGCGGCCGAACGCTGACGGAGTTCAGCCAACGTCGATGACACGCTCTTCTCGCTCGCCGGGGAGATCAGCGCCAGCGGGTATTTATCCGAAGCCGGATCGGCCTGATAGCCGTAGAGTCCCGCAGGAGCGCCGGCGTCGAGCGCTGCCGGAAAGAGATCGATCTTGCGATCGGGCGTCAATGGAAAGACGTCGACGAACTGGATCGGCGTGCCGCCGAAAGGCGGTGTCGCCGACCCGGTCTCGAGTAATTCCGCCGACAGGTTTTGAGGCAAGCGGCCCGCGATCCGCAGCAGTGTGTCGGTTTCTTCCTCCGCTTCGCCGATGCCGAGCCGCGCGGCAAGATCGGAGAACACTTCTGCGTTGGCCCGGGCTTCGCCCACCGGCTCGATGACCGGTCGTACGAGTTGAAGAGTGATCGGTCCGTAACTCTTCGCGATGTCATAGTTCTCGAGGAACGTGGTCGCCGGCAGCAGGACGTCGGCGTACCGAGCGGTGTCGGTGACGACCTGTTCGTAGACCACCGTGAACAGGTCGTCGCGCTTGAGTCCTTCGAGCACGCGGTTCTGATCGGGCATGGTCGCGAGCGGATTGCAGTTATACACGAAGAGCATCTCGACGCGTGGGTCGGTGTACTCCGTCAACGCCCGGCCCAGATGATTCATGTTGACGAGTCGCGTGCGCGGCTCGGGAGTGTCGTTCATCCACGCGTCCGCCTTGATCCCGAGCGCGGTCGAATTGCTCATCGAGAACCCACCGCCACGAACACCGAACTTTCCGCCGATCGCAGGCAGCGCCAGGACCGCGGCGGCGGCGCTTCCGCCATTCCGATTCCGCTCGAGCCCCCAACCACATCGAACGAGGGCCGGAGAGGAACTCCGGTACATTTCGGCGAATCGCTCGAGTGCGCCGGCGTCGATATCCGCTTGTTGCGCCGCCCGCTCGATGGTCCACTCGTTTGCACGGGCGCGAAGTGCGTCCGCCCCTTTTGTATGCTCGGCAAGGAATCGCTCATCGACACCGTGTTCGAACAGGTATCGATGCAGCGCGAGGGCGACGGGAAGATCGGTGCCGGGCCTGGGCGCGAGGTGCAAGTCCGCCTGTCGCGCGAGCGACGTGGTTCGCGGATCGATGACGACAAGCTTGGCGCCCAGCCTTCGCGCGTCACGCAGATACGGAATGAGGTGAATCCCTGAGGCCGCGGGGTTGACACCCCACAAGACGATCAACTTCGCGTGAACGTAGTCGGCGTAGGTGACGCCCGCCATCTTTCCGTAGAGTCCGAGATTGGCGGCACCGGTTGGAGCCGCGCACACCGTGCGAGCCAGGCGCGACGTCCCGAATGCGCGGAAGAGCGTCGCATCGTTCGTATCCTGCGTCAGCAGCCCATTCGATCCGCCGTAACAAAAGGGCAGGATCGCTTCGGCGCCCGTCGTGTCGCGAATGTGTTCCATCCGCTCGGCGATGTGATCGAGTGCTTCCTGCCAGCTGATTCTGCTGAAGGTGCCTTGCCCCTTCTGTCCCTTTCGAATCGCCGGATAGAGCAATCGATCTTCGCCATACAGCCGTTCGCTGAAGCGGCGGACCTTGGCACAGATGTATCCGCGGGTAACCGGATTGACATCGCCGCCATCGATCTTGACGACGCGTCCTTTTTCAACGGTGACGTCGAGCGTGCAGGCGTCCGGGCAATCGAGCGGGCAGGCGGTGCGGACGGTTGAATGTCCCCATGATTCAGCGGCAATGGTGCGGGCCATGCGCGATTATCGCAAGTGGCTGGTGGATCAGCAAACTCCACTTTGCGACTGGAATGGGAGAAACGAGAGATCCATGGTTGACTCCCTTTCCTCTCGTTTCTCCCGCTTAGGGTTGATCCGCGTCTCTGCCGCTACTCCACGTCCGTTCCCGATCCGCCCGCGCCCATGTCAATGCCCGTTGCGCCGGAACCGCGCTTGTATGCGGTGTCCCCGTCGCGCATGTCCTCGTCCTCGTCCCGGATCGATTCGGAGTTGCGCGTCAGATCGTCTTCGAACGAAGTGCTGGGCTCGTCCGAGCTCTTCGGCGGCAGCGCGCCACCCAGTCCGAGAATGTCGCCTTCACGCACCGGCTCATTGTCATTACGGTCGCGTTTCTTGTCATCCATAGTGTGTTCGCCTCCGCGGCGAAGACAGCAAGCAAGGTGCCAGTGGAACTTACGCGGCCGGGGTCGGAACCGCGCGACACGTGCGGTGTCAAAGTTGTCAACGGAGGCGACATCATGCGATGGTCTTTTTGGCCCGTGTCCATCACGCTTCACATCGCTCTTGGAATCGCGGTCTTCGTTGTACCTCTTGTCGCAGAGGTGACGCCGCCCACACCGGCGCCGATACACATGTTTCTCGCACCAACGAAGACGGTGCCGGTGCCCGACACGATCATCGCGCAGGCACTTCCTGCGCGAACCGTGACGCCAGTGAATGTCGAGGCACCAACCGGCATCGCACCAGAGGTGAACGAGCCGCGTGAGTACTTCGGTCCACCTGTCCCTGACTTACCGCCGGGTTCGGGTGCTGGAGATTTGTCGATGATTGGTGCCGCCACCGACACACCTTCAATTACTCCACCGCCTCCACCACCACCAAGACCCGCGCAGACACTGTTCAGACCCGGCGGGGCCATCAAGGAGCCAAAGCGCATCAGCGGACTGCCGCCCGAATACCCAGCCATCGCCCGGAACGCACGCGTGCAGGGGGTCGTCATCCTTGAAGCAGTGATCGACGAGCGCGGGGACGTCGGACGGATCAAGGTTCTGAGATCGATGCCGCTGCTCGATCAGGCCGCGATTACCGCCGTGCGGCAGTGGCGCTATACTCCGACCTTGTTGAATGGCGTTCCAGTTTCGGTGCTGATGACCATAACCGTGAATTTCACACTGCAGAACTGATGCTCGGTTTGCCATTTGCGCTGGCCGTTGTCGTGTTCGCGTCGCAGGCCGACGCGGTCGATCCCGCTCTGCGCGCCGCCGTCGAACGCTTCTATGCGACCCAGGAGGCTGAGGACGCGGATGCCTATTTGTCGCTCTGGTCGGCGACAGCCGAGCGGCCGCGCCCGGAGCAACTGAGGTTCGTCTTCGAGTCCGGCGACGACAAGTTCTCGGAAATCGCGATCACCTCGGTTCGCACACGTGGACCATTGACCATCGTCCGCGTGTCGGTCACGCGCGATCGCACCAGCTCGGTTCGCCGTCCCGACGGTTCTCCCATGGTGTTCCACAACTCCTTCATCGCCGCGCTGACGTATGCGCGCGAAGGAACCGAGTGGAAGCTCATACGCGAAGGCACGGCGATTGATTCGCTCGCCGACGCCTACATTGCCGCGAGTGACGCTGGCGAACGAGAAAGGCTGCTGACCGAGGAGCCGGATCTCGTCGGCCCGATGCTGGTGTCTGCCGTTTCACGGCAGGCGGCGTCCGCGGCACAGCGGGGCCTCTATCCGAGCGCGCAGCAGCTGTATGAGCGCGCGCTTGATCTGGCGATACGTATCGGAGACAAGAAGTTGCAGGCCGATGCGCTGCAGAACATTGGTAACGCCCTGTACTACCAGCGCAATTTTGTCGCGGCCAAACCGGTCTACGAGCAGCTTCTTGCGGTCGAACGGGAACGTGGGAACGACGAGGGCATTGCCACGGCGCTGGTCGGTCTCGGCACGGCTCAATATTCACAATTCGAGTACACCGACGCTTACACGACGTTCAAGGAAGCACTGGCCATTCAGGAACGGCTGAATGACACGCTGGCAATTGCAACAACGCTGATCAGCACCGGCAACGTGCAGTATGTCGAAGGGGACTTCAGCGGCGCGATTGTCGACTATCGACGGAGCCGTGCGCTCTATCACGAAGCATCGAACCCGGGAGGCGAGGCACGCGCGCTCGACGGGCTTGGTCGGTCATTCGCCGCACAGGGCGATTTGACGGCGGCGCTTGATGCGTTCAACGCAGTGCTCGCGGAAGGCCGGGCACGCAACAATCCCGGACTTCAGGGGGGTGCACTCCTGAGCATGGGTGACGTGCACATCCGGCTGGGAAACCTCGATCTCGCGCGGCAATTGTTCGATCAGAGCCGCGCGCAATTCGAGCGAATCGGAGATCATCCGAACGTCGGCCACGCGTGGCAGGCGATGGGCAGGACCGATCTCTTGTCCGGGCGCTTTGCCACCGCGGAAGAAACCTTCTCACGCAGCGCGTCCACCTGCACCAAAGGGTCGGACGCTGAATGCGTTGCGCACGCCACCGTTGGCATCGCTTTCGCCCAGTCGCTGCAGCAACACCACACCGAGGCGGTGACGTCGTATCGCAAGGCGATCGCGCTTTTTATCACGCTCAAGAAGCGTGAAGATGCAGCACGTGCCGAGATTGGATTGTCGCAGGCCCTCACCGGAAGCGGCGACTATGCCAACGGCCTGATAGCCGCACGTCATGCCGAAAAGGAAGGAACCGCGTTAGGAGTAGACGATGTCGTCTGGAGGGCGCTGGTTGCCAGCGCGCGGGCGCAGCGGCGCCTCACCAATCCGACGGCGGCGTTGACCGCCGCCAAGAGTGCGGTCACTCAGGTGGAGCGCATGGCCGCACGGGCGCTGGACGGCGTCGGCGACCAGCCCTCTCTCGACAGCACCGGCGCCTATGCACTCCTCGCCGTGCTCCAGGCGGAAGCCAACGACACACGAGCTGCGTTTGATTCGATCGAGCGCCAGCGCGTGCACGCGCTGCGCGTCAGGCTGGCGCGGAACGAACGCGACATCGCCCGTGGAATGACACCGGCAGAACGCAACGCCGAGCGCCAACTTGCCGCCGACGTTGTCACGGTCCGGGCGCAGCTCGACCATGAAAAGGCGCTTCCAAAACCAAACGCGGCTCGCCTCGAGCGCCTGCGGCAGCAGTTGGATGTGGCAGTCCAAAAGCGCTCTCTTCAGCGGCAGGAATTGTTTACTCGCCTGCCGGATTTAGGCACGTGGCGCGGTCTCACGCCAGCAATCGGCTTCGATCAGACGGTGAACGCACTCGACGAAGGTGAAGTGCTGGCAGAATTTGTGATCGACGATGAGGACCTGCTCGTGCTCGTCGCAACACCGGAGGCGAGTGGGCCGGCGTGCCGCGCGTATCTCACCTCTGTGCCGCGACAGACGCTTGCTGAGCAGATCTCGCGCGCGGTCGATCCGGCAACGCTTCGAGATTTGGCGCTGTGGCGGCAGGCGTCTGCCGAGTTGATGAAGTCGATTCCGTCGGGCGCGTGGTCCGCGATTTCTGCGGCCCCAAGAGTCGTGCTGATTCCCGACGATGTGTTATGGAGGGTTCCATTCGAGGCACTCGCCGTCGGGGATGAGTTTCTTGCGGATCGTACGCGCGTCCTCTATGCCGGCTCTGCGACCTCACTGCTGCAGGCGCCATCCACTCAGTCAGAGCCCTTGCCGCTATCGATCATTGCGGTGACGGCGCCAGAGATTCCTCAATCAACGCGCGAGCGGTTGCAGGCAACCGCGCCCGGGTGGACCCTGCGATCATCGGAGGCGCCGGATAGCGAGATCCAGGCGATTACTGCTGTCTTCGACCAATCAACTGCGACAGTTCTGAGCGGATCGGCGGCCACCGAATCCAGCTTTCGTGATCGAGCGGGTGCAGCCACCATGCTCCACGTCGCCGCGCCATTCAGGATGAACGGCGCGAGTCCGCTGTTTTCATCGATCCTGCTCACGCCTGAGAGCGTCGACGCCGAGTCTGCGCCCGACCGTGATGGCGCACTCGAAGCACGTGAACTCATGAACCTCGATTTGCACGGAGAGGTGACGGTGTTTACCGATGGCGCCACGGCCGCGATGCGAGGCGCAGCATCAGCGACAGACGTCGTGAGCTGGGCCTGGCGCGCTGCCGGGGTTCCGACGATAGTTTTACCGCGGTGGACGAGTGAGGAGCCGTCGACCAAAGCGATTGTCCACGCGATCTATTCCGCGGTGCGCACAAGTGGAGAGCCGGTGGACGTTGCCGTGCACGACACGTTGGGAGAGATACGCGCTGCCGAGGCCACACGTGCCCCTTACTACTGGGCGGCGTGGCAGATCGTCGGACGTTGAGTCCAGGACCGCTCACCGCGGCGGCCGCGGCGGTACCACTCCCGGACCGTAACGATCCGGAAAGAAATCGCGGCCGCGAAACATCTCGATTGCGTTCTTGGCCGCGCCGACAAACGGCGTCGCGTTCAATCCGGTATCCAGCACCCCGCTGATCACGCCTTTCCGGCGCATCGTCGACGCAACCGTCACCAGGGCGATACCGGCGCCAATCCACGGCAGCGAGCGCGACACCCGGCGCGACAGTCGCGCGCCTCCCCAACTCGCGATTCGATGAGCGATGGTCATGTGCAGGATCCGTGCAAAGTACGTTCCGACCTAGGCGCCGGCAGAGGTGCGCCTCACGCGTTCCTGGCCGCGATCCGATACTATCTTCAGAGTGCACGTCGTGATCGTTGGAGGCGGATTCGGAGGATTGTACGCAGCGCGTGCACTGGAACATGTCGACGTCCAGGTGACGGTGCTCGATCGCCGGAACCACCACGTCTTTCAGCCGCTGCTGTACCAAGTCGCGTCGGCCGCGCTCTCGCCGGGCGACATCGCCTCGCCGATTCGCTGGATCCTCCGCCGTCAGAAGAACGTTGAAGTGCTCCTGGCCGATGTCCAGCGCGTTGATCCTGGACGACGGATCGTGGTTCTTGCTGACGGCGAAATCGGCTACGACTTTCTGATCCTCGCAACCGGAGCGACGCACGCCTATTTCGGCCACGAAGAATGGCAGGTGATGGCACCCGGGCTGAAGACGCTCGAAGATGCGCTGGAGATTCGGCGCCGGGTGCTTCTCGCCTACGAGCGGGCTGAACGCGAGAGCGACCCCGCCAAGCGCATACCGCTCCTGACATTTGTCGTGATCGGCGGCGGGCCGACCGGCGTTGAGCTCGCCGGCGCGCTTGCCGAGATCTCGCGTCTCTCGCTCGCGCGCGACTTCCGACATTTCGATCCAACCTCGGCGCGCATCATCCTGATCGAAGCGGGGTTGTCAATCCTTTCGACTTTTCCCGAGATGCTGCGGCAAGCCGCGCTCGAGGACCTGAAGCGACTCGGCGTGGACGTGCGCACCGGCAAGGCCGTCACGAATGTCGTGGACGGGCGGGTCGATCTTGGCAACGAGTCAATCGAGGCGGCGACGGTGCTGTGGGCAGCAGGGGTTGCCGCGTCTCCGGTTGGCCTCACGCTCGGCGTTCCGACTGATCGCGCCGGCCGAGTGATCGTTCAACCTGACTTGACCATCCCTGGTCACGCTGATGTGTTCGTGATCGGCGACCTGGCGTCGTTCACCGGTCCAAATGGGAGACCACTGCCAGGGGTGGCGCAGGTCGCCATTCAGATGGGGAGGCACGCCGCCGCGAACATTCGTCGTGCGCTTCAACGACAGCCCTATCAGCTGTTTGTTTACCGGGATCTCGGCAACCTGGCCACGATTGGCCGGGCATCGGCGATCGCTGATTTCGGATGGTTGCGGCTCAAGGGCTGGATTGCGTGGCTGGTGTGGCTCTTCGTTCACATCCTGAATCTGATTGGCTTCCGTAATCGCATCGTCGTGCTCATCCAGTGGGCCTGGGCGTACTTCAGTTACCAGCGAGCGATTCGATTGATTGCCGGCCATGACATGCGCGAGACCGGCGAGTGACCAGTCGCGCGGTCGAAACCGCAGCAGTCGCGGTGATCGCGCTTGTCTGCGTGATTGCGCCGTTTCCAGCCGAGACAGTTGAACGGGTGTATTCGACTGACTGGTATCTGCGCATTCAGAGTGTTCTGACAACTGCGAGCAACACGATCCCCATCGCCTGGCTCGACATCGCCGTCGCCTGCCTGCTGGTCGTCGGGATCGAACTTGCGATCTCGAGAACACGCGCGCTCGGGCCGAAACGCGCCTTCACGCGGAACCTCACCACGGCGGTGGCCGCTGCGGCATGGTTGTACCTTCTGTTCCTCGCGCTGTGGGGACTCAACTACCGGCGAGTGCCGCTCGAAGAAAAACTCGATTACGACCGATCGCGATTGACGCGTGAGGCGGCAATCGAATTCACAAACAGTGCCGTCGCCGAGGTCAACGCGGGCTACGCGGCGGCGCATGCGACGGCGTTCACGAATGACGCGCTCCATGCTTCGTTCGCCGACACGCAAATCGCGCTCGGCGCGATGCGTTTGGCGGTGCCGGGCGTGCCGAAGCGGTCACTGTTGAACTACTACTTCCGTCGCGCGGCGATCGATGGGATGACCGATCCGTACTTCCTCGAGATCATCGTCAACCCGGACGTACTCGAGTTCGAACGACCGTTTGTGATTGCGCACGAATGGGCGCATCTGGCGGGATATGCCAACGAAGCCGAGGCGAACTTTCTCGCGTGGCTGACCTGCGTGCGCGGCAAGGCGCCAGAGCGGTACAGCGGCTGGCTTGCCGCCTACCAACACGGATTGGCTGCGGTTGCTCGAGCGGATCGCTCGTCGATCAAGGAGTTGGATGACGGCCCAAAGCAGGATCTGCAGGCCAGTATTGCGCGCTACAACAGGTCGTCGCCGCTGGTACGCCGCACCGCGCGAGGCGTCTACGATGAGTATCTCAAGGCGAACCGCGTGGCCGAAGGCATCGCCAGTTACGATGCGGTCGTCAGATTGATGATTGGGGTGCGGTATAACGCGGGCTGGATCCCCCGCCCGCGTTGACGGAGCGGCTTTTGCTTTCCTAGGACCGGGGTAAATCGAGTTGGTCGATGTCGGCGGGAGATACTGGCGCCGCTGCGCGACCTGTTCGGAGGTCTTCGGGATGAACCGCCGGTCCATCGTCGCTGATGAGCACGTCCCGCCACTTGCGCCAGCCGCACTGATGGCAGCGATACGGCTGCTTCTCCGTACACATCTGGCGCACTCGCTCGAGCGCATTTCGCAAACGCGACGGGAATACGCGAGCTGAACCGCACGCAGGGCATTGCATGCGAAAGAATCCTTCAGGGGGGCACCGAAAGCCTACCACACTGCTCGGCCGTAAGCGCAGAACTGCACAGATTGACCCACGGGAGTCAGCCATCGCCGCCGGTCTGCACTACACGACCGATTCGCGGCCCGGCATCAAGCGGCTTCGTCACGGCTCGTCCTTTCGATACGTCAACCCGCATGGGCGGACGATTCGTGATGCTCAGGAACTCGCTCGCATCCGTTCGCTGGTCATCCCGCCGGCGTGGAAAGACGTGTGGGTCTCTGTCGACCCGCGCGGTCATCTTCAGGCCGTCGGTCGAGACGCGCGCGGCCGAAAGCAGTATCGCTACCACCCGAAATGGCGCGTCGTACGCGACGAAACGAAGTATCACCGTCTGATCGGTTTTGCGGAGGCGCTGCCGACGATCCGTTCCCGCACCGCCCGCGACCTTCGGAGTACCCGACTCACACGCGAGAAAGTGCTCGCAGCCGTCGTTCAGCTTCTCGAGAAAACGTTGATCCGGGTCGGCAACGACGAGTACGCGCGAGACAACCGATCGTTCGGCCTGACGACCATGCGCGATGGGCACGTGGCCGTGAGTGGCGGGAAGGTCCGGTTTTCATTCAAGGGCAAGAGCGGCGTGGCGCACGACATTCAGCTCGACGATCGGCGGCTCGCGCGCACGATAAAAGCGTGCCGCGACCTTCCCGGCTACGAGTTGTTTCAGTATGTCGGCGACGACGGCGAGCGTCACACCATCGGATCGGCGGACGTGAATGCGTACTTGAAGGCGATCACGGGCCAGGAATACACGTCAAAAGACTTTCGCACCTGGGCGGGCACCGTTCTCGCCGCGCAAACGTTGCAGGAATTCGAGACGTTCGAATCCGACGCACAGGCGAAACGTAACATCGTGAGTGCGGTCGAAAGGGTGGCGAAGCAGCTGGGAAATACGAAAGCCGTCTGCCGCAAGTGTTACATTCATCCGGCAATCCTCGCGTCTTACATGGATGGATCGATGGTGAAGACGCTCGTGGACCGCGCCCGGCGCGAATCGCGAACGACAAACGATCTGTCTGGGGCGGAAGCGGCGGTCCTGGGATTTCTCCAGCGCCGGCTCGCCCGCGAGACCCGCGCCAGGGCGAGCTAACCCGGCAGAACCTGATCCGTCCGCCTCCCGTATAAGGGCGGAGGAGATCTACCAGATGAACACGCATCCACTCGCCCGCCGGAGGGTTCACCTCGTTCTACCGGTGTTCGTCGTCGCTTCGCTCGCCGCTGCCGGTTGCGACATCGCCATGGCGGATCTGCGGGAACAACAAACCGCAGAGTGGCGCAAGAGTTACGACCTTCAGCCAGGCGGCCGACTCGAAATCTCGAACGTGAACGGCAAGATTGATGTTCAGCCAGGGACCGGAACGACGGTCGAAGTCGTTGCCGAGAAGTCGGCCCGCGCGGCATCGGTTGAGGCGGCGAAGGACGCCATTGGACGGATCGAGATTCAGGAAAGCGTGTCTCCCTCCAAGGTGCGAATCGAGACCAAGGTACAACGCCGCAGTGGCGGGTTGTTCGGCGGTTGGAACCAGGAAGTGCGTTACATGGTCAAGGTCCCGGCGTCGGTTGACGTGCGCCTCACGACGGTCAACGGTGGTATCGAGCTCGCCGGCCTGACAGGGCGCGTCACGGCGGAAGCGACCAACGGCGGCATCAAGGCGCACGATGTGTCGGGCGCCATCGATGCCAGCACGACGAACGGCGGCGTCGAAGTCGATCTCGCGGCGGTGGCTGACTCCGGGGTGAAGCTCGGTTGCACCAACGGCGGTATCCGTTTGAGGCTGCCGTCGTCGGCCAAAGCCACTATTTCCGCGCGCGTCACCAACGGAGGGATCAATACTAATGGCCTCAATCTGGAAACGTCTGGTGAGGCCTCTCGGCGTCGTCTGGATGGACGGATCAACGGCGGTGGCCCACGTATTGATCTGGAGGGCACGAATGGCGGAATCCGGATCTCGGCACGGTAAATGACGGCGCAGTCCAAAAGACCGCGCACTCCCGCGCTGTTCGACGCGTGCGTTTTTGTAGGCGGGGGTCTTCAGACCTCGCCTGTATAATCAACCCACAAAGATGTCCGACCGCAAGTATCGGCAGCGTGGATACCAGGACGATCCTGGGCCGTCACGTCGCGAACACAAGCCTGCCGAAAAGAAAGAATACGCACCGCGCGGACAGCCGCCGACCACCCCGAAGACCTTCAACATGCCGGGGTTTCGCGAGGTCGTTCGCTGCCGCGGTTGCGGCAGTGAATTGACCGTCGCCGCTGCGTGGAGTGCTGACGGGCGCTGCGGCCGATGTGGCGCCGATCTGCACACGTGCGCCCAGTGTCTCAATTTCGACACCGGATCTCCTCTCGAGTGTCAGCAGCCGATTCCCGTGCGCGTTTCACCGAAAGACCACCGCAACGCGTGCACGTTCTTTGAGCCGCGAACCACCGTCGAACGCGAAACGAAATCCGCGCCACCGGCCAGCGCGCGCAAGGCGTTCGACGATCTCTTCAAGTAGGCGTGAAGCTCGCCGTATTTGCGCTGATTGTTCTCATGGGAACCGTTCTCATTCCCTCACCGGAAGGGATGCAGACGCGCGCGGCGGCGCGTGCGCCGGTGAGCAAGGGACGGGTCGTGCACGTCTACCCGCACGATGCGGAAGCGTTTACGCAGGGACTCGTCTATCTGGACGGCTTCCTTTACGAAGGTACCGGACTGAACGGACGATCGAGCATACGGAAGGTACGTCTCGAGAACGGCGAGGTGTTGCAGATCCAGTCGATCGATCAGCAGTACTTCGGTGAAGGCATTGCGGTCCGCGGCGACACGATTTACGAGCTGACATGGCAATCAGAGATGGGATTTCTGTACGACCGCGCCACCTTCAAGCGCAAAGGCACATTCAATTATCGCGGCGAAGGCTGGGGATTGACCCACGATGGCCAGCGGCTGATTATGAGCGACGGCAGCGCATTCCTCCGGTTCCTCGATCCGGCGACGCTGAAGGAACTGTCGCGAGTACAGGTGAAGGATGGCGGCACGCCGGTCGGGAATTTGAACGAACTCGAATACGTGAAGGGGGAGATTCTCGCCAACGTTTGGCAAACACAGCGCATTGCACGCATTTCACCGAAAACGGGATTGGTCACCGGCTGGATTGAACTGACCGGGCTCCTTACGCCACGCGAAGCGCAGGCGGCGGACGTCCTCAATGGCATCGCCTACGACGCGTCTGGCGATCGATTGTTCGTAACCGGCAAGTTGTGGCCGAAGCTATTTCAGATTGAGGTTGCGAAGTAGACCTCCGAGCGTTCGAGAGAGCGATTCCCGCGCGACGCGGTCGACGATTGGATTGGCGACCGGACGCACCAGCGTTGGCACCGGCCGGCTTAGGCTGACCGATTCGCATTCCACGATCACGCCGCCCTGCACCGCTTCGTATCGCCAGTACGCATTCAGGCGCCACAAGAACCCGTTGTCATCGGCCGACGATTTCTCGTGTTCCTCGGCAGTCCCGACGCCGGCAAGTTCAGCGATCTTCGTCGCCACGCTGCGGGCAGTGGCGCGTGTGCCATTGATCCGTTTGTACTCGACGGCGTGTTCGGTGTTGTAGGTGACGGTAATCAGGTTGGTTCGCCGCAGTTTCATGAAGACCAGCAGACGGTCGCCCTTCCGCTCGATCAGGCGCGATGCCAGCACGTCTTCGTAGTGCTCCGACTCGTGACCGGCGTTTTGCTGGATTCGATCGATGACCGACTGAACCGTCGTCCCGGGCAAAAAAATCGCCCCGATCCAGTGATGAATCTTCCCGTCCTCGACCGCCGGTGGATCGACCTTGAACAATTCAGGCTGGCCGCCCAGGATCCGTTCTCGCCAGCCGCGCGCCTGAGTCTCACGATCGAGCGCGAAGAACGCGCCTCCGCCTGATGCCGACGCGTTGTAACGCCCATCGATTTGCGCCTCGTAGGTCCGCCAGGCGGCGAGGGTCGCGGAGCCTGGGCCTGCTTCCGCGATTGGCGGCAGTGTGAGAAGACCAACGATCGCAATCGGAAGCGATACCAGTCGTTGACGTCGATCGGCTCGAAAGACGAGCGATTCGCTGGCCGTGAAGTTCACGGCCGAGCAGGCGACGATTGCGATGACGTTGGAAACGACCGCATCGAGCCCTGCGATCCCGGTACAGAACGCGGTCACGGCGATGTTGCCGACGAGCGAAACGGCACCGTTCAAAACATGAAAGCGCATTAGTCGCAACGCCATCGCTTTTGCCGAGCCCGACCGACGATCGCGCCACGTCCAGTGTTGATGCCATATGAAATTGTGGAGCACCGCGGATTCGACGCCAATTGCGGTGGCGACCAGATAATGCAGGCCGAACATTCGCACCAGGAGGCCGACGACGGCGAGCTGAACCAGCATGCCGGCAAGACCTACCGTATTGAAGACGATCCAGCGTCGGGCAGACCGCCGAAACCGTTCCGAGAGGGTAAGCCCTGCGACTGCTTGCTGATCGAGTGTGTGAGAAACGCCAGACATCCTACCGAGGAAGGCGTAATCCCGCTCGAGAAAGGCTCACGAAGGGGCTCACCCCCTCGGAGTCATTACAGCCCGGGAGCGGGCTTGGCGCGGAGCACTCCTACCTGGACCAGAACGCCCGTAAAATCGAGGACGCGCCGCTCGTGGACAATCTGATTGCCCTTGAGCGTGTAGATGAACGCGCATATCGCTTGCACGTGTCGACCGGACGCCGGGAGGCCGAAGAAGTCCCCTGCGTGGGTGCCAGCAACCGTCATGATCATGGCCACGCGATCGCCGTCGATCAGAAGGTCACGTTCCGTGAACCGGAGATCCGGAAACGCAGTGAACCAGACCTGATAGATTCGTTGAATCTCCTCGCGCCCTTCGAGGACACCGCCTGTTGGACTGATGGCCACGGCATCAGGGGCATGATCGGATGCTAACGCGACCGCATCATGTGCATCCCAGGCCGCTGCCCGGCGCGTGAACATGACCGTGATTTCTTCACGGGTCATAACAGGCCCTTCTTAGATTTTGCGCGACGTTCCTGAGGGCACTATAGGCCGGACGCCAAAGGTATTCAACCGTGCCATATAATCCGCGGGCTATGAGCAGAAGCGGCACCACGACTTCTCGGCGCGGGATCACCATGCTGTTGACCTTTGGCGTCTGCATCATGGCCATGGTCGGATCGATCGCCCAGCGTGGCGCGGTTCCGTCCCGATCGCCCGGCCGCGACGCGAATGGCGCTACCCTCCTCCCGAACGGATGGCGCATTGCGCCCGCCGGGCGGCATATCCAGGTGGGTGATCTGCCGCTCAACATGGCGATGTCGGTGGACGGACGATTCCTCGTGATCACGAACAATGGATGGACGCGTCCCACACTGACCGTGTTCGATACAAAGACCGAACAGGTGACCAGCCGCGTGAACGTGGATAACGCGTGGCTGGGGCTGGCATGGACGCCCGACGGTGGCCATCTCTATTCAGCCGGCGCCGCAGAAAACACGGTGTACGACTTTGCGTGGACGAACGGGTCGCTCAAAGAGGCTGGCCGCATCTCGATCGGTCCGCCTGAGCGGCGAACCGGCGGCGAGCTTCTGAATGCCGGGTTCATCGGAGGACTCGCGCTCTCGCCGAATGGGCAGACGCTTTATGCGATCCATGTGTTCGGCCAGGCCGTCAGTGCGATCGATCTGCAATCGCGGAAGGAAATCCGGAAGGTCAGTCTCGCGGCGGAGCCGTATACGGCGCTCATGGCTCCCGACGGTCGGACGCTCTTTGTTTCCCTCTGGGGCGGGAGCAAGGTGCTGATGTTTGCGGCGGACACGCTGGAGACGCTTGCGGAGATCGCGGTTGGTCCGCATCCGAATGCGATGTTGCTGTCGGGGGATGGCAGCCGGTTGTTTGTCGCGTGCGCGAATACCAACGCCGTCTGGGTTGTGGATCTGGCAACAAAGGCCGCGAAGGAACAGATATCGGTGGCGCTTTATCCGAACGCGCCTGTCGGAACGACGCCGAACAGTCTTGCGCTCTCTCCCGACGGGACGAAGATGCTGGTGGCCAACGCCGATAACAACACCGTCGCCATCGTCGATGTGGCGAGCCCTGGCGCGAGCAAAGTCCTGGGATGGGTTCCTGTTGGCTGGTACCCGACGGCCGTTTCGTTTTCGCGTGACGGATCGCGTTTCTTCGTGTTGAACGGCAAAGGTCTCACGAGCGAACCGAATCCCCGCGGCCCGCAGCCGGGTGGCATCCGATTGGACGGGCGATATACCGGCAACATGCTGCAGGGGGCGCTCTCGGTCGTGCCCATGCCTGACGCCACGGCGCTGCAGGCTTTCACGCGACGCGTGCTCGACCTGACCCCCTACAAGGACACGACGCGACTGGCGCCGGCCGGAGCGCCGCTCGACAGTCCAATTCCTCGTCGCGTTGGTGGAACATCCCCGATCAAGTACGTCTTCTACGTGATTCGCGAGAATCGCACCTACGATCAGGTGTTCGGCGACATCGCGCGCGGCAATGGCGATCCGTCGTTGACGCTCTTCGGTGAGGAAATCACGCCAAACGCGCACGCGCTGGCGCGCGAGTTTACGCAGTTCGACAATTTCTATGTCGACGCAGAAGTGAGCTACGACGGGCACGCATTCTCGATGGGCGCCTACGCGACTGATGTGGCGGAGAAATTGTGGCCGACTAACTATGGCGGCCGAGGCACGCCCTACCTGAGTGAAGGTGGATTCAACCTTCGCGATCAATACGGCAACTTTTCCGCGCCGCCGCTTGGCTATCTGTGGGATTTCGCCAAGCGCGCGAACGTTTCGGTCCGCAGTTACGGCGAGTTCGCGTCCTGGCGGCGGCGTGGGGGAGAGGTCCGTGCCGACGTGCCGGGACTCGAGGGCCTTGTGCATCCCGCGTATCCGCCGTTCGATCTGGGTGTTTTGGATCAGCAGCGAGCGGACATCTGGCTCGAGGAGTTTCGTCAGTTCGAGCGCGACGGCAATCTGCCGCGACTGTCGATCATTCGGCTGGGGAACGATCACACCAACGGCACGACGCCAGGATCACCAACCCCGCGGGCGATGGTCGCCGACAACGACCTCGCGCTCGGCCGGATTATCGAGGCAATTACCCACAGCCGTTACTGGAAGGAATCGGCGGTTTTCGTGCTGGAGGATGATGCACAGAATGGTCCGGATCACGTCGACGCCCATCGGTCGGTTCTGCTTGCCGTGAGCCCGTTTTCTCGGAGACGATCGCTCGATAGCACGTTGTACACGACGTGCAGCGTATTACGCACCATGGAGTTGATTCTCGGTTTGCCGCCGATGAGTCAATATGACGCGGCCGCCACGCCGATGTACGGCGGGTTCCAGCCAACACCGGATCCCGCGCCGTTTACACACCGTGCGGTTCGTATTCCGCTCGATGAGAAGAACGACTGGTCGTCGCCGGGCGCCCGGGCCTCACTGCAGATGAACCTGCGCGATGCCGATCGGGCTCCCGAACTGGAACTGAACGAGATTCTCTGGCAGTCGATTCGCGGCGCCCACTCGGTCATGCCGCCGCCGCGACGCACCGGGTTCATTCGTTCGATTGAAGAGGAAGACGATGCAGGGGAAACGAAACGGGAGCGGGAGCGCGATAGCGAGCGGGAGCGCTAGTCGAAGTTCGAGCGCACGCGCGATACGCGTGCGACCGGCTCGCGGCGCTGACCGCGCATTCGTGCTCGACACTGCGGCGCGGCTGGCGGATTTCGGGCCGCCGTCGTGGCGCACGTCCGAGGAACTCGTCGAGGGAGAAGCGCGGACGCTGCGCGATTTCTTCGAGTCGCCCGACGATGGCACCCGCCTCCTCATCGCTGAAGCGGGAGACGGACGCGTCGGGTTCGTCCTCGTTGAGGAACTGCGCGACTACTTCACGCTCGAGCGTCACGGTCACGTCGGGATTCTCGCCGTCACGGCGGGGGCCGAAGGGCGTGGCGCCGGTGGCGCACTCTTACGGGCCGCCGAAGCGTGGGCTCGCGATCGAGGCTTCCGCACGTTGACGATCAACGTATTCAGTGGCAATCACCACGCCCGCTCGGTTTACGAACATTTCGGGTTTGAGGAAGATACGGTCAAGTACATCAAGCGCATTTGAGTGCCAGGGGTGCCACGGGTGCCAGGGGTGCCACGGGTGCCACGGGTGCTAGGGGTGCCACGGGTGCCACGGGTGCTTCGGAGCACACTCAGCACGCGTGGCACTCAATGCACTCGCGGCACTCAGGGCGCGCGTGGCATTCTAAGCACCTTGGCACTCTGAGCACCCGTGGCACTCTGAGCACCCGTGGCACTCTGAGCACCCCGGGCACCCTTGGCACTCTGGGCACCCCCGGCACCCCCGGCACCCCTGGCACCCCTGGCACCCCGGGCACCCCTGGCACCCCGGGCACCCCTGGCACCCCGGGCACCCCTGGCACCCCGGGCACCCCTGGCACCCCTGGCACCCCTGGCACCCAAGCCTTCTCACTCGACCGCGAGCGCTACCACAGGGTCGATTCGTGTGACCCGTCGCGCAGGGAGAAAGCTTGCCACCAGCGCCGCGACCGCGAGCGTGACGACGACGCCGATGAAGACTGCGGCGTCGCGCGGGTTGACGTGATACAGCACCGGTTGCAGTTTGTCTGAGACGAGGAGGGCAAGTATCAGCCCGAGCAAAAGCCCCACAGCCAATTGCACGACACTTCTCCGCATTACCAGCACAATCAACTGTGTTCCCTGGGCACCGAGCGCTGACCGCACACCCATTTCGCGCGTGCGTTGCGTGACGGCGAAGGACATCACGCCGTAGAGACCGGCTGCTGCCAGGAACAACGCACAGAATCCGAAAATCATGAAGAACGTCCCGAAGACGGTGTAGAACCAGGTCTGACGTTCGATGACTCGCTGCAGCGTGCTCACTTCGTAGATCGCGAGCTCGGAATCGAGCGATGCGACGGCACTCCGGACCGACGGCGTCAGGGTCGCCGCGTCGCCGCGCGTCCGCAGCGCAATCCGGACGCCATTGGCGACGTCGCTTTGCGGAATCGGAATGTAGTAGCCCACCGGGCTCGCGTTGTTCCGGCCGATGCCCTCCATGATCAGGTCCGGCACGACGCCGACGATCGTTAACCACGGCTCCTTCGCGTTTGGTCGGATCCGTCGCATTTGATGGCCGATGGGGTCGACGTTGGGAAAGTGCGCCCGGGCAAACGATTGATTGACGATCGCGACCGCCTGGCTCGATGCGGTATCAGCGATGGTGAACTCGCGGCCGCTCAGAATCTGTGTCTGGAACGTGTGGAAGTATCCGGCCGTCACGATACCTTCACGCGCCAGTGGATAGTCGGACTGCTGCGCGTAGGCCTTGCCCTCGATCTGCACGGGAATGGTGCCGTTGCCCGCCGCAGGCAGACCGTCCGACAGTGTGGCGGCTTCGACTCCCGGAACCGCCTGCAATCTCGGAAGCAGTTGCTCGAAAAACCTGATGCTCGAGGCGACATCCGGATAGGTGGTGCGAGGAAGATCCACGCGCGCGGTCAGAATGTTCTCGACCGTAAACGGCATGTCGACGTTCTTCAACTGTACGACACTCTTGATCATGAGTCCCGCGGCGATGAGCAAGCCGCAGGAGACGGCCAGTTCGGCCACGACCAGGCCGTTGCTGAATCGGCCGAGCCGTCCGCTGGTCGCCGACCGGCTGTCGTCTTTGAGCGCCGATCCCGCGCTCACTCGCGCGGCGTGGAGTGCCGGCAAGGTACCTGCGAAGACACTCGCGATCACGATCAGGCTGATGACGAAAAACATCACGCGATAATCGAGATCGAAGGTGATCCAGAAGGGCGGAGGATCCGCCGCGAGCGCCCGGACAAACCAGCGCACGCCGAGGACGCTCAGCCCGATGCCAATTGCGCCTCCGGCAATCGCGAGCACCAGCACTTCCGTCAAGTGCTGCCGCACGACCCGGTATCGTCCGGCACCAAGCGCCATTCGTACCGCGACTTCGCGTCGCCTGAGTGATGCGCGCGCAACCAGCAGGTTGGAGACGTTGACGCATGCGATCAAAAGGACGCCAACGCCCGCGCCAAGCATCGTGTAGAGAAGCGCGTAGATTTCCGGTCCCAGGGCAGTTCGTGTGTACGGCACGACGTCAGCGCGCCGGCCACGATTCGTTTCCGGAAACTCCTGTTCGAGCTGTCCGGCAATCGTGACCGCCTGGATCTTCGCCTCATCGATGCTGACGTCTGGTTTCAGGCGCGCGATGACCTGATAGAACGGTTCTTCGCCCCGCTTCTTCGCGTCGGGTTCGATCGCGAGAGGTGTCCATAGAGATTCACGAATCGGGAAGCCGAACTTCTCGGGCATGACCCCGATAACTGTGCGCTGCACGCCGCCGGCGCGAATGCTCGTGCCGACGACATCCGGTGAACTGCCGAAGCGATCGCGCCACAAGTTGTAGCCGAGTAGGACGATTGGCTCGGCGCCGACCCGGTCGTCGCCTTGCTGAAATCCCCGGCCGAGGATCGGTCGCACACCCAGCGCTTCGAAGGCAGCGACGGTGAGTAAGCCGCCGCTGAATCGTTCGGGGCGCCCTTCTTCGGTCGAGAGATTCATCGGCGCCGACCCGTACTCGCCGAATTTTTCGAACGAAGTCTGTCGCGCTTTCCAGACGACCAGGTCGCGGACGCTAATCGGCTGCTGCGGCTGATTTTGAGACGGGTTCGTGCCAACGACGGCGACAATCCGATCGGCATTGGGTACGGGCAACCCTTTGAACATGCCGCCGTTGATGATGCAGAAAACCGTTGTGCTGAGACCGATGCCGAGTCCGAGGGTCAGGATGGCGACGACTGACAGCATTGGATACTTCACGAGCATCCGCAGCCCGGATCGAATGTCGGTGACGAGTTGGCCCATGGCGATGACGAACGACCATGAATCGTCCGTAGGCTGCTATTGTCGCAGATCAGCCGCCGGATCGATCCGTGCGCCGTAGCGGTCGCGTGAGGCAGGTGGGCCCGCCGCCCCCTTTCAGGCTGATATTGTCGCCGTCGTACTCGAACACCTCGACGTGCGCGGCTTCCAGCCGCCGCCGTGTCATCGGGTTTCCGCTCAGCATCAGCACGCGCCGCGGTGCCATCGCGAGAACGTTCGCGCCCATGGTCGCGAACTCGTCGTCAGGAACTTCCACGAGCGAAATGCCTCGATCGAGCAAAAACTCACGGAATGGAACCGGCATCAGCGGCGAATAGACCACCGCCAGATCGCGATCGACCGGGCTGATGATGGACATCAGATGGAAAACGTCTGCGCTGCCACGCCAATGCGGCAGCGGCACCACGATCATTTGATCGATGTCATTCTGAAGAAGGGCTCGAAGCTGCGTGATTCCCGCATCGTTGGTCCGGTATCCGCGTCCAACGACAATCGTGCGCCGATCGAGCCACAGGACGTCGCCACCTTCGAGGTGGCCAGGCGCGACGATCGAGCCAACGACCGGGTAATTCATCGCTCGAAACGCGGCGTCCTGCGCCGCGGACTCGCTCTCGCGAGCTGGTTTTCCCATGCGACAGAGGATCGCCCCGCGCTCGCACACGACCGACGCGTCTCTCACATAAATCGAATCAAGCGTCGTCTCATTTGACGCGGCTAAAAAATCCAGCGCGACCCCGCGTCGGTTGAGTAGCGACACGAATTGATCGTACTCAGCGACCGCCGTCGCGATGTCCGGAGCTGCCGTGAAATTGAGCGCGCGCCATTGCCCGTCAATGGTTGCCGCGTCGCGAAAGGCGTCGCGTGGATGTTTAAGGAGAATGCGAGTGATTGCGCCAGTCTCGGACTGCGCCGTCTCGGTCACGTGCGGATCACCCAGACGTAAACCGGGAGACCCGCCAGCAGCAGCAGGAATCCCCAGTAGACCACGTCAGCGCCAGCTCCGCCGATCGCCCACAGCGAGTAGGCGAAGGCGAGGGCGGAAATGACCTGGGTGCCAGGGGTGCCGGGGTTTCTGCTGACAAACCCAGCGAGCGAACAAAACACGTACGGGATCAGCGTGCTCAGGGTGGAGAGCAGGATCACGAACGTGAACAGCGATACCAGCCCGCGGGTGTAGTTCATCGCGATCAGTGTGGTCGACAAGATGCTGCCGATGACCAGACCGAAGGCCGGTGCGTCAGTGGATGACCGGCGCCGAAAGATCGACGGGAACAAGCCGTCTTCGGAAACGGCGAGTGGAAGCTGACCGACGATCAGGATCCACCCGTTCAGGGCACCCAGGCACGAGATCGCCGCACCGAGCGAGACGAACGCGGCACCGCCATTCCCGACAAGTATGCGCGCTGCTTCGGTGTACGGAGCAGTCGTCTGGTTCAACACTGCCGGGGGCACGGTGCCCATGACCGCGACCGTCCCGAGGATGTAGACGGCTGCTGCGAGCAGGGTTCCGATCACCGTGGCGCGCGGAATTGTCTGTTCTGGACGGCGAATCTTCGCTGCCGGAATCGTGGCGCACTCGAGGCCGAGGAAGGCCCAGAGCGTCAGAGTCGCCGTTGCCGTGACACCGTGTGCGATGGCTCGAGGGCTCGAGTCAGACACGGCGAAGTGGTCGCCGTTCAACACGAACATGCCGCCCACACCCACCATGACAAGCGGCAGGATCTTGAGCACGGTCGTCGTGACCTGAACGACTCCTGCGGTCCGCACGCCGCGAAAATTCACGGCGGTCAGCGCCCACAGCGCGATGATCGCGAGACCGGCGCTGGAAGCCGGATTGCGCACGATCGAGGGAACGAACGGGTCGAGATAGCCAACGAACGCCACCGACAGTGCCGCGTTGGCGCACCACACAGAGATCCAGTAGCCCCACGCAACGATGAACCCCGCCAGGTCACCAAATGCCGCCCGCGTGTAGGCGTAAGGCCCTCCCGTCGCGGGATTGGTCGCCGCCAGTCGCGCAAACACGAGCGCGAGGAGCACGGCGCCCGCCGTCGACATCATCCAGCCGCCCAGACTGATCGCGCCAAACGGTGCGAGGGACGCGGGAAGCAGGAAGACGCCGGAACCGACCATGTTGCCCATGACAAGCGCTACGGCCATCCAGAATCCGAGCGGCGCTCGCTCGGTGTGCACGTCCTGGGCTGCTGCGATCTCGGTCACCACCGCGAGTATGTCAGAATCGAGGCGTGGTCTCGATCCTCCGCAAAGAACGCCGCGTCGTCGAGCACTTCCGCGCGGTCGGCGCGACCTCGCCGGCGACCGCCAGGCGACTCGACGATCTGCACGAGCGGCACACTCTCGGGTTGCGACGGCTGCGCAACCGTGCCGTCATCCGGGAATCAAGCCCGGAGCACTTCTATCTCGACGAGGAAGTCTGGCACGCCCTCGGACGGACGCGCCGTCGCGTCAGCATCGTCGTCCTGGTGCTGATCGTCCTCCTCATCATCGGGGTCCTCGGAGTGAGCCGGTTGATCGCGCCATCGTAGCGCGTCAACTCGCTTTGATTACTTTGTCGGGATGAGGGCGTCGCGGACGGCGACGCGTCGGTAGAGTTCCCAATCGGTGGCTGGATTGCCCTCGAGAAACAAGTGACCGATGGCGTTGTGCGTATCGCCAGCCGCCGCCGTCACGACGATCGTGTCGAAGGGCGTCGAGCGCGCGCGCCCCGGGATATCGACGGTGTAGTCGGTGAGGCCTGGTTGGCGCCGATGCTCGGGGATTGGACCAAGCTCCAAGGTGCTGACGATGTGACTTCCGGACAGG
This sequence comes from Vicinamibacterales bacterium, assembly GCA_035491715.1. Lineage (GTDB taxonomy): Bacteria > Acidobacteriota > Vicinamibacteria > Vicinamibacterales > 2-12-FULL-66-21 > JALZOC01. The sequence continues at coordinate 52,285 of DATJKH010000177.1, read as the reverse complement.
AACGTCAGGACGTACCGATCGTCGGAGTCGAGTGTCACGTCCAGGTATCGCCGACCCGCGCGTGGCGGACAGTCGATGGCGAGCGGCCCCACCAGCACGCGGTTTCCCTGCGCATCGTACGCCGACCCCACCTGCCGAATCGTTGACAGCTCACCGAGCGGCACGACCGCTCCAGCGTGGCGGTAAAACTGGCGGTTCAAGTTTCCACTCGGACCGCGGAGGTTCATGGCCGCGATTGCCGAGAGTCTCTCACGCGTGAACAATCGATCGGAACGCGTGATCAGGCGGAGCCGATCGTAGAAGCGATGAAGCTCTGGATCGCGGAGTTGATTGCTTGACGTCTCGAGGCTCCCGCGATAGCCCTCGGGGATCATGCGCCGATAGTGGCCGGTTCGCCACTCGGGGTTGAAGACCGCGGGCAGTCTTGCAAGCAGAGGATCGGCGAGCGCGCATTCATCGAGCAGGTGCACGTACGGACCCAAATCGAGACCGGCGGCGCCCATCAGGCCACATGCGTTGACGACGTTCCTTCGCGTTCCATGCCACGGCGACGATGGCCAATCCGGATCGCGAAACGTGCCGCGCTTAGCGAGCGTCAGAGACCGATCGTGAAAGTACACCGCGCGCTCGTCCACGATCCCGCTCGGCTTTGGCGCCGCGTCGACGTTCCGACTGTTGCTCCACAACGGCACGTGCGTCGCCGTGCAGCCGACGACCAGTAGCGCTCCTGCAGCCGTGGCCCACAACCGCTTCGACGCACCGACCAGCATCCGGGACATCAGCAGCACGCTGGCAAAAACCGGAAGCGCCAGAAATCGGCCGCTCATGAAATCGCCGCCGATCGAAACAACGTACCCGAGGTAGAGAACGACCCCTGCCGCCAGCGCGCGGGGCGCAAGCGTTCGATGAAACGCGGCAACGACGACGGCGATCGCGATGGCGGTGAGCGTAATCGGATCCCGATCGAGAGAATCGAGAAGGTAGAGAACGCCTTGCACGTGTAACTCCCCCGAATCGATTCCGGTTGCCAGCTTCGCATACGCGGTGTTTGGAAAGGGAAAGCCGTAGTAGACGAGTGCGAAGATCGTCCAAACGAGTGCCGGCAGGCTGCCGACGGCAATCGACTGCAGAAGCGCACGCGCCGTACCGGCACGCCAGCTGGCGACGACGAGAAGCGGTACGACGACGAGCACGGCATCGGGCCGGGTCAGATAGAGAAGCGATGCGAGTGTCCACAGCAGCGTCAGTCGCCGGACGGTGGACATCGTCTGGGTGAGAAAAACAGCGACGAACGCCGCGACCAGCCCGTTCGCCAGGGGATTCTCGAGTCCAGACGTTGAGAAGTCGACGAATGCCGAGGAGAAGAGCAGAACGACCGCCCCGGTCATCGCCTGAAACGCCGAGACCGCACGCGTCAATGTCAGCCAGAAAACGAGCACCGACAGGATCATTGCGAGAGCAAATGTCGTGGTGTAGACGTTGCCGATGAGGAGATAGCCAACGGTCAGCAGTCCCATCCAGAGTGGATGTGTGAAGGTCTGCACGCGTTCGGCGATGTTGAACGTCAGCCCGAACCCGTGCGTCACATTCAACACCGTCCGCAACGTAATGGCGGCGTCGTCGCTGATCCAGGCCGTGCGGAAAAGGATGACCGCGAAAATGATCGTCGCGATCGCACTCAACGTGCGACGGAGCGGGAAGGATGGCTGGTCGATGAAGGAAGTATACAGGCTCACCACAGGGTGCGCGCAGGGTACTGCGTGACGAGCGGATCGGGCGTCACGATTGTGAGCCCGTGCACGATCGCCTGGCTGACCAGCATTCGATCGAATGGATCGGCGTGCAGCGCCGGCAGCTTGACGACGTGAATTGCTGACTCTTCATCAATCGGCAGAGACGAGATGCCGTAGCGCTCGCGCGCCGCAGCAATGAGCCGATCAGGTGGAACCGGCAGTCGCAGCGCACCTTTCGAGAACTTCACGGCGATTTCCCAGACCGACGCGGCGCTCAGCCACAAATCTCCCGTCGTGACACTCGAGCTGACGCGCGCCGACAACTTTCGTTCTCCAGTGATCAGCCAGAGAAGCACACACGTGTCGAGGAGTACTTTCACGAGCGTGCCTTCCGCTTCGTCCGCCTGGCGGTTCGCGCGGCGTACGTTCCCCGCGGTTCCGCCACTTTCAGCCCGTTCGCCTGGATGCCCTCCCACGCGGCGATCTCGTGGTCGGGCAAGGGATCGAAGAACGCCGCCGTCACGAACGTTTCCCCTGGATACATGGGCGTCAAGTCGCGTGATGCGCTCCGCACCTGCTCGACCGGCCGCAGTTCCGCCACGGGCTGGTTGTGTTTACAAATCACAACCCGTTCCCCTTTTAACGCCGCTTCGAGATACTCGGACAGCTTGGTTTTGGCTTCGTAAATATTGACCATAATCATGACCATATTATAAACCATTTCCAAGCACTCACGTCCACGCGCGGAGTCCGACAGGCGAACTCCCGCGGGCGAAATCCGTGGTATTTTCGCTGCCCGACGGGTCTTCTCGTCGCCTTGCAAGATTGTTCAACTGGAGGAAAGGAATGAGTGTTTCAATCCGCTGGGCGCTGGTGCGATGTTGCGGCGCGGCGGCGATTGTCGTGGCGGCGGCGGGCGCCGGCTCGACGGGCATCTTCGCCCAGGCGAAGCCGTCGGTCCCTGCGCAGAAGCTTGATGCCGACTACACGGCGAAGATCAAAGCGGCAACCGCCGATCCGCGCATCCTGACGGAACTCGTCGACCACATGCCGGCGTCCGACAAGGTGCCCTCTCCGCTGAAGTTCTTCGGCTACATCCCCGGCGAACCGGGCCACATGACGTATTACAAGGACATCGCGCGCTATCTGGACGCGCTCGACAAGGCGTCGGAGCGAGCGACGATGTTCAAGATTGGCGTGAGCGATGAGGGTCGTGACATGTATGCGATGGCGATCGCCGACGAAGCGACCGTCAAACAGCTCGACAAGTATCGCCAGATCACCGCCGAGCTCACTGATCCCCGAAAGCTTACCGAGGCGCAGGCCAAGCAGCTCATCGCGACCGGCAAGCCGATCTACTTCGCGTCGGGCAGCATCCATTCACCCGAGACCGGCAGCCCGGAAATGCTGATGGAACTCGCGTATCGACTCGCGGTCGAGGAGTCCCCATTCATTCAAACGATTCGCAACAACGTCATCTTTGTGTTTACGCCTGCGAGCGAAGTCGATGGACGCGAAAAGCAGGTCGATAACTTCATCGCGCAGCAGAAAGGACAACCGGCGCCGTCGATGGTGTATTGGGGGAAGTACGTCCAGCACGACAACAATCGCGATGGCATTGGCGTCGGCCTGCGACTGACACAGGTCATGCTGAAGACCTTTCTCGATTGGCACCCGACCGTCTGGCACGACCTCCATGAATCGGTGACGCTGCTCTACACGTCAACCGGCACAGGCCCCTACAACTCGGTCGTCGATCCAATCCAGATCAACGAGTGGTGGCTGCTCGCGCAGACCGAGATCATGGAGATGACCAAGCGCGGCGTGCCCGGGGTATGGACCTACAACTACTACGACGGGTGGGTGCCAAACTACATGTTCTGGATCGGTGTGACCCACAACTCGATCGGGCGGTTCTACGAAACGCAGAGCTTCGGGGGCGCGGCGAATCGGCCGCTTCCGGTGCAGCAGAGTCGAGAATGGTATCGGCCGAACCCGACACCACCCGACATGCAGTGGGGACCGCGCAACAACGTGAACATGCAGCAGAGCGCGCTGCTTATCGCGTTGAATACGGTGGCGAAGAATAAGGAGACGTTCCTCGAGAACTACTACATCAAGAACAAACACACCGTCGAGCGAGGGAAGACGCGGGCGCCGTATGCCTATGTGATTCCGGCCAAGCAGCGCCGTCGCGTCGAAGCCGCCGAGTTGATGAATCTCATCCGCCGCGAGGGAGCGGAGGTTCATACCGCCAACGCCGCGTTCACGATTGGCACGACCGACGTCGCGCCAGGCGACTATATCGTCCGCATGGACCAGCCCTACAACGCGATCGTGGAGACGCTGCTCGGCGTCCAGTTTTATGCGCCCGAGAACCCGCGTCCGTACGATGACACTGGATGGGCGATTCCGCTGGTGCGGAATCTGAAGACGTCGCGGGTCGAAGACAAATCGATCTTCGACAAGCCGATGACGCTCGCGACCGCCGACTTCAGGATTACCGGTGCGATCGCGGGCTCAGGGCGGATCCTCATCGTCGATCACACCACCGACAACACGCTCGTCACCTTCCGATTTCAAAATGCGGGCGTGAAGATGTCGGCGGCCGAGAAGGAATTCGATGCAGCCGGACACCATTTCGCGCCGGGTGCGTTCGTCATCACCGACGGCAATCGGGCGGCCCTCGAGCAATCGATTACGGACCTCGGCTTGTCGGCGTGGGCCGTCGACGCGGCGCCGAACGTGCCGATGCACGATCTCGACGTGCCGCGTGTTGGATACGTGCACACCTGGACGAGTACGCAGGATGAAGGGTGGGTGCGGCTGGCGTTCGACAACTTCAAGGTGCCGTACTCGTACTTCGCCGCACCAAAACTGCGCGAGGGCAACCTTCGCGCAAAATACGACGTCATCATCTTTCCGCATGCCGGCCAGGGTGGCTCCGCGCTGATCACCGGTGGGGTCCAGGGCAACGAACCGCGCCCTTACAAGAAGAGTGAACTGACGCCCAACGTCGGAGCCATCGACTCGACCGACGACATGCGCGGCTCGATTGGGATCGAAGGACTGATGGAGTTGTACAAGTTCGTCGAGCAAGGGGGCGTGCTCATTACCGAGGGGGCGACATCGACGGTCTTTCCTGAGTACAACCTCACGCCCGCGATCACCCTCGAAACGCCAGACAATCTCTACGTGCGGGGGTCGGTTCTGAAGACGATGCTCGGCGACAAGAACAGTCCGGTGCTTTACGGCTACGACCAGAACGCCATGGCCGTCTACTTCAATCAGGCGCCGGTGATGCGCGTTGGCGGCGGAGGCGGGTTCGCTGGCGGGCGGGGCGGTACCGGCGCGAACGTGCCACCGGTCGGCAACCTGACGCCGAATGCGGCGCCACCCAACTTGACCACACTCGACGGCGCGCCCGCGGCGGCGGCGACAGGAGGACGCGGCGGACGGGGTGGTGGTGCTGGACGCGGTGCCGCGCCTGCGCCAACCGCTCCGGCTGAAGGCGCGGCGGCCGAGCAGACGGCAGCGGCCGGTGGGCGTGGCGGCGGTCGAGGCGGCGGCCGGGGAGGATTTGGTGGCGGTAGCGCGGACGTGAACCCGCCACGCGTGCTGCTGTCATTCCCGACCAATCCCAGCGATCTGCTGCTGTCAGGGTTGCTGATTGGCGCCGACTCGCTCGCCGGCCGGGCGGTGTTGATCGACGCGCCGATTGGGAAAGGACACGTCGTGATGTTCGCCAGTCGGCCGTTCTGGCGCTGGCAGACCCAGGGCAACTTCTTCCTCGGATTCAACACGATTCTGAACTGGAACGATCTCGATGCAGGACGCAGCACGCCAAAGCCGGTGGGCACTGGCGCCCAAAAACCGTAAAAGGTGGCTGGCACCTTTCAGGGAAAGGTGCCAGCCACCTTTTACGGTTTTTGTCGTCGCGTTCGCGGTCGGCTGCGCGCTGTTCGCGCAGTCGAGCCCGAGCGGTTTCCTCGCGACGACGAAGAACGGCGAGTGGCAAAGCTACACCGGCGACACCCGCGGCTGGCGCTATTCGCCGCTCGATCAGATCACCGCCCAGAACTTCAACGACCTCGAGGTCGCGTGGCGGTTCAAGACCGACAGTCTCGGCACGCGCCCGGAATACAAACTCGAGGGCACGCCGCTGATGATCGGCGGCGTGTTGTACGCCACCGGCGGCACGCGTCGCGCGGTCTTTGCGCTCGATGCCGCGACCGGTGAACTACTCTGGGTGCACCGCTACCCGGAAGGGCCCCGCGGGGCGGCGGCGCCACGCCAGCTCTCCGGCCGCGGGCTCGCGTATTGGACCGACGGCCGCGGCGACCAGCGCATTCTCTACGTCACACCCGGCTATCGCCTGATCGCGCTCAACGCGAAGACGGGACAGCCGATTCCATCATTCGGCACCAACGGAGTGGTCGATCTCAAGGTCGGAGTCGTCTACGGCGCCGGCACGCAGATCGATCTGGAAACCGGGGAGATCGGTCTGCACTCGACGCCAACAATCGTGCACGACATCGTGCTCGTTGGCTCGGCGATGAAAGAAGGCATGACGGTCGTCACGAACAACAACACCAAGGGGCTCGTGCGCGCGTTCGACGTCAAGAGCGGCAAGCCGAAGTGGACCTTCAACACGATTCCGAAGCCGAACGAACCTGGCGGCGAGACGTGGTTGAACAACTCGTGGTCGACGACCGGCAACACAGGCGTGTGGACGCAAATCACGGTCGACGAGGAACTCGGGCTGGTGTACCTGCCGGTCGAGTCCCCAACCTCCGACTACTACGGCGCGAAGAGGCCGGGGAACAACCTCTACGCCGAGAGTCTCGTGTGCGTCGACATCAACACCGGAAAACCGAAGTGGCACTTTCAATTCGTGCATCATCCGATCTGGGATCACGACATGTCGTCGGCACCGCTGATTGCGGATGTGACGATTGATGGGAAGCCGCGCAAGATTGTCGCGGTGCCGAGCAAGCAGGCATGGCTCTACGTGTTCGATCGCGTCACCGGCGTTCCGATCTGGCCGATTGAAGAAAAAGCGGTGCCGAAGGGAGACGTGCCTGGCGAGTGGTATGCGCCGACGCAGCCGCATCCTCCAGCGTCGTTGATGTACGGCCGCAACGCCTTGAGCGATGACGATCTGATCGATTTCACGCCTGAACTGCGGGCGCAGGCGAAGAAGAATCTCGAGCGCTACAAGTGGTATCCGGGTGTTGTCTACAACCCACCGATTGTCGGCAACGTCAATGGTCTGCTGGGCGCAATCAACATGGGGAACGCCAACGGTGGCACGAATTGGCCCGGTGGCGGTTACGATCCGGACACACACACCGTCTTTGCCCAGGCGGCAATGGCAACGATTGCCGCCGAGTCTGTTGCGCCGCCTCCGCCTGGCTTCTCCGATCTCGAGTACCAGGCCGGGGTCGTCGGGCAACCATTCCGTTTACGTGAAGCCGCAGGCACCGGCACGTACGCAGATATTCCCCAGCGTCCTACGGGACGCGGCGCGGTGGCGCCGGCGACGGGTCGTGGCCAGGCAGCCAGTACGCCAGCGGCAGCGCCGACGACCGCAGGCGGGGGACGGGCGGGTGAGGGAGGATTGACGATCGACGGCCTCTCGATCGTGAAACCGCCATATGGCGCGCTCGCGGCAATCGATCTCGAAAAGGGCCGCGTCAAGTGGCGCACGCCTCACGGCGACACACCCGACAACGTGCGAAGTCATTCACTGCTAAAAGGATTGACAATCCCGAAGACAGGGCAGAACAGCAGTGTCGGTCTGGTCATCACGAAGACGCTCGTTGTCCTCGGCGATCCGCAGGTAACCACGACGAGCGAGCATCCGCGCGGGGCGATGTTGCGCGCGTACGACAAAATCACCGGCAAGCAAGTCGGCGCCGTGTTCATGCCCGCACCACAAAGTGGGTCACCGATGACCTACCTGCTCGACGGCCGTCAATACATCGTCGTTGCTGTAAGCGGCGGGCCGTATTCGGGCGAGTACATCGCATACAGCCTGCCGCGCGACGCCACTGGCAAATGACACGATTCGGACAGCTGCTCGTGGTATTTGCGACAGGCGCGCTGGTGGCAATGACGATCCGCGCGCAAGAGAGAACGGTCTGGGACGGCATCTACACTGACGAACAGGCGACACGCGGCGAGGCACTTTACGGTGAGCACTGCGTCAGATGTCACGGCGCCACTCTGCAGGGCAACGGCGAAGGGGCAAAATCACTCACGGATGCGACGTTCAAGTCGACCTGGAACGGCATCTCGATGGGGGCCTTGTTCGATCGCGTCCGCCTGTCGATGCCGCAGGACAAACCGGGAAGCCTGACACGACAGCAGGTCGCCGACCTGCTCGCGTTCATTCTTCGTGCAAACAGGTTTCCCGCGGGCAAGGATGAACTGGTTCGTCAGACTGACTTGCTGAACGCGATCGTGTTCAAATCGGAGAAGTAGGATTCATTTCACATATTTCTTTAACGATTTCGAGCCGACCTCCGCCCCGTAAATATTGCCCGCCGCATCGGCCGCAACGCCTTCGGCGGCGCTCGTATTGGTCGCCACCTCTACGGGATCCGGAATAAACGCACTCACCTTTCCATCGCTGATTCGGCCGACGCGAATGCCCCGCTTTTCCGCGCGGCTTCGGCCATTGCCCACCGAACCTGATTCGGAATCGGCAACGTAGATGACGTCGTTCTTGTCGATGTAGATGCCGCTCGGACGACTGAACTGTTTCCACTCCTCGATGAACCTGCCTTCCTGGTCGAGGATCTGGATACGGTTGTTGCTCCGGTCGCCGACAAACAGCCGTCCCTTCGAATCGAAGGCCAGCGCGTGCGGCTGATCGAACTCCACCGGTCCAGTGCCCTTCTTGCCGATGACCTTGATCAGTTTGCCGTCCTTTGTGAATTTCAGAATGCGCGCGTTTGCGCCGCCATGCCCTTCCGAGACGAAGATGTCGCCGTTTGGCGCGGTGACGATGTCGTTCGGCTGATAGAAGTAATCGGGGGCCGCAGCGCCTCCCGGTTTGCCGAGCGTCATCAGGAGCTTGCCATCGGGACTGAACTTGAAGACCTGATGCCCCTTCGTTGCCCCCGGCGCCGGCCCTGTGCGCTCGGCGGCGGCCGTTGCGACACCAGCTTGCGCCGGCGCGTTGTCCTGACCGTCGGTGATCCAAATGTTTCCGTCGCCATCGACGTGAATACCGTGGGGAAAGATCAGCATCCCGGCGCCGAAGCTGGTCACCACTGCTCCGTTGGCGTCGAATTTCAAAATTGTCGGAAGACTCGAGAGCTCACCGGTTGAACGATTGAGGCAGGTGTTTGCACCGCAACGCTCGGCAACCCAGATCGATCGCCCGTCGCGATCGATATCCACGGCGCTCGTCGACCCCCACGATCGCCCTTCCGGCAATTTCGCCCAACCTTCGATCGTGCGATAGGGATTCTGCTGCGCCGCCAGTGAGATAGCGAGTGTCAGTGCTGCGATACTTGTGAACGCAACTCCCGTCCTGCTGGGCATGGCCGGGAATGTACCACGGTCTCTTGCGGTTGAGCGTCATATCATTCGTTGACGGTCTCCCGATACCGACTTAGAATCCACGCGGCAGGGGGATCCGCGGAGGAACACGGATCATACTAGCCACGGAAGAACACGGATTGGGGTAACGATCTGAGCGGGACGAGAGACGTCGGATCCGTGTTCATCCGTGTCTTTCCGTGGCCAGAACCGCTGCGTCTTTCCGTGGCAAAACCGGCCTTGTTTATCGGTGGCTCGTGGCCTCATGTGGCTGAGGAGGTTTCATGTCCGTGTCACGCCGCGGGTTCCTGAGGGGAACGGTTCTTCCGTTATCCGGTACCGTCGTCGCCGCGCGCGGCATGGAGGCGAATCAAGCCGAGGCCACGCAGGAGCGCAGCGGACGCTCGCTCGTGCCGCCGGGTGTTACCGAGATCCGCATCAGCAGCAACGAGAATCCGCTCGGGCCCGGCAAGGCGGTGCTCGACGCGATTCTCGGCAAGTTCCCCGAAGCAGGCCGCTATCCGTTCAACAGCACTCCGAACGACGGCGCCCTGACGGCGGCGATCGCTTCGAAGTTCAAAATCAAGTCGGAGAATATCGTCCTCGGCGGTGGTTCCCAGGAAATCCTGAAGAACGCGGTCCGCGCCTTTACGACCCCCTCGCGTGGGCTGGTCACCGGCGCGCCATCGTTCGAAAACTGTCCGGGCGTGGCGAAGAAGCTTGGTCATCCGATTAAAGAGATCAAAGTCGATTCGATGTTCCGCCTGGATCTCGACCCGATGATCGACGCCGCGAAGGGCGCAGGTCTCGTCTTCTTGAACAATCCGAACAATCCCACCGCGACCGTGCATGGTGCCAAGGTCGTCGCCGATTTTGTCTCGCGCGTGCGGCGGTCATCGCCGGATACGGTCATCCTGATCGACGAGGCGTATCACGACTACGTGACCGATCCGTCGTACCAGAGTGCGATAGCGATGGCGCTGGAAACGCCGAACGTGTTCGTGACGCGGACGTTCTCCAAGGCATACGGAATGGCTGGCATGCGCGTCGGGTATGCGATCGGCCGTGCGGAAACGATGAAGCCGCTCGAAAAGCTGAAGATGCCCTACAACGTCAGTGTGTTCGGCGTCGCCGCTGCGATTGCCGCGCTCGGCGATGGCAAACACATCGAGGTCGAGCGAGAGCGGAACACGAAGGTGCGCGCGTACACGATCAAAGCACTCGACGAATTCGGCTGCAAGGCGGCCGAGTCGCAAGCCAACTTTCTCTTCGTCGATATCGGCCGGCCCGCGAAGGAGTTTCGCGAAGCATGTGCCAAGCAGGGGGTCGTCGTCGGACGCGACTTCCCGCCGTTCGAAAAGACTCACGTTCGCATTTCAATCGGGACGATGGAAGAGATGCAGAAGGCGGCAGCGGTGTTCCGAAGTGTGCTCCGGCCGGTGCCGACATCGACAGGCGCACGAATCGAGGAGGGATCATGGCGCTGACGCGACGCGGATTCGTCCAGGCGGCCGGAATCGGCGCAGCAGGCGCGTTTGCGCACGGGTGGATTGGCGCGCGCGGCCGGGAAAATGCGCTGTGGTCAGCTGTCGAGCCGACACTCCACGCCGTTGAGTCCGGCCTCATCGTCCTTGCCAGTAATGAAAACCCACTCGGTCCAGGCGCCCGAGTGCTCAACGCGGTCAAGGCGGCATTCGGCGACGGTGGGCGCGCGCCAGGGCGCTACTCGAATGCCGGGCGGGATCTCATCGACGCGATTGCGAAAAAGCAGGGGGTGAAACCCGAGAACGTCGTGCTCGGTTGCGGCTCGACGCAGATTCTCCGCTCCGCCACGCATCTCTTCACGGCGAAAGACAAGCCGCTCGTCGGGACGATCCCGACGTACGAAGAATGCGCAGGCTATGCCGAGATGATGGGACATCCGGTTCGACCGGTTGCGCTCGATGCCGACTTCAAGATCGATCTCGACAAGTTCGCCGAGGCGGCAAAGGGCGCGGGCCTGGTCTTTTTGTGCAATCCCAACAACCCGACGGCGACCTATGTGGGCGCACGCGCGACGCGCGAATACTTTGCCAGGGTAAACCGCGAGTCACCCGACACGACGATTCTCGTCGACGAAGCCTACTTCGACTATGTCACCGATCCGGATCACGACACCCACATTCCGATCGCCGTCGAGAACCCGCGGATCGTTGTCGCGCGGACCTTCTCGAAAGCCTATGGCATGGCCGGCCTGCGTCTGGGCTATGCGATCGGTCATAAGGACACGATCAAGAAGATGGCCGATTGGGATGGCGGCACGGGAACCGGTTCGCTCAACGTGCTCGCCCTGCACGCCGGCCTTGCCGCGATTCAACAAAACGCGTCGTTCACCGCCGATGAACGCGCGCGCAACAAGGCGGTGCGGGATTTCACGATGAACTGGTTTGCGGAACGCGGCATGAAGCCGACCGATTCACAGGCGAACTTCATGTTCGTCCACATTGGCCGGCCGGCGAAGGAATTCCGCGAGGCGTGCCGCAAGAAGGGCATCGCCGTGGCGCGTGATTTCCCGCCGTTCGAGAAGACACACTGCCGGTTGTCGTTCGGGACGATGGAGGAGATGAAGAAGGCGGTGGCAGTGTTTGGAGATGTATTAGGCAAGAAAGCTAACGCGGCGTAGGCCACACCGTGCCCTGATCGAACCTGGTCACCGGCGCGAGCCCCTTGTAAACGAACTTCTGCACTCGACGTCCTTCGTACGTCTCGGTCGTAAAGATGTTTCCCTTCGAATCGGTCGCGATGCTGTGAACGGCGAAGAACTGCCCTGGCTGCCGCCCGCCATCGCCAAAGGTTGTCAGAATCTGTAGCGATTCGCGATCCATCACGTAGATCTTTTCGTTCTTGCCATCCGCGAGGTAGAGATACTTCTGCTGCGGGTCCTTTGAAAACGCGATATCCCACACCGAACCGTCGCCGAGTGTTCGCTTCGCGATGAACTGTTCCTTCACGAACGTGCCGTCTTTCCGAAACACCTGGATGCGATCGTTGGGCCGATCGCACACGTAGACCAGCCCGTCGTTTGACAGCTCGGCGCAGTGGACAGGCGTGCGGAACTGCTGTGCCGGGGCCGCATTTGGATCGTAGGGGCCCAGGTTCGTATCGTCCGGTTTGTTTCCGTACGCGCCCCAGTATCGTTTGAACTTCCCCGAATCGGCATCGATGACGGCGACGCGCTTGTTGCCGTACCCATCGGCGACGAAGGCCTCGTTCTCTTTTGGATCGACGAAGATCTTGGCGACGCGTCCGAAGTTCTCCGTGTCGTTGCTGCCTTTGCTTTGTCCCTGGCGGCCGAACTGCATCAGAAACCGTCCGCTCTTGGTGAACTTCAGGATGTGCGAGTCCTTCGCGTCGTTGCCGCCAATCCAGACGTTGTCCTTGTAGTCGACGAAGATGCCGTGATTCGACGCAGGCCACTCGTAGCCCTGGCCAGGCCCACCCCAATGGCCAACGAGGTTGCCGGCCGGATCGAACTCGAGAACCCACGGAGCCTTTCGGCAGCACGCCGCAGTTGGCGGATTCTGATCCGCGGCCCCCTCGATGGCATTCACTCGGTCGGCGCGATGCACGATCCAGACGTGATCCTGGGAGTCGATACCGAGACCGATCGTTTCGCCAAGAACCCAGTTGTTTGGCAGCGGCTTGGGCCAGAAGGGATCGACCTCAAATCGTGGCGCGACGACCCTGCCCTGCGCGCCGACCGCGCGATCCAGCGCCCATTCAGTCGCGCCGAGCACCAGGAGCGCGGTGAGGAACGTTCCGCCGACCAACATGTCTCGCCGATTCACTGCCGGCCTCCCGCTGGCGCGCTCAGGCCTTTGAACAGGAACTTCTGGACCCGTTTGCCTTCGTAGGTTTCACCGGTGAAGACATTGCCCTTCGAGTCCACGGCCAGACTGCCGACACCGTAAAAGTGCCCGGGCCATCGTCCACCAGCGCCGACGCTGGAGACTACGTCAAGAGTGTCGCGGCGCAAGACCCAGACTTTCTGATCGGAGCCGTCGGCGACGTAAACAAAACGCTGCTGCGGATCGTTCGAGAAGGCGATGTCCCACACGGATCCTTCGCCGAGCGTTGATTTCGAGACGAACGCTTCCTTGACGAACGTGCCGTCTTTCTTGAATGCCTGGATGCGATCGTTCCTGCGATCGCAGACGTAGACGAGTCCGTCTCTGGCGATGTCGACGCAGCTCACGACGTTGAACTGTTTCTCGGCTGGTTTGTCCGGATCGTATGTCCCGACCGGTGCCTCACTGGTGGGCTGACCGTATGCGCCCCAATGCCGTTTGTAGGCACCGGTCTCACTGTCGAACACAACCACGCGCCGGTTTGCGATGCCGTCCGCGACGTAGACCTCGTTGGCTGCCGTGTCGATCGCGAAACCGGCAGGCTGGTTCAACGTCGTCTTGCTGAAACTGCCTTCAATCTTTCCCGCTTGACCAATCTGCAGCAGGAACTTGCCGCCGCGCGTGAATTTCAAGACATGTGCATCGGTCGGCGGCCGGGACTGGCCGGCCATGGCGGCGGGCATCTGAAAGATTCCCCCAATCCACACATTGCCTTTGCCGTCGACGGCGATGCCCGCGGGTGTATGCGGCCACTCGTAGCCTTGGCCCGGCCCACCCCATGAGTTGACCAGCACGCCCGCGGAATCGAACTCGAGCACGTATGGCGCCGGCGCGCAACATGACTCGGCAGTCGGGGGATTGGTGGCGAGTCCGGCTTCCGTGCGCGCCGTGAGTGAATCCATGCCGCGATGGACCAACCAGACATGATCCTGCGCGTCAACTGCGACTCCCGTCACCGATCCCAGGATCCAATGATTAACGAGCGGCCGCGGCCAGAACGGATCGACCTGGAAGGTAGGGACCTCTGCTGCGCGAGTCGTGCGTTGCGCCGAGACCGGGATGAGCGTGAGCGTCAGTCCCGCGGCCAGCGAAATCGAGCAACGAAGAAGCTGATTCGTGGTGATCATCTGCGTCCAAATGCTGGGGCAGTATACTCCCGCCAATGGGCTCATTCAGAATCGCCGCGCTCTTGATCCTGGCGCTCGGCTTTGCGCCCATGGCGCGACCCCATGACATCCCGGCCGATGTTACGGTTCAAACCTTCATCAAACCAGCAGGGAAGACGCTGACGCTCGTCGTCCGTGTGCCGATCAAGGCCATGCGCGACGTCAACTTCCCGATGACCGAAGCGGGTTTCCTCGACCTGTCACGCGCCGATCCATTTCTGCGCGATGCAGCGCTCATTTGGATTGCCGGCAGCGTCGAACTCGAGGAGGAAACCGTCCGCCTCGGCTCGCCGCGCCTGATTGCGGCGCGCGCCTCACTCCCTTCAGACCGATCGTTTGTGTCCTATGCGGAGGCATTGCGCCATGTGTCAGGTCCGCGCCTCGTGCCTGCCACTGAGATCGCGTGGGATCAGGCGATGCTGGACGCGCGCTTCGAGTACTCGATTGCGTCCGACCGGTCGAGGTTTTCCGTCCACCCATCGTTTGCGCGACTCGGTATTCGTGTCGTAACCGTTCTGCGATTTGTCGCGCCGGCTGGGGATGTCCGGGCGTTCGAATTCACCGGTGATCCCGGAGTCGTTCGACTCGACCCCCAATGGCACCAGACTGCCCTTCGCTTCGTGCGGTTGGGGTTCGAACATATCCTGACCGGCATCGATCATCTGCTGTTTCTTTTCTGTCTCGTCATTCCGATCCGCAAGATCAAACCTCTCGTTCTTGTGATCACCGCGTTCACCGTCGCCCACTCGATCACGCTGATTGCGGCCGCCCTGAATGCCGGTCCGGTCGCGCTGTGGTTTCCTCCGCTGATCGAGACGCTCATCGCCGTGTCGATCGTGTACATGGCACTCGAGAACATCGTCGTGAGTGCGACGCCGGACGGTTCGCTCCCGTTCCTTCGCATCCCGACGTGGACGATCGCCTTCGCGTTTGGACTGGTTCACGGGTTCGGATTCTCGTTTGCCCTCCGTGAATCGCTACAGTTTGCCGGCCCATATCTGCTGACGTCTCTTCTGTCATTCAATATCGGCGTCGAGCTTGGCCAGCTCGCGATGATTGCCGTCATGATTCCTGCGCTGTATGCGCTGTTTCGCTTCGTCGTGGCAGAGAGACTCGGAACGATCATTCTGTCGGCGTTCATTGCTCATACAGCCTGGCACTGGACAGGCGACCGGTGGGGCAGGCTTCGCCAATTCGCCTGGCCGACCTTCGATCTCCCGACGATTGTGACCCTGGTTCGAGGACTGACGATGATCGTCGCTGTGGCTGCCGCGATGTGGCTCGTCGTGACGATGCTGTCGCGCAGGCGCAGCCACGTGCACCTCGCCGAGCCTGTCCCGAGCGAGGAGCGAAAGCGCACGCGAGTCGAGGGGGCGTGATCCCACAGAAACTCATCGCCGAGTTGTATCGCGCGGCGCACGCTGATCGGTGGACGATTCCAATCGAACGATTCGCCGATGCGCTGCGAATGAGTGCGGATCACGCGGCGCCAGCTGATCTGACTCGCTACCTGCGCGGACTGCATCTCGAGGATCTCGCTTTGGCGTGCGGGTGCGCGGCTGGCGACCAAGGTGCGTGGGATCACTTCGTACGGGAACACCGACCGATTCTCTATCGCGCAGCCGACGCGCTCGACCCCTCGGGCGGTGCACGAGAGATTGCTGATTCGATTTACGGGGAGCTGTACGGGGTTCGTGAGCGAGAAGGGGAGCGGCTGTCGCTGTTCAGGTATTACCACGGCCGCAGTTCGCTGAAAACCTGGCTCCGTGCCGTGCTCGCCCAGCGCCATGTTGACGGAATTCGTGCTGTGCGACGCCTCGATCCACTGCCGGAGGAGGAAAGCGCCGATACCCTCTCTGCGTCGACGCCTTTCGCGCCGGATCCTGACCGAGTGCGATACCGTGCGCTGATTCAGCGTGCGTTCAAGTCTGCTGTGTCCGCGCTGACCGATCGCGATCGCCTTAGACTGGCGTGTTACTACACGCAGCAATTGACCCTTGCCGAGACAGGGCGCGTTCTCAAGGAACACGAGGCAACTGTGTCGCGACAGCTCGCCAAAACGCGCCAGGTGCTTCGGCGCGAGGTCGAGCGTCACTTGCGCGACGAGGATCGGCTGGATGCGGCGGAAATCGAGCAGTGTTTCGCATATGTCCTCGAAGATCCGGGGCCGATGGACCTGGGCGGTATGCTCCGCAAGAATTCGGCGTCGGATCGTTCAATATGATGGAGGGGCTCAGGGGCTCATGCCTTGACGTTAGGGTTCAGGACCAGGATGGATAACAGCGTTCGCGATCGATCGATTGAATCGTTGCTGCGACGCCGCGAAGGGGAGGCGCCGCGGTTGACGGATCAGTGTGTCGACGCGGAATCGCTTGCGGCATGGATGGAAGGTGCACTCCCGTCCGAGGCGCGCGCGACCGTCGAAAAACACGCCGCCGGATGCGTGCGCTGCCAGGCGCTTCTTGCCGCTATGGCGCGCACGGAGCTCGACGTCGAAGGCCGACCGTGGTGGCGCAGCCTTACCGCCAGGTGGCTCGTGCCGGCTGCCGCACTTGCCACGGCTCTTGTCGTGTGGATTTCGGTCGGACGTGAACCGCTTCCACGGCAGGCGCCCGTGCCTCCGGCCATGACCACACCGCTCTCTACGAATCGGCCAGAACCGGCAGCGGTCGCGCCACCTGCTACACCCGTCCTGCCGCCAAGCGCGTCGCCGGATGTATTTGCAGACAAGCCATCGCGGCAGCGTGCGCAGGCCGCGAACGCGGATGCACCAGCGCGGCACGAACTCGACAAGATCGAGCCTCTCCGGCAGGACGACAAACTCGCCGCTGCTGAGCAACCGCGACTGTTCCGCGCACCAGCTCCTGTCGCCGGCGGTGTCGCGGGAGGGATCGCCGAACCCCGGCCGCAGGGCCAGGCGGCTGCCGACGCTGCTGCGCGATCCGCCCCGGCGGCATCGGCACCCGTACCGGCATCACCGGCCGCGACTCCAGGCTCTCCTGTCGCTGGTGTGCAGGCACCGCCGCCGCCAGCGACGCAATCTGCCAACGCAACCCCGTCGGCAGCGAAACCCCCAGAGGCCGCCAGACTGGCCGAAACGGTGACCATTTCGCGAGAAGCTCCCAAAGAACTGGCCGCCGGTCGTGGCGGTGGAATCGGGGGAGTGAACCGTCTCGAGATCCGATCGTCTGATCCGACCTACCGTTGGCGCATTCTGCCGCCGACCGGTATTCAACGATCGACCGACGGAGGAACGACCTGGCTGGTCGTTGATCCATTGCCGGAAGCGACACGCGCCAGTGGTCGAATCCCGGGCGGGCTCACCGCCGGCTCTTCGCCGGCGCGCGACGTCTGCTGGATTGTCGGTCGGGAAGGAATCGTGCTGTTGTCCACCAATGGCGCAACCTGGCAGCGTCGTCCGTTTCCCGAGAGTGTCGACCTCACGGATGTGCGCGCCTCGAGTGCGACCAACGCACTCGTGACGACGGCTGATGGACGCCAGTTCGTGACGATTGATGGGGGTGCGACGTGGAGTGTCGTGAAGTGAGATAGTTTCTACGATGCTCTTGCGACACTGGGGAGTCCCGGTCCTGGGATTCGCTGCGGTCACAGCCTGCTGGCTTTTCCCCGTCCTCTTGAATCTTTCAACCGTCATCCCCGGCTCCGGCGCGGGCGATAACGTGACGTTCGTCTGGAATGTCTGGTGGATGCGTTACGTGTGGCACCATTCTGGGCAGACGTTCTTCTTCACACCATTTCTGTTTCATCCCGTTGGCACCGATCTGACCCTGCATACGCACACGGCACTTCCCGCACTGCTCGGCGCAGCATGGTCATCACCCATTGCCGGGCAGAACGTTCTCATCGCCCTCCATATCTACTTGAACTTCCTGTGCAGTTACGCACTCGCCCATCGCGTAACCGGTAAGGTTGTCCCGTCGCTCGCGGCGGCGGTGATCTTCGGAGCATCGGCATTCGTCAGCGCTCACCTGAATGGACACTTCAACCTGATTGCGGCATGGACGCTGCCGCTCGTGTGCCTGGTGGCACTGGGCGCCATCGAGAAGCACACGTGGCCTCGCGGTGTGCTTGTTGGTGTGGCGCTGGCAGCGACCGCATATACCGATTACTACCTCTTCGTGTATGCCGTGGTGATCGTGCTCTTGTTCGGCGTCTCGCAGACGATGCGGCTCGGTCTAAAGACCGAGCCCTCCACTGCTGCGCGCGACATTACATCTCGTCTCCTTGTCGGGTTGTTCGCGCTCCTGATTCTCGATGCGTTGGTGATCGCCGCCATCCTCTTGTTCCCGGGCGATCGCCTCGACATCGGATCCATTCACATCTCGGTGCGAAGCATCCGGAACCCGATCACCGTCGCATGGATTCTGCTCCTCGCCGCCGCTGCGACCGTTGCCCAGTCAAGGGTCCGGGTCGACACGATTACCGCTGCGACAAAACCCGCTCGCAACGTACTGGTCGCCGTCCTGGCGACAACATTCGTCCTGTTATTGCCGCTGGTGATACACGCGGGTGCGCTGTGGCGCAGCGGTGGTTATGTTTCGCAGGCCTACCTGTGGCGCAGCGCGCCTGGTGGCGTTGACGCTTCCACCATCTTCCTTGGCAACCCGTTCCACGCCGCCTGGGGAGATGCAGTTCGCGCTCTCTACGGCCGCCTTCACGTCGATGCCATCGAATCGTCCGCGTGGATCCCGATCGTTGGGATTGCGTTGGCGATTGCCGCGGTCGTTCTCAAGCGTGAGAAGCAGGAAATCGCGCCGTGGATGCTGTCAGGAACGGTGTTCATGGTGTGGTCACTCGGACCGTGGCTCACCGTCGTTGGCCGCCAGACGCCCCTCATTCTTCCGCCGATTCTGCTTCGCTTCGTCCCGATCGTTGCCAACGCGCGGATCCCGGGACGCGCGATGGTCGTGGTCTCTCTGTCGATCGCGATGCTCGCGGCGATCGGCTTCGAGCGGCTACTTACCCGCGGGCGTATCGCTCGAATGGCTGCATGGGGTCTTTTTCTGATCCTGGTGATTGAGTGCATTCCCGCACAACCACCGCTTTACGTCCCGGCGGTGCCGTCGCCCTACTTCGCCATGACCGATCGATCAAAGAAGGGAGCCGTCTGTGAACTTCCGCTCGGCCTGCGCGATGGGTTCGGCGAGACTGGCTCAATCGACGAAGCGGTGCTGCTGCACCAAACGATTCACGAGCGGCCGATCGTCGGCGGATTTGTCGCTCGTCTTCCGCCGTCGGTCGTGCGCGCCTACGCGACCATGCCGATCGTTGGGTCTCTTCTGCGGCTGTCGGACGGTGCGAAGGTATTGGAGACGGATGCCACTCGGAGCCCTCGCGAAGCTGCCGCATTGCTCGCCTCAGCGGGCATCGCATTCATCATTCTCGACACCCGCCGCGCGTCGCCGGAGCTGATTGAGTACGTGCAATCGAAGATCGACCTCAAGCGTGTTGCGCAGGAGGACGGTCGCGTCTTCTACGAAGTGATGGAGTGAGCGTCTACCGCGGGACGGCGCTGCCGATATTGCCACCAGATGCACCGCGCAGGCGGCGGAAGAGTTCCCACACCGAGTTGGTATGCGTGTAGAGACGATCCTCGGGAAGGTTTGACGGCGTAATGAATTGACCGGTCGAGGTCACGACCCAGCTTTGAAAGATGATCTGCTGCGGCATCGCTTCCCAGGTCTGAAACGTCTCGGCGATCAAACCGGTCAATCCGCCGACGTCGAACGTGTATAAGGGATCGGCCTCGCCGTTGTAGCCGACGATGATGATGCCGAACGGGATGTTGAGCGCGCCGGCGAATGCCTGCAGCCGCCTCATGTCGCGCGCGAACTCATTGGGCGGCAGCCGGTGCCAATCGACGTCCATGTGCAGGAATGCCGGGGGCACGCCGCGCGCCCGCATCAACTGCACCATCGTCTCGATCGCTTCGGCGCTCGAGAAGGGATAGGCCTCGATGAGTCCGATTTTCAGCGCCGGGTGAGCGCGAGCGACAGCGGACATGTAAGTCGCCACGCGATCGGCCGTCGGCTCGAGCGCCGGACCTCCGCACACGCGCGCTCGGCCCGAGACCCACGGTTCATCCATTGCCAGGTAGCTGAGTTGACCGCCCGCGTCTTCGATCGCCTTGATCGCATCAAGGCTCGATCGGATCGACGCCTCCATGCCGCTCGCATCAGCCGTACACCAGAATTCCTTTACCGATCCCGCTTCCAGCGCAGTCTTGATCTTCCACGACGTCAGCGTGCGGAACGCGCCGGTCCTGACGAATGCGTCATATGTGTTTGGGCCAACGATGGATGGTGCAGGCGTCTGTGTGTGCTGCGCGTAGAACTTGAAGACCGAGATGACCGACCGCGCCCGCGCCCACTGTTCCGGATTTGCGAAAAGCTGCAGGTAATCAACGGTGCCAGGTCCCGGCGAAAACCAGATGCGATCGGCTGAAACGGGAAGCGCAGACACTCCGGGTTCAGGGGCGGCAACGATTACGAGTACTGCGGCGAGTAGTACTGCTGCGCGGCCGCACCTATCTCCACACATACCCGCTTCGCGCCCGCACCTCGGCGCCTTCCTGTTTCACACGAACCTGTAGCGTGTGAGGACCGGTGCGCTCGACGTTCCGCGGCGTGAAGTAGAGGACGTAGCTGGCGCGAAAATCCGCAAGCACGCGTCGGAATGTCGAGGCGAGGCTTTCTCCCGGCGATGTCGTGACGACGATACCACCGGTTTCACGCGCGAGCTGGTCGTAGAGACGGCCGATGGTGATGGGCGGACGCCCCGGCGATCGCGCGAACGGCGACGCGATGTGCTCCGGCACCGCAGAGGCCAGGACGATGTTGACGGTCGGTGTCGAACGTCTCGCGACCTCGAATAGCACGTCGGGATCGGTGATGCTGCTGCTGTCCTGGCCGTCGCTGAAGAGCACGATCAAATGCCGGCGCCCGTCGGATGCCGGCGCCGCGAGCGCGACGGCGACACTATCGAAAATGGCGCTGCTGCCATGGCCGGACAGCGTCTGGAACGCGGAATCGGTCGCTGATCCCGGCGCCTCGAAGTCCGCGAGCCGGCGCACCTGCATGTTGAAAGCGACAAGCTTCAGCCGATCTTTCGCACCGAGATCCGCCTTCAACTGCCGCACCGATTGACGAAGTTGATCGAGCACTGGCCCGGTCACGCTCGCGCTGACGTCGAGAACGACAGTGAGATCGATGGGAAGCCGCTCGTAACTGACATCGGTGATCTCCTGTGAGACGCCGTTATCGAGCAGTTCAAAATCGGTGATCTTCAGTCCGGTGATCGGTCGCTTTTCGCGGCGGACCGCCGCCTCTACGCTCACGATATCCGCACCCGAACGGAACGTTGCCGCGGGCGGCTGCTGAGGCGCGGGCGCGGTGGACTGCGCGACTATCACCGCGCCGATCACCGCGAGGCAGACACTCTGCCCGCTCATTGCGCCATCTCCCGCAGTTTTGCAAGAATCCCCGGATACACGCGGTAGTCGCCCAGCCAATACGTCCACCATGGATCGAACTGGTCAGGCGGCGCGGTTTCGGCTGCTTCCGCAAGGCGCGCAGCTTCCTGGCGGTCGCCGCGAGTGAGCAGCAACGTCATGAGTGCAACCTGTGCAGATTGAGCACCAGGCCAGGTCGCGAGCGCCGCACGATAGGCCTTCGCGGCTTCGTCGGGTTGTCCGCGGGCGCGGAGGACCTGACCGCGGACGAGATCGGTCAAGTATTGGACGTAGGTGTCGGTGCTACGCGCGCCAGGAGCGTCGAGCAGCGCAAGGGCCTCATCGAGCTTTCGGGTCCGCAACAGGAACCATGCCGCTCGCATTCGCGCTTCGGGGGCACTGTCGGGGATCTTAATCGCCTGCTGGTATCGCTCCACGATCTGAGCTTCGACATCGGTGCCGACAGTTCCCCGCAGCCATTGCTGCTCGGACACAAGCGCGTGCGCGAGATGCAGTCGGCCGTTGGTGGGACATCGCTCGACCGCGCGCGGGATGAAGAGCATCGCATTGTCGGCCATGAACATGCCTTGCAGGGCAGCCACTTCCGTCCACAACCAGGCACATTCAAACGCATCGGCCGCTTCAGGCTGACGCACGCGCACGGTGTATTCCGCGAGCAGCCGTCCACCTTCGTCCCGCGCATAGCCGTTGTTGCTTCGGAGAGCAGCGATCGAGAGCTCGAGTGCGAAAACTGCCGTGCGTCGCGGCGCGTTGGGCCACGGGTTATCGGAAGATCGGAAGTCCCGGATCAGACCGGACAGATCCTGGGTAGCGGTGAGTTGGCGTTGGAAACTGTCGGCGTCGCGATCGAACACATCCGCGAGTGCCTGCACGTTTGCCGGAACGACACGCTTCGGCGGCGCGGGGGTCGCGGCGCGCGCTGACTCTGAGGGCGCGCCTTCCGACACAACCTCGGCCGGCGCGGCGTCTCGCTTCGGTACCATGACCCATCGGCGCCCGCGGACGATGGCATTCTTTTGATTCGTCTTGACCTTGATCTCGTGGGTGCGGCCGTCGCGATCTTCCTCGGCGGGCTCGACGCCAAGGAGGTAATAGGCGGAAATCTCGTTGAGCACGCGATCGAACGCATATTCTCCCGCGCCGACCTGCACCTTGAAGAGTGCGCCGCCGGAAGCGCCGGAGAACTGATCCAGCCACCGCCCCAGGACGTCGCTGTCGCGGGCGACGCTCTGCAAGTTCTTGTCGCCGGTTCTGGTCTCGGCGTTGAATCTATCGATCGTGGAGGTGTCGAGGTAAAGCGTGTACACCGACGTGTTCGACCGGGCGGCTTCTTTGCCCACCTGCATGCCGAGTTCGCTGATGTCGGGACGCCCGCCGGGAATGTCGCTGGCCATCATGCCGGCGCTGATCAGCACAAGCGTCTTCCGGCCGTTGATGACGTTGATCTGTTCGAGCAGCGATCGCAACATCCCGAGGCCGGCGTTGCCCTGCCCCTCATAGTAGAGCGCGGCGCCGGTGATTTCGAGCATCAGCCGCTGGCGACACACGTCCTCCGGCGGATTGCCGCATTCGCGTCTGATCACCGATTCCAGGAGCGTCGCCTCGCGGGGTGCCGGCGAGCTCGCGGCAGCCGACAGGTCGACGACCTCGGATGGCCGCAAGTGGAATTGGTTCGAGGGGATTTCGCGCTGACCGAGGACGGTGGCCAGCGCCCGTGACACCGCGGCATGATCCGTCGTCGGATTCAGTTTCGGTCCGTACGGATACGCAAACAGCCCGACTTCGTCGGTCACCGGGAGCTTGTCGATGAAGTCTCGGGCGGTCGCGATCACATGACGTGATGCGCTTGCGTCGAAGCTGAGGCAATCAATCGCAATGAAGACGACGCGCGCCATATTCGGGATGATTGATGGGCCGCTCGTCGCCGCCGCGCGTTCTGCAGGTGTCAACGTGCTCGAACTGCGGCTCTCAATCAAGTTCGCGGACACGACACGCCGGCGTCGTCCGTTGATGGTGACCTCGAACTTGTCCGGGCCGAGGCCGGCAACTGGAGTGCCTTCGCGATCGATAACCTGGACGTCGACCGCAATGAGATCCAGGCTCGAACGAAATGTTGTCGGCGGTTTTTGCGGCGCGCCTTGTGGAGTCTGGGCAGGTGCTTCAGCTGAGAGCGCCGCGACGGCCGCCACTGTCGCGGCGAGCGCCGTTAATCGTTTTCTCATTAGTGTTGTTCAGAAATCCCGGAACGTCCGCCGCGTGTCCTCCTGCCCCGGGACACACGCGAGCCTCCGCCGTTCGATGCTACGATTATCGACCCTGGCGTCCGCGCTGCCGGGTCAGGGGCAAGATAACATGAGGTTTGGTGGACGTCACACTTTTGCCTCATGTCACCGGGCAGGAGCCATCAGCCCTGCGTGATACCATCCGCGAGTATTTTCCTGACTCTGAGAGGTTGAACTGAATGACCGCGCGCCGCGTTTTACCGGCGCTGCTGCTCCTCTTTGTAGGGAGTGGCTGTGCCGCGCTGATCTACGAAATTGTCTGGTTCCAGCTGCTGCAGCTGGTGATCGGGTCGTCGGCCGTGTCGATGGGGGTTCTGCTCGGCACGTTCATGGGCGGCATGTGCCTGGGCAGCCTGTTTCTGGCGCGCGTCATTTCGGTGCGTGAGCATCCTCTCCGCGTCTACGCGTATCTCGAACTTGGGATTGGCGTGTTCGGCTTGTTGCTCCTGTTTGGGATGCCGTTGCTCGGCGGCGTCTACTTTCACTGGGGAGGGGGCGGCATCGGCGGCATCCTGCTGAGAGGCCTGGCCGCCAGCATCTGTCTTCTTCCGCCGACGCTGGCGATGGGCGCGACACTGCCGGCGATGTCGCGCTGGGTCGAGTCCACCCCGCAGGGCGTTTCCTGGCTCGGCTTCTTCTACGGCGGAAACATCGGTGGCGGAGTGATCGGGTGTCTTCTCGCGGGCTTCTATCTGCTGCGCGTTCACGACACGGCGTTCGCCACCTATGTCGCCGTCGCGCTGAACGTCCTCGTTGCCGCCCTTGCGCTCCTGATCGCGAAGACCACTCCTTACGAAACAGTAGTCAGTCCGGCGCCGCTCGAGCGCGCCACCGGTGGATGGGCCGTGTATGTCGCCATCGCGCTGTCGGGATTCACGGCGCTCGGCGCCGAAGTCATCTGGACGCGCGTGCTATCGCTCTTATTCGGCGCGACCGTCTACACGTTCTCGTTAATCCTCGCGGTGTTCTTACTCGGACTTGGCATTGGCAGCAGTCTCGGATCCGCGATAGCCTCGCGCATCGCGCGTCCTCGGCTCGCACTTGGCTGGTGCCAGATCTTGCTTTGCGCCGCGATGGCTTGGACGGCGTACATGTTGACGCAGTCATTGCCTTACTGGCCAATCAACCCGTCGATCTCGACCGACCCTTGGTACAACTTCCAACTCGATGTCGTGCGTTGTCTCTGGGCGGTGTTGCCTGGAGCGATTCTGTGGGGCGCGAGCTTCCCGCTTGCGCTCGCCTCGGTCGCGACTGGCGGCAAAGATCCCGCGCGTCTGGTTGGTGGCGTCTACGCGGCGAACACGCTCGGCGCCATTCTTGGTTCCGTCAGCGCCAGCTTGTTGATGGTGGTGTGGCTTGGCAGCCAGCGCGCGCAGCAGGTGCTGGTGATCGTCTCTGCGGTGTCGGCGCTCTTGATGCTCGAATCCGCGGCCGCGGAAGCCGAGTCGAAGAAATCGCGATTCCAATTTGCAGGCACGCTGCTTCTCGCTGCCGCCATGGGCGCGGCGGTGCTGCTCGCGCGGACGATTCACGAGGTCCCCGGTGTTCTCATCGCGTATGGCCGCTACGCCGCGACGCGCCTCGGCGAAGGGGAAATCATCTATAAAGGCGAGGGATGGAACGCGTCGGTTGCGGTCTCGCGTCTGTCGAACGGTGTTTTGAATTATCACAACGCCGGGAAGGTCCAGGCCTCGAGCGAACCGCAGGACATGCGCCTGCAGCGGATGCTCGGCCACATGACGACGCTCATCCCGAAGAAGCCCGACTCGGTGCTCGTGATCGGCTGTGGCGCCGGCGTCACCGCCGGTGCGGTGTCGATCGATCCCAACGTGAAACACCTCACGATCGCTGAAATCGAGCCGCTCGTGCCGCGGGTCGTCTCGCACTATTTCTCGCAGCACAACTTCGACGTCGTCCGGAATCCAAAAACCAAGGTGGTGCTGGACGACGCGCGGCATTTCCTGTTGACGACGCGGGAGAAGTTCGACGCCATTACGTCCGACCCGTTGGACCCCTGGGTCAAGGGCGCGGCCATGCTCTACACCAAGGAGTTCTTCGAGACGGTGAAGTCGCACCTGAATCCCGGCGGCGCGGTGACGCTGTTCGTGCAGCTGTATGAAAGCAACACGGCAGCGGTGAAAAGTGAAATTGCGACGTTCCTCGATGTGTTTCCCGGCGGCGTCGTGTGGGGCAACACGAACAATGGTGCCGGTTACGACCTTGTGTTGCTCGGACAGGCCGAGCCGACCCGCATCGATGTCGAGTCAGTCCAGCGCCATTTGAGCGACCCCGCGATGGCACCGGTCGCATCGTCACTGGGTCAGGTCGGGATGTATTCGGCGATCGATCTGTTCTCGAATTACGCAGGAACGAAGACCGACCTTGGTCCGTGGCTGGCTGATGCGGCGATCAATCGGGATCGCAATCTGCGGCTCCAGTACCTTGCCGGCATGGGCTTCAATCTGTATCAGAGCGAAGCGATCTACGCCGACATGCTGCAGTATAGCCAGTGGCCAAACGATCTCTTCATCGGCAGCGATGCGACGAAGCAGCAACTGCGATCTGCAATATTGCGGATGCAGGGCAAGATGTGATGCTGAAATTGCTGATGTTCAGCAATCAGCATTCTCAGAACTCACTGACGGGTTCAGCCGACAGCTTCCCGTCGAACAGATAAATGTGTCGCTGCGCGCGCGCGATGTAGTTTGGATTGTGCGTGGCGAGGCAGAGCGTGGCTCCGTCGGCGTGGAGTTCGCCGAGCATATCCATCAGCGCGTCACCGGCCTTTGAATCCAGGTTCCCGGTCGGTTCGTCGGCGAGCAGGATCGGCGGCCGCCCGGCAATTGCGCGGGCTATTGCCACCAGTTGTTGATGGCCGCCGGATAGCTGCCCTGGCCGTTGTTTCGCTCTCGTCGTCAGCCCGACGCGGCTGAGGGCAGCTTCGACCCGCCCTTTTCGGTCTGCCGGGGTCACATTGCGCAGCGTCAGCGGGTACTCGACATTCTCGTACACCGTCATATCCGCGATCAGATTGAAACTCTGAAAGATCAGTCCGATCTCGATGTTGCGGACACGAGCTTTTTCTGCCGGGGAAAGGCTGTCGACAGCTCGACCGTTCAGAAAGTAGCGGCCGCGTGTCGGCGTGTCGAGCATCGCGAGCATCGACAGGAACGTGGACTTTCCGCATCCAGACGGACCGGAGACCGAAATGTATTCGCCGCGGCCGATGTCCAGCGTGATGTCGCAGAGCGCCCAGGTGTCCTCGTCGGCGTCTCCCTTGAAGACCTTGCTGATGCCCTCCAGCCGAATCAGCGGCATATCCGGGTTGACGCCATCGTCGACGGGTTTGCTGCGTTTCCACCATGACATGCGCGTGAGGGTAGCACGCGGTTTTTGCGTCGATAAAAAGATGTGACGAATGGCTTGTAAACGCCGCGTGTGAGGTTTGGGTATTCCATGCTGGCGGGCTCTGAAGACCCCGCCCTACAACTAGAGTGAGGGTTGAATGAAACGAACGATGTTCTTTCTTGCCGCGATGGCGCTTGCGACGCCGGTGCTAGCTCAACATGTGCACGATCACATGCAGGCACAGTCGACGCCTCCTGCGACCCCGCCAGCAGAGGCGCCCGGGGCTCGCGGACAGGGTGGCCGGGGACCGCAGGTCCCGCCGATCGAAGTCCCGTGGAACGACGCCATTCCGGCCGGCACTGCCGAGCATGCGGCCCGTGCGTTGAAGGAATCGGCGCGGCATGGCGAATGGGCCGATATCAAAATGACCGACGGCACTGTCCTGAAATCGTGGGTCGTCTATCCGGAGCGTTCGGCGAAGTCCGGTGTCGTTCTCGTGATTCACGACATCCGTGGCATCTCCGACATCGCCCGGGCAGTCGGTGACCAGCTTGCACAGGACGGGTTCATTGCCATCGTTCCCGACTTTCTCTCAGGCAAAGGGCCGAATGGCGGCGGAACCGAGTCGCTCGGCACTGGTGTTGGACAGGCGATTCAGGCGTTGACACCCGACGACGTCAATGCGCGTCTCAATGCCGCGATGGAGTACGGAAAGAAGCTACCGGCATCCAATGGCAAGACCGGTGTGGTCGGCTTCTGCTGGGGTGGTGCGCGAAGCTTCGGCTTTGCCGCGGCGCAGCCGGCGCTGAACGCAGCCGTTGTTTACTACGGTGATGCGCCCGGCGCCAATGATGGCACGGTCGAAACAAAGCTCGCGAACGTCAAAGCACCCGTTCTCGGACTCTATGCCGGCAATGATGCGCGGATTGGCGCGACCATTCCCGCGACCGAAGCGGCGATGAAAAAGCTGGGGAAGAGCTACGAGATTCACACCTACGAAGGAGCCGGCCATGGATTCATGGGCGCGCAGGCCGGCGCCGGCGGGGCGAATTTGAGGGCGGCGCAGGAATCGTGGCCGCTCGTCGTGAAATTCTTCACGACCAATCTCAAGTGAGCACGCATCACGTGTCGAACTGCGCGGGCTGACGGCAAATCGTCGAAGATTCGAAGGCCCGAAGCAGCTCGACACGTCACCCGGCGAACGCATTGGCAAACAGCAAGCAGAGCAGCGCGCCCACGACGGCCATCGAGAAGCCCCAGATCATCAGCTTCCGAAACAGATCGCGCGCGACTTCCGCGTCGGGCACCGCGGCCACGCATAACGCGCCCAACGTCGACAGTGGCGAGACATCGACGAGCGAGGCACCGACGTTGATGCTCAATGCCACGGCGAGAGGATTGCCGCCACCGACTTGTTGCACGAGGCCGGGGACGGTGGGGAGGAATGTGGGAAGGACGACGGCGGACGTGCTGCTGTAGGTGGAGATTAAGCCCGTCACCAGTGCGATTACTCCATTGATTGTCGCTGGACGTGCGAGTTTCGCCAGAAGCATGGTGAACACGTCCATGCCGCCGGTTTTTTCGACCATCGCCACGAGCAGGGTGACGCCGCACACCATGACGATCGCTGCCCATGGCATGCGCCTGATCGCCGCGGTCTCGTCCGAGACACCAGCGAGAATCAGAATCGCCGCCGCGGCGAAACCTGCAAGACCAATCGACACACCGAAGCCAACAACCGCGATGATCCACGCGACGATGGTTGCCAACGTAAACCATTGATGGCCCGTCAGCGCTTCAGGACGATCCTGCGTCGCCTCTGCTGGCGGACGTGAATGTCGAATGAGCAGCAGGTACGCCGCTGCTCCCACCAGGGCGTGGGCGAGGAAATTCGCGGCCCACACCCGCCACTCGTGACCGCCCAGGCCCGCCGCGGCCATCCGGGTGCTGGCGATGATGCCCACGGCAGAAAGTGGCGAGAGGTTTCCGGCGTTGGCGCCGTTGGCGATCATCAGCGAGGTGAGAAATGGCGAGATTCCGGCGCGCGTGCTGAGCGCCATGCCGACGGGTGCGACCAGCGCCACCGATACGATCGCTCCAGGTCCGATGGTGGCAATCGCACAGGCGATGAGAAACATGATTGGCGGTACGAGTGCATGACGTCCTCGCGCAAGTGACAACAGGCGTCGTGCGAGAAGACCGATGGTGCCGTTGACCTCGGCGAGCGTGAAGAGAATGGTGACTCCGGCGAGAATGATGAACAGCGACGTCGGAAATCCGGCGAGCACCGCGTCCGCCGGACGGCCGGCGTAGACGCCGACCAGCCACGCAATTGGAATGGCGAGCAGCCCGACGTTGATACGCGATGTGCAGCTGATGGCGATGACCAGCAGCAGCGCGCAAACGGAGATCGTTGCAGCGGACATCAATGCGTCAGCGCGTACAACAACACATTGATGCCGGTCTGATAGCCCTCGACCGAGAAGGTGTAGAAATACTGCGGATCGGCAGCCTCCTGTTCGAAGGCGTCGCCGAAATCGGTGTTGTGGGTGATGAACACCAGCATGTGGCCTTGCTTGTCGTAAATCGCCCGCGCCTCCGGGGTCGCGCTGTCGGGACCGCGTTCGGAAGTGCCGCCGCCAAGCGCGCGCCACATGCTGATCGATGGAATCTGAATGACGCGTTTGACATCGAACTGCTGATGGAAGATCGGATCGGTCAGCGGCACATCGACGATGGGGTACTCGGAGGGCGGCAATACTTTTCCGATCTCACGCGCCCAGACTTCCCACGCCCAGGTGCCCCAGAAATCGTCGGCCCAGAGGAAGCCCCCTTTCAACAAGTACTCACGCAGCCGCTGCACCTCCTCGGGGCTGAAGTACGTGCTCCCGACCTCGGTCATCATGATGAACGGACATTGAAACATCAGATCATCGGTGAGGCGGAGGAGGACGTGATTCGGTTCGCCGCCGGCATCGCGGCTGATGCGCGTGCGCGTGAGTTCCGACAGTCGAATTGAAAGATTGATGTCGGCGCGTGGATAGTCGAC
The DNA here is from genome assembly GCA_035491715.1 of Vicinamibacterales bacterium. Taxonomy (GTDB): domain Bacteria; phylum Acidobacteriota; class Vicinamibacteria; order Vicinamibacterales; family 2-12-FULL-66-21; genus JALZOC01. The sequence continues at coordinate 21,777 of DATJKH010000177.1, read as the reverse complement.
GCTCCAGTCGCCGCCGAAGTCGCCGTCGCTGGCCTGCGAAAAAATGATGCGACAAAAGTTGAAGCCGCCGTCGAAGCTTTCCGGCGTCGCCATTCGCAGCGGCGTCCACCCGTAGCCGAACCCGAAGCCCCGTCGTCTCTGCGCCAGCGCGGTGGTCGCCGCGAGTAGCGCCGCGAGCGCCACACCAGCAATCACGCGTCGAGCCGCCGACGAGCGGAGCACCCGGATCACCTCTTCAGTGTACAGAACAGGCGAAAAGGGAAAAGAGAAAAGGGCCAAGGAAAGGCAAAAAAGCGAACACGGATGGTGGGACGAGTCTTGCAGGTACCGCGGCGGAGGTCGCCATGTGCTGCAGAATCGCCGCATGTGCTGTGGCGGGGATGTTGTCGATCGGATGCGCAGAGTTGGGCAGGCTGTCGGCGCTCGTGCAAGCGCCGCGATTCGAGCAGGCACCCGATCATCGCGCGGAAATCCGAATGACCGGTGCAGGTTCCGGATTGCCGATTGGTGGTGCTGGTGTTCGTCTCTGGGCGAAGGTCACCAATCCGAACCCATTCAACCTCACACTCGGCACGCTCAAAGGCACGCTGTTTCTCGAAGACGCCCGCGCGGCGGACGTCGATTTTCCGCTCGGCCTTCCGCTCGCGGCTGGCAGTGATACGACCGTGCCAATCGATCTGACGGTCAGCCTCGCAAGTCTCCCAGGGCTCGCCGACAGCGTGAGACGCGCAGCGAATCGTCAACCATTGGCCTACCGGCTCGAAGGAACGATTGGCGTCGACGCCGGCCAGCTGGGTCAGCCAGTCTTCGGCCCGCTGACGCTGTTGCGCGGAGATATACGGCCCCTGCCTTAGTAGGGCAGGGTCTTTACACCCTGCCTGGCGCGGTCTAAAGACCGCGCCCGACATTGCACCTCGGACTATGATCGCGGGAATGTCCGCCCTATCGCGTCTCGTCTTTCTGGTCGCGTTCACACTCATGCAGGCAGAATCCCTCAACTCCGAAGAACGTGCGCTCGGCGCATACATCGATGCGCACAACGGCGAATCGCTCGGGCTGCTCGAACGCGTCGTCAACATCAACAGCGGCACGCAGAACTTCGACGGAGTGAGAGAGGTCGGACGCGTGTTCGGCGCCGAACTCGAGCAGCTTGGATTTCAGACGCGTTGGGTCGATGGCGTCGCGTTCAAGCGTGCCGGCCATCTCGTCGCTGATCATCCGGGCACCGGCCCGCGGATTCTGCTGATTGGACATCTCGATACGGTCTTCGAGAAGGACAGCCCGTTTCAGAAATTCGAACGTATCGACGAACGCAACGCCCGCGGCCCCGGCATCATCGACATGAAAGGGGGGGACGTCGTCATGATCGGTGCGCTGAAGGCACTGCAGTCGATCGGCGTGCTCAAATCGATGAATGTCGTCGTGGTGATGACCGGTGATGAAGAGGATTCCGGCGAGCCGTTGAGTACGGCGAGAGAAGCGCTCGTCTCGGCGGCGAGAGGAGCGGACCTCGCGATTGGGTTCGAAGATGGGCCGGCCGATCCGCGCCTTGCGGTGACTGCGAGGAGAGGAACAATGGGCTGGCAAGTCCGATCGCACGGAACACCCGCCCACTCGTCGCAGATTTTCCGCGAGGACATCGGCTACGGGGCGACCTATGAGCTGGCGCGCATCCTGAACGCGTTCAGAGAACGGATGGCAGGGGAGCCGCACCTCACGTTCAACCCCGGGGTCATGCTTGGCGGGACCAGCGTCGAGTTCGATCCAGTGCAGCTTCGCGGCTCCGCCTTTGGCAAAACCAACGTCGTCGCCGAACATGCCGTTGTATCAGGCGATCTCCGCGCTCTCTCGCGCGAGCAGTTCGAGAAGGCAAAACAGACGATGACCGAGATTGTCTCGGCTTCGTTGCCGCACACGTCGTCGACGATTACCTTTGATGAGGGATACCCGCCGATGGCTCCCACGGCCGGAAACGCCAGGCTGCTGGCGATGTACGACCAGGCGAGCCGTGATCTCGGATATGGAGCTGTGACCGCCGTCACGCCCGATCGCGCCGGTGCCGCGGATGTCTCGTTCGCGGCGAGCGAGGTGAAGACGATCATTGACGGCGTCGGGCTGATGGGCCACGACGATCACACGGTCAAGGAAACTGCGGATCTGAATACCCTGCCATCGCAAACGAAACGCATGGCAGTGCTGCTATATCGAATCGTGAAAAACGGCTTGAAATAGCTCACCTCTTATCGACCACGATCTTCCCATCCTTCATTACCAGCCGTACACCAGTGAACAGCGCGTCCATGGTTTGCAGCGGGTTCCCCTCGACCGCCACGAGGTCCGCGGTAAAGCCGGGTGCGATACGTCCGAGCCTGTCGTTCATGCCCAGCAGATCGGCTGCCGTCGTGGTGGCGGTCGCCAGAGCCTGCTCCGGTGACATGCCTGCCTTGACGAACCATCCCAACTCGCGGGTGTTCTGACCAAACATTGAGTAGACCGCATCAGAGCCCATGCCAATTCGCACGCCCGCCTTGACGGCGCGTCTCGTCGAGTCGAGGTTCTTCTGAAGGTATTCCTGCAACGGTGGGATCGCCTCCGGTTTGAACCCGTACTCATCTTTCGCGTCGATGTAATACCGATTGTGATCGATGGTCGGCACCCACACCGTTCCGCGTCTGACCATCTCGGCGAGGGTTTCATCGTCCAGTTCAATCCCGTGTTCGACGGAATCCGCTCCTGCGCGTATCGCATCTTTCACGCCGGACGCTCCATAGGAGTGAATCGCAACCTTGTGGCTGGCGCTGTGCGCCGTATCAACGATCGCTTTCATTTCCTCGAAGGTCAGCGTCTGCGTCGTGTCGACGCTGTCGAAACTGCCTCGTGATGCGTAAACCTTGATCCAGTCTGATCCGTTTTTGATCCGGTCTGCAGTTGCGCTGCGGAGCGCGTCCGGGTTCGGTGCCGCCGCCTGTCTCGGTGCGGAAAGTCCCTGGCCGGCGACAATCATGCGTGGTCCCGGCATCGCACCCATCGCGATCAGATCCCGCATGGCGAAATCCGTGTCGTTGCTTGCTCCGAGATCTCGAACGGTTGTGACGCCTGTCTCCAGCGTGCGCCGCGCGTTCTCCTGAGCGAGAAAGACGGTCACTGCTGGCCGCCGTCGCTGAGTGAGTGGGCGTGTTCCCAGTTGACGATCCCAGTAGTACGTCATGTGCGTGTGCAGGTCGATCAGCCCTGGGATCAGCGTGTAATTGCGGAGGTCGATGACGTCGGCGTTTTCCGGTACTGCTGATCTGCCGTCGATGATGCGAACGATGCGATCAGCTTCGATCACGATCTGAACGTCGTTCACAACTCGAGCGCCGTCCCACATGCGTGCTGTGCGGATGACCTTTGGCTGAGCCGTTGCTGCTGTGGCCTCGAGCATAAATCCAAGCAGGACCGCCGTCGCCACTCTGATATGCATGGGCGAAATCATACGCGCATGTAACCGTGAAGAGGGGGCAACGTATCTGTGCGCTACGCCCTACTGCGGGCCACCGCGCAAATGGCGCTACATGCCGGCGATCCGAACGGGCCTTCGATTTGCACGAGTGGAACCGAACGAATAGATGAAACGCTACCGAGGGAGGTAATGAATGAAACGCGACTTCATGTTGGGAACGGTGTTTTCGGCTGCCCTCGCGGTTGCCGTGTCCGCGCAGTCGACGCCGCAGTCGACCTCGCCGGACCAGGACAAGAACCGCAGCAGTAACGAGCAGACCGTGACTGTAACCGGATGTCTGAAATCTGGCAGCGAGTCGAGCAGCCCGACTGCTACTCCGCCAGCAAACCCGAACGCTGGACAGCCGTCGGCGTCGGCAGCAGCTGGGGGAGGCTACATCCTGACCGATGCAACAACGTCGAGCGGGTCGTCGGCGACCGGAGCCCCGACTGGTACGACCGGGGCGACCACGCCTGGCGCGGCGAGTTCGTCGATGTCGAGCGGTACGACCTACAAGCTGAGCGGCAGTGCCTCGAATTTCTCGACGCTTATTGGCAAGAAGGTAGAGGTGAAAGGCACGTTGCAGAAGAGTGCTGGAAGTTCGAGCTCAGCGGCCGGCGCCAATCCATCGACCGAGCCGGGCGCAGCGAGTTCGTCACGAAGCAGCAGCAGCGATAAAGCGACGCAGCAGATTCGCGTGACCTCAGTCCGCGAAGTTGGAGGCAGCTGCTCGTAGAAAGGGCGGTAGCGGAAAGGGCGGGCCGGCAGCCTCCGCCGGCCCGCCCGTTCAGTCTTCATTGCGGCTTCACACGCCCCACCCCTGATTCCCTCGCCGGCTGAGCTGAAGACACATGCGCGCGGCGGTACACAGGTTTGAGGACAGCTCGCCCTCAACCCTGGCGTCTGCTGACCGTACCAGCCAGACTGCTCGTCAGTTCCGATTGATTTATAAGGACTTGTACGGATGACCTAACGGTCAATGGGTCGGCATGATTTCCGCATTCCCTGTGCCTAGACCGGTGGACGCCCTATGGGTTGGCGTCCAGCAGGAGTGGAAATGATGCGAGCGCCAAGAACTCACGCGGCGATTTTGGCGGTTGTGCTCTCGGCAACGATGGTGAGCGCACAAACGAAAATCACTGCGCCGAAAAACAAATACGACCCAAAAGATGATGTGAAGCTGGGACGCGAGGCGGCCGCTGAGGTCGAGCAGCAGATGCCATTGCTGCGGGACGACAACGTTACCTCTTATGTCTCAGATATCGGACACCGGCTGGCTGGTGCGATTCCCGCTGAATTGCAGCATCCGGAATTCAACTACACATTCAAGGTCGTGAATGTGAAGGAAATCAACGCCTTCGCCTTGCCGGGCGGTCCGATGTACGTCAACCGCGGCATGATCGAAGCGGCAAAGAACGAAGGCGAAGTCGCTGGTGTCATCGCGCACGAATTGAGTCACGTTGCCCTTCGGCATGGCACTGCACAGGCAACCAAGGCCACCCCCTACGAGGTCGGAACGATTGCGGGCGCGATCCTTGGTGCAATTGTTGGCGGCAATGCCGGCACGTTGATCGCGCAAGGGACGCAGTTCGGATTGGGCACCGCGTTCCTGCGATACAGCCGGGAATACGAAAAGCAGGCTGACCTCGAAGGATCGCAGATCATGGCGCGCGCCGGCTACGATCCGCGCGACATGGCGAACATGTTCAAGACGATTGAGCAGCAGGGCGGATCGGGCGGACCCCAGTGGCTCAGCGATCACCCGAACCCCGGCAACCGCTACGCTTACATCACCAAGGAAGCGGAGTCGCTGCGAGTCGTCAACGCACGCCACGACAGCGGTGGGTTCCAGAGCGTTCAAGGAAGACTTCGCCAGATGTCGCCGGCGCCGTCGACCAAGGAAGCCACGAGGAACGCCGGGAACACGCGCGGCGGCGGTGCGCCTTCCAACGGCGGACGCATCAGCACCAATGTCGAACGCCCGTCGTCGCGCTACTCGTCGTACAACGAAGGCAACCTGTTTCGGATCAGCGTGCCGTCGAACTGGCGCGAGCTGCCGGCAAACAACTCAGTGACGTTCGCACCCGAAGGTGGATACGGCGCGGTGAATCAGCAGAGCGTCTTCACCCATGGTGTTGAAGCCGGAGTGGCGAGGAACGACAGTCGGGATCTGCAGAGTGCGAGCGAGGAGCTCGTGCAGGACCTGTCGCAGTCCAATCCGCGGATGCGACGCGACGGTGGATGGGATCGCGGGACGGTTGGCGGACGCCGCGGCTTGCGGACGATGCTGACGAACCAGAACGATGTGACTGGCCGCCAGGAGCGCATTGCGCTTTACACGACCACGCTCGACGATGGGACGCTGTTCTATCTGATCGGCGTCGCCCCTGACCAGGAGTTCGGTGCCTACGACGACGTGTTCGATCGGGTCGCCGGCTCCTTGCAGTTCGCTTCATCGCGACGGCCTTAACGAGGTAAAGGCGGCGTGCTTGCCGGCGGTTTCCGGTGGCGCGCCGCCTGCTCGTATGAGTAGGCAAGCTTGATAAGCGTCGCGTCCTCCCAGGCCCTGCCAGAGAACGTCACACCAGCCGGCAACGTTCCCTCTCGCGTGTAACCCATCGGCACATTAATCGCTGGAAACCCGGTCGTCGGCGAGAAAACCTGGCTGTTATCTCCATGCGGCGTGTTCAGGTCGCCAATGAGGCGCGGCGGGTTGCTCCAGGTTGGATAAATGAACGCGTCCAGCTTGTGTGTGTCCATGGTCGCGAGCACGGCAGCGCGGAATTGCTCGCGATAATCCGCTTCGGCCTTGCACGCGGCGCTCTCAGGTCCATTGTTCTCGGTGCTTTCCTGGGCGCGTTCGAGCCGCAGTTGCACCGACGGGTGGAATCGCCGCGAGCGAACGATGTCGTCGAGGGAATGAACTGGCGCCCGGCTGCCGAGCCCGGACAGATAGTTATTGATGTCGTACTTGAATCCGCCGCACGTGCCCGTGTTCTGGGCTCGACGGAGGTTGGCGACATCGACCGGCGCGGGATCGATCACTGTTGCGCCGGCGCGCTTCAGTTCTTCGATCGCCGCCATGAACACCTGCACGATTTCCGGATCGGTGGAATCGCGCTCGTATGCCTGGCGCAAGACGCCGAGACGCGCCCCTTTCAAACCCTCTCGTACGAGCGCCGCTCGATAATCAGGGATCGCGGCCGGATGTCCTGATGGCCGCAGTCCTGGCTGCGGGTAATTCGTCGTGAGGGTAATGGGATCGTCCGGGTCCTCGCCGACAATCACCTGAAACACCGCGACGGCATCTTCCACCGTGCGCCCCATTGGCCCGGCAATATCGGCGAGCAAATTCAAGGGAACGACGCCGGCACGGCTGGTCAACCCCATCGTCGATCGAATACCGACAAGTGCCTGATGGGATGAGGGGCCGCGAATTGAGTTTCCGGTGTCGCTGCCGAGCCCGATAGCGCCGAAGCTGGCCGCTACGGCTGCGGCGGTGCCACCGCTCGATCCCGCTGTAACCCGATCGAGTGCGTACGGGTTCCGGGTGTATCCAGGAAGAATCGAACTGACGGTTTCGTATGGGCTGAATGCCCACTCCGCCATATTCGATTTCGCCAGGACGATGGCGCCCGCGTCCTTTACACGCCTAACGAGAAATGCGTCCTTCGAAGAAACGAATCCCTTCATTGCCAGCGAACCGGCGGCGCTTTGCAACCCGATCGTTTCGAAGTTGTCCTTGACGATCATCGGCACGCAATGCAAGGGGCCGACAGGGCCGGATGTCCGGAATCGTCGATCGAGATCGTCGGCCTGCTCGAGTGCGCGCGGATTGGTTTCCACGAGCGCATTGAGCGCCGGGCCTTTCCTGTCGTAAGTGTCAATGCGGCGGAGATACTGCTCGACCAGTGCGTGACACGTCAGCCGCCTGGCTGCGAGCTCGGATTCGATCTGTGCAATGGAAGCTTCATAGACCTGAAATGGCGGCGGACCCTGTGTTGTTGCAAGCACTGGGATGAACAGCAAGGCGGCGAGGACGAAAGGGAGCTTTCGCATCTAATGTTCAATGTGCTGATGGTACACTCATCGAACAGGGCTATGGAGAAATCACTGATCGCTACCATCGCTAGCGTTGTTTTCGCGGGTCAACTGATGGCGCAGTCATCGTCGCCGCAGACGGCCGCACCTGCGCAGGACGTCCCGCCGATTCGGAATTTCCTCCAGGTGACGCCGCAATTCTGCACCGGAGGACAACCACGGATGGAGAACTTCGCGAAACTCAAGGGGGACGGGATCCAGGCGGTGCTGAATCTGCGCACACCAGGGGAGCACCGCGCCGACGAGGAGCAGGCAACCGTCGAGAAGGCCGGGATGAAATACTTCAACATCCCCGTCGTCTACACCGCGCCAACGGACGCACAGGCCGACGAGTTTCTGAAGATCACCGACGATCCGGCCAACCGCCCGATGTTCATTCATTGCACGGCGGCGATTCGAGTTGGAGCCTTCTGGATGATCCGCCGTGCGCTGCGCGACGGGATGTCAGCTGATGCCGCGCTCGAGGATGCGCGAAAGGTCGGCCTCAAAAACGCGCCGCACCTCGAGGAGTTCGCGCGGAAATATATCGAGAGTCACAAACGAATGTAGGGCCGCGGCTTCAGACCGCGCCGTCACCATATCCTCTCGACAAACCAGTACGCCCCCGCCAGCGTGACGACGACCGACGCGACCGTGACCACCTGTCGCGCACGTATCGGACTTCGCGATCGCAGCAGTGACAGGAGCGACGCGACGATCACCACCAGCACCGCCTGACCGATCTCAACCCCCAGGTTGAACGAGAAGAGCGATATGCCCAGCGCCCGAGGGGGAAGACCGATTTCGCGCAGCACGCTGGCGAAGCCGAACCCGTGGACGAGGCCAAAGAACAAGGCAATCCATGCCCGGACATCGCGTGCGCCCTTGGCCGACACGAGGTTGTCGGCGCCAACATACACGATGCTCAGGGCGATGGCTGGTTCGACGATTCGAGCCGGCGGCGCGACGATGTTGAGCGCCGCGAGTGACAGAGTGATGCTGTGTCCAATCGTAAAGGCCGAGACAATCGCCAGCAGCCGAAGGAGCGATCCGCCGAGCAACAGCAATCCGACGATGAACAGGATGTGATCGGGGCCGATCGCGATGTGGTGGATCCCTGCCCCGGTGAACTCCTTGAACACGGCAAGCGCCCCCTGGCGCCCGCCGGAGTAGTACTCCACCGACGCTCGAGCGGCGCTCAACACCTGCTGCCTCGTCAGCGTGTCGCCTTCATACACGTTCACGAAGGTCTGGTGGTTTGGATCGTAGGGAAAAAGAATCGCTTCGATTGTGAGGCGGCCAATCGTCGCGCCAGGTGGAATGCGATACGCGATTTCAATCGCCGTTCGATCGGGGAGAGAACGAACATTGGTGATTTCCCATGTCACCGGACGTCCATCGGCGGTCATACGCACGCGTTCGATCACCAACTGCTTGATTGCCGGCGCATAGCTCGCGAGTGTTGCAGGATCGAGGAGTGGTTCCGGCGCTGCCAGCTTCAGTTCGTGTGCGACGTCGAAATCGTGGAGTACGAGCGTGCCCTGGAGCGCAGTTCCTGCGAGGCGGACATCGAGGTAGCTGAATGGTGCTGGATGCGCGACCGCCGGCGACGCTCCGGCGAGCGCACACAAGAAGACCAGGAGCCTTTCAGCCAGCCGCCGGCTCATTCGGCCGATCCTCCGTGTGCGCGGGCTGTCTCGAGAATTCGTCGGACGTGTTCGAGCGTATCGGCTTCTTCGGCTTTCTTGTCCGTTCGCCAACGCAGCATTCGAGGGAAACGCAGGGCAATCCCTGATCGATGCCGCGGTGACGCGGCGATCCCCTCGAATCCGAGTTCAAAGACGTGCAGTGGCTCCACGTGGCGCACCGGGCCGAACCGTTCTCGGGTATGGCGGCGGATCCACTTGTCCATTTCGGCAATCTCGTCGTTCGACAGGCCGGAATAAGCCTTCGCAATCGGCACGAGCTCTCCCTGATCCCACACGCCGAATGTGTAATCGGTCAACAGGCTGGCGCGACGCCCGCTGCCTGGTTGCGCGTAGATCAGCACCGCATCGATTGTGTATGGATCAATCTTCCACTTCCACCAATCACCGCGCCGCCTTCCGACACCGTATGCCGAGCCCTTTCGCTTCAGCATCAGCCCTTCGACACCAAGCGCCCGTGAATTCTCCCGCAGCGCCGCCAGTTCCGGCCAACTCTCCGCGGTGACGATGTCCGACGTGCGGAGGACCGACACCGTGGTGAGATGTGTTTCAAGGATCGAGCGCCGCTCCTCGAGCGGCCGACTGCGAATGTCGACGCCGCGATCCTCGAGGATGTCGTACGCCATGAAGACAACCGGGACGGCGCGGACCATCTGAGCCACCTGTTTCTGCCGTCCGATTCGCTGTTGCAACGCGGAGAAGAGAAGCGGTCGATTATCGCGAAACGCCAGCACTTCACCATCGAGAACTGTGCCATCGGGCAGCCTGGTTGCGGCCGCGGCGATTTCCGGGAAGCGGTGGGTGATCAACTCCTCTCCGCGCGACCAGAGGTGCACGCCGCCACCGCGGCATACCAGCTGCGCCCGAATCCCATCCCATTTCCACTCCACGATCCACTCGCCCCGCGATCCCAGCGATTCGACTGGCTCCTCGAGCGGCGCGGCCAGAAAGAACGGATACGGGCGCGACCGATCGTCGCTCGTCTGTTCGTGAGACAGGAGCCCCGTGAACCAGTCGGCACTTGGAGTCCAGTCACCCATCATCCGCGCGGCGATCGTCGTTGGCGGCAGATCAGCGGCCTGCGCCAGCGCCCGCACGACCAGTGTGTGCGAGACACCGACACGCAGTTCACCGGTCAGGATCTTCAGGAGCATGAACCGCTGGAGTCGATCGAGGCCGCTCCACCAGGAGGTCACACGCCGCTCCTGGGTGTCCTCGTCGAGCTCGCGAAGCGGAAGGATCCGTCCTTCGACCCACTCCGACAGCGGCACGTCTGCCGATGACACCACCGCCACTTGATCGAGCACGAGCGCCGCCGTTTCGGCGCCGTCGCCCACCACCGAATAACTTTCCTCGAGCAGCCATGATTCAAGTCCCGTCGCCGCAAGCGTCCACGCGTGGATCGCTGGGTACGAGATGAGCCGCTTCAATCGCCGGCCGGTGAGGAAGAATACCGCCCACGCCGCATCAGCAGGTGGTGCGTCTTTGAAGTAGGCCACCATCGCTGCGACCTTCGCATTGGTCGACGTCGTACTGTCGATGGCGTCGTAGAGGGTGGCGAAGAGTTTCATGGCGACGTGTCTGCTTTCATTACTGCTCGCGGGGCCCCACCCCCGCTCGCGCTCGCTCGGGGGCGCCGCGCCGCGGCGCTTCCCTCCGGCCCCTCGCTCGAGCCGCAGGCGCCTCTTCAATCACCCGTGGGTTCTCCCTCCCAGGCGGTCCTGATCACACCGCTCTCGAGACCGTGTTGGTGTAGATACCGCGCCAGCGGCTCCGCGTAACCATGGGTCGCGAGCACCCGGCTGGCGCCGGTTTCGGCGATCGTCTGAAGGAGCGCCGGCCAGTCCGCGTGATCCGAGAGAACGAACCCTCGATCGTAGCTGCGTTGACGACGGACACCTCTCACGCGCATCAGGCCGGATGCGAAACCATCAGAGATCTCACCCAGGCGGCGCATCCACGGTGTCCCGCGCGCCGATAGCGGTGCGAGCACCAACTCGCCGGCGAACGACGCGGCCTTCGAGCGTCCACGGCTTGTCTGTTCGATGACCGGTTCGACCGGCAACATGGAGACGCCGGACTGGCGATACGCCTCGATCATCGCGAGCATCATTCCATGCACGTAAACCGTGCGATCAGTAACACGCATCAGCTCGGCAAGCAGCCGCTGTGCCTTCCCGATCGTGTAGCAGAAGAGGACTGACGTTCGACCGGCGGCTTCGTTCTTGCGCCACCAGGACGCGATGTCGTCGATGACCGCTGACGTCGGATCCCATCGATAAATCGGCAGCCCGAAGGTTGACTCGGTAACAAAGACATCACACTCGACCGGTTCGAACGGGTCGCACGTCGGATCGGGTACTCGTTTGTAGTCACCGGCTACGACCCAGACGCCATCCGAGCCTGCAATGCGGACCTGCGCTGATCCGAGCACGTGGCCTGCCGGATGAAAACTCACGCGAACGTCGCCGAGCATGAGCTGCTGCCCGTATGGGATCGACTCAATGGTGACGTCGCTGCCGAATCGACGACGGAGCAATGGTTCGCAGGCCGACGCGCAGAGATAGGCTGCGTTGCCCGGACGGGCGTGATCGCCGTGTGCATGGGTGATCACCGCACGTTCGACTGGCTGCCAGGGATCGATATGAAAGCGGCCGGCTTCGCACCACAGGCCGGATGTGGTTTCGGTGAACAAAGGCACAACTCCAGAACACGGGCCTCACGCCACGGATGAACACGGACTCACACGGATGAACACGGACTCACGGCCACGGATGAACACGGATGACACGGACTAGAGTGTTTCCGTTACCATGGACGCATCCATGGATTCGGTCGTGTCGCACGATGCAGCGCTCTCCGAGGCGTTGGAGCGCTATTGGGGTTATACCTCGTTCCGCCCGCTGCAGCGTGAAGCCATGGCCGCAATCCTGTCCGGTCGCGACTCGACTGTTGTTTTGCCCACAGGCGGAGGCAAGTCACTCTGCTTTCAGGCGCCGGCAGTGATCCGTGATGGCCTCGCCGTGGTCGTCTCCCCGCTCATCTCGCTCATGAAGGATCAGGTGGACACGCTGGTTGGCAACGGCGTGCCGGCCGCTTGTTACAACAGTTCACTACAGTCCGATCAAAAAGCGTCGGTGCTGTCGGGGCTGAGAGCTGGACGATATCGACTGCTGTATGTCTCGCCTGAGCGCCTCGTCGGCGACGGCGGCGAAAGCTTCATGAATCTTCTCGTCGGATGCCATGTGCGCTTCGTGGCGATCGACGAAGCGCATTGCATCAGTCAGTGGGGTCATGATTTCCGTCCCGAGTACCGACAGCTCGGCCGTTTGCGTGAGTTGTTGCCCGGCATCACGCTGCACGCGTTTACGGCGACCGCAACCGCGCGCGTCAGGCGCGACATCGCGTTACAACTTGGCCTGATCGATCCGGTTGAGCTCGTTGGCTCGTTCGATCGCCCGAATCTCATCTATCGTGTGCTTGCCCGATCGAATCTGAAGCGGCAGCTCCTCGACGTCCTCGGTCGACATCGTCGTCAGGCCGGCATTATCTACTGCACCTCGCGCCGGGAGGTTGATGCGCTGGCCGCGTGGCTTGGCGATCAGGGTGTGCGTGCGCTCCCATATCACGCCGGTATGGCCGACGAGGATCGAAGCCGCAACCAGGATGCGTTTCTCGAGGAAGAGGCGGACGTGATCGTGGCGACGGTCGCGTTCGGAATGGGGATCGATCGTTCCGACGTGCGATTTGTGGTGCATGCCGGCGCACCCCAGTCCCTCGAACACTATCAGCAGGAATCAGGTCGCGCGGGACGCGATGGTCTCGAAGCGGAATGCCTGCTGATTTATTCCACCGCGGATTTCATGAAGTGGCGCGTGATGCTCGAGCGCAACGGCGAGCTGACCGACGCGTCACGCCGGCTGTTGCGCGATATCGAGCGATATGCGGCGAGCGTGACGTGCCGCCACCGGTCGCTTGTCGGCTACTTTGGCGAGAAGTACTCCAGAAACGACTGCGGCGCATGTGACTACTGCCTCGACGAACTGGAGACTGCCGCTGATCCGATCGTCGTTGCCCGGAAGATCCTGTCCTGCGTCGCCCGTGTCGGCCAGCGCTTCGGTGTCGCCCACGTCGCCAACGTGTTGTGCGGCAGCGAGACGGACCAGATCACCAACAGGGGCCACCATCAGCTGACGACCTTTGGATTGCTACGGGACTCGACCACGCCCGAAGTGCGTGGCTATATCGAACAACTGATTGCGCATGGGTATCTCAGACAGACCGACGATGCGTTTCCGGTGGTGATGCTGACGGAACGCGGGGTCGAGCTGATGAAAGATCCGACGAGCCATCCCGATCTCGTACTCGCCCGTCAGCGGCGACCGGTGAAAGGACAGGTCGAGAAGCGCGCTCGGATCGAGGCGGATTCATGGAAGGATGTCGATCGCGATCTGTTCGAGCGTCTTCGCGGCGTGCGGCTGCAGATCGCGCGGGCACGAGGAGTACCGCCGTACGTCATTTTCCACGACACGACACTTCGCGAAATGGCGCGGATTCGGCCGACAACAATGGATGCGTTACACGGAATACGCGGGATCGGTGCACGGAAGGCGGAGGACCTGGGAGAAACATTTCTTGCCGCAATCAAGTCCTACACCCCAAACTGCCTCAGATGATGATCCATGTGCCGGTAGATCAGCACACCCCACTGCTTCGCCGATAACTTTCCAAACGCCGGATGGCTCGGTGCGAGTGCTTCGGCGCCGCGCTCGACGATCCCGTTCAGTTCCTCGCGCAACGCCGCAATTTCCGTACTCCAGTCTCCGGGCTTGCGCCCGAGCAATTCCGGCGAGCTGGGCACGCCTTTGGGGATCGGCAGCAGATACAGCACCAGTTGTTTGAGCGGCGAAAAGCGCAGCGGCACTTTCTTGGGAGCCGCCTCGAGTTCCCCCGATGCCATCCTGAGCGAGTCGCTCAGATGCGCGACCATCTGCAGCGGCGTCATCTTGCCCCAGTGAGGCTGCTGCGACGTGGTCAGTCGCTGCACGCGTTCGTGAAGCTCGAGGTGATCGCGGGGATTAAAGATCGATTTCATGTTTTATCGAGGGGCTTCGCCCCTCGAACTCGCGTCTTCCTTCGTGCCGTGCATCCGCAACTGCTCTTTCTTGCGCTCCATGTCTTCAATCGTCTTCGGCCAGTCCTGCTTCAAAAGCCGTGACAGCGCGCGATCTGACAACAAGCGCCCGCCGGTCTGACACGTGGCGCAGTAGTTCGCTTCGTTGGCGGCGTAGACGATGCGTTGGATCGGTGCGCCGCACACCGGGCATGGCCGGCCGTAGCGGCCATGAGCTGCCATGCCGTCGCGAAAGGCGGTCACCTTTTCAGGAAAGCCGTGGCCCGTTTCGTCGCGAAGCTGCGCAATCCAGTGTTCGAGCGTTTGGATGGTCGCCTCGTGCAGGCGGGCGATCTCGATGCCGCTCAATGTTGACGTCAACGTCATCGGCGACATCTTCGCGGCATGAAGAATCTCGTCTGAATACGCGTTGCCGATGCCGCTGAAGATATGGGGATCGGTGAGGGCCCGCTTCAGCGTGTGGTTCTCTCGCGTCAGGCGGTCGCCGAATTCCGCCAGCGTCGAACCAAGCACTTCGAGACCGCCGGGGTCGAGAGCCGCTAGTTGCGCCGGCCCTTGGATCAAAAGGATCGATGCCTGTCGCTTCGCTCCCTGCTCGGTCAGGATCGCCGTGCCGGTTGGAAAGTCGAAAGCCGCAAGCCCGACCTTGCCGGGAATCGCCGCCCCACGCTCGCGCCACCGAAGTCTGCCGGCGATCATCAGGTGCAGCACGACAAAGAGATCGCCCTCCATCGCAAAGACGATGCGCTTGCCCAGCCGTCGCAGCTCGATCACGCGTTTGCCTTCGATCGCGCTCACCGGCGGTTCAATGGTGCGGACGATGAAGGGATTGCCGATGCGGAGCCGCTCCAGCGGCTGTTGAAGGACGCGGGACGAGAGCGCTTCAAGGTACACAGTGATGTCAGGGAGTTCGGGCATGTGAATCGCTCATCGGTAATCACTAATCACTGATCACTAATCGCTCAATCGCTAATCGTTGAATCCACGAATCCCGAATCCACGAATCCCGAATCCACAAATCCCGCATCCCGAATCCTCAACCGAAGTCGTTCGCAGCTCGACTGTTGGTCGACGCGTGATCAGTGTACGACTGTCGGGCTTAGAGGCGTGAGGAATGTGTTTTGCTGAGGCACCCCTAGGTCGATTCACAATTCGAGGATCCGCGATTCGAGGATTCACGATTAGTGAGTAGTGATGAGGGATTCATATTGATCGACGATCTTTGGTACAAGAACGCCGTTATCTACTGCCTCGACGTCGAGAAGTATGTCGACGGCAACAACGACGGCATTGGTGACTTCGCCGGTCTGACGCGGCGGCTCGATTACCTTGCGGGACTCGGAGTCACCTGCATCTGGCTACAGCCGTTCTACGAGTCACCCAATCGCGACAACGGCTACGACGTCTCGAACTACTACGCCGTTCATCCAAAGCTCGGCACGTTTGGCGAGTTCGTCGACTTCATGAATCACGCCGAACAGATCGGCATCCGGGTGATCGCCGATCTCGTGGTGAATCACACATCCGAGCGGCATCCGTGGTTTCAAGCCGCGCGAAAAGATCCCAACTCGCCGTATCGCAACTGGTATCTGTGGTCGAAGACGCGGCCGCCCGACTACAACAAGGGGATGGTGTTCCCTGGTGTGCAGAAAGCCACCTGGACGCGCGACGAAGTCGCGGGGGAATACTACTTCCACCGGTTCTACGACTTTCAGCCGGACCTCGACACGATGAACGAGGCGGTACGGACCGAGATCCTTCGCATCATGGGTTTCTGGCTGCAGCTCGGTGTCTGCGGCTTCCGCATGGATGCGGTGCCGTTTCTGATCAGCCGCAAAGGCGCACGGGTCCGGCCGCGCAAGGACTACGAGTTCCTGCACGAGATGCGCGACTTTCTGCAGTGGCGGCGCCGCGATGCGGTCCTGCTCGCAGAGGCGAACGTGCCGCCCGATGAGAGCCTCGAATACTTCGGCGATCTCGGCGACCGGCTGCAGATGATGCTGAACTTTCCGGTGAATCAGCGCATCTACTACGCGCTGGCGACCGGCGACCTCAAGCCGCTGATCACGGCCCTCGAAGCGACCAAAGAGCGGCCACAGGCTGCCCAGTGGGTGCACTTTCTCCGCAGCCACGACGAGCTCGATCTCGGCCGTCTCACAAAGACGCAGCGCGAGAAAGTCTTTGCCGCATTTGGGCCGACCAAGGACATGCAGCTGTACGATCGCGGCATTCGTCGCCGGTTCGTACCGATGGTCGACAACGACCGTCGTCGAATCGAGCTTGCGTATAGCCTCCTCTTCACGTTGCCGGGCACACCGATGATCCAGTACGGCGATGAGATCGGGATGGGCGACGATCTGTCGCTGCCGGAGCGCGAGTGCGCGCGCACGCCGATGCAGTGGTCGGCCGACCAGAACGGCGGCTTCTCGACCGCGCGCCGCACGATCCGTCCCGTCATTTCCGACCCCATTTACGGCTACAAGCGCGTCAACGTCGAGGGTCAGCGCCGCGATCCGCATTCGCTGCTCAACTGGGTGGAGCGCAAGATTCGGATGCGGAAGGAGTGCCCGGAGATCAGCTGGGGCGACTGGAAGATCCTCAAGACGAATGCCGACGATGTGCTGGTGATGGAGTACACGTGGCGCGAACATTCGCTGATCGTGCTGCACAACTTCGTCGACAAGCCGCGCGCCGTTCGCATCCCGGTCAGTACGGCGGGCACGCAGGTGCTGGTTGATCTCCTGGCAACCAACGACAGCCGTGCCGGCGAGCACGGTCATCACGAAATCGAGCTCGAGCCGTATGGCTATCGTTGGTTCCGCGCCCGCGGACTGGATCGCAACGTGCCAAGAGCGTAGTGCTGTGGCTTCCGCCTTTAGGCGGACGTCCGGCTAAAGCCGGAAGCCACAAGACTTCGCGTATAGAATGCGCCGATGACAGTCAGGCGCACGGTCGCCGCAATACTCATTCTGTCGGCCACAGCGGTGTCGGCGCAGAACGCAAAACCCAGGACTCATCGTCTCGAAGCCACGCCTCAAACTGTTGCCTACGGCTACTACTGGTCCGAGGCAAAGCCGGTGCTGCGGGTCGCGTCCGGCGACATCATCGACGTCGACACACTGCTGACCAACACGCCGCGAGGGCTCGAGCGCGCCGGCGTGAAGCCGGATGATGTGCAGCAAACCCTGAGGAATGTCGTCGACACGGTGACCGACAAGGGACCGGGCGGGCACATCCTCACTGGTCCCGTTTATGTCGAAGGGGCGGAACCGGGTGATGCGCTTGAAGTGCGCATTCTGTCGATCGACATCGCCATTCCGTACGGCTACAACGGGTGCCAGGGTTTTCTGCGCGAGAACTGCCAACCGAACAGCACGAAGGTCATTCCCATCGATCGCCAGACGATGACCGCCGAATTTGCGCCGGGTATCATCATTCCGCTGCATCCGTTCTTCGGCAGCATGGGCGTGGCGCCGCCGCCGTCAGCGGGACGCGTCAGCAGCACTCCGCCGGGAATTCATGCGGGGAATCTCGACAATCGTGAACTGGTCGCGGGAACGACCTTATTCATTCCAGTGCACGTTCCCGGCGCGTTGTTCGAGGTTGGCGACGGACATGCCGCGCAAGGTGATGGAGAAGTCGATCAGACCGCCATCGAAACATCTCTGCGTGGACAGTTGCAGCTCACCGTCCGCAAAAAGATGACGCTCGCGTGGCCGCGTGCCGAAACCTCCACCGATTACATCAGCATGGGCACCGACGAGGACCTCACGAAGGCGACACGGATCGCCGTCCAGGAGATGGTGGATTTCCTTGTCGCCACGAAAGGACTCGACAAACTCGCGGCGTATCAGCTCACCAGCATCGCGGGGAACGTCGTGATTACACAACTGGTCGATCAGAAGGTCGGCGTGCACGTAAAGATGCCGAAGGGGATTTTTTCACTGATCCCGGTCGGTAAGCATCAGCGCCGGTAGGAACGTATTCCAAATACGGGCCTTTTTGTCTTTTTTTGCACGTCTGCATGGAGGTTGGTTGTAGATGCGTCTCCGTCGATTTCTGTCCTTATTCCTTCTCCTTTGTTTCATGGCCGCCGGGTTGGAGGCGCAAAAGCCCGCCACCGGGGGCCCAAAATCCATCGAACCGACCGAGCTCAAAGAGTGGTTGAGCTACATTGCCTCCGATGAACTCCAGGGGCGCCAGATCTACACCGAGGGGCTGGGTCTGGCCGCCGGGTACATCACGCAACACCTTGCCGAGTGGGGAGTAAAACCCGCCGGCGACAACGGTTCCTACTTCCAGACTGTGAAGGTTGTCGGCGTTCGCACGAACAGCAACGCGTCGGTGACCCTCGACGTCAACGGCCAGAAGCGCACGTTCAAGGACGGCGAGGGAATCACCTTCTCGCGAAACATGGGCGGCAAGCAGACGATCACCGGCGATCAGATCCAGTTCGTCGGATACGGTCTGCAAGTCCCTGACGCCCATATCGACGACTACGCCAATCTCGATCCCAAAGGTAAGGTCATCGTCTTCATTGGCTCGGGTCCGAAGAGCCTGCCGACCGGCTCGGCACGGCTCCTTGTTGCACGTTCGCGTAATGCGCTCGAGAAAGGCGCAATTGCGGTGATCGGGCCGCCGGGAGGATTTGGGTTTGGACGAGGCGGAAGGGGTGCCCAGGGTGCCACGGGTGCCCAGGGTGCCACGGGTGCCCAGGGTGCCACGGGTGCCCAGGGTGCCACGAGTGCCCAGGGTGCCACGAGTGCCCAGGGTGCCACGGGTGCCCAGGGTGCCACGGGTGCTCAGGGTGCCGCGGGTACCCAGCCCGCGCGCGGTGCGCAGCCGACGGGTCGTGGTGGTCAACCCGATAATGGCGACTTTACGACTGTGCAGCGCTACGACGCGCCGGTGGCGCCGTCGCTGAGTGCGCAAGATGAATTTCTCGAATTCCTCTTCAGCGGCTCCGACGTCAAGTACTCAGAGCTGAAGGAACTCTCGACAAAGCAGGAGCCGATCGTCCCCTTCGCGCTCAAGAACGTGAAGATGACGATCAACGTCGACGCCGACTACACCGTGGTCCGCACGCAGTTGACGCACAACGTGGTCGGCATCATTCCCGGAACCGATCCGAAGTTGAAGGACACCTACGTCGCGTTCGGTGCGCACTACGATCACACCGGCTACTCGCAGACGCCGGGCGGCGGTCGCGGGTTCGGCGGCGGAGCGGCCGGAGCGGGCGGATGCACGGGTCAGACACGCGACACGCCGCGACAAGGCGACAACATCAACAATGGCGCAGACGATGATGGTTCGGGGACCGTGGCGTTGATGGGACTGGCTAAGGCGTTCGCGCTCGGACCGAAGCCGAAGCGATCGCTGCTCTTCGTGTGGCACACCGGCGAGGAATCGGGACTCTACGGTTCACGCTATAACGCCGACTTCCCGATCGTGCCCATCGACAAGATCGCCGCCCAACTCAACATCGACATGGTCGGCCGCAACCGCTGTGACGATCCGAACGAAGAGAACAAGGTCTACGTCGTCGGATCGGATCGCATCAGCACCGAGCTGCACAATCTGAACGAGGATGCGAACGCGTCAATGTCCAAGCCGATGGCGCTCGATTACGAGTTCAACGATCCAACGGATCCGGAATCGCTCTACACGCGCAGCGATCACTACAGCTACGCCGCCAAAGGTATCCCGATCATTTTCTACACGACCGGACTGCACAAGGATTACCACTACGTCACCGACGAAGTCTCGAAGATCGATTTCCCGAAGATGGCGCACATCACGCAGCTGGTTTACGCGACCGGCCTCAAGGTCGCGAACCTCGATCATGAGCCGGCGAGGGATAACAAGGGGCCGCGGAAGGGCAAGGGGGCGACGGGAAAGCTTCAGTAAAAAAAGGCCGCCTGCAGCGCCTGCTGCGGCGGCCTTTTGCTCGTCGTGCAAACTCTAACGGCGCGAAAATTACTGTCTCACCAGCTGCGCACGTGCCGCTCCACCCGGACTTAGGGTCGTGTGAACGTTGAAGTAGTAGCCGCTCGGGTTGTCGATGATCAGCTGCGCGTTGGTTGGCGTGACATCGATATTTGAAAATGTCTGATTGACCAGACTTCCGTTCGGCATTGCGACGGCGGTGGCCGCCGATAACCCGCTATTGACGATCGGGCTCCCGTTGATGCCTGCTGCTCCCGTGTGGATATGGGTGAGGATTAGCTGACTGTTGGCCGGGAAACTACTGAGGCTGAATACGAACGTAGCCTTTGCGGCTGTGATCGCGCCGGAACCATCGCGAGTGAGATCCATCCTGAACGTGCCCGATCCGCTGCCGCTCTGGTCGGCGTTCGTGATTGGGGGGACTTCGTTTGCGGGACTCAACGCCGCGGTGAACACGACCTGGGTTGCCTGCGAGGGTGATGACGGGCTGCTGCTGCCGCAAGCGGCGGCAAGAATTGCAACTGCCACCAGTACGTATCGCTTCATGTGATCGTCTCCCTTTGAGAATCAGAATCTTCGTGTGATGTTGAACCCGAGATAGATATCGTGCGGATTTCCACCGCGCGCAAGTTGACCGAACGTTGTGCCAAACGAGTTCGTAAAATTCAGCTGGAGCGTATGACCACCGGTCCGCTTTTCAATGGCTACGCCCCATGTCGCTGCGTTCGGGTCATAGCCATGCAGGCGAGGTGTGTACTCGCCGGTGACGTAGCCAGTGCCAGAGAATCTGAGACGGGCACCAAAGCCCATGAACCACGTATCGTCGTGGTTCGCGTGCTCGTCTTCTTCCAGTCCTGGATCGTGGTCATGCTCCTCGTGGCCGGCGATGAAGTCCACCGCATGCGTGTCGGAGACGAATGCCGGTGTTGTGTACAAGGCCAATCGATCGCCGAACGTTCTTGACGCACTAAGGGCGACGGCATGCTGATAGTTCTGGCGGTAGTTGTTCAGCCCTTCGGTCGACAATGTCAAAGAGAGCGCAACCGGCATCGACTCACTCTGCCGAAACGCATCCCATCGCCCGAACATCTGAATGGTCTTGCTGAACATCGATCGATGAATGCCCGCCTGGATGTTGCTGGTGATCCCGAAGCGGTATTCGAGGCCGATGATGGCACCCTTATCTAGCGAGAACAGATCAGCCGCCTGGTCGCCGAAGTCACCGCGCCGCAGATCGGAAGCAAAGCGATGCGTCAGCCGAAAATAGCTGTGGTGGCGCGCGATCGACATTGTCGTAGGCAGGTTGATGAGATTGAGCTCGATTTGCGCCGGTCGAGGTGCGGCAACCGGAACGTCCTGGTCAGAGGCAGGAGCGGGAGCCGGCGTCGAACCAGTGGCGGCGGGATCTTGCGCGAAAACCGGTGCTGAAA